>CAZGIK010000031.1:0-21143 GCA_964525755.1 uncultured Verrucomicrobiota bacterium
GTCCCATCCGCCACGCCCCAGCCCTCAAGGACCTCTCCTGCCTCAGGGACCTCAGAGTCAGGGCCCTGGGGTAGGGGGGTGGTGACGGGCCTGCGACGAACGACCCCGAGCCTG
Source organism: uncultured Verrucomicrobiota bacterium (assembly GCA_964525755.1). Classification (GTDB taxonomy): domain Bacteria; phylum Verrucomicrobiota; class Verrucomicrobiia; order Limisphaerales; family UBA9464; genus UBA6176. Next base: position 115 of record CAZGIK010000031.1, read on the forward strand.
TCCGGACACGGCTGACCATCAGGGCCGAAGGGTCTGCTGGGATCAGGCCAGCAGGTCCCGGATGACCCCCGCCGGTTCGACCCCGGTCAGGCGTTGGTCGAGTCCCTGATACTTGTAGGTGAACCGCTCGTGGTTCATGCCCAGGAGGTGGAGGATTGTGGCGTGGAAGTCCCGAACATGGACCGGGTTCTCCACGATGTTGTAGGAGAACTCATCGGTTTGACCATAGACGGTGCCTCCCTTCACTCCGCCGCCGGCCATCCACATCGTGAAGCACCGGGGATGGTGGTCCCGGCCGTAGTTCTCCCGGGAAAGCCCCCCTTGGCTGTAGATCGTCCGTCCAAACTCGCCGCCCCAGATGATCAGCGTCTCGTCAAACAGGCCACGCTGCTTCAGGTCCTGGATGAGCCCGTAGCAGGCCTGGTCGATATCGCGGCACTGGGATGGCATGCGGCCGGCGAGGTTCCCGTGGTGGTCCCAGTTGTTGTGGTAGACTTGGACGAACCGGGTGCCGCGTTCCACCAGGCGACGGGCCAGGAGGGCGGTGTAGGCAAAGCTCCCCGGCTTGCGGGCCGAGTCGCCATACAGCGCGTAGGTGGATTCCGGCTCCGCCGACAGGGCGGTCAGCTCCGGCACGCTGGCCTGCATGCGGAATGCCATCTCGTATTGCTGGATCCGGGTAAGGGTCTCCGGATCGCCCACCTCGGCGTGGACCAGTTCGTTGAGGCGGCGGAGTCCGTCGAGTTGGGTGCGGCGGAGCGCGGGCGGAAGTCCGTCCGGATCCTTGATGAAAAGAATGGGGTCGCCTGCGCTTCGGAAGGACACGCCGGCGTGCTCGCCGGGAAGGTACCCGCTCGACCACAACCGGGCCGAGATTGCCTGGATCTGCTCCTTGTTGGTGGGTTCCGCCACCAGCACGACGAAGGTGGGGAGATTCTCGTTGAGTGAACCCAGTCCGTAGCTGGCCCATGACCCGAGGCACGGTCGCCCGGTCACCTGGTTGCCCGTCTGCATGTGGCTGATCGCCGGTTCGTGGTTGATCGCCTCGGTATGCATCGAACGGATCACGCACAGGTCGTCGACACACCGGGCGGTCCACGGAAGCAGCTCGGTGTTCATCCACAGGCCGTTCGATCCGACCTGGTCGAACCGGTACTTCGATGGGGCGACGGGAAACCGTTGCTGGCCCGAGGTCATGGTGGTGAGCCGTTGTCCCATCCGGATGGAGTCGGGCAGGTCCTTGTCGTACCAGTCCTGCATGCCGGGCTTGTAGTCCCACAGGTCCATCTGGGACGGACCGCCGACCATGTGCAGGTAGATCACATGCCTGGCTTTCGGGGCGAAGTGCGGGGCGACGGGCAGTTCCTCCGACGCGCCAAGCGTGCGGAAGCTCCGGCCGAGGAGGGCGGCGAGGGCCGCGTGCCCGAGGACATTTCGGCCGCGGGCCAGGAAATGTCGGCGGGATTCGAGGGATTGGAGCTCGGACGGCGGGTTCATGGGGTCACTTGTTGAGGACCTCGTCGAGGTTGAGGAGCTGGTTTGCAACCAGGGTGAGAGCGGCGAGTGGGACAGGGTCGAGGTCCGCGGGCATCGGGCTCGCGCCGACCTGCAGGAACCGCCGGGCGCCGTTGGGGTCACCGCCGAACCCCTCCAGGGCGGCGTGCAGGGTGGACGTGACCGGCGGGCGTTCGGCGTTGCGGAGCGGACGCAGGAGCACCCGGGCGGCGATGCGGTCGGCGGCCCCATCGGGCGAGGCGGCATGTCGCAGGGCGTCGGCGGCGAGGAACCGGGCCGCCTCCAGGAGTTGCGGATCGTTCAGGGTTGCCAGCGCCTGGAGCGGGGTGTTGGTGCGTTCCCGTCGGACGGTACAGGTTTCCCGGCTGGGGGCGTTGAAGACGTCCATGGAAGCCGGCGGCGCGGCCCGTTTCCAGAAGGTGTAGAGACTGCGGCGGTAGAGTGCGGCGCCCGAGTCGGGTTCGTAGCGCTTGGTGTTGCTCTCCGGCATGGCCACGGCCTCCCAGACCCCGGGTGGCTGATACGGCCGGACGCTGGGACCGCCGACGCGCTGGTCGAGCAGGCCGGCGGCGGCGAGGGCGTAATCGCGGATCATCTCGGCGTCCATCCGGAACCGCGGCCCGCGGCTGAGCAGGCGGTTGCCCGGATCCCGATCCAGCTTCCAGGGCGGGGTGGATGCGGACTGGCGGTAGGTGGCCGAGGTCACCAGGAGTCGGTAGAACGCCTTCACGTCCCAGCCCGACTCCCGGAACTCGACCGCCAGCCAGTCGAGGAGTTCGGGGTGGGAGGGAGGCTCGCCCATCACGCCGAAGTCCTCCGTGGTCCGGACCAGGCCGGTCCCGAAGACCTCCTGCCAGAACCGGTTCACGGTGACACGGGCGGTCAGCGGGTGGTCCGGGGCGAGGAGCCATTGGGCGAGTCCGAGGCGATTGGCCGGGGCATCGGCCGGGAGCGGGTTGAGGGCGGCGATCACCGCCGGCCGGACCTCCTCGCGTTTCTGGTCGTACTGACCACGGAACAGGACGTGGGCCACCGGTTCGCGGTCGGTGCGTTCCTTCTGCACGTGGGTGACCGGACTGCGGGCCCGGATCGCCTCGCGCTCCGCCTTCAGGTCCGCCAACTCGCGTTCCGCCACCGGGTACCCGGGGTCGCCCGTGCGGAGATAGTACCGGAACAGGGTCTCCTGCTGGCTCCCGGTCCGGGTGTCGGCCGGCCGTCCCAGCAGCGCGGCCACCGGACCGTCGAGGGCCAGGTGCCGGACTTCATCGGCGTCCAGTTGACGCCCGTACACCCGCACATCCTGCACGCGGCCGTCGTTCAACACCTGGTCGCGGCTGCGTTGCCCGACCCGGAGGGAGGTGGGGGTGCGAATGGTGTCGGTCAGCGTGTCGACTTCCGTGCGGACCGCGGCCGGCTCGCCGTCGATGTGGATCCGGACCCCGGATGCCTTCCCGGAACCATCGTAGGTGACGAACACGTGCTGCCATCGGCCGGGGCTCAGGGGGTTGTCCGTGGTCACCACCTTGAGGGCGTTCCCGGGCCACTGATGGATGATGTGGACGGCGTAGTTGCGGTCGTGGGTGAAGAGGTCCCATCCGCGGAAGTCCTGCTCCTGGTCCATCCGTGCCAGCACCGTCTCGTAGCGTCCTCCGGCCGGCACCCGGACCCAGGCGCCGTAGCTGAACGGCTGGTCGCGCTCGAAATCGCCGACGTTCCCGAGGTCGAACGTGGTGGCGGGCGTGAGCACCGGGGCCGGGCCGAGGGGTCCGTCCGCGTCCCACTTCAGGTCCCCCGGGGCGGCAAACCGGGACCGGTCGCCGGCCCGGCCCCCGACCTCGTTGCCGCCGCCCTCGGTGAGGGGCAGGTGGACGTCGAGTCCGGGAAGGTCGACGCGGGCGGCATACTCGCCGGCGGTGGCGCCCGACAACCAGGCCTCGAACCCGGGCCGGGCGGCATCCCGTCGGGCATCCCGCCGCGCCTCGGCGTCGACGATCTCACCGGGCAGGGCGGCCCATCGGCGCAGGTCCTCCCCGGTCTGGGGCACGGCGATGCTGGGGCTTGAATCCCGCACATTGCCGTCGTAGCCGGGTTGGGCGGTGTTCCGGAAGTAGGCGGCGAGCGAGTAGAAGTCGCGCTGGCTGACCGGATCGAACTTGTGGTCGTGGCAGGCGGCGCAGTTGGCGGTGAGCCCGAGCCAGACCCATCCGGTGGTGGTCACCCGGTCGTTGGCATAGAGGGCGAGGTTCTCCTCCTCGATCGTGCCGCCCTCGTTGGTGGTCATGTTGCAGCGCTGGAAGCCGGTGGCGACCAGCTGGTCCAGCGTGGGTTCGGGCAGGAGGTCCCCGGCCAGCTGCTCGAGCGTGAACCGGTCGAAGGGCATGTTGGCGTTGTAGGCCCGGATCACCCAGTCGCGGTAGGGCCACATCTCGCGGTAGTTGTCGAAATGGTAGCCGTGGGTATCGGCATAGCGCGCGGCATCCAGCCAGTAGCGTGCCCGGTGCTCGCCCCAGGCGGGGCTGTCGAGCAGCCGGTCGACATACCGTTCGTAGGCCAGCGGCGCCGCGTCGGCGACGAACGACTCGACGTCCGATGGCGACGGCGGGAGGCCGGTGAGGTCGAGTGCCGCGCGCCGCGCCAGGGTGCGCCGGTCGGCTTCCGGGGCGGGGTCCAGGCCGGCGTCCTCGAGCCGGGCGAGGATGAAGGCATCCACCGGGTTCCGGACCCATTCCGGACGGTTCGTGGCGGGCACCGGCGGACGTTCCGGCGCGATGAACGCCCAGTGCGGCTGCCAGGGTGCCCCGGCCAGGATCCATTCCCGGAGCTGGTCGCGCTGGTCGGCCGACAGTTCCTTGTGGGATTCCGGCGGCGGCATCCGGTCGTCGGGATCGCCGGTCACGATGCGTTTCCAGAGCGCGCTGTCCTCCGGTTGGCCGGGAACAACCACCGGCCCCTCCTTCTTGCTCTCCCCGAAGAGCCCCTCCCGGGTGTCGAGACGCAGGCCCGCCTTGCGCGTGCCGGGATCGGGTCCGTGGCACGCGAGGCAGTTCTCGGAGAGGATGGGTCGGATGTCGCGGTTGAAGGCGGGGGCCGGGGCCGCGGCACCGTGGAGCGCGAGGGTGACGGCCAGGAGGGTGGCGGACGGGATGTCGGGACGGGTGGGCATGATGGGCGACAGCCCAAAGGAAGCGTTGGCCGGTCACCAGGGCAAGCGGAGGTTCCTGTCTTCGTTTGTCGGCGCGGTGCAAGGAAGGGGCAGGGGGCGGATGCGGGGCTGGGCGGTAGACAAATCCGCGGCCGGGCGGCGTCCTTGGCCGGTACCATGTCGCCCCCCGAGCTGGAACGCCTGTACGACGCCCATGCGGCGTCGGTGCTGGCCTATCTGCTCAACCTGCTGCGCGACGAGGCCGATGCCCGGGATGCCTTCCAGGCGGTGTTCCAGCAGTTGATGGGCAGGAACGACGTGGCGGGGGTGCGGGATGAGCGGGGGTTCGTCCTGCGCCTCGCCCATTCCCGGGCGGTGGATGCGTTGCGACGACAGGCGGTGCGGCGGCGTGCCGAGGAGACCGCCGCGGCGCTCTCCGGGATCGAGCTGTTCGCCCCGACGGCCGACCCCGACGAGGCCGAGTTCCGTCGGCAGCTCGCCGCCGCCCTGGCCGGGCTGCCGTCCGACCAGCGGGCCGTGGTCCACCTCAAGCTTTGGGAAGGACTCACCTTCGAGCGGATCGCCGGGCTGTTGGAAATCCCCCTCCACACCGCCGCCAGCCGTTACCGCTATGGGTTAGACAAACTCCGCGGGCGGTTGCGTCCCCTGTATGACGAGATCCGCGACGGGACCTCGTCCGCTCCGGGGACCGGCGGCGGATGAGAGCCCTGCGGGAGAAGGGACGCATGCCGATGAACACCCAGACTCCGGACCCTGATTCCGGGGAGACCGACCCCGGGATGAGCCCGCTGGAGGCACGGATCCGTGCGGTGCCGTTCCGGGGGGTGCCGGAAGCCTGGCGGGTGGCGGTGCTGTCCGCGGCCGTTCCTGCCGGGGCTCCCGATCGGTCGGTGGCAGGCACTCCGTGGTGGCGGGAGCTTTTGCCCGGGGCGTGGATGTGGCGGGCGGCGATGGCCGCGTGGGCGTTGGTGCTTCTGCTCAACTGGGATGCGGGGCGGCGTGGGGTGCGTTCCGACGGGTCGACGCCGCGGTTCACGATGGCCGAACTGCGAACCCATCTCGCACTGCGGCGGGATGTGCTGGCGACGCTGGTCGAGGCTCCGGAGCCGGAGCCGCGGTCCTCCCCGGATCCCCGGATTCCCGGTCCGCAAAGCGCCCGGCAGGTCAACTCCTTCCGCAACCTGGGCCGACGTCGAAAACTCCGCCCATCCGCTTTCCCTCACTGAGATCCCCCACCCGATTCCCATGACCTCCCCCGAGAAACCGCGTCGCCCCTGGTGGTTCCGACTCCTGAAGTTCCTCCTGTTCCTCGCCCTCGGCCTGGTGACCCTGGTTGCTCTGGTGGTCTCCGTGGAGAACTGGCGCGGCGAACGGGCCTGGCGGAAGTACGAGGCCGAGCTGAAGGCCGCCGGCGAGCGGCTCACCTTTGCCGAGATCGTTCCGACGATGCCGCCGGCCGACCAGAACTTCGGAAGCCTGCCGCTGTTCGCCCGGCTGCTCGATTACCGACCGGAGTCGGCTGTCGACACCAACGCCGAGGCGGCCTTCCGGGTTTTCCATCTTCCCCGGCTGACCGGGGAGGAGTCGGCCGGCGACGAGATCGCGGGACTGGCCGCGAAGTTTCGCGAACTGGCCACGAACGCCCCCGGGGGACTTCAGCACCTGCCCAGGTATCCGGTGGCGGTCCCCGAGGCGTCGGATGCCGAGGTGGTGTTGACCGCCCTTCGGGTGGCCGATGCGGAGGTGCGGGAGGTGTGTGCGGCATTGGACCGGCCGTTCAGCCGGTTCGGGGTGCACTACGAGAAGGGATTCATGGCCCTGCTGCCGCACCTGTCCCAGATGAAGGGGGTGCAGGCCCATCTGCGCGCCCGGGTCAAGGCCCGGCTGGCGGCGGGTCAGGTGGATGCGGCGTGGGGGGAGCTGGGCTGCGCGATGCGACTCGCCGGTGCGCTCCGGGACGAGCCGCTCCTCATCTCCCAACTGGTGCACTTCGCCCAGGCTTCCGCCGTCATGGGCAGTGTCCATCCGGGCATCCAGTCGCATGCCTGGACGGACGGACAGTTGGCCCGGTTCCAGGAATGGCTTCGCAGCCGGGACTACCTCGGCGCCATGCGATTGGCCTTCGAGGGCGAGCGGGCTGGTGGGAACCTGACCATGGCGGCCATGATCGGGCGCCGTGAGTTGGTCGAGGCACTGGCCGCCTATGACGACAACAGCATGGAGGAGTTCCTGACGCTTGGGCGCAGGATTCCCCGGGGATTCATCCGACAGAACCAGATCCACCTGAACCGCTATCACACCGGGGTGCTGGAGGTGCTGCGCGCTCCGGATGCGTCGGCCGACCTGCCCGGTCTGCTGCGGCGGGTGCGGGAGCTGCAGGCGGCGTCCGAGGCCGACGCTGCGGGGTTCTCCCCCTATCGGATCTTTACGAGGTTGCTCATCCCGGCCACCGCCAAGGCGGTGGAAAAGGCGGTGCGGATGGAGATCCTGACCCGGTTGATGGACGTGGGGTGCGCCCTCGAGCGTCACCGGATCGCCCGCGGGAACTACCCGGAAAGCCTGTCAGACCTCGATCTCGGGCTCCTAACCGGCCCGGCACTGGATCCGATGTCCGGTCAACGGTTGCGCTACGAGCGGATGGAGGACGGGACGTTCCGGCTGTGGAGTGTCGGCCTGGACGGCCGGGACGACGATGGGGTGTCCAAGCGGAAACGGTCCGGCCCCGAGCTGGACCTGCCGTGGCCGCGCCCCGGGGATGAGTTCCGGCCCTTCTGATCAGCGCCCGGTGGTCAGCCGGGTGGTGCGATCCTGGACCCAGAGCACGTCCCGGTTGTTCGGCTGCGGCTGGTTGAGGGCGAGCTGCTGGCCGGGGCGGAGGACCGGGGTGGTGCGGGGATCGGTCCACTTGTGGATCTCCGAGTGGCCGTCGGCGAAGGCGAAACCGGCCGCCTTGTTGTGGTAGGAGGCGGGGTAGTCGACCATGCGGGTCGAGGCCGGGTTGGGATAACCCGGCATCCAGGTGACCCAGAAGGCGTCGTTGATGCTGTCCTCCCGCTCATCGAGCAGCACCCAGGTGTTGGCCGGACCGGGGTCGATCATGTCGCCCATCTTGAGGTACATCCGCCACTCGGGACCGCCGAACCAGGTGTGACGGCCCTCGTTGCCGCCCACCCAGGCGTTCATGGCGAAGCTGCGGACCCGCGGGACCACCTTGCCCTGCTGGGGGCCCGTGGTGGGCCGGACCCGGGCGGTATCGGCCGGGCAACGCCAGACCTGGGCCGACTGTGAGTACTTCCAGAGCGGACTCTGCATGATGTGGGCGGTGATGTCCCAATTGGCCCGGTTGCCGTTGTTGAAGTCGAGGACGCCCTGGACCCAGGCGAAGGGGGAATTGGGGGCGCCGTCCTGGACGTAGGCGAAGGGGAGACGGTCGTCGTTGTCCTCGATGTACATCCGCCAGGCCAGCATCAGCTGCCGGGAATTGTTCATGCAGGAGATGCCCTGGGCCTTGGTCTTGGCCTTGCTCAGGGCGGGCAGGAGCATCCCGGCAAGGATCGCGATGATCGCGATCACCACCAGCAGTTCGATGAGGGTGAAACCGTTCCGGGGCGCATGGGCCGCGGACCGCCGGGGAGTCGGGGGGAGGATCTTCATCGAGTCATGCCAACGGGGTTCCCGGACGTGACATCCGGGTCCGCGCGGCCATTGTCGGGCGACGTTCCTTCCGGCGCAAGTCGCCAGCTTCCGGCCCGACCGGGTCGGGAATGGAACGAAAGGCCCATGACACCGCTGCTTTCCGCCCGAGACCTCGACCTCCGCCACAACGACCGGGTCCTGCTGGACCGCGCCACACTGGCCCTCGGGGCCGGGGATCGCGTGGGGTTGGTGGGGCGGAACGGGGCGGGGAAGACGACCCTCCTGCGGATCCTCGCCGGGGAACTGGCGCCGGATGGCGGCGAGGTGGTGCGTCGACGGGTACTGCGGGTGGGCTATCTGCCCCAGGCGTTCCAGCTCGACCCGGCGATGCCGGTCGGTGAGGCCATCCGATCCGGTGCCGCCGACCTGATTGCGATGCTGCACGAGTACGAGAACCTGCCCGGGCACACCCCACGCCACGACGTGCTGGAGGCCGCCATCGCCGCTGGCGATGGATGGAACCTGGAGAGCCGGGTCCAGACGGTGGCCAACCAATTGGACTGCCCGCCACCGGACCGCCCCGTGGGCGGCCTCTCGGGAGGCGAACAACGTCGGGTGGCCCTCGCCCGCGCCCTCGTGGCCCGGCCCGACGTGCTGATCCTCGACGAACCCACCAACCACCTCGATGCCGAGAGCGTGGGCTGGGTGACGGGGTTCCTTGGGACCTTTCCCGGTGCCCTGCTGGTGGTGACGCACGACCGGTACTTTCTCGACGAGCTGGCGACCGGGATCGTCGAGTTGCGGAACGGGGTGTTGGAGCGCTACGACGGCAACTACACCGACTACCTGATCCAGCGTGCGGAGCGGCTGGCGACCGAGGAGCTGCAGGAGCACAAGCGGCAGATGTTCCTCCGGAGGGAGCTCGAGTGGGCGCGACGTCGGCCCAAGGCGCAGACCTCCAAGTCCCAGGCCCGGAAGGATCGCCTGGCCGCGGTGGTCGACGAGGGGCCGCCGGCGGTGGAATCCGACCTGGAGCTGGTCATCCCGCCGCCGCCCCAGCTGGGCAATCGGGTGGTGGAGGCCGTGGGACTGGGGGCGCAGGTGGGCGGGCGGTGGTTGTTCCGGGGACTCGACCTGACCTTTGCGCCGGGCACCCGGGTGGGAATCACCGGGCGCAACGGGCTGGGCAAGACCACGCTGGTCCGGATGCTGCTCGGGGAGCAGGCGCCGACCGAGGGTGAGGTGCGGATCGGAGCCCTGACCCGGTTCAACTACATGGACCAGAGCCGCCTGCAGGTGGATGACTCGAAGACCTTGCTGGAAGAGGTGGCCGATGGATCCGAGTGGGTGCAGTGGGGCGAATCGCGCCTGTCGCTGCGGGGTTACCTCAAGCGATTCCTCTTTCCCGACGACCGGATCACCACCCGGGTCGACCGGTTGAGCGGTGGGGAGCGGAGCCGTCTGGTGCTGGCCAAGGTCCTGAAGCGGGGCGGCAATTTCCTGGTCCTGGACGAGCCGACCAACGATCTCGACCTGCCGACGCTCCGGGTGTTGGAGGAGGCGCTGGCGGCGTTTCCCGGGTGTGTGGTGGCGGTGAGTCACGACCGGTATTTCCTCAACCGGATTGCCACCGAGATCGTGGCCTTCGAGGGCGGGGGTCGGGTGACCCACAGCGTGGGGAACTACGATTACCATCTGGAGAAGCGGGAACGTGCCCGGGTTGCCGCGGCCGCGATGGACGAGGCGCGGTCCGCCGCGTCATCGGCCCCCCCGGCCCCTGTGGCGCCCTCCGCTCCCCGTCGCCGCCTCAGCTTCAAGGAACAGCGCGAACTGGAGTCCATCGAACCCGCCATCGCCGCGGCCGAGGCCGAGGTGGCAACCCTCGAGGCCCGCCTGGCCGATCCGGAGTTCCATCGCACCGGCGGTGCCCAGACCCCGGAGATCGTTGCCGGGATCGATCGGCTCCGGGCCGAGATCCACCGTCTGTTCGCCCGATGGGAGGAACTCGAGGAACGCCGCCAAAACGCCGGATGAACGGCATCAGAAAATGGTACGCAACATTGCTAAGCTAGGTCGCGTAGTGTGCAAATCGTGGTATTTGGGGATTACGGACATTACCTAAGCAATGGTAGGAAGACTGCGCCATGAAGGTTCAGCAACTACTCCTGACAGCACTCGCCCTCGGCGCCGCCGGTTCCCTGTCGGCGCAGGTCATTCCAATGGACATCGAATTCGACGCCAAGGCGTTGAGTCTCCGTCGCACGGTGGAAGCGGATGTCATCGTCTTCGCCAATCCCGGCGAAGGTTTTTTCCCTTGGACTGGGGGGTTCTGGGAAGACGTCTTCCTGATCGCGCCGGAGGACGTGGTTTTGGAGGACGGCGAAGGAACGATGACGACGGCGTTGCCGCTTCCTCTTTTCGCTTCGGATGAGAACCGCGACGGGTTCGCCGATATGGTCTTTACCTTCGATGTCAGCGAGTTGCTGGCGGACGAGACTCGCCGGACCGTCGAAATGTTTACCCTGACCGTGACCAAGTTCACAATCTTCGGCCCCGAAGTGTATCAGGGCTCGACCACCATCAAGATCCGGTAAGGTCCCGTCCGGAATCTGTTCACAGCGAAGCCGCCGCCCGGGTGCCGGCGGCTTTTTGCTGCCGGGATGGGGCGGTCGAGTTTGTCACCCCGGTCGTGCGGCGAATCGAGCCTGTCACCATGATCCGCGGTCCGGTGCACAACGAGTCTGCCACCGTGGTCGGAGGGGGGATGGAGCCTGTCCCCCGGGGTGCTTGCCGGGAGGGACGGTCCGACTAGGCTCGGCCCGCGTGAACACCTCCGCCGTGCCCGATTCGCCCATCCCGCCGTCTCCCCGGCCGCCGTCGCGCGGGTCGGGTCGGCTGCTGGGTCTGCTGGTGGTGGCGTTGTTGGTGGTGACGGGTTTCGCCGGATGGCGGGTGTGGCGGCATCGGCCGGCGCCGCGGCCGGAATCCGAACCGCCGGCGTCGCTGGCCGAGGCCCTCGGGGGCCAGGCCGACGCCGGGCCGCGTCCGGGCCCGTGGGGTGACCTGCGGATCACCCGGTTCACGGTCGAGCGTCCGGACGAGTTCATCTCCCTGCCCGAGGGGGAGCCGCCGGCGGCCAACTGGCAGTTCATCGGGTTTGCCCCGGCCGAACTCCGGGCACTGATGAACGAGTTGCCGCTCGAGGGGGCGGTGGGGGAGGCGCTCCGGGACGAGAGTTCATGGCAGCAGGTTCCCGGCGGGATCGTCCTGTCCCCGACTCCCGAACTGGTGCAGTCCCTCACCCCGGTGGCCCGCAGCGTGATCTACCGGGAACTGGCCCGGTTTCCCGAGAACTCCGCCCAGTTCCACGCCTTCAAGTTCCGGGCGGATGCGGTGGACGAGTGGTTCGCCCGCAGCGGACTCGCCCCCGGCACGGAGGCCCTGGTCCGGCCGCTGCTCTACCCGGTGGGTGATGCCCTCTGCTTTGCCGACTACTTCGAGGTGATGGGCCAGCTGCCGTCCAACGAGGAACGTCGGCGCCTGTTCAAGACCCTTTCCCGCGAGGCGGCGGTCCGGATGGAGGTCCGGCTGGGTCCGGAGACCGATCTCGGGCCGCTCGTCCGCTACTGGGGTCGGGGCGGGCGTGCCAAGGATGTGCGGCCGCTCCTCGAGGGGTTGCGACGGGTTCCCGGGGAGATGGCGGTCGATGTCTTCCACCTGCTGCCCCCGTTCGCCCGCCGGACCCTGAACACGTTCCCGTTCCCGTCGGAAGACCCCCTCGACCGCCAGCGGGACTGCACCTGGAGTGCGTTGAACTTCTTCGCAGAGGTTCCCGATGACCGGTACTGCGATCCCTCGACGAGCCTCGCCGCGCTGGCGCAGGATTTCTATCCCATCCAGGACGCGCCGACCTTCGGCGACATCATCTGCCTGTACGACGCGGACCAGCGCCTGCTCCACACGGCGGTCTACATCGCCGACCGGATCGTCTACACCAAGAACGGGGCGTACTTCAGCCAGCCGTGGCTGCTGATGGAGTTTCGCGACATGGTGGCGCGTTACTCGGGCCCGGCGAAGCTCCGGGTGGTGGCCTACCGACGCCGTGGCGGCGTGGACTGACGGGCCCCGGTCAGCCGGCCAGCACGGCGTCGCGGATCACGTCGTGGACATCCGTCGATGCCAGGGTGCCGGCGGGGAGCGGACGCTGGGACAGCACCAGCGGCCAGTCGTCGGGACTGGCCGGGCGGCACCCGTGGGAACCCTTCACCAGCGAGGCGTCGAGCGGGATGACATCCATGAGCATCCGGAACCCCAGCTTCTTCTGCAGCAGGCGCCAGGCGATCCGGGCCTTCACGGCGGGGAGTTTCGGGTCGAGGAACAGCTCCACCGGGTCGTAACCGGGCTTGCGGTGGATGTCGACGCATCGGGCGAAGTCGGGTGCCCGGTGGTCATCGAGCCAGTAGTAGTAGGTGAACCAGGCGTTTTCCCGGGCCACCGCCACAAGGTTTCCCGCCCGGCCATGGGCCATGCCCCGCTCGGCCTTCACCGCGAAATCCCAGACGTCGGCCACCCCGGGCAGGTCGGAGACGACATCCTGCACCTCGTTCAGAATCGACCGGTCGTTCACGTAGATGTGGGCCACCTGGTGGTCGGCCACGGCGAAGGCCCGGGAATTGCCGAAGTCGATCAGTTCCCGTCCCAGTTCCTCCTTCAGCGTGAGCCATCCGTGGCGGCGCAGCTCGCGGTTCAGATGGACCGGGGTGTCGACCGGCGTGATGCCGTACTCGCTCAGGACGAGGACGGCGACGCCGCGGGAGCCGAAGAAATCCAGCAGCCGGCCGACGATGTCGTCGATGCGGCGGAGGTCGTCGGCAATTCCCGGGTGGCCGGGGCCGAGGCGCTGGAGGTTGTAGTCGAGGTGGGGCAGGTAGACCAGGTTGAGGGTCGGCTGGTGATGCTCCTCCACCCAGCGGGCCGAGTCGGCGATCCATCGGGTGGCGGCATCCGGCGCTCCCTGCGGGCTCTGCATCCCCGCGGCGGGCCCCCAGAAGGTGGGGAAGGGGAACTCGCCGAGGGCGGCCTTGAGACCGGTTCGCAGGCCGTAGGGCCACGCGTAGATGTCGAAGAACTTCCGTCCGTCCGCCGGGTACATCGGGCGCGGGGTGACCGACCAGTCGACCGAGGCGTACATGTTGTACCACCAGAAGAGCTGGGCGCAGGTAAACCCGGGCAATTCGGCGCGCAGCAGGTCCCACACCTTGGGGCTGCCGACCAGGTGGTTCGACTGTTTCCAGAAGTGCACCTCGGCGAGGCTGCGGTCGTACCAGCCGTTGGCGACGATGCCATGCTCGGATGGCGTCCTTCCGGTGAGGTAATTCGACTGGGCGGTGCAGGTGACGGCCGGGAAGGCGGGATCCACGACGGCCAAGTGCCCGCGGTCGCGAAGGGCTTTCAGCCGCGGGGTATGGGGTCCGATCAGGCCGCGGGTGAGGCCGACGACGTTGAGGACGGCGGTGCGGGTCATGGCGGCGCTCAGCGGGCGGTCACGGAGATCTGGAACGGGGCGGAGACCGACCTACGACCGTCCGGCGCGTAGGTGGCGACCCGCAGGGTGTAGGCGCCCTGGGGGAAGGTCCCGAGTCCGAAGCGGAACCGTCCGGTGGCGTCGGTGGTGGTCTCGGCGAGGAAGGTCTCGCGGCCGCCGGCAGCGGTGTAGAACAGGGCGGCGCGCAGTCCGGGCTCCATCGAGCGTCCGCGGACCTCGGCCATGAGCCGGCCGGCCGGGGGGATCCGGAACCGCGAGCCGGTCACGGGTTCATCCACGATCGGCGGGGCCAGCTCCGTGGGGCGGGTGGTGGTTCCGGTGGGCTGGGCCGGGGTGGCGTCGGTCGCCGTGGCGGGGGTGGCCGGGCGGGGCAGGAGTTTCGGACGGGGCTGCACCGCCAGCCAGATCAGCAGGCTGAGGGTGACGACGGGGAGGGCCAGATGGGGGGTATCCCACCAGCCCACCCAGAACCGGGGTCGTCCGTCGGTCCACATGGGTCAGTCCCTGGGCGGTTTCCCGCCCGTTTCGCCGGCCCGGATCGAGGCCAGCTCGGCGGCGAGTTCGTTGCGTTCGCGGGTGACCGCGTCGAGGTCCGACAGGAGGGCATCGAGGGCGCCGCCGGGTCCCGTGGCGGGCGGGGTCGGAGCGGGCTGGCGTCGGAGCGAATCGAGCTCGGCCTCGAGGCGTGCGTGCGAGGCGGACACCGCGGCCAGTTCCGCCTCCAGTTCGGCGATGCGGGTGCTGTCGGGTGCCGGATCGGTTGCGGGGTCGTCCGGCGGATCGGGGGCCTGGGAGAGCCGTTCCACCTCCGCCTCGAGCGATCGAATCCGTTCCTCGGCCTCGCCTCGGGCGCGGGTGGAGGCGGTGATGTTGGCCTGCAGGCGGCTGATCTGGGTGGCAAGGGCGGCCTTCTCGGATTCGAGCGGGCCGGCGGCGGCCAGCCGGGCCTGGAGGGAGACCACCGTCTCGCGGAGGCGGGCCACCTCGTCGTCGGCTCCGGCGAGGGCGGCGGCCACCGAGGCGCGTTCCCCCTCGGTCTCGTTGACCCGTGCCTGGAGGGCGGCCACGGAGGTGTCGCGGCTGCGCAGGGCCTGTTCCACCGCCGCGAGGGCGCTGTCGCGGGCCGCCAGTTCGGCGGTCAACCGGGCCACCTCGGCCCCGGCCGCCTCCGCCTCCGAACCCCGGGTGTCGCATCCGGCGCGCAACTCGAGGACCGCACCGGATTCGGTGGCCAGGCGGGCGGTCATCTCGGCCAGTTGCAGCTCCAGGTCCCCCACCCGTCGACGGGTCGTCTCGGCCTCGGCCTTGGCCGATTCCTGCGTGCCCACCGCCTCGGCGAGGGCGGCCCGGGCCTCGTCGAGCCGGGCTTCCGCCCCGGCCCGGGCGGCCTCGGCGTCGGCCAGCCGCCGGGCGTGGCCCTCGGCGTCGGTCCGCAGGGTCGCCATCTCCCGGTCGCGCGCGGCGGCCGACGTCTCGGCCAGCACCCGGGCCTTCTGGACGGCGTCCAGTTCGGTGAGCTTGTTCTTGAGGTCGTTCAGGGTGCGCCCGTGGGAGTGGCGCAGCTCGGTGTAGTCCCGTTCCCGTTCGTTGAGCTGGCGCTCAAGGTCGAACATCCGGCGGCGGACGAAGAGGAACTCGAGGACCCACTCGACCGTCATGCCGAGCAGCAGCGCCGCGAGGAGCGAGAGCCACGGGTGATGGGTGACGAGGGCGGTCATGGGGCGTCGGATCGGTCCGGAGGCCGTCATCGTGCGTCCGGCCGCCCCCGGCCGCCAAGCCGGAACGGCGGACGATCGCCACGGGGCGGGGCCACGGATCCCGTCCGGCCGACGGCGATGGCGGCGTCCGTCGGACGGCGCACCCCCAAGGGAACATTGCACTCCGGTGGTGCGTCGGCTGGATGGTTGTGCTTCCTTGGGCGCACACACTACCTATGGCTGACTCCCGATACGCCCGCCTGGCGAAGCTGCTGGTCGAGTACTCCTGCGAGCTGCGTCGCAACGAGGTGATCCTGCTCGACATGATCGACGTGCCCGACGAGATGACGGTGGCCCTGATGCGGGCGGCGCGGGAAGTGGGCGGTGTCCCGCTGGTGGAGGTCCGCCACTCCCGGGTGATGCGCGAGGTCCAGCGCGGCACCGATGAGACCCATGCGCGGCTGGTCCGGGACTACGAGATGGCGCGCATGAAGAAGGTGCAGGCGTACATCGCGATCCGGGGCGCGCACAACGCGAGCGAGTCGGGAGATGTCCCGGGCGAGAAGCAGCGTCTCTACGCCAAGGTGATGCGTCCGGTGCTGAACCGTCGGGTGAACGACACCAAGTGGTGTGTCCTGCGCTGGCCCACGCCGAGCATGGCCCAGGCGGCCAACATGAGCACCGAGGCGTTCGAGGATTTCTACTTCGATGTCTGCACCATGGACTACGCCCGCATGGCCAAGGCCATGGTGCCCCTCGCCAAGCGCATGCGGAAGGCGGACCGGGTGCACATCAAGGGTCCCGGCACGGACCTCACCTTCAGCATCCAGGGCATCGGGGCCAAGCCGTGCGAGGGCCAGCGGAACATCCCCGACGGCGAGTGCTTCTCCTGTCCGACGCTCAAGTCCTCCAACGGGGTGATCACCTTCAACACCCCCACGCTCTATGCCGGCACCAAGTTCGAGGGCATCCGGCTGGAACTGCGGGACGGGCGGATCGTTTCCGCGACCTGCAGTGGCGGGACGGAGAAGAAGCTGAACGACATCCTGGACACCGACCCCGGGGCCCGGTCCATCGGCGAGTTCAGCCTGGGGTTCAACCCGTACATCCAGAACCCGATGTGCGACATCCTGTTCGACGAGAAGATCGCCGGCTCGCTGCACTACACCCCGGGCCAGGCCTACGAGGACTGCGGAAACGGGAACAAGTCGGCCGTCCACTGGGACATGGTCCTGATCCAGCGGCCCGAGTGGGGTGGGGGCGAGGTGTGGTTCGACGGCGAACTGATCCGGCGCGACGGGCGGTTTGTTCCCAAGGATCTCCTGGGGCTGAACCCGGAGAAGCTGCGCTGACCCGGGCTCACCCGTTCCGCCGTCGCCGGCCCCCGGCGCGGCGGCATCTCATGGTGACGATCGGGTGACGGCGCGGTTCCCGGATTGATCCCCCGGGGCCCGGGGGTGTAGTCGGGAGCCAGTTCGGGATGACAGCCCCGTCCGTCATGCGATTCCATGCTCCAGCCGCCCTGCCGGTGAAGGCGTCCATCCGCTCAACGCGGGCCTTCACCCTGATCGAGCTGCTGGTGGTGATCGCCATCATCGCGGTGCTCGCCTCGATGCTTCTCCCCGCTCTGAGCAAGGCCAAGGGCAAGGCACTGGCGATCAGTTGCCTCAACGGGATGAAACAGCTGGGGGTGGCGGTGGAGATGTATGCCATGGACAACGGCGAGGGACTGCCCCCGATCCAGCACCGCGATGCGCGGGGTTTCGAGGTGAGCTGGCGGCCGTTCCTTTTCAGCTACGTGGGCCGGGCCGCATCGGTGTTCGACTGCCCGGCCGAGAAGGAGGAGGTCTACGCCAGCGGACGTCCCCGTCCCAACCGCCCGCCCAGCCGCTGGGTGGTGGGCAACTTCGTCGCCGGCGAGATGGACATCCCCGGGGGCATTGGCGCGGTGAACGTCCACTGGCTGGCGGGCGGCGCCCAGCCCCCCTTCGGACGCGGGGCCGGGTACGAGAACAACCTGTGCCGGACGGCGTCGATCGAGTCGCCCTCGAACCTGCTGTACTTCGGCGACGGGCACAGCGACGTGTTCGGCGTGTGGCCGCAGGACCGGTGGTGGATCTGGAAGGAGTCGGGGAATGCCAACACGCCCGGTTTCAACCGGCTGGCCCAGGGCGACAAGGGGGCGGTGCGGCACAGTCGGAAATCCAACTATGCCCGGGCCGACGGCAGCGCGGCGCTGCTCGATCCGGGCAGGATCCCGTGCAACACCAACGAGTGCTGGTGGTCCGCCCGGCGTGATCCCCATTGAGCGACCATGAATCGTTCCGATGTCCCCAAGGCCGGCCTGGCGCTGCTGGCGATCGCCGGTGCCGGGTTCTTCATGTTCCGCTCCCTCCGGGATGGCCGCGGTGGTGTGGAGCAGGCCTATTTCTATGACGAGAGCCAGCGGCAGCTGTTCGTGGCCGGCCGTGACCTGATTCCACCCATCCCCGGGCGGGATGGTCCCGAGGAGGACGGTGTCCGGGCGGTGGTGGTGTCCATCACCGGCGATCCCGGGGACAAGGCGTCCCGTCGCATCGCCTATCTCGAGAAGTATTCGCCCGACTTGAAGCGCCAGATGGAGTCGGCCCGGGATGCCGGTTCCTCGCCGGAGATGGGACGGGGCGCCGCCCAGCAGCACCGCTGGGTGCGACGCGAGTCGGAGTCCGCCTGGCACCCGCTGTCCTCGCCCGAGGGCGAGCAGATTGTCGGTGAATGGGTCGGTCTGGGTGTCAACGGCAAGACCCCCGTGGTGTGTGTCCCCTGACCCCCTGATTTCCAATCCCCTGCAATCCCCCTGAGACAATCCCCATGAAACCCATCCCGGAGATCCCCCTGCACGCCGCCATCCGCTGGCTGGTCGGCTTTGCCGCCATCCTGAGCTGTATTGCCTCGCCGCTGCGGGCCCAGACGGTGGCCACCGGCAAGGCAACCTACGAACTGTCGGAAGACATCGTGGTCACGTTCGGCGGCGGTCCGGGCAATGCGAAGGACTGGATCGGCGTCTACCGCGACGGGGAGCTTCCCGGCGGCCCCGCCTCGACGTTGTGGGCGTACGTGGATGGGACGCGGGATGGGGCGGTGGGCCAGGCGGAGGGCTCTGTGACCTTCGCGGGCGGGCTGACATCGCCCGGCAGCTACGTGGCCTACCTGCTGCTGAACGACGGCTTCGACATCCTCGCCGTGGCGACGTTCGAGGTGACGGGAACGGTGGATCCGCCCGATCTGCCGGCGACCGTCCTCCCGCAGCACAGCGCGTTTTTCCCGTCGGAACCGATCACCATCGCGTTCCGGGACGGCCCCGGGAATCCCCTCGACTGGATCGGCATCTATCCCGAGGGGGCGGTGCCCGGTCCCCAGGCCTCGACGGTCTGGGCGTATGTGGGCGGATCCACCACGGCGGGCGCGGGCCTGACCGAGGGAAGCGTCACCTTCGAGGCCGGGCTCAATCTGGCCGGGACCTGGGTCGCCTACCTGCTGGAGAACGACGGCTACACGATCCTGGGCCAGGCGACCTTCCAGGTGACCGATCCGTTTTCGCCGGCGGTGCGCGTGGCGGACCGGGTTGTTCCGACCGGGCAGGCGATCGCGGTGAGTTTCTTCAACACGCCGGGCAATCCGAAGGACTGGATCGGCATCTACCGGGCGGGCCAGACCCCCGGCGGGCCGTCGTCGACCTTGTGGTCCTACGTGGACGGCACCACAGCCGGCAATGCGGGTGTGTTCGAGGGGACGGTGACCTTCCCGACGGGTCTGGATGAGCCGGGCGAGTACGCTGTCCACCTGCTCCAGGACGACGGCTACACGATCCTCGCCACCGAGACCTTCACGGTGGTGGACGCAACGGTCGCCACCCTTCCGCGGGTCCTGTCGATCCGTCCGGCGGGCGGCTCGATCGGGCAGCCCCCGATCATCGCGTACTCGGCCTCGATCACCAACGGGTCGACGGCGGTGGTGACGTCGACGGTCCGGTTGGAGGTCGACGGCCAGGTCGTGGGCGCCTCGGTGGTTTCGGCCGAGGGCCTGACCACGGTCGCCCACACCAACACGGTCCTGTTCGCGCCCGGGTCCACCCACGCCTACCGGCTCACGTTCGCCGACAATGCCGTTCCGGCCAACCTGTTCACCAATGAGGTAATGGTCACCGTGGCCGACTACCGGAACATCGTCCTGCCCGAGCCGCTGTATTTCGAGGACTTCGATGGCGTGGCCGAGGGCGCCCTGCCGGTCGGCTGGGAAGGGGTCACGTACACCGACCAGTCCTTGTCGGATTTCAATGTGGACTTCGGCAACCTCGACTCGGCCGCCTTTGCGGGCTGGGTGGTGGTGGATGTGGACCGTTTCAACGGTTCGTTCGTCACCTACAGCAACCCCGAGAATCCCCCGGGCTGGGGCACGGACTACCAGCGCGTGCTGCGGTCCAATCCGCTCGTGGTGGTCAACGGGCAGGTCCTCGACGGCCCCCTCGCCTCGGGGCGGATGATCTTCGGCAACTCCGGCTACCGGAATGGGGCCAGTCAGGTGATGTTCCTCCAGACCCGCGACTTCGACCTGACCGGACGGGCGAACGTGCATGTCGCGTTCCACAGCCTCTGGGAACAGAACCAGGACAGCATCGCCGCGGTCGAGTACTCGGTCGACCAGGGGCAAACCTGGCTCCCGGTGGCCTACTACCTGCACGGACCGGACATCGTGACCGGCGATGGGGGTGCGGTGGATGCCGAAGCGACCTTCAACACCGGGCGCGGGGACATCGCCCGGTACTACGACGAGAACTTCGAGGAGAAGGGCGGCACCTACGGGGCGTTCATCGCCGCTCCGGTCTCGCAGGATCTGGCGCCGTTCATCGAGGCCCGGGTGGATGACGACCCGGTGGGTGGCAAGCGGGTGGAGCTCTACCGCCTGCCGGCCGCGGACGGCCGATCCACGGTGCGCCTCCGGTTTGCCCACGCGGGCACGGACAGCTGGTACTGGGGTATCGACAACCTCGGGCTCTATTCGATCGCCGCCGAGGTCGAGGCGCCGGTGGTTTCGGTCGTTCGCGAGGGAACGGTCGTCCGGGTTTCGTGGTCGGGTGGTCCGGGGACCGTGCTGCAGCAGGCCGCGACCCTCGGTGATCCGTCGGCTTGGCAACCCGTTCCGGGTGCCACGACCAGTCCGGTCGAGATGCCCGCGGGATCGGGGAGCCTGTTCTTCCGGGCGGCGACGCCCTGACCGGGCGTCCGGCTGGGAGTGCCGGGGCCGCACGCTTCGGCGTGCGGCCCCGCGTCGCTTGGAGCAAGTCAGCCAGCCCGATCGGTCCCGGCAGGGACCGACACTCCGTGCCTTCCACCCCCCTGCAGGGTCCTTTCGGACTCCGTCGGACTCGCCCGCTGACGCGGGCTCATCCCTCCACGGCCCGAGGGGCGCCGCGGCGCAATGGGGCGAGCCAGCG
>CAZGIK010000031.1:21243-62526 GCA_964525755.1 uncultured Verrucomicrobiota bacterium
GGGCTCATCCCTCCACGGCCCGAGGGGCGCCGCGGCGCAATGGGGCGAGCCAGCGAGCCCGATCGGTCCCGGCAGGGACCGACGCCCCGAGCCTTCCTCCCCCCCTTGCGGGGTCCTCGCGGACCCGTCGGACTCGCCCGCTGGCGCGGGCTCATCCCGTGGCGGGGAGGCACGTGGGCACGCCTCGCAGGAGCTCGGCGCTCCGGAAAGGTGCTGAGGGACGGGAAGGATCGATTCCGATACCGACCCCGACGCCGATGGAAGACGGCGGCCTCACGGCCGCCGTCGCCAACGCGAGAAGCGGCGGCGGAGCGGCTCGGCGGGAGCCTCGCGCCACCGTCGAGGGGGCGTTGCCGGGGTGGACGGCAAAAGCCGTACGTGCGGGACATGCACGTACGGCTTGGAGGGAGAGATGCTCGAGGAACGGGTTCCGTCTCAGAGCGGCCTCCAGTTCAGGTAGCGGTACTTGGTCCAGACCCAGCGGAAGTCCGGGTTGTTCGGACCGCCGCCGGTCCAGTTGAAGCGGGAGATGCCGACCGCCGAGTCCTGGGCCGCCTTGATGGTGCCCGGGTCCACCCACTTGCGGCCCTCATAGTGTCCGTCCTGGAAGGAGAAGGTGCTGAAGTTGCCGTGGAAGACAGCGAACGGATCGATCCATCCGCGGGACGCGACGCTGAGGACCCAGGTGCCGAGGTTGGAGTTCCGTGGGTCGGATTCCTCGATGAACACGAAGGATTCGGACGGGTTGTCGACGTCGCTGGCCTTCTTGAACGGCGGCTGGGCGGCCTCCCATCCGAGGATGCCGTTCATGCCGTTGGCCTTGGAATAGCTGTCGTAGGCCCAACCCTGGCCCACCCGGCGCTTCATCCGGAGGTCGCCCGGGCAATGGTAGGCGGCGAAGGCGTTGCAGTAGTTCCAGAGCGGGGCGTTGGTCATCCCGTTCTGAACCCGGCGCAGGGCCTCGGCGACGGTGATCCCGTTGGCAATGCCCGGTTGGGGCCCCGCCCAGTAGCCGCCCCCGGTCAGTGGGACGAGTTGTCCGGCCTTGTTCCGCCAGTTGTCGGTCGGGGCCAGATGGTCGTCGTAGTCGCCGGAGTAGAGAATCCAGGCCAGCACCAGCTGCTTCTGGTTGTTGGCACAGGCGGCGCCGGTGGCCTTGAGCTTGGCCTTGGACAGGGCCGGGAGCAGCATGCCCGCGAGGATCGCGATGATCGCGATCACCACCAGCAACTCGATCAGGGTGAACCCGCGCCGGCGGGGACGGGCCGCACCAGGGCGGGGGGAGGTGGGAAGGTTCATTTCGGGAAGGTTCTCTTTCCGTACGACAATCACCACACAGTCATTCCCGGGCAAGTCCCGATGCGACGAGATGCACGGCGAGTTTGGGTGCGTGGGCAGCCCGGGACGCCGTGGGCCGCGGTCGACCGGACCGGGATTCACCCGGGGCTGGCGCCGTGGGGCCGCCTCGGGCACTGTGCCCGCGGCCATGATTCCGTTGCGTACCCCGATCTCCGAGGACGTCATCCGCAGCCTGAAGGTGGGCGATGAGGTCGCCCTGTCGGGCATCATCTACACCGGGCGTGATGCGGTGCACAAATACCTCCATGAGGGGGGCGAACTGCCGCCCGGGGTGAACCTCCGGGACGGCGTGCTGTACCATTGCGGCCCGGTGATGATGAAGGAGTCGGACGGGTCGTGGAGATGCACCGCGGCGGGGCCGACCACCTCGATCCGCGAGGAACCCTACCAGTGGCAGGTGATCCGCGACTTCGGCCTCCGCGGCGTGATCGGCAAGGGCGGCATGGGGGAGAAGACCCTGGCGGCCTGCCAGGAGCACGGCTGTGTCTATCTTCACGGCATCGGCGGTGCCGCCCAGGTCCTGGCCGAGTGCGTGAAGAAGGTTCGCAACGTCCATCTGCTCGAGAAGTTCGGTTCACCCGAGGCGATCTGGGAGCTTGAGGTGGAGGACTTCCCCGTGGTGGTCACCATGGACGCCCACGGACGGTCGCTGCACCGGGAGGTGTTCGCCGCCAGCCAGTCGGCCCTCCAGGCCCGGTTGGGCGGGGAGTGAACTCCCCGGCGCTGCGCGGCCGATGGACCCGAGGGCAGGCCGCGCAGGAGCGCAGCGCTCCGGACGAGGTGGCGGGCGGGGATGGGGGCGACCGGCCGCCTGTCGGCGACGGTGGCGGGGTCACTTCTGCCAGGGGGCCGGTTTCTCGTCGGCCCAGATGGCGGCGACCTCCTGCCGTTCCCGCACCACGGCGGCCTTCTTTCCGTTCACCAGCACCTCGGCGGCGAGGGGACGGGAGTTGTAGGTCGAGCCCATGACCGAGCCGTAGGCGCCGGCGCTCAGCAGGGCGAGATGGTCTCCCTCGGCCACCTTCGGGAGAGGGCGGTCCTTGGCGAAGGTGTCACCCGATTCGCAGATGGGGCCGACCACATCCGACGGGATCGCGGCCCCGCCCTTGCGGGTGAGGGGGACGATCTCGTGGTAGCTGTCGTAGAAGGCCGGCCGGATTAGGTCGTTCATGGCTGCGTCGACGATCACGAAGTTCTTCCGTCCGGTCTTCTTGATGTACTCGACCCGGGTGACCAGGGCGCCGGCGTTGCCCGAGATGAAGCGGCCGGGCTCGAGGAGGATGCGCAGTCCGAGCGGCTGGAGCAGCGGGACCAGGGTCTTCGCGTAGGTGGCCGGGGTGAGGACGCGTCGGCCGGCCGGGGTGTTCCACCACGCCGGGTCGCCCGAGGCCAGGGCCGGGTCGTAGACGATGCCGATGCCGCCCCCGATGCTGAAGAAGTCGAAGCCGTGCTTCCGGTTCAGGCGGTCGACGAGGGGGACGACCTTCTCCACGGCCAGGCGGAACGGTTTCACCTCGGTGAGCTGGGAGCCGATGTGCATCTGGAGCCCTCGGAGGCGGAGGTTGGGCAGGCGGGCGGCGCGGGCGTAGACGGCCTCGATCTGCTCGAAGGCGATGCCGAACTTGTTCTCGTAGGTGCCGGTGGTGATCTTGGCGTGGGTGCCGGCGTCGACGTTCGGGTTCACCCGCACCGCCACCGGGGCGATCTTCCGGCGTTTCACGGCGATGCGGCTGATGCGCTGCAGCTCGGGCTCGGACTCCACGTTGAAGCAGTAGATGTCGCGGTCGAGGGCGTAGGCGATCTCCGCCTCGGTCTTGCCGACGCCGGCGAACACGCACTTCCGCGGATCCCCACCGGCGGCCTCCACCCGGGCGATCTCGCCGGCGCCGACGGTGTCGAACCCGCTGCCGAGGTCCGCCAGGGTGCGGATCACGGCGAGGTTCGAGTTCGACTTCATCGCGTAGCAGATGAGGTGGTCGAGGGGGGCGAGCGCCTCGTCGAGCCGGCGGTAGTGGTCGGTGAGGGTGGCTTGGGAGTAGACGTACAGGGGGGTGCCATGGCGGCGGGCCAGGGCGGCGAGGGAGACACCCTCGCAGTGGAGATCCTTGCCGACGTAGCGGAACGAATGCATCGGGCCGGGTTATGCCCCAGCGCCTTCCCGGGGCGCAATGGGCAACGGGGGAGGTGGGGATGCCGCCGGCGGGGTCACCGGCCGGGCGCCGCCCGACGTTCCGCGAGGAACACCCCCTCGTCGCCGGGGGGATTGATCCACTGATGGGCGATCCGCAGGCCGGCCCGGTCGAGGTGACGGTCCACGATCCCTGGGGTGTGGCGATAGGAATGGAACAGGAGGAATTCGTCGCCGGGCGTCAGGTGCTCCGTGACGTCCTCGAAGGCGATCTCCGCCGGCCGGGTGAACACCGCCCGGGCCTCGATCCGCAGCAGTCCGCTGCCATGGGGGCAGGGGGCGACGGGGAACCGGACCTCGAAATCGCCCCGCCCGGCCCCGAGGTCGTGGAGCACCGTCGAGAGCCATTCTTGGGTGGGCGGGTTGTCGTAGAGCGGCCGGACCGCCTCGACACCCGCCGGGTAGTCGGGTCCGGGCGCGAGGTTGGCGCTGACCAGCAGCAGGTCCCCGGGGCGGAGCAGGCCGGCAAGGCGGTCCGTGGTGGTGCCGGGGGGGAAGTTCGGCAGCATGCCGTAGAACAGCACCACCCGTCCGGCCTCCGGCCGCAGGACGGCGTCGAATTCGCCGGCCCAGTCCGGGATCGCGCCGAGGTCGGCGACGTACGGGGTGACCGCCCCGGGTGCCAGCCCGGCGTCCAGCGCCGCCTGCCGCGACACCAGCGCCAGGCCGGGCGAGACGTCGACCGGCACATAGCGTCGGGAGGCGCCGGGACGGGCGCTGGCCAGTGCCGCCAGCAGGCGGGCGTCCTTCGCCCCGCCGCCGCTGCCGAGGCTGATCACGTCCACCGCATCCCGGTCCCGCAGGCGCTCCGCCGCGGCCGCCGCCGCGTCGTCGTAGAGGGCGGCGCCCGCGGGATCGGTGCTGGCGGGGGAGTAGGCGGCATGCACCCGGAGCCAGCGCCGGGCCTGCAGCGGACTCTCGTAGTGGAAGCGGTGATCCATCCGACGCTCCCGCACCGAGGTGCGGAGCGCGTCGGCGACGGCGCCCGGGAACTGGGTGGGATGGATGCGGACCGGGACGGAAACCGGGTGGCCGGGCATGGTCAGTACTTGGGCAGCACGTTGATGATGCCGGTGTAGACCGGCATCCGGTCCTCGCCCGCCGCCCGGGAGAGCCGCTGCAGCTCGCGCTCGAGCCGGCGCCGGACGGGGGCCGTGTCGGGATCGTCGATGCGGTTGCGGAGTTCGTGGGGATCCGACGCCACGTGGTACAGCTCGGCGGTGAAGCGGTCGGGGGAGCCGTCGCCGTGGGGGTACCGGATGAGTTTCCATTCCTCCGTGCGCACCGCCCGGACATTCGGGGTGTAGGGGAACTGTTCCTCGAAGTTGTACTCGTAGAGGAACGAGTCCCGCCAGCGGGTCCGTCGGCCCTCGAGCAGCGGGACGAGCGAGCGTCCCTGGATCCCGCGCAGTTTCCGGGCGCCGCCCAGTTCCACCAGGGTGGGGGCGAGGTCGAGGTTCAGCACGAGGTTGCTGTTCACCGTCCCGGGCCGGGCGACACCGGGGTACCGGATCAGGAGAGGGATGCGGAGGCTTTCCTCGTAGGCGGTCCGCTTGTCCACCCGTCCGTGTTCCCCGAGGACGAATCCGTTGTCGCTGGTGAACACGATCACGGTGCGGTCGAGCTGACCGGTGGCCCGGAGCGCGTCGTAGACCCGGCCGACGCTTTCGTCGATCGACAGCAGGGTGGCGAGGTAGGCGCGGACGAAGCGGTCGTACTCCTTCTGTCCGTAGAGCGGCCCCTGCGAGCCGTGCCAGGTGGGCAGGCTCTCGGCGAGCCAGGCCGGCTTGCCGTCGGCGACCGCGTGGTTGTCGTAGTTGGCCGGCTTGCGGACGGGGAAGGCGTCGAGGGCGTGCTCGAAGCGCGGTTCGGGCTGGATGGGTCCGCCGTGCGGCGCCTTCTGGCCCAGGACGAGCAGCCAGGGGCGGGGGTGATCCCGCCCGATCCATTCCACGGCCGCGTCGGTCACGGTGGTCGTGTAGTAGCCCGGGAACTGCCGTCGGGTGCCGTTCACGTTGAACTCGTTGTCGAAGTAGTTGCCCTGGCCGCGGTGGCTCATCCAGAAGTCGAACCCGGGCCGCTGTTCGTCGTTCTCCTCCCCCATGTGCCATTTCCCGATGTAGGCGGTCTCGTAGCCGGCCTGTCGCAGGCGGCCCGGATAGCCCGGGAGGGCGTTGGGATACTCGGTGAAGTTGTTCATCACCCGATGGGCCCGGGCGTGTTTCCCGCTCAGGAACGACGCCCGGCTGGGGGAGCAGAGCGAGGTGGTGACGAAGACGTTGGCGAAGCGGACACCCTCGGCGGCGAGGCGGTCGAGGTGGGGTGTCCGGAACCAGGGGAACAGGGCCTGGTCGCCCATCTCCCGCTGCACGACGCCGAGGGCGTCCCAGCGCTGGTCGTCGGTCAGGATGACGAGGACGTTGGGACGTTCCGCGCCCCGGGTGGCGCCCGCGGTGAGGACGGCGAGCAGGAGGGCCGCGAGGGCGAGGGCTCGGGTCATGGGGCGAACGCTACGGGGTGCCACTTTTCCCCGGCAAGTCCCGGGGGACGGGAATTCGTCAGCGGTCATCTGGCGGCCGGTGTGGCCGGACCGAGATGCTCGGCGAGGGCGTCGAGGACCCGGCGCAGGGCGGCGGCCTCGCTGGCCGCGGTGAAGTCCGAGAGATCGTCCCCCAGCATCCAGGTCCGCTCGAGCAGGGTTTCCTCGTCGAACACCTCGCGGGCCTTCCGCGTTCCCTTCTTCCGGGCGGCCCCTTCCGGCAGTTGGTCCACCGGTGACGCCTCGATCCGGCAGAGTTCCAGGTCCCAGAGCCGGGCCCGCCAGCGGCGGGTGCGCTGGGTGTCGCGGAACAGTTCGATCCGGGTGGGGTGGAAGCACGCTCCGATCTGGAGGTCGAACTCGTACGTGGCGACCAGGCGGAACACGTCGCTCCGCATGGCAGGGTGGGCGATCTTCATGACGGGTCGGGTTGGGGGTGTCCCGGTTGTGCCCCCAACCCTGTCCGGATGGCAAGCTCCCGGGTCAACGGTCCGGGGCGGGGAAATCGACCCGCCAGATCCCGCGCAGTTCGCCGAGCCGGAAACCGGTTGCCTGGTCGTCCGGATAGAGTCGCCGAAGGGCCTCCAGGGTGGCGGGCTGCACCTCGGTCCCCGGCGCGCCGTGGCACGTCAGGCAGAGGGGATTGTTCAGGATGATCGCCGCGCGGAAGGTGACCGAGCCGTCCCGGTTGGTCCGCACCTGGGGATCGGGGATCCTGCCGGGCGCGAGATCGCGCCGGAACACCTCGATCACGGCGAGGTCCTCGTCGGCCGCCCGGTTGGCGGGGTTCCTCGGCCGATGCGTGAGCCGGCGGACCGTCGCCGCGGAATTGGTCGCCGCCGTGGACGTCAGCGGCAGGGCGTGCACCGAGCAGAACTCCAGGGCGTTGGTGGTGCCGCCCACCCGGATCGCTTGGAGCAGGTTGGAACTCAGCAGGCCGAAGGTCCGCTGGGTGAGGCGCCGGCCTTCGACCCGGTGGGGATCCTCCGGTACGGCGCCCGGTTCGTCGGCCCGGGTGGACCGGCCGGGGCCGGCGAGGAGCAGTGCGGCGAGCAGGGTGGCGGTCAGGGCCTTCGGATGTCGGGTGGGGCGGGATGGCATGGGGTTCCTTTCAGTGGATGGGGCCGCCGAACGCCCGGGCGCCGGCGGAATACTTGCGGGCGAGGCTGCCGCACACGTGCCGGCACAGCTCGAAGATTCCGGGGTCGGCGATGAAGTAGATCACGTTCAGCCCGTCCCGGCGTCGCCCGAGGATCCCGGCGCCCACGAGGGTCTGGAGATGCCGGGAGGTGTTGGTCTGCGACAGGCCGGTCTCCTCCACCAGCTCCCCGACCGACCGCTCCCCGCCTTCCAACGCCCGGACCAGCCGGAGCCGACTGGGCTCGCCCAGCACACGGAACCGGGCGGCCACCAGCTCCAGGGCCTCATCGGACAGGACCGGCGTCGTCGAAGAAACAGTCACGGCGGAATTCATAGCGGAAACTCAGACTTGCGCGAGCGCAGTCTATGCGCATAGAGTCACATCGTCAATCAGCGGAAGACACAACACGTTTCAAGATGATGAAAAACAGTTCGCACTTTCGGGTGGTGGGCCGGGGGCTGGCGGTGGTGCTGGCGGGCGGGTTCCTGGTGGGGGCCGGGGCGCAGTCCCTGCGCGGGCAGGGGATGCCGCCGGCCCTTCGCGAGAACATCCACACGCTGTTCGACCGGCACGATGCGGTGCGGCGGACGGTGACGGAGACCGATGACGGGTATGTGTCGGTGACGGAGTCCGACGATCCGCGGGTGGCCGGTGCACTCCGGGAGCATGTGGCCCAGATGGAGGCGCGGCTGAAGGAGGGGTTTGGTGTCCGGCGCTGGGACCCGGCCTTTCCGGAATACGCGGCCCATTACCGGGACATGGAGGTGAAGATGGAGCCGACGGACAAGGGGCTGCGGGTGACCGTCAAGGGGCGGACGCCCGAGGCGGTCCGGGTGGCGCGCAACCATGCCACGGTGGTGTCGGACTTCGCCGCCCACGGGTGGGAGGCGCATGACCGGAGCCATCCGGCCGTTCTCGGCCGGGCGGAGGATGCGGAGGGAAAACGGGGTGGCCCGGGCGGGCACCGCCATGGGAAGACCGGGGCTGCCAAGGGTCCCGTGGAACCGCATGCCGCCCACGGGACGCCCGCCATCGGGGAGAAGTCCCCGGAAGCAGGGTGTGCCGATGGCAAGGGTGGCGCCTGCTGCAAGAATGGTCAGTGTGCCGCCAAGGACCGGTGAGTCCGGCGCCGGTCCTTCCGACACCCTTTCCCCCGTCCCCCTCTCAACCTGCAAGCGACCATGAAACTCGAGAACTACATCCGCATCCTCGCCGGCACCCTCGTCCTGGCCAGCGTCGCGCTGGCCCGCTGGGTGCATCCCAACTGGATCTGGCTCGCCGTGTTCGTCGGCGTGAACCTGATCCAGTCCGCCGTCACCGGGTTCTGCCCGGCGGAGATCATCCTCAAGCGCCTCGGCGTGGTGCGTCCGGACGCGAAGTGCTGCTGATGCGGTCGTGCTGCGGGTGCGTGGGGCGGGAGCGGGCCGGTTTCCGGCTCGCCCCCGGTCCGTGTCCCGTGCCACTTCTCAAGCCATGAGATGCCCCAGCGTGTTTCGCGGATCCCGTCCCTGGGTCCGGATCCTGCCCGTCGTCCTGCTGGCGGCCGGCTGTCGTCGGGACGCCGCACCGGTGCCGGCCGAGGCCCTGCCGGCGGTGACGGTGGTGGTGGCCCCGGTGGCATCGGACGCCCACACCGCCACCGAGGAGGTGGTGGGGACGGTCCGGGCGCGGTCGCGTTCGGTGCTGGAGGCCAAGGTGACGGGTCGGATCGAGACGATCCTGGCGGCCCCGGGCCGGCAGGTGGCTGCCGGGGAGGTGCTGGCCACGGTGGATGCGCGGGAGATCGCCGCCCGGCTCGATGCGGCGGTGGCGGTGCGGGAGCAGGCGGTGCGCGACCGGGACCGCTTTGCGCGGTTGGTGAAGAGCGGGGCGGTCACGCCCGCGGAGATGGAGGGGGTGGAGTCGCGGCTCCGGGTGGCGGCGGCGAGTGTGACGGAGGCCGAGACGCTGCTGGCCGAGACGCGGGTCCGGGCCCCCTTCGCGGGCGTGGTCACCCGCAAGCTGGCCGAGGTGGGGGACCTGGCCACTCCCGGACGGCCGTTGTTCGAGGTCGAGGATCCCGCCGCGCTGCGGTTTGAGGCCGACCTGCCCGAGGCGTTGATCGACCGGGTGCGGATGGGACAGGAGCTGCCGGTCCGGGTGGGGCGTGCGGATGCAACGGTCCCGGGCGTGGTGGTCGAGATCGCGCCGGTGGCGACGGCGGTGAGCCGGACGTATCTGGTGAAGCTGGATCTCCCCTCGGCACCGGGCCTGCGGGCCGGCCAGTTCGGCCGGGTCGAGGTGCCCACCGGGGCGACCTCGGTGCCCCATGTGCCGGCCGGGGCGGTGGTCCGTCGCGGCCAGTTGGAGTACGTGCAGGTGGTGACCGAGGGCAGGGCCCGGCTGCGCCTCGTCCGGACCGGGAAGGCGGTGGGCGACGGGCTGGAGATCCTGTCGGGCGTCGAGCCCGGCGAGCAGGTGGTGGTGGTGGATCCGGCCCGCGTGCGGGACGGTCAGCCGGTGGAGGTCCGATGAGCCGGCCGGTCGAACCCTCCGCCGGCCCCTCCCCGGCCCACGGGCTGGCCGGGCGGATCGCCGGCGCCTTCATCGACTCCAAGCTGACCCCGCTGGTGGTCATCGCCTCGCTGCTGCTCGGTGCCGCGGCCCTCTGGCTCCTGCCCCGGGAGGAGGAGCCGCAGATCAAGGTGCCGATGATCGACGTCCTCGTCGCCATGCCCGGGTCCCCGTCGGCCGAGGTCGAGGACCGGGCCACGCGTCCGATGGAGAAGCTCCTGTGGGAGATCCCCGGGGTCGAGTACCTCTACTCCACGTCGCGCGAGGGGGAGTCGATGGTGATCGTCCGCTTCCGGGTGGGTTCGGATCCCGAGGAGAGCCTGGTGCGGGTGACGGAGAAGCTGCGGGCCAATTTCGACCGGGTGCCGCACGGGGTGACCTTCCCCCTGATCAAGCCCCGGTCGATCGACGATGTCCCCATCCTGGCCCTCACCTTCCACAGCGGCCGCTACGACCACCTGACGCTGCGCCGGCTGGTGTCGCAGGTGGACGACGTGGTGAAGCAGGTCCCGCTCGTGGCCGAGACCACGGTGATCGGCGGGGCGCGGCGGGAGCTGCGGATCCTGCTGGACCCGGTGCGGATGGCCGACCGCGGGCTGACCCCGGCCGGGCTCGTGCCGGTCCTCCAGCAGGCGAACCGGCAGTTCCGTTCCGGGGAACTGGTCACCGGCAACCAGTCGATCGTGGTCGAGACCGGTGCCTTCCTCCGCAACGCGCAGGAGGTCGGGGCGGTGGTGGTGGGCGTGCAGCAGGGCCGCCCGGTGTACCTCCGGGAGGTGGCGGAGATCGTCGACGGCGCCGAGGAGCCGTCGAACTACGTCTTCTTCGGCCACGGCGCCGCGTCCGGCGTCGGCGCCGAGGAACCCGCGGTGACCCTCTCGATCGCCAAGCGCCCCGGCGCCAACGCCATCGCCGTCGCCGAGGAGGTGCTCCGCAAGGTCGACACCCTCCGCGGGACGGTGATCCCGTCGGACGTGACCGTGTCGGTCACCCGGCACTACGGCGAGACGGCGGCCGAGAAATCCAACGAGCTCCTGCTCCACATGGGCATCGCGGTGGTGAGCGTGTCGCTGCTCATCTGGCTGACCCTCGGTTGGCGCGAGGCGGGCATTGTGGTCCTGGCGATCCCCGCCACCCTCGCCCTCACCCTGCTGGTCTTCTACCTGTACGGCTTCACCCTGAACCGGATCACCCTGTTCGCCCTGATCTTCAGCATCGGGATCCTGGTCGACGACGCGATCGTGGTGGTGGAGAACATCGTCCGCCACTTCCACCTTCCATCCAGCCGGGGACGGTCGTGGTCGGCCATCGCCGTGGAGGCCGTGGGCGAGGTGGGCAACCCGACCATCCTGGCGACCTTCGCCGTGATCGCGGCGGTGCTGCCGATGGCCTTTGTCGGCGGCCTGATGGGGCCGTACATGCGGCCGATCCCGGTCGGTGCCAGTGCGGCGATGTTCTGGTCGCTGCTGATCGCCTTCATCGTCACCCCGTGGGCCGCCATCCGGATCCTGCGGATCGGTTCCAAGTACTCCAGCCTGACGGCGGGGGCGGCGCCGACGGCGCCCGCCGGCGGCGGGCAGGACGGGCATGAGGCCGGGGCGGAGGATGCCTTCACCCGCCTATACCGCCGGGTGATGGGGCCGCTCCTGTCCCATGTCGGGTGGCGATGGGCCTTCCTGGCCGGCATTACCGGGCTCCTCCTGCTCTCGATGGCCACCGTCGGAATCGGCTGGGTGAAGGTCAAGATGCTGCCGTTCGACAACAAGTCGGAGTTCCAGGTGATCCTCAATCTGCCCGAGGGAAGCTCGCTGGAGCGCACCGCGCAGGCGGCGCGGGAGATCGCGGAGGTGATCCGCGCCGAGCCGGAGGTCACGGACTACCAGATCTACGCCGGCGTGGCGTCGCCCTTCAACTTCAACGGCCTGGTCCGCCATTACTTCCTGCGCCGCGGGGCGTCGGTCGCCGACATCCAGGTCAACCTCGTGGGCAAGCACGACCGCCGCGCCCAGAGCCACGACATCGTCCGCCGGGTGCGTCCCGCGGTGACCGCCGTGGCCGATCGGTTCAGGGCGCGGGTGGCGCTGGCCGAGGTGCCGCCCGGACCGCCCGTCCTCCAGACCCTGGTGGCCGAGGTGTACGGACCCGACGGCCCCACCCGCCTCGAGGTGGCCCGTCGGGTGCGGGGGATCTTCCGCGACACCCCGGGAGTGGTCGACGTGGACTGGTACGTCGAGGCGGAGCAGCCCAAGGCCCGGTTTGTCATCGACAAGGAAAAGGCCGCCCTCCACGGGATCAGCGCCGCGTCGATCTCCCAGACGCTCCGGATCGCGGTGGCGGGGGAGTCGGTCGACCTGCTCCATCTCCCGGCCGAGAAGGAGGACGTGAACCTGGTGCTCCAGCTCCCCCGTGCCTCCCGGACCACGCCCGAGGAGCTGCTGGCGCTCCGGGTGCGGTCGGGCGACGCCAACGCCCTGCCCGAGCCCGGCGGCAACGCGGGGGCTCCCCTGGTGCCCCTGCGGGAACTGGTCCGGGTGGACGCGGCCTCGGTCGACCGCAGCCTGCACCGGAAGAACCTCATGCCGGTCACCTACGTCATCGGCGACGTCGCCGGGGAGGTGGAGAGCCCGGTGTACGCGATCTTCGACATGAACCGCCGCCTGGCCGCCCTCGACCTGTCGGACCTCCCCGGCGGCGGGGCCGGTCTCCGGGTGTACAACGCCTCCATGCCCTTCAGCGACTCGGAGGTCTCGATGAAATGGGACGGCGAATGGCAGATCACCCTGGAGGTCTTCCGCGACCTCGGGATGGCCTTCGCGGCGGTGCTGGTCCTGATCTATGTGCTGATGGTCGGCTGGTTCCGTTCGTTCCTCACCCCGGTGATCGTGATGCTGGCGATCCCGTTCTCGCTGGTCGGCATCCTGCCGGCGCACGGGGCGATGGGGGCGTTCTTCACGGCGACCTCGATGATCGGCTTCATGGCCGGGGCGGGGATCGTGGTCCGGAACTCGATCATCCTGGTGGACTTCATCGAGCTGCGCCTGGCGGAGGGGATGCCCCTGGCGGCGGCCGTGGTCGATGCGGGGGCGGTGCGGTTCCGTCCGATGCTCCTCACCGCCCTCGCCGTGGTGGTGGGGGCGGCGGTGATCCTGGCCGATCCGATCTTCCAGGGGTTGGCGATCGCCCTGATGGCCGGGGAGGTGGCCTCGCTGCTGATCAGTCGGATGGCCGTTCCGGTGCTGTACTACATGGCCAACCGGCGCCGTGCGGTCCCGGCGGGGCCGGGTCACCGTCCGCCCGGGGAGGCCGGCAGTCCGTAGGTGCCCTCGAGGGTCGGGCGGAGGCTGGCGGGGGTTCCGCCGTGGCGCAGCCACAGGGCGGCGGCCACGCCGGAGGCGTGGGCGGCGGCGACCGACGTGCCCGAGACCCGCCAAGTGGCGCCGCCGTAGGGGACCAGCCCGGTCCCCTGGAGCATCAGCCCCGCCGCCGGCGACCGGTTGGCATACGGGGCGAAGCTCCCGTCGGGAAGCCCCGCGGTCACCCCGAGAACCTCGGGGAAGCCGGCCGGGAAGTTGGGTTCATACGACGGGACATTGCCGGCCGCGGCGATCACCAGCACGCCCCGTCCGGTGGCCTGGCGGATGACATCGTACAGGACGGGACTGGGGGAAGGGCCCCCGAGGCTCAGGTTCACGATGCCCGCACCCCGCTCCACCGCCGCCACCACCCCCCGGGCCACGTCGAAGGAGGAGGTCGAGGTGCGGCCGCCATAGACATCCACCGCCACCACCCCGAACCCGGCCTCCCTGCCGGGCCCGAGGGACGCCTCGGCCGCGGTGAGCATCCGCGCCAGCATCGTGGTGCCATGGGCCGGCGTTCCACCCGACGGCACGTCGCCTCCCGGAACCACCGTCAGCCGGTCGACGAGGAAGGCGTCGTAGCCCCCCCCAAGCGGTTGGATGCCGGTGTCGACGATCGCCACCAGCCGGCGGTCGGATGCCGTCCCGCCGGGCTCGATGCGCAGCCGGGGTTCACCCGTCCCGGGGCCCGTCCCGGGCAGATCGGGGGTGTCGATCCGCCAGTTGTCCTCCACGGCGGCCACGCCCTCCCGTCCCGCCAGCGCTTCGCGGGCGGCATCGGCCGCCGCGGCCTCGGGGAACTCCAGCAGGTGGGCATCCAATCCCGGCAGGCTTCCCTTCAGCACCGCCCCCAGTTCCTTCGCCAGTTCCGCCGGATCGGGTCCCGATCCGCCCGCCAGCCGGACGACCAGGTGGGTGTCGATCCGCGTGTCGTCGCCCGGCGCCACCCGCCGGGTCGCCCGGGCGACGCCGTTCCGATGCACCCGCAGCCGGGTCGGGCCGTTGGTGGGAACGCTCAGGCTGAAGTCCTGTCCGCCCAGCAGGCGGTCGAGTGCCTCGCGGACCGGGCGGGATGCGAACCCGGTGGTCACGAGCGGGTCCTCGCCGGGTTCGACCCGGATGTCCCACCCGGACACCCGGGCCAGCAGCTGGAGGACGCGGGAAAGGGGGAGCCCGTCGATCTCGGCGGTGAGCTGGCTGGTGGACGGGTCGTAGCGGAGCGTGGGGGCGGGGCCGGCCCGGAGGCGGGGGGGGAGCAGGACGGCGAGGACCAGCAGGCAGGCGGCGAACAGCGGTGCGGACCGCCGGCCCCGTCGGGAGGCCGGTGCCGGACGGGGAACGCGGCACGCGTTCCCGTCGGGGGACCGGGGACGTGCCGGGATGCCGTTGCCCATCCCCGACTGGAACTCCCAACTTGCCATGAAGTGACGTGAGCGTAGTTTCGTCAGGAAACACCGCAAAATGAACTCTCGCCTCCAACTTCCTCGGCGGACCTTCCTGCGGGGTCTGGGCACCGTGATGGCCCTTCCGGTCTTCGAGTCGCTGACGCCGTTCCGGTCGATGGCCTCGGAGGCGGTCCGAACCGGCAATGCCTTGGGCCCCAATGGCCTGCCGTTGCGGATGGCGTTCGTCTACGTCCCGAACGGAGCCAACATGGCCGACTGGACGCCGTCGGCCGAGGGGCGGGATTTCGAGTTGCCGCGAATCCTCGAGCCGCTCGCCGGGGTTCGGGACGACGTGATGGTCCTGAGCGGTCTGACCCATGACAAGGCGCGTCCGAATGGCGACGGCGCCGGGGATCATGCGCGGGCGTCGGCGACCTTCCTCACCGCGGCGCAGGCCCGGAAGACCCAGGGTGCCGACATCAAGGTCGGCATCTCGGTCGACCAGTTGGCGGCCCAGCGGGTGGGCACGGTCACCCCGTTCCCGAGCCTCGAGCTGGGCACCGACAAGGGGCAGCTCTCGGGGAACTGCGATTCCGGCTACTCCTGCGCCTATTCCTTCAACGTGGCCTGGCGCTCGGAGAGTTCGCCGATGCCTCCCGAGGTCGATCCGCGGCTGGCCTTCGAGCGGTTGTTCTCCAACGGGCACCCGGGCGAGTCGGCCGAGGCCAAGGTCCGGCGCGAGTCGCGTCGGAAGAGCATCATCGACTTCGTTCTCGATGACGCGCGCCAGTTGCACGGCCGGTTGGGCCGGACCGACCAGCGGAAGCTCGACGAGTACCTGACCGCCGTGCGCGACCTCGAGCGGCGGATCGAGATGTCCCACAAGATCGAGCAGTTGTCCGAGAATGCCACCCGGCCCGTCGGGGTGCCGGACAGCTATCAGGAGCATGTCCGGCTGATGTTCGACGTCATGACCTTGGCATTCCGGACCGACAGCACCCGGGTGGCCAGTTTCATCATGGCCCATGACGGTTCCAACAAGCCCTACCCGGACATCGGGGTGGGCGAGGGTCACCACGATCTTTCGCATCACGAGAACAAGGCGGAGAAGAAGGAGAAGATCGCCAAGATCAACCGGATGCACATGGAGCTGTTCGCCGGCTGGCTCCAGAGCCTGAAGCAGGTGCGCGAAGGCGAAGGGTCGCTCCTCGACAACTGCATGATCGTCTATGGCAGCGGGATCGAGGACGGCAACAGCCACGCCCACCACAACCTCCCGGTGCTCATGGCCGGTCGCGGCGGCGGGTCGCTGTCGACCGGGCGCCATGTCCGGTATGAGAAGAACACCCCCATGGCCAACCTGTTCCTGTCGATGCTCGACCGGATGGGGGTCCAGGCCGAGCGCTTCGGCGACAGCACCGGTCGGCTGGGTCAGCTGACCACCTGAACCGCCGCCCGCGTGGCGTTTGCCGGGGCTCGTCATCGTCCTCAGCCCCGAAGGGGCGGTACTCGTACTCGAAGGGAAGGCCGCGGGACTCGAGGACGAGCACGAGCACGATGACGAATACGACCGTGTGGTGGTGGCCGGGTCCTCCCCCCCCTCCCAAGTACTGAAGGGGGGCGCGGTTGACGTCCCGTCGATCGCCTCGCCACAGTTCGCCCCGTGCCCCGCGCAACGCCCTCCCGTCGCCGTCCCGAGGACCGGGAGCGTCGGCGCGCCCAGATCCTCGAGGCGGCCACCGGGCTTTTCGCCAAGCGGGGTGTGGAGAATGTCACCTTCGGTGACATCGCCCGGAAGACCCGCCTCAGCCGTCCGCTGATCTATTTCTATTTTCCGGACCAGCGGACCCTCTTCCTCGAGGCGGTCCTCCGCGCCCATACCCGGCTGCTCACGCGGTTCGAGGCGGCGATCGCCGCCGGGAAGACCGGTCTCGACCAGATCGAAAACATTGGACGGGCCTACGCCGCCTTCCATCTGGAGGAACC
Organism: uncultured Verrucomicrobiota bacterium; assembly: GCA_964525755.1. GTDB lineage: Bacteria > Verrucomicrobiota > Verrucomicrobiia > Limisphaerales > UBA9464 > UBA6176. The sequence goes on from CAZGIK010000031.1 coordinate 37,751, forward strand.
CGATGCCTTCCAGGTCTGCACCGCCTTCGACGCCCGGCCGGCGCTTCCGGCCGACGGCGACGACCTCACGCGACGGCTGGTCGAAAGCGAATCCCGGCTCCACGGGTTGTGCGTCCAGGCCCTTGAGAACGGGCGTTGCGACGGATCCATTCGGACCGACATCGGACAGGCCGCCGTTCTCGGCATGGTGCTCTGGGGATGTGTCCACGGCCTCGCCCAGCTGGCGGCCACCCGCGGCGATGTCCTCCGCCTCGAGGCCGGCCTGACCCCCGCGGCCTGCCTCGACGCCGGCTTCGTCCTCCTCCGAACCGCCCTCCGATCCGGAAGTTGACAGAATGTCAGAGCTGACAAAGTGTCAGTGCCATGTGGAGGTGGCTGTTCGTGGTTCCGGTGGTGGGGATGGTGGTGGCCGGCTGTCGGCGGGGGGGAGGCGCGGCGCCCTTGGGCGGGGAGTCGGCCGGGGTGCCGGTGACGGTGGTGCCGGTGGAATGGTCGGATGCGGCGCGGCCGGTGGAGTTTTCCGGGACGGGGGTATGGCGCCGGGAGGCGGAGCTGGGGTTCAAGGTGGCGGGAGTTGTGGCGGAGATTGCGGTGCGGCCCGGCGACCGGGTGACCCGGGGGGCGCTGCTGGCGTCGCTGGCGGTCGATGAGATCGCTGCCGATGTGGACCGCGCGCGGGCGGCGGCGGTGCTGGCCCGGCAGGACGAGGCCCGCGTGGTGTCCCTCGAGCGGCAGGGCGCGGCGACGGCCCGGGACGTCGAGGCCGTCCGGTCGGCCCGTGACCAGGCCGACGCGCTCCTCCGGTCGGCCGAGTTCAACGCCCGGCATGCCGAGATCCGCGCGCCATCGGACGGCGTGATCCTGGCCCGCCGGGTGGAGCCGGGGCAGACGCTGGCCGCCGGGGTTCCGGTGATCCGGTTTGGGGATGTGGCCGACGGCTGGCGGATCCGCGGCGGGGTGGGGACGCGGGCGGCGGCGGGGCTGCGTCCGGGCGACCCGGCGCGATGGGTCGACAGTTCCGGGACCGCCCGTACCGGGCGGGTGGAGCGGGTGGAGGCGGCGGTGGATCCCGCCACCCTCACCGTTCCCCTGGAGATCGTGCCGATGGGTGGCGCGGACGCGGGGTTCTCCGGGGAGGCGGTGCGGGTGGTCGTGCAGCCGGCGCCGGTTCCCCGCCATCCGGTGGTCCCGGCCGCCGCGCTGGTGGCCGGATCGGGAGACCGCGCCACCGTGTTCCTCGTCGAATCGGGCCGCGCCCGGGCCCTCGGGGTCGGGGTGATGGACTTCCGGGCGGACGGCGTGCATCTGGACGCGGAACTGCCGGCCGACGGCCGGGTGGTGGTGCTCGGGGCGGAGTTCGTCGCGGAGGGCGACCCGGTGCGGATTGTGGATCCGGCCGTCGCTGCGGAGGGGGTGGTCCGGTGAACTGGATCGCCTTCCCGGTCCGACGCGGTGCCTTCACCCTCGTGGTGACGCTCGGGCTGATGCTGGTCGGCGGGTTCGCCTACCTGCGGATTCCCCGGGCGGAGGATCCGTCCCTGAAGGTTCCGGCGCTCGATGTCATCGTGGTGGCCCCCGGGCTGGGGGCCGCCGACCTCGAGGAGCGGGTGGCGCGTCCGCTGGAGGATGCCATCAAGGAACTCGACGACCTGGACAAGCTCCAGGCGACGATCCGGGACGGACTGGTGGTGGTCATGGCCGAGTTCCGCTACGGCACCGACCCGGAGCGGAAGGAGGATGACGTCCTGCGGCAGGTGAACGCGACCCGGCCCCGGTTGCCGGCCGGCATCCGGCGCATCGAGGTCCGACGCTTCCAGACGCTCGACGTCGCCCTCCTGCAGTACGCGCTGGTGTCTCCCGTCGCGGGCTACGGCCTCCTGCAGGATGTGGCGGAGGACCTCCGGCGACGTCTCGAGGCGGTCCCCGGGGTGCGTCGGGTGGAGAAATGGGCCTATCCGGCCCGGGAGATGCGGGTGGACGTGGATCCGGAGCGCCTGGCGCAGCTGGGGATCCCGGTCGATGTCCTCGTGGGGGCGCTGCTCGACGCAAATCTCCTCCTGCCGGCGGGCGCGGCCGAGGCGGGGCTGCGCCGTTTCACGGTGACGCCGGTGGGCGCGTTGGCGTCCGCGAAGCAGATCCGCGAAATCCCCCTGCGCGCCACCGGCGAGGGGATGGTGACCGTGGGGGATGTGGCCGCGGTGGACTGGGACCTGGCCGAGGCCGGGCACATCGGGCGCTTCAACGGGGAACGCGCGGTCTTCGTCACCGTCCTTCCGCAGGAGGGGGAGAACGTGTTCGCGGTCCGCGACGCCGTCCGGTCCGCCGCCGCGGAGTTCGCCGGCGGGCTTCCGGGGCGGGTCCGGCTGGAGGTCGGGTTCGACCAGTCGGAGAACGTGCGGACCCGGCTGGGGCGGTTGGAGGCCGACTTCCTCCTGGCCTTCACCCTGGTGCTGGTGACGCTGCTGCCTCTGGGATTCCGGGCCGGCCTGCTGGTGCTGGTGTCGATTCCCCTGTCCCTGGCGGTCGGGGTGGCGCTCCTGCTCGCCGCCGGGTTCACCCTCAACCAGCTTTCCATCGTCGGGTTCGTCATCGCCCTCGGGCTGCTGGTCGACGACAGCATCGTGGTGGTGGAGAACATCAGCCGGCTCCGCCGGTCGGGTCTGGGACCGGTCGATGCGGCGATTGCGGGCACCCGGCAGGTGGCCGCCCCGGTGGTGGGAACCACCGTTGCCCTTCTCTTCGCCTTCCTTCCGCTCCTGATGCTTCCGGGCGGGGCCGGCCAGTTCATCCGCGGCCTGCCCATGGCAGTGGTCTTCACGGTCCTCGCCTCGATGGTTGTCTCGCTCGGGATCATGCCATTCCTGGCGAGCCGATGGCTGACCGGGTCGGAGGATCCCGAGGGCAACCGGTTGCTGCGACGGGTGAACGGGGTGATCCACGCGGTCTACCGCCCGCTGCTCAACGCCTGCATGGGGCGGCCCCGTCGCACGTTGGTCGCCGCCCTGGCGGTCTGCGCGGCCACCCTCCTGCTGCTGCCGCGGATCGGGTTCTCCCTGTTCCCCAAGGCCGGCGTTCCGCAGTTCCTCATCCGGGTCCACGGGGCCGAGGGCAACAGCGTCGCCGCCACCGACCTGCTGGTGCGCCGGGTCGAGGAGATCCTGGCCGGTGAGCCGGCGGTCGCCTGGTGGTATGCGAACGTCGGCCGGGGCAACCCGCAGGTGTACTACAACGAGGTGCCCGAGCAGTCGTCGGCCCGGACCGGCGAGGTGTTCGCCTCGCTGCGCACCTGGGACCCGCGGGAGAGCCCCGCGGTGCTGTCGCGCCTCCGGAACCGCCTCGCCGACATCCCCGGGGCGCGGGTGGTGCTCCGCGAGTTCCAGAACGGTCCCCCGGTCGAGGCCCCGGTGGCGGTGCGGGTCATCGGACCCGACCTGGACGTCCTCGCGGGTCTCGCCCGGGAGGTCGAGGCGATCCTCGTCGGGACCCCGGGAACGGAGGCGGTCGACAATCCGGTCCGCCGGCCGCGCACCGATCTGCGGATCGAGCTCGACCGGATGCGGGCGGCGGCGCTGGGGGTATCGGACCTGGCGGTGGACCGGGCGGCCCGGTTGGCGTTGGCCGGGTTGGAAGTGGGCCGGTTCCGCGAGCCGGGTGGCGAGGAGTATGACCTGGTGGTGGGGCTGCCCCGGGGGGAACGGGCGGGCCTGGACCATTGGGACCGGCTGTGGGTTCCGGGGCGGGGCGGGGCGGCCGTCCCGCTGGGGGAGGTGGCGGGGCTTCGGATGGAATCCGTTCCGGCGCTGGTCCAGCGGTTCAACCGGGAGCGGACCGTCACCCTGACTGCCGAGGTGGTGCCGGGGACGAACACCGACCGGGTGACCCGGGAGGTGGCGGCCCGGCTGGCGGGGATGCGGTTTCCCCGGGGCTATCGCCACGAGTTCGGCGGGGAGGTGGAGAGTCGCGAGGAGAGCTTCGCCGGCCTGGGCGGGGCGGTGCTGGTGGCGTTGGCCGGGATCCTGGCGGTCCTGGTCCTCGAGTTCGGCAGCTTCCGGGGGGCGGCGATCGTGGCCAGCGTGGTTCCGCTCGGGACCGTGGGCGGGCTGCTGGGACTCTGGATTGCCGGCGAGTCGCTCAGCTTCACCGCCGCGATCGGCTTCATCGCCCTGACCGGCATCGAGATCAAGAACAGCCTCTTGTTCGTCGACTTCACCCAGCAGCTCCGCGCCCGGGGTGTGCCGCTGGCGGCGGCGATCGAGCAGGCCGGAGAGGCCCGTTTCCTCCCGGTGGTGCTCACCACGGTCACCGCCCTGGGTGCCCTCGTCCCGCTGGTTCTCGCCAAGAGCGCCATGTACTCGCCCCTCGCCATCGTGATCCTCGGCGGGCTGCTCAGCTCGCTGCTCCTCAGCCGCGTGGTGACGCCCGTGCTCCTGCTCCTGTGGCCGCCGCCCGCGCCGGAAGCCTCTCCGCAGCCGGACGCCGGATGTTGACCCCCCGCGGAATCGGCATGTCCCGCGGAATCGGTATCGCGCCGGGCATTCTCCCCTGCTTACCTCCCCGGGTGAACCTTGCGGGATACCACGATTTCGTCGGCGACCTCGCCGCAGCCAGCGCCGAGGTCATCCGGCCCTGGTTCGGACGGAAGGACTTCGGGCTGGAGCTCAAGGCCGATGAATCGCCGGTGACGGTGGCCGACCGCCGGGCCGAGGAGGTCATGCGGACGATGATCACCGCGCGGTTTCCCGACCATGGGATCGTGGGGGAGGAACTGGGCACCGAGCGGGGGGACGCGGAGTACGTCTGGGTCCTCGACCCGATCGACGGCACGAAGAGCTTCATCTCGGCCGTGCCCCTGTTCGGGACCCTCATCGGGCTCCTCCACCGGGGACGGCCGGTGCTGGGCTGCATCCACCAGCCGATCCTCGGGCAGTTGATGGTTGGCGACGGGACCCGGACCACGCTCAACGGCGAACCGGTGCGGGTGCGGTCGTGTCCGCGGCTGGAGGAGGCCACCCTGCTGTGCAGCGACCCGGTGCATCCCGGACGGTACCGGGACGGGGCGGCCTTTGCGCGGCTGGCGGAGGATGTGCGGATCACCCGCAGCTGGGGGGATGCCTACGGGTACCTGCTGCTGGCGGCCGGGTGGGCCGACATCATGGTCGACCCGATCATGAACCCGTGGGACCTGCTGCCGATCGTTCCCATCGTGGAAGGGGCGGGGGGGCGGATCACCGACTGGATGGGAGGCCCGGCCAACCGGATGTCGGCCGAGTCCGGCATCGCCGCCGTTCCCGGGCTGCACGCCGAGGTGGTCCGTCGCCTGAACCCGCGGTGATCAATTCGATAGAGACACACCGGCCGCCCCCGCGCTAGCCTTGCGGCGCTCCGAACGTGCCCCGGGTCGTCCCGGGTCCCGTCTTTCCGGACAATCCTCTCGCGATGAAATCGTCCCCAGCATCCAAGCGCAGCGGCGTCCTGGCCGGTGGCAACTGGATCATCGATCAGGTCAAGCTGATCGACACCTACCCGGCCCAGGAACAGCTCGCCAACATCCGCAGCCAGCACCAGGGATCCGGTGGATCCCCGTACAACGTGCTCGTCGACCTCGCCCGGCTCGGGGTCCAGTTCCCGCTCCAGGCCGCCGGCCTGGTGGGCCGGGATCCCCTCGGCGAGTGCATCCTGGAGGACTGCCGCAAGAACGGCATCGAGACCCGGTTCCTCAAGACCACCCCGGCGGCGCCGACCAGCTACACGGACGTGATGACGGTGGCCAAGACGGGGGTGCGGACGTTCTTCCACCACCGCGGTGCCAATGCCCTGTGGGATGGCAAGGAACTGGACTTCAAGAAGACCAAGGCGCGGATCTTCCACCTCGGCTACCTGCTGCTCCTCGACAAGATGGACGAGGTCGACAAGACCTACGGCACCCGGGCGGCCCGTGTGCTGGCCGCGGCCCAGGAGGCGGGGCTCAAGACGTCGGTCGACGTGGTCAGCGAGGCGGGCGACCGCTTCAAGTCGGTGGTGACCCCGGCGCTCAAGTACTGCGACTACGCGATCGTCAACGAGCACGAGGCCGGCCTGACGACCGGGTTCAAGATCCGCAAGGCGGACGGGGTGGACACGGTCTCCCTGCGGCATGCGGCCGGGGCGATGCTGCAGTGCGGGGTGCGGGAGCTGGTGGTGATCCATTTCCCGGAGGGCTGCTTTGCCCGGACCCGCGATGGCAAGGACCACTGGCAGCCGTCGCTCAAGGTGCCGCCCAAGGCCGTGGCCGGTTCGGCCGGGGCCGGGGATGCGTTCTGTGCCGGGGTCCTGCTCGGCCTCCATGAGGGCTGGGACATCCAGAAGTGCCTGCTCACCGGCGTGTGCGCCGCCGCCGCGTCGCTCACCGACCCCACCTGCACCGGCGGCATGATGCCGCTCGCCCAGGTGGAGGCGCTCCGCAAGAAGTGGGGCGTCCGCCCGCCGCTGGAACCGAACGACGAGTTCTAGCCCGTCTTCTCGGAGACTGTCCGAAAACTTCGAGGGTCCCCTTCATTTCGCCTTCCGCTCAACCGCCAGACCGCCAATCAACCACTTTGAGGCCGGGTACGCGCGTGAGGTCACTGTCATTGGTGACAAGAGTCAGTCCATAAGCCAGCGCAGTGCCGGCAATTTGGCAATCCGCCAAGGCGATGCTGTGGCCTTTGGCTTCCATGTTGGCCCGCAGGACTCCGGCGCGCTGGGCGGCTTCGGCGTCAAAGGTCAGAACGGTGATGCCGTTCAAGAATGCCTCCACCGAAGCGGTGAGCTTCGATGATTGCCGACGGAATGCACCGTAGCGGAGTTCCATGACGGTGACCGCGCTGATTGCGACGTCGGATGGTCGGAGCCTCTGGATGCGCTGGACCACCGGATCCACGCCGCGCAGGTAGTCACTGGCGGCGCAGGTATCCAGGAGGAATTTCACGCGAATGGATCGCGGGCTTGTTCGTCCCTGCCCGGCCGTTGAACGGGTTCGTCCCAAGTGCCTGCACTGGCAAGGAAGGCCGCGGACCACGAATCGACCACAGGCTCGATGACAATGGTCTTGCCCTCCCAGCGCTCCCGTACACGAGTGCCACGGGGAAGCCGACAATCGCCGACCAGGCGGACAGCAAGGCTGTTGCCCACTTTGAAAACCACGGTCTCGCTGCTCATCGGTGGCAGGATATCCCTGAAGGATATCCGTTCAAGGCTTTCTGAAGCAGGTGAGAAACCCGGGCTAGTCCCCCGTCGCCGGCTTCAGCAGTTGGAGCCCTTGGAGCAGGTCGAGCGCCCGCGCCAGGACGGGGTCGTGGACCACCGGCGACGAGGCGGCCCGGTCTCCGTCCGCCGCGGGCTCGGCGGCTTCCGGCCGACGCCCCTCCCGCCGCGCCCGGACCAGGTCGGCCTCGGTGAGGTTCCGTCGCCGGGCGGTCGCGCCGGCCGCGGCGCCCGGCGCCGGCTGGAAGGGATCCTCCACGTGGGCGCGCTCGTGGTCGGGATTCACGCGGACAGAGATGTCGGGCACCACCCCGGTCTCGGGAATGGGCGTGCCGTCGCCGGTGGCCACCCGGGCGACCGGCAGCCGCAGCCGGCGCCCGTCGGGCAGGTCGATCTCCCGGAACACGGCCGCCTGCCCGGAGGTGGGCCGTCCGATGAGCAGTGCGGTCCGGGTCTTCTGCAGGGCGGCCGCGAGGGCCTCGGCCGCCCCGGAGGTCTCCGGGTTCACCAGGACGATCACCGGCCCGTCGTACGCCTCCGGGTTGCCCGGGACTTCCCGCAGCCCCTGTCCCCAGTCCAGTACCCCCTGCGGTTCGCGGAGGAAAAGCCCCGCGGCCGCCACGGCCGCCCCGTAGTCGGATCCGCCGGCGAACCGGAGGTCGAGGATCAACCCCTGGATTCCCGACATGAGGTTGGTGTCCGCCAGGGCGGCGGTGAGCTGGGGGGCGAGGGCCATCCGGACCTGACCGATCCGGATGGCGGCCGCCGGGGTTTCGAGACGCCGCCGGGAGGCCACGGCCGGGGCGTCGGGATCCGTCTCCGCGGCGGCCCCGGGGGCAAGGATCCGTCCCCGGAAACGCTCCAGCAACGCCTCGCCGGCGGCCTGGTCGAACTGGTCGTCGGTGAGCGACGCGAGGTTCGTCCGGAGCAGGGGGATCAGGTCGGCCAGCGGCGGGAGGGGTTCGGCGGCCGCCGCCGGGACGGCGGCCAGAAGGGCGGTCGCCAGCAGGGCCGGAAGGCGATGGAAAACCGGATTCATCGGAGGCCGTTCATCGCCCGTCCATCCGCCCGAGGCAACACCCTTCGGGGACGAAGGGTCACGCCAGGGCCTCGACCAGGTGGAGCAGCTCCCCGGCGAGGTCCCCGCCCGGTGGAAGTGTCTGGGACACCTCGGCCCGGACATTCTCGCGGAAACGCTTTCGCCAGCGGTGGATGGCCACCTTCAGGGCGCCCTCGGTGATGCCCAGGCTGCGGGCCGCCGCCGCTTGGCTTCCCGGGTCCCCGTCGAGTGACAGCCACGGTTTCAGGATGCCGTACTGGGACGACTGGCCGGAACGCGCCGCCTCGGCCTCGAGGCTGGCCAGTGCCCGCTCCGTGACGGCCAGCGCCCATTCACGATCGAAATGGGCCTCCGCCGGGGGAGGGATGGCCATTCCCCCGCCGTCGGATCCGGAGTCCTCCGGGGTGCCGATCGGCAGGTGTTCCGCATTGGCGCCCCGACGCTGTCGGGAGGCGTTTCGACGCCGGTTGGCAAGATGATGCTTGAGGGCGGCGAGCAGCTAGGTGCGGAAGCGGCCGCGGTCGGGATTCGCGGCGATGCCGGATCCGGCAAGGAGTCCGGCGAAGAACTCATGGGCCACGTCCCGCGGATCGGCGTCGCCGCATCCGGTGTGCTCCAGGAAGGCCAGCACGGGCCGGTAGTAGGCGTCGCAGAGTTCGGACAATGCCGTGCGCGAATCGTCGGAGGTTCCGCTGGCGGCGAACACCCGTGTCCAGCGGGTGGTCACGAAGGCGGACGTTGGAACGGCGCGGCTCATGGCAGGCGGGAGACATCGCGCCGGTCCCGGCGGCGGGTTACCAGGATCAGGACCAGGGCGATCACCCCGGCGATTCCGGCGAGCAGGCCGACGAGGATCATCGGAGTCGCCAGCGCCCGGTTCGGGGTGGCGGTGGGATCCTTGGGCGAGATGGTGTTGGAGGGGATGCGCATCTCGACCGGTTCCCCGTTGAGCATCACCAGTCTCACCGTCTCACCCCGGCGAGGTTGTGCCCGGTAGGTCACGCTGCGGGAAACTTCGCGCAGGAGCGTCTCGCGGTGCTCCGGATCCTGGACGGTGATCTCCGCCGTGTCGCGCGGGCCTCCCGTCGTGAGGATGACCTGGATCTTTTCGTCGGAGGACGGGGCCATCGAGAGCGAGATCCGACGCGGCGCCGAGATTCCGGGGCGTGTGCGCCCGCGGGATTCCGAGAGGGGTCCGGGTAGCCACGGTTGGTTCCCGAGTCGGGCTTCGACGACCCCCGGACGGTTGCCCTGCACGTCCCAGGCAAGGGACGTGGACGTTCCACGTCGGTCCAAGGCCCCGGTGATCTCGATCCAATCCGGTCCGTCGATGAACGTGACCGGCGAGGCCTCGAGTTGCACGCGGTACAGCGAACCGTCCGGAGCCCCGCATCGGAAGATGTCGGCAGCGGCGCCGGGAAGGAGCCCGTCGTGGGTCTCGGGTGGGGCCTGCATGGCGGCAATGGCGGTGGCGGCATCCGGCAGGACCAGCCCGATCTCCCAGCGTCCGGGGCCGACGTCGAGGACCGTCACCGGACGGTTCCCCGCAGGCAGTCCCGGCGACACCAGGGCGGCCGGGGTGGCTTCCGGGGACACCGGGGAGGAGGGGGGAATCTCGGGGCCCTCGACAGCGATCCGGAGTTCTGCCGGATGGAAATCGACCCTCATTTCGACCGCGAGGACCAGCACGTTGCCCTCGGCCCGCACCGGCGTCGCCCGCACCTCGGTGATCCAGGGAACCCGGGCCTGCGCGGGGGATCCTCCACGTTGCTGGAGGATCACGGCGTTCACGATGGCGGCTGCAGCGAGTGCTGTCCCCCGGAGGTGGGATATGCCATCCGAGCGCTGATCGGGATCGGGCGGGCGGGCGCAGGCGAGCAACCCGGTGCCGCCAACCAGGGCGCCGAGGCTCACGATCCAGATGCCGAACGCGAAGAACGATTCGGCCGGCGCCGGATTCCACGCGGAGTCGCCCGCCACCTGGAACGCCATCCAGACGGCCGGGATTCCCAAACCGGTTCCCAGTGTGACCAAGATCCAGCCGCCGACTTGCATCCAGCGGCGAGGCTTGCCCGTCGACGGCCACCGTCGTCGTTCCGCCAACAGCAGGATCCCGCCGATCAGGAGGGGCAGGCTTGGGAGAAGGCGTCGCCCGAGGTCCGGTTTCGGGGAGCGGTGCCGTGCGCGCCCTTCCTCGGCAGCCAATGATTGGCGAAGGACCCGGATCTGGGTCACGGCCGGATCATCCGGGTCGACCCGGGTCCGGAGACTCCGGCGGCGGACGGCCTCCTCGTGATCCTTCAGGGCCTGCTTCTGGATATCGATGCGCGCCCTTTGCGCGGTCGCGTACTCGACAGCGTCCCGGTTCTCGTAGTGATGCCAGAGTGTCTGAAAAAGAGCCGTCGCCGCGGCGGTTGCGAGGAGAAGCCCCCCCAACCAACCGAAAAGGCGGGACGGACCACGGGGCGGCTTCGAGGGACCGCGGGTCGCTCCGGGCGATCCGGAACCTGGAGCTGGCGAGATGGTTTGTTGCGCTCCCGGGGGCTTCGTCTCCGAACCCGGGCGGGTGAAGGTCTCGACCTCGGCGCGGAACTCCGTCGCCGAGGCGTAGCGGAGTTCCGGGTTGTGCGCGAGCGCCCGGAGGACCACCGAATCCAGTCGCACGTCGATCCGGACCCGGTGAGAGGGCGGCTCCATGCGGGCGTCGGGCCGCTCGCCCGTGAGCAGTTCATAGAGCACCACGCCGAGGGCGTAGATGTCGGCACGATGATCCGCCCCCCCGGGAGCCGCCGCCTGCTCCGGCGCCATGTAGGCCGGGGTGCCGGGTTCCGGGTCCTGTCCGGGGGAGCCCCCGGATTGCAAGCCGTCGGCGGATCCGTCGACCAGACGGGCGATCCCGAAGTCTGCGATCTTCACCCGGCCGTCCCGGTCGAGCAGGAGGTTCTCGGGTTTGATGTCGCGGTGGACGATGCCGCGGTCGTGGGCGTACTGGAGGGCCTCGCAGACCGGAGGGACGATCGCCAGCGCCTGCTCCGGGGTGAACCGGCTGGCCTGCATCGCCTCCCGCAGGTTGACGCCGTCCACGTACTCCATGAGGAGGAAGTAGAACCCGCCGGCCGGGCCGGCGACCGGGCTGGGTGCGAACCCGAAGTCGTGCACCGTGACGATGTTGGGATGGCTCAGCGCCGCGAGGGCCCGCGCCTCCCGCGCGAAGCGTGCGGCGAAGGCGGGATCCTGTTCCCGCCCCGGCCGGACCAGCTTCAGGGCCACGACCCGGTCGAGGGATTTCTGCCGGGCGCGGTAGACCACGCCCATGCCGCCGCGGCCGACCAGCCCGAGGATCTCAAGTTGGGGGAAGGCCGATGCGAGGATTTCCGGGTCGGGGGCATCCGGTCCCCCGTCGGTTCCGTCGCCGGTCGGTTGGGCCGCCGCCGCCAGCAGGCAGCGGGGGCAGAGTCCCCCGGCCCGCCGGGGTTCGGTGGGCCGACCGCAGGCGGGGCATCGGGGCGCATTCTCCGGAGTGTCCATGCGCTCTTTCCTGAACCGTTGCCCGACCAGGGTTACAGGAACAGTCCGAAGCAGGGAGCCGGCGCGGCGAGGGGTCGGGTGCCCGGCATGGGACATGCTTGCTGTCCGGGACTCCCATGAACTCCAGGATCCTTGCGGGAACCGCCTTCCTCGCCACGGCAGTCTTGTCGGTGCCGGACATCCGTTCCGAGGTCTTCGTCTGGACGGGGGAGGCGGGAACCACGGCGTGGCGGGATGCGGGCAACTGGAGGCCGTCGGACCGGTTCCCGGGCGCGGAGGACGTGGTCCGGATCGAGGCCGGGGAGGTGACGGTGGAGGAAGCCGAGGAGGTGGGGATCCTGGACCTGCGCGGGGGAACGGTGGGGGGCGGGGGAACCCTGACGGTTTTGGAGACCCTGGTGTGGGCGGGTGGCGCGTGGTTGACGGGAACGGGGAGGACGATCCTGGCGGAGGAAGCCGTGGGATGGGTCGAGTCCCCGCAGGCGGTCTTGGGCGGACCGGAACTTGGCGGATCGGTGCTGGAGATCCGGGGGCACCTGGGGTTTGCCGACGGCGGCTTTCTCACCCTCACCAACGTGGCCACGGTGGAGATCGCCCCGGGCGGGTCGGTCGACCTGAGTGGCGACCCCGGGGGATTCCGGGGAGGCGGCCGGATCGTCAACCGGGGGCTGCTGCAGAAGACATCGGAAGGTGCCGTGTCGTGGCACTACTACTTCGGACCCCGCTTGAGACTCATCAATGACGGAATCGTGTCGGTCCGGAAGGGAAGCTTCAGCGCCACCCACTGGGTCGAATCCGACCGCGGAGTCTTCCATGCCGGTCAGGGTGCATCGATGGGTCTTGCCGGCCGGTTCCGCGACACGGCGTTCCTCGGGACGGGTGAGATCGTGCTGTCACGAGGATGGGAGTTTCAGGGCAACATCCTGGCTGATCACCTGACCCTCTGGGGCGCGACGCTGACGGGCGCCTGTCGTCTGCAGGGAAACTTCGAGATCCGAAATGGCGCCACGCTCGATCGAGCGGACGTGACGGTGGATGGGCGGCTCGACATCGTCGGTGGCCAGCTGCGTTTGGAGATGCGCAAAGGCAGCCGGCTCCAGGTGTCGCCCGGTGGCGTCCTCTCGGTGGGCGGGCCGTTGAAGTGGACCTTCTCCGGGACGAACACCATGGAGGTGCTCAACCGCGGAGAGATCCGCACCGGAAGCACAGGGGGGCCCATTTCTGTTTCGTACGCCCGGCCGGTCGGCTCCACCAACGCCTTCCCCCGATGGATCAACCACGGGACCCTGCGCCACAGCGAAGGGGAACTTCTCTTCCAACGGGTTGGTCTTGCCACATCCGGACGGATGGAGGTCCAGGGTGGTTCGGTTTTCTTCGAGGATCGCAACGCCCCCGTGGAACTCCGGGGAGACCTCTCCATCGCCGCATCGGCGTCCGTCGGAGTCGGCGGCGTTGTCACCGTCCCGGAGGGTGGCGCCCGGGTCGGGGGCGGGGGTTGGTTGGAGATCCGGAGCTATGCCGCTCTGGTGGCCGATGGCACCCTGACGGTGGGGCGCCTGAGGTGCTGGGGCGGATGGCTCGAAGGTGCCGGAGGTGTGGTGGTTGAATCCGAGTTGGACTTCCAAGACTCGTTCCCGGCGCCGTCGGTTCCGAGACCCCGGGGCACCCAGCTGATTGTCGGGCCGAGGGCCGTGGCGAACATGGGGTCCGCCACGCTGCGCCGCCTGACGATCATCAACTACGGGTCCCTGAGCCACCGGCGAGATGACGACCTGTTGTGGGCCAGGCAGGCCCTGGACTTCTACGATGGTACCACCATCGAGAACCACGGCGACATCCACCTTGGCCCCGGGACCCAGTGGGTCCATCGAGGGGGCAGCCCGCCCGCAGTGGTGAATCACGGTCGGATGCTCCGCACGGACGGCGATGGCGAAACCGTCTTTGTGAACCTCCCCGTCGTGAACCACGGCCGGATCGAGGTGGATCGCGGCTGGTTGAGCCTGCGGGGTCCGGTCCAGCTGGAGCCATCGGGAACGCTCCGGCTCCGTCTGGATGCCGACCCGGATGGCTATCGGGGGCCGAGGCTGATCGCCGGAAGGCCTCTGGTATTGGCGGGACGAATGGAGTTGTTGGGGGGACCGGGTTGGAGCACCGATCCGGTCCGCCGCCGGGCCCTGGTGCAATTCCCGGAGCTGTCGGGCATCTTCGGGTCCGTATCCGCGGTGACGGGCGGGACCGGCGCGGATCTCCGGCTGGTGTACCGCTCCGATGGGGTGGACGTGGTGGATCGGACGGGTGAAATGCCCGCGGTGTCCGGTGTGTCGATGACCTGGGACGCGGGTCTCCGGTTGGATGTCGAGACCCCGCTGGGCCGGGCCTACCGGCTGGAGTCCAGTCCCGATCTGCGCAACTGGACGCCGTGGGCCACCAATCGGGTCCCCGCGCTGGATGCGCCCGATCCCCACCGGTTCTTCCGGGTCAGACCCGAACCCAGGCCTTGGCCCGGCTGCTCCGGAGGATCGCCTCGCACAGGCGGACCTCGTGGTGGCCGTCGGCCGCGGTGGCGAACAGGACCGGCGTCCTGCGGCCGCTGGCGATGTGCTCGTAGACCGCCCGGTACTGCATCTTGTGGCTGTCGGGGAATCCTTCCGGATGGCCGCCCGGATAATCGGTGAACCCCGCCACGTCGGCACTGAACCCCGCCGTTCCCCGCTGGAGGATCTGGTTGGGCTCGTCCCGACGTCCCAGCAGGATCTCGTTCGGCTGCTGCAGGTCCCACCGCACGCTGCCCTTCGTCCCGTAGATGCCGACCGAGAGGCTGCACTTCCATCCGGCGGCCACCTGGGAGACCGAGGCGTTGGCGTGGACGCCATCGGCGAAGCCATGTTTCGCGCGGCCGAACTTCAGCAGCACGCTCCCGAAGTCCTCGGTGTCGACCGTGTACGGCTCCATCGTCGCCGGATCGGCCGCCGCGGCGAAGGTCTGGACCTCCCCCCGTGGGCGGAGGCGGGTCTTGTGGAAGGTTTCAAGGTGGGCGAAGACCGACTTCGCGGGCGCCCCGAGGATGAACGAGACGGTGTCGATCCAGTGCGTGCCGATGTCCCCCACCGCGCGGAGTCGGCCGCCCTCCTTCGAGAGGATCCGCCAGTTGTAGTCGGTCTCGTTCAGGAGCCAGTCCTGGAAGAAGTGGCCCTGCACGTGGATGATCCGGCCGAGGTCGCCCCGCTGCACCAGGGCCCGCATCTGGAGCACGGCGGGGAAGAACCGGCACATGTAGTTCACCGCGAAGACCGGCGACCGCTTCCCGGAGGCGGCCGCCACCACGCGGGCGGTCTCCTTCGAGTCCATCCCCAGCGGCTTCTCGCACACCACGTGCTTGCCGGCCTTCAGCGCCGCCAGCGACTGCTCCACGTGGGCGCGGTTGGGGGAGGTGATGTGGACCACGTCCACGTTCGGCGACGCGAGCATCGCCCGGTGGTCGTAGTCGCCGTAGACCTCGGGGATCCCCCACTGGCGCGCGGTGGCGGTGGCGGATTTCGTCGAGCCGCAGATGGCGGTGACCTGCACGCCGAGGCGTTTGAGGGCCTCGATGTGGACCGGTCCGATGAAGCCGGTGCCGATGACGCCGGCGCGGAGTTGGTGGAGGGGGAGGGGCATGGGGAGGAAGCCGGGGACGGCGCGGTCGGTTCAGAGTTCGCGGATCCGGATGTTGCGGAAGCGGATCTCGGACTTGTCGTCGTGGTTCTGCAGGCCGAGGTGGCCGCGTGCGCTGCGGACCGGCTCGTGGTCGAGGATCTCGACGTCGTTCAGCCAGGCCCGGACCCGCAGTCCGCGGGCCTCGATCCGGAGGCGGTTCCACTCGCCGGCCGGCCGGCTCATGACGCGGTTCGCCGCGACCACGTCGTACAGCGCCCCGGTGCTCCACTTCTTCGGCGCGTCGAGCCCGTGGTCGTCGAGGATCTGGATCTCGTGCCCGGTGAACGCCGGGTTGCGCTCGTGCGACGACCGGAGGAACACCCCCGAGTTGCCCTTGGCGTTCACCGCGTACTCCAGGTCGAGGATGAAGTCGCCGTATTCGCGGTCCGTGCTCAGCCAGGATCCCGAGCGGGAGGGATCGGTCGACCAGTCCACGCCGTTGCGGCCGATCAGCACGCCGTCCTCCACGGTCCATTCGCCCCCGTGCATCGCGATCCATCCGGAGAGGTCCCGGCCGTTGAACAGGCTGCGGAAACCCTCCCGGTCGGCGCGGTGGGCGCAGCCGGCGAGGACAAGGAGGCAGGGGATGAGTGCGAGGAGATGTTTCATGGCGGTGATGCGTCGAGCCTGCCCGGATGGGCGCCGGTCCTGCAAGCGGGGCGGGGCCGGACGGTGTCCAGCCGGACCCGGCCGGCGAGGCGGGACCGGATCCGGCGCAGCCGATTCCGAAGCCCCCGCCCGACAGCCCGCGTGTCGGGCAGCTCGTCCCCGGCCACGAGGATCCGGTTGAGGAAACCGCCCGGCCGGATCACGACACCCCGTCCGAACCCGCCCACCACGTGTTCCAGCGCCGGGCGCCAGTGTCCGTCCCGGGGCGGCAGCAGGTTGAACACGGCCCGTCCGCCCGGCCGGAGCCGCCGCCGGATCAGCCCGGGAAGCTCCCCCCAGCTCGCGTCGGGCTTGAAGACGTCGCCATCCGCCGGCACGGAGAGATCCTCGACGACCAGGTCGAATCCCTCGCGCTGGCCGGCCAGCCAGGCGGCCGCCTCGGCGTGGTGCCACCGGATGTTCCCCGTCCACCCGGGGCAATGGCGGCGGAAGAGCCCATGGGATGTCCGGTCGAGGTCGACTGCGTCGATGGCGCGGTCCGGGTCGAGTGCCCTGAGCGGGGCCACCAGGCCGCCGGCGGCGAAGCCCAGCAGGGCGATGCGTCCGCCGGGCGGGGCATCGGCAATGCAGGCGGCGAGGACGTCGAACACGCTGTGCGTGGGACCGGCGGTGGTCCGGACCTCGCTCAGCACGACGCCGTGCTGGACGAGGCGGATTCCCTGGCGGGTGGGGATGACCTGCATCGGGACGGGTGGGACGGGTGGATGGCGTTGGACGGGCTTGCGGGGATGCTTGCGCCCACGGAGCGTGGTCTGTCGGGGTCGTTGGGGCGAGTCCCGGCTCGGATCGGGCTGGGGCCGGGCTTGCCCGCCGCCTCGGGCGGGCCCTACGGTGGGCCCATGCAATCCCGCTTTCTGGCCGCCGCGGCGCTGTGCCTCGCCGTCGTCTCCGCCGTCGCCAAGGACTATTCCATCGCCGTCATCCCCAAGGGCACCACCCATGAGTTCTGGAAGGCCGTCCAGGCGGGGGCGGTCAAGGCGGAGCGGGAGCTTTCCAAGGGCGGCACCAAGGTGAAGGTCTTCTGGAAGGGGCCGCTCCGGGAGGACGACCGCGACCAGCAGATCCAGGTGGTCGAGAACTTCACCGCGCGGAACGTCGACGGCATCGTCCTCGCCCCCCTCGACAGCCAGGCACTGGTCAATCCGGTCCACCAGGCGGTGGCGTCGGGGGTGCCGGTGGTGGTGTTCGATTCCGACCTCAAGTCCGACCGCTACCTGAGCTTCGTGGCCACCGACAACTTCAAGGGCGGACAGATGGCGGGGAACCACCTCGCCGAACTGCTGGGCGGGAAGGGGAAGATCATCCTCCTGCGCTACCAGGTGGGCAGCGCCAGCACCGAGGCCCGCGAGGCCGGCTTCCTCGACGCCCTGAAGGCCCATCCCGGCCTGGAATTGATCTCGTCCGACCAGTACGCCGGCGCGACCCGCGAGACCGCCTACCAGGCCTCGCAGAACCTCCTCAACCGCTACGGGCGGGATGTCGACGGCATCTTCTGTCCCAACGAGACGTCGACCATCGCCATGACCAAGGCGCTGCGGGACATCGACCGGGCCGGCGGCCGGGTGAAGCTGGTCGGCTTTGATTCCGGTTCCCAGTCGGTCCTCGACCTGAAGCGTGGCGACGTGCAGGCGCTGGTGGTCCAGGACCCCCTGAAGATGGGGTATCTCGGCGTGAAGACGCTGGTCGAGCACCTGGAGGGGAAGAAGGTGGAGAAGCGGATCGACACGGGTGTGGTGCTGGTGACGGGGAACAACATGACCCGGCCCGAGGTCGAGGCCCTGCTGAACCCGCCCTTCAAGCAGATCCTCGGGGAGTGAGCCGGGGATGCGCCGGGAGGGGTTTGTCATGGCGCCGGCAGGATCCGCGCCGACTTTCCCCTTTACGGCGTCCGGGGCTTCGGCCATTCCGGGGTCCATTGACCGCCTGAGTTTCAACCCCCATCCCATGAGCACCGTCCCGCCCACCCCGAACGTCAACCAGCCCCTCGAGAGCCTCGACGAGTGGGAGGATTTCATGAAGGAGCGCTACCCGGAGCCCATGCCGGCCCCGGGGACCGTCCCGGCAAAGAAGCCGACGGTCGGGTATGATCCGGACAAGAAGGAGACGGAGTTCCGGAACTACGAGGCGGATGCCCGGCCGACGGTCCGCGAGTTCTATCGGCTCAACCACCTGTACCAGACCCACGAATTCGTCGAGTCCAAGCGGGCCCAGTTCCTCGGGTTGAACCGGATGCAGATGGGGATCTGGGAGGCGGCCGAGTACCTCAACCAGCTGGTGGACGACAGCGATCCGGACACCGACATGTCCCAGCTGGAACACCTGCTCCAGACCGCCGAGCAGCTGCGGAAGGACGGCCAGCCGCGCTGGATGATCCTGACCGGGTTCGTCCACGACCTCGGCAAGATCCTCTGCCTCTGGGGCGAGCCGCAGTGGGCGGTGGTCGGTGACACCTTCCCGACCGGCTGCGCCTATTCCGACAAGGTGGTCTTCCCGCAGTTCTTCGCCGCCAATCCCGACGCCGCCAACCCCCGCTTCCAGACGCCGGAAGGGATCTACGAGCCGGGAGCGGGGCTGGACCAGGTCCGGATGTCCTGGGGCCACGACGAGTACATCTACCACGTCTGCAAGGACCACCTTCCGATGGAGGCGCTGTACATGCTCCGCTACCACAGCTTCTACGCGTGGCACCGGGAGGAGGCCTACGGGCACCTGTGCAACGACCAGGACCGCGAGATGCTGGCCTGGGTCCGGCGGTTCAATCCGTACGACCTCTACACCAAGAGCCACACCAAGCCCGATTCGGTGGCTCTCCGGCCGTACTACGAGGACCTCATCCGCGAGTTCTTCCCGGCCAAGGTCCGGTGGTGAACGGCGGTTGAACGCCGGCCGTTGACAGCGCCGGTCGGAACGGAAGACTGCGCCCGCATGTCCGTTCCGACCGAGTTCCCCCACGTCACCGTCCGCACCAAGGCCAACGTCTACTTCGACGGCCGGGTGGTGTCGCACACAGTGCTCCTGACCGACGGTTCCAAGAAGACCCTCGGCCTCATCTACCCCGGCAAGTACCACTTCGGCACCGACCAGGCCGAGCGGATGGAGATCGTGGCCGGGGCCTGCCGGGTGAAGGTCGACGGCTCGGAGTCCGTGACCGGCCATTCGGCCGGCGGGGCGTTCGACGTGCCGGCCAAGTCGGGTTTTGACATCGAGGTCGAGTCGGGGATCTGCGAGTACATCTGCTCGTTCATCGGCGGCTGAGGAAGGCACCGGCCCCGCCTGTGGCGGGACCGAGGCCACCCCTCCGGCCGCGTCACCATCCGCCGCCGCGTTCGTGGCCGCCGCCGCGCCCTCGGTCATTCGTAGCCGCCGCCGGTAGGCGGCCGGTCCACCGGCTGGAGCCCGCCCGCCCCTCCGGGAGGACATGCCCCGGCGAAGGTCGCCCGCGGGGCCGCCCGCGTGTTGACGCGCCGCCGGTGGGCCTGTTTTCTCGGGGTGTTCCCGTTGCACCCATGAACCGTCGCGCATTCCTTGCGGCCGCCGTTGCCGCACCGCTCATCCCCGTGGCCGCCCGGGCCCAGTCCGGGAAGTCCTACACCTTCGGCCTGGTGGCCAAGTCCCAGGGCAACGCCGTGTTCCAGGTCGCCCGCGTCGGCGCCGAGGAGGCCGCCCGCGAACTGGGCGCCCGGCATGGCCTCAAGCTCCGGATCGACTGGCGCACCCCCAACGAGGAGGACGCCCAGAAGCAGGCGGAGGCGATCGAGCAGCTGGTGCTGGCGGGGGCCGACGGGATCGCGGTCAGCTGTTCCGACGCCAACAAGCTTACTGGCGCCATCGACCGGGCCGTGGACAGCGGGGTGCCCGTGGCGACGTTTGACTCCGATGCCCCGCGCTCGAAGCGCTTCGTGACCTATGGGGTTGATGACGAGGCGTGCGGCTCGGAGGTGATGGTCGAGCTGGCCCGGGAGATGGGCGGCCGCGGCGTGGTGGCCATCCTGGCCGGCAACCAGAACGCCCCGAACCTCCAGAAGCGCGTGTCGGGGGTGAAGTCCGCCGCCCGGGCCCACGCGGGGATCCGGATCCTCGACACCTACTACCACAAGGAGACCCCGCAGGACGCCGCCGCCGCCGTGGAGCGGGCCATGCAGGCGCATCCGGACATCACCGGTTGGGCCATGATCGGCGGATGGCCCCTCTTCACCGAGAACGCCCTCAAGTGGGCGCCGGGGACGGTGAAGTGCGTCAGCGTGGACGCCCTGCCGGCCCAGCTGGCCTACCTGCGGTCGGGCCATGTCCAGGTCCTGCTCGCGCAGCAGTGCGTCCAGTGGGGCTACCGCAGCGTCGAGCACCTGCTCAACAAGGTGCATTTCCGCAAGGCACCGGCGGCGGTGAAGGACGTGAGTCCCCTTGAGCGGATCACCCGCGAGAACGTCGAGGCCTACGGGAAGAACTGGGAGAAGTGGCTTCCGGGGAAGTGACCGGTGCCGGTCGGGGTGCCGGAAGGATGCCGCCTGCGGTGGGCCGTCCGAGTTGGTAGGTGACCGGGAGGGGCAGCAGGCGCGGCCCGAAGCAGGCCACCGCCTGCTCGAACCGCGCCCCGCGGGCCGTCGCCGACAGGAACGGGGTCTGTCCCAGCACGCATCCGGCCGCCCAGTCGCTGAACGCCGGCAGGATCACCCAGCGCGGCGCGACGAGGAACGCCGGCACCCGGGCGCTGTGGGCGATGCCGTCCCCGATCCGGACCGCCGGGTGTTCATGTCCGGACAGCAACCAGCCGTTTTCCCCGTCCTCTGCGGGAATGGGGCCATCGCCATGCACCATCCGGAATCCCCCGGTGCGGTGCTCCGGTGTGAGCCCGAGGGGCAGGCCCCAGTCGGCCAGCCGCCCGGCCAGGCGTCGGTCGTGGTTGCCCGCGACGAGCCGGAGGACCGTCCGCCCCCGGAGACCATCGGTCAGCGCCTCCAACGCTCCGCGGACCGGCTGGAGATCGAGGGCTGCATGCACGACATCCCCGAGCAGAACGAGTTCGCGGGCGGCGAACTCGGCCGAGAGCCTGAGGAGCCGGTCCACCGTGTCCTCGGGGCGTGCCACCGGCAGCAGTTGTCCGCGCGCCCGCTGGACCCAGGCGTACCCGAGGTGCGGATCGGCCACCGCGAGGGTGCCGTGTTCCGGCATCCACGCCGCCCGGCGGGCGTCGAGCACCAGGCCCGGGGCGACCTCGATCCGGGTTGCCGGGGCTGGGGCTGGGGAGACAGGCATCGTGCGGCGTCCAGTGGACCAACCGGAGGGGAGGGAATGAAGGGGAAACCGGCGGTGCCACCGTCCGAAGCGCGAAGACACGGAGGAGATGCCGGGAGATGAGCGGAGCGGTGGCGAGGAGCCGGGTACCCGCGGATGATCATCCGCAGCTACGGGGGGCGGCGCGAATTTGGACTGCGGCGGGGAGCGGCTCGCGGGGACGCTCGCGCCACCGCGTGGGGGCTGCCCGGCAGGAACGGTTGCGCGAGGCTCCTGCCGAGCTGCCCGGCTGCCGCCCCGCTCCCGATGCCCGTAGCCGCGGCCGATAGGCCGCCGGTCTCCCCCATGGCTCCCATCCCCTCGGGGTCGGGGTCGGAATCGGAATCGACCTCCCCACTTTCCTTCCCGTCACCGCCCTCTTCCGGAGCGCCGAGCTCCTGCGAGGCGGGGGGGTACGTCGGGGAGAACTCATTCTCATCCGCAGATTTCACCGATCTCCGCAGATGCCGGGAGGCTCCCGAGCAGGGGAGGGAGAACGACAACAAAGGGTGCGAAGGGACGAAGATCAGGGATGTCTTCTCTCGATCGGGGCCCTGCTGCCCGCTGCATGCGGTTCCCCGTAGCCGCGGCCGATAGGCCGCCGGTCTGTGATTCCCTGGAGCTCCGCCGCCCATGGCCGTCCGTGTTCCTCCGCGCCTCAGCGCCTCCGCGGGAAAAAAGTCTCTTCCTCCCAAACTTCCCTCTGAACATCAGGGACGCCGGGCGTCCGACGAACAGGGTCGACGCCGTGGGGACCACGAAGTACACGTATGCCAACGGCCTGCTGGCGACCGAGGACGGTCCGTGGGCCAACGACACCGTGGCCTGGGATTACAACACCGCCCGGAAGCGCAGTGCCCTGCGGCTGCAGCAGACCTCCACCAGTTGGTGGACCAACAGCTACGCGTGGGACGCATCCCATCGGCTGACTTCGGTCACCAGTCCCGCCGGGACCTTTACGTACGGCTACACCGGACCCGGAGCGCTGCGCTCCGGCTACAGCGCCCCCGGGGGTGCGGTGACCAACCTGTACGACGACCTGGGCCGGTTGACCGTTACCGCGTGGAAGAACACCTCCGGGGCGGTCCTGAATGCCCACGGGTACCAGCTGGACGCCGCCAGCCAGCGGACGCGGCAGACCCGGACCAACAGCACGGTAAGCCACAGCCACACGCTGGGGTACCAGTACGACGGGATGGGGCAGGTGACCCATGCCCGGGCGACGAACAACGCCACGGGGTTGGCGGTGACCGGGGAACTGCTGGGGCTGACGTACGACGCCGGGTGGAACATGACCGCGCGGACCAACGGGGCGACGGTGAACTACGCGGTGAACAACCTGAACCAGGTGACCGGGGACGGGGGCACGTACACCTACGGGTACGACAACAACGGGAACCGGACGAGCCGGACGGCGAGCGGGAGCCGGGTGATGTGGATGGTGTACGACGACGAGAACCAGCTGATCCGGCAGGAGACCGACACCTACTACACGCCCGAGGCGAGCCGGTTCAAGGTGGAGTACTTCTACGACGGGAAGCTGCGGCTGCGGGAGAGGAAGTACTCCACGTGGCTGAGCGGGAACTGGTACCCGACGTCGACCGAACGGTTCGTGTACGACGGGATGCTGCTGGTGCAGGAACGCAACACGTCGGCACCGACGGTGAGCTACACCCGCGGGGTGGACCTGTCGGGCGGTCTGGACGGGGCCGGTGGGATCGGCGGCCTCCTGGCCCGCAGCCACGGGTTCAGTACCGGAAGCGGGACGTGGAGCACGCACAGTGCGTACCACGCGGACGGGAACGGGAACGTGACGGGGCTTTACAGCACGTCGACCGGATCGCAGGTGGGATGGTACCGCTACGACGCCTTCGGACGATTGCTGCAGAGCTCGGGAACGCTGGCCAGTGCCAACCGGATGCGCTTCAGCAGCAAGCCGTGGATGGCGCCGGGGGTGGATGACAGCGCGGGCCTGTACTACTACGGGTATCGGTTCTATGATCCGAACACCCAGAGGTGGCCAAACAGAGACCCGATTGAGGAAGATGGCGGAATCAACCTTTACGGATTCGTTCAGAATGCGCCGATCAATCACTACGATCCGCATGGATTGCTCCGCGCAGACGCACAGCCAAATCCGGATACACCGTCTGATCCTTCACAACCGTCGGAGTGCAAGGGCAAGCCAGAACCTTGCCCGAACTTGGAATCCCAATGGCCTGGCACATTGCAGAAGGCTGGAGAGAAACTGCCGTATCCGAAACTGCCCGGCAAAATTACCTGTCTTGGCGCGAAGATCGCTTGCGAGAAAGGTTGCATGACCCGTTACGGCGTTGCCTCGGATCAACCCGACGCGTCAAACGAATGCTACAAAGCATGCATCAAGGATTGCCGAGACAGGTGGAAAAAGTGCATGCGGAAAAAATGAAATCACTCAAAGCAATCGCCGCCGTGACGTGTGGGGTAATGTTGGGGGGGCTAACCGTGGGGATTTATTACAGACAACTGCTCCGCCACGAGATGAGTCAATCGATAATTCAAGCATCGCAAAGCAAACTCTTGTATGCGGTTGATTCGCTCACCATGCTGCGCAAGGGAAGGACATCGGAGTTTTGCGAGAACAAGGAGGAAGAGATCAGCAGCGAAGTATATGCGCTCTCCCAGGTCTTATCGCCTTCATCGATGACCGAGGAACAACGGCGATTATTCTCAATGGTTGCGCGATACCGGGAAAACTTTCCTTACGGGACTGGCGACTCGAACGTTGATCAGTCGGTCAAGGATTTTCTCGCGAAAGTCCGTTGACTGAATAGAGGTAATCCCCCGGCTGTGCCGGGGAGACTCCCGGAGTTTGACAGCTCCGGGAGTCCTTTTTTTGCGTCCTGGACGTTGAGCCGCTCAAAGCCAACCGGAAAGGAAGCAGAATGAACTATAAAAGTCTGAGCCACACGAAATGGGAGTGCAAATATCATATGGTGTTCATCCCGAAGTATCGGAGGAAGGCGTTGTATGGGGAGTTGAGGCAGCAGCTTGGTAAGCGTCACGCCGGGCACCACTAGTCGATGGGCGGCCGGGTGAGGTAGGGTTGGGTAGATGACATCGATTCAAGGGGTTGCCCGGCAGTTGCCGGTCGACCGTCACGGGCGGGTGCGGATGCCCGCCGACCAGCGTGTGAAAGGGGTTCGCCCCTGCTATTGACACTGATGGGATTGACCGGGGGGCGTGGGCCGGGGAGGTGGTCTCCGAGAACGGTCCGCGGGTGGACGCCACGGTGAGCCGTAAGCGTCACGCCGTGCACCCGTCCTGTGGATGCGTAAGTGTGATACTCGGA
>CAZGIK010000032.1:0-61563 GCA_964525755.1 uncultured Verrucomicrobiota bacterium
GCGCGGCGGAGGGGCGAGCCCGCGAGCCCGCTCGGTCCCGACAGGGGCCGACGCCGCTATGCCGCCCCGCCCAGCGCGAGCACCCGGTCGAACTCGGCCGCGGACACCGGCAGCACACTCAACCGCGTCTGCCGGATGAGCGGCATTCCGGCCGTCACCGGATCGGCCTTCAGCTGGGCCAGGGTCACCGGCTGCGGCAGATCCCGCACCGGCTCGATGTCCACCACCGACCAGTCCCCCTCATCGGCTGTCGGATCCGCGTAGTGTTCCCGGGCCACCCGGGCCAGCCCCACCACCTGTTTCTCGCTCACACTGTGGTAGAACAGGACCGGGTCGCCCCGACGCATCGCGCGGAGATGATTCCGGGCCTGGTAGTTCCGGACCCCGGTCCACGCCGTGACCCCGTCCCGGACCAGGTCGGCCCACGAATAGGCCTCCGGTTCCTGCTTCACCAGCCAGTGCTGCCTTGCCATGGCGGCGATCATGTCGCCGAACCGGCCCCGCGCAACGGCCGACCCCGGTTGCCCCGCGTCGGGATGACCGTACTGTCCCACCCCAGTGTCCGACCCGTCGACTGCCACCCCGCCCGCCGAAGTGCTCTCGGCCACCGGCCTGCATCGCGCCTACGGAGGGCGTCCGGTCCTCTCCGGGGTGTCCCTCACGCTGCGGGCCGGGGAACGCCTCGCCCTCACCGGCCCCTCGGGCAGCGGCAAGACCACCCTGCTCAACTGCCTGGGTGGAATCGACCGGCCCGACGCGGGAAGGGTCCGGCTGCTGGGCCGCGAACTCACCGGGCTCGATGGCGACACCCTCGCGGACGTCCGACGCCGGCACATCGGCACGGTCTTCCAGTTCTTCCACCTCCTGCCCACGCTGACCGCGGCGGAGAACGTGGAGTTCCCGCTCCAACTGCTCGGCCAGCCACCCGTCGAACGCCGGCAACGGGTGGCCGAGCTGCTCGAACGGGTGGGCGTGGCCCACCGGGCCGCAGCCCTCCCGGGCGAGTTGTCCGGCGGCGAGATGCAGCGCGTGGCCATCGCCCGGGCGCTCGTCCACCGACCCGAACTCCTCCTCGCCGACGAACCCACCGGGAACCTCGACAGCACCTCCGGCAGCCGGGTGCTCGACCTGCTCCGGACGCTGTCCGACGAGACCCGCACCGCCCTGGTGCTGGTCACCCACAGCGAGGAGGCGGCGGACATCTGCCACCGCCGACTCCACCTGCGCGACGGCCGGGTGGTGTCGGAATCCTCCCCCGCCGCCGGATGAATCCCGGGACGGCCACGCCGGGACCGTCGGGCGCCGGGCGCGACGTCCTCCTGATGCTCCGGCGCTGCACCTGGCGGCACTGGACCCGTTCCCCCGGCCAGGCGGCCGTGCTGGTCCTGATCCTCGCGCTGGGGATCGCCGTGTACTTCGCCGTCCGCCTCGCCAACCGGGCTGCCATGGCCGGGTTCCAGGACTTCACCGGACTCGTCACCGAGGGCGGCGACTGGATCGTCACCAGCCCGGTCGGGTTCCTCCCCGACTCGGCCCTTCCCGAGATCCGACAGGCCCTCGGCTCCCGTCCGGTCCACGTCATCCCCATCCTCGAGACCACCGCCACCCGCCCGCGGCAGTCCGACGACGAGGAGATCGGCTCGCGGGAGACACTCCAGATCCTCGGCGTCGACCTGGTCGCCCTTGGCAACCTCCGTCCCGCCGACGACCCGTCCCCCACCGGATGGCTGGCCCCCGGGGACGCCCCCGGGAAGGGCACGGAGGACGAGGGATCCCGGCGTTTCTTCGAACTCCTCGGGAACCCGCGCGCGGTGTTCATCAGCCCGGAACTGGCGGAACGCGACGGACTGCGGGCCGGTGATGCCCTGCGCCTGGTGGTGAACGAGCGGGTGGTCGAGCTGGAGGTCTGGGGCCGGATCCCGGTTCTGCCCGCACGTCCCGCTCCACCGGCGGAACTGCTGGTGATGGACCTTCCGGCGCTCCAGCAGCTCACCGCCCGCACCGGGCGGATCGACCGGGTGGAGTTGCGGATCGAAGACGGGCCCGACGCGGACGGCAGACGGGCCGGACTTCGGGAACTGCTGGTGGATCTGGGTGCGGACCGCTGGGAGGTGACCTCGCCCGGGGACCGTCGGCGGACCGCCGAGCAGATGACCGCCGCATTCCGCTTCAACCTGACCCTCCTGTCCCTGCTGGCCCTGGTCGTGGGGCTGTACCTGGTGTTCCAGGCACTCGATGGCGCCGTGGTGCGTCGGCGTGAGGAGATCGGGATCCTCCGCTCGCTGGGGGTGACCGAGTCCGCGGTGCGTCGGGCCTGGCTGCTGGAGTCCGCGGTCCTGGGCCTCGCCGGCGGCGCGCTGGGCGCGCTCCTCGGATGGGCCGGTGCCCAGGGGGCGGTCCGCCTGGTCGGCCGGACCGTCAACGCGCTCTACCATGCCACCCATGCCCGGTCGGCGGCCCTGCATCCCGGCGAGTTCGCCGGGGCGCTGGCCCTGGCGGTGGCGGGGGGACTGGTGGCCGGATGGGGACCCGCGCGCGCCGCCGCCCGGACACCGGCCGCCCAGCTGCTCGGACGCGCCAGCGCGCCGGCCGGGAGTGCGGACAACCGGCGCCGGCTGCCCTGGGCGATGGGCCTGCTGGCGCTGGCCGGCGCGGCCGCCCTCCTGCCACCGGTCCCCCTCGCCGGGGGCGCCCGGCTCGCCCTCGGCGGCTACCTCGCCGCCTGCCTCGTCGTCGCCGGCACCGGCCTCGCCGGAGGCCCCCTCCTCGCCCGACTCGCCCGCGGCGCCACACCCCTCGCCCTCCGCAACGCCCGATGGCGGCTCGCCGTGGGACAGGCCCGACGCCCCTCCGGCCGGCATCGGCTGGCGGTCGCCGCCCTCGTCTGCGCCGTCGGCATGACCGCCGGCATGTCCATCCTGGTGGCGAGTTTCGACCGGACCATGCAGGGCTGGATCCGGCGGACCTTCCAGGCCGACCTCTACATTTCCAGCGACGGCGCGCAGAGCGCCTCGACCCAGAACCGCATCACGCCGTCCACCTGGCGCGCGGTGCTGGCGCATCCGGGCGTGGGCGAGGCGAACGTGATCCAGGTGGCCGAGGTGGCGCTCCCGGCCGGGCGCACCCTGCTGGTGGGCAGCGACCTGGCCTTCGCCCGGAAGCACATGGGATTCTCCTGGCGCGGGGCTCCACCCGATGCCGCCGTGTTCGATCCCGCCCGCAACGCCGGACTCGCCCTGGCCAGCGAAAGCTTCGCCACCCGGTTCCGGATCCGGGCCGGCGACACCCTCGCGGTTCCCACCCCGTCCGGCCCACGCCCCGTCCGGGTGGCGGGGATCTTCTCCGACTACGGCAACGAACGGGGCTCGCTGGTGGTGGACCGGCGGTGGTTCGTCGAGTGGTTCGGCGACGAACTCGCGTCGAGTCTCATCGCCTTCGTCCAACCGGGACACCCGCCCGCGGCCGTGCGCGACGCCCTGCGCGAACGGTTCCCCGGACTGTCCATCCTCACCCAGGGCCGGTTGCGCGACGAGGTGCTGCGGATCTTCCGGCAGACCTTCGCCCTCACCCACGCGCTGGAGCTGATCGGCGTCGCCGTCTCGGTGCTCGGGCTGGCGCTCACCCTCGTCAGCATGCTGCTGGACCGTCGGGCCGAACTCACCACCCTCCGGGCGCTCGGACTGCGCCGGAACGAGATCGCCGTCGCCACCGCGGCCGAGGGCGCCCTGATCGCCACCGCCGGCACCCTGCTGGGCCTGGCCGCCAGCCTCGGGCTGGGCGTCGTCCTGGTGCGGGTGATCAACCGGCAGACCTTCGGCTGGACCCTCGAACTGGCCGTGCCCGCCGCGCCGCTCGCCCTGCTCGCCGTCGGCGTCGTGGGCTCGGCCACCGCAGTGGCCTGGGCCGTCGGCCGCTGGGGCGCCGACCTCCCCGCCGACCGCGAATCGGAATGAACCCGACACCGCCCATTCCACGGAACCCGACGTCACGGACCGCCCGCATCCGCCGCCGGCTGCAGTCGGTCGCCATCGCCGCCCTGACCTTGGCCGCCGGATCCCCGGGCGCCTTCGGACAAGCCCTGACCCCGTCCGGTTTCGCCATCCCGCAGCCCGACCCGGAGTTCCGGTTTCCCCGCGACCACGGCAGCCATCCCGCATTCCAGATCGAGTGGTGGTACGTGACCGGCCATCTGCGGGACGACACCGGACGGGACTTCGGCTACCAGGCCACGTTCTTCCGTCGGGCCGGCCCGACGCCGGACGGGGAGACGATGGGCGGCCTGTTCGACAGCGCCCCCGTGTTCCTCGCCCACATGGCGCTCACCGACGTCGACGGACGGACCTTCCGCTTTCAGGAACGGCTGAACCGGGCCGGGTGGGATGCCCGGGCATCCGACCGGACGCTCGACGTGTCGAACGGCAACTGGTCCCTCCGCCGCGAGCCGGGCGACACCGACCGGTTTGTGCTCCGGGGCGGGGTGCGGGCGGAGGCGGCCTTCGAGCTGGTCCTCGAGCCGGCCAAGCCGATGGTCGTCTTCGGCCGGCGCGGCGTGTCCCGGAAGGCCGCCGACCCCTCCGCCGCCAGCCATTACCTCACCTTCACCCGGCTCCGGACCACCGGCACCCTCACCCGTGACGGCATGGCGGTGCCCGTCACGGGCGAGTCCTGGATGGACCACGAGTACAGCAGCAGCCAACTGGGGGCCGACCAGGTGGGTTGGGACTGGGCCAGCCTGCAGCTTGCCGACGGGCGCGAGGTGATGGTGTACCGGATGCGCCGCGCCGACGGGTCGACCGACCCCTACTCGACCCTGGCCTGGATCGGGCGGGACGGGACGTTGACCCAGTCCGGTCCCGAGGCGTTCCGCTGGGAGGAAGGCACGCCGTGGACCAGTCCCCGAACCGGCGGACGGTATCCGGTCCGGCCACGGATCCACGTCACCGATCCGGAGGACGGGCGGGCGGTGGTGTTCCGACTGGAGCCGCGCCTGGAGGCCCAGGAGATCGACGGCGCGCTCGGCGGCGTTCCCTACTGGGAGGGCGCCTGTCGGGTGCTCGGCGCCGACGGGCGGGAGATCGGCCGCGCCTACCTCGAGCTCACCGGCCATGTCCGCCCCGTGACCGGCATCGGCCGCCAGGACCGGCCGTGAACCGTTTTGTCACTTGCTTCGGTCCGGGGGGGTTCTCTAATTCCGCACAGATTGCGCTGTCCCCGGGGATGCATGCGTCCGGGGCCCTGCGTCCCTATGCCGACCAAAGAAGAACCGATCCAGCTCAACGGCACCGTCACCCAGGTGCTCCCCGGAACGATGTTCCGGGTCGCGCTGCCCAACGGTCACGTCGTCCTGGCCCACATCTCCGGCAAGATGCGGAAGCACTTCATCCGCATCAGCGTGGGCGACATCGTCCAGGTGGAGATGTCCCCCTACGACCTCGGCAAGGCGCGGATCATCTTCCGCCAGCGCTGAGAGCCTGACCGGTCAGCCTCCGACCGGCTTCCGCAGCCGGACGGCCAATCCGACATACAACGTGGCCGGGTCGTCGCCCGGCACCACGCCGTAGCGTCCCGCAAACCGCTGTCCGAACCCGTTCATCGGGCGCCGGAGCAGGGTCCAGTGCACCCGACGGACCGCCGCCAGCAGGGCGCGCTCGAGGACGCCGCCCGACGGGGCCCGCAGGTTGGCGGCGGCATAGTGCATCCACTGGATCGCACCCCGCACCCCGGCGGTGAGCTTGTGGACGTGCACCACCTCGAACCCCGTCCTCCGCGCGGCCTGGCCCAGGCCCACCGCGGTCCAGCGGTGGAAATCGTACGGACACCCGTGCTCCTCGAAGAACCCATGGGTGGTCGCCAGGACCTCGCCCCCGGGACGCAACAACCGCAGGCACTCGGCCAGGTAGGCCTGCGGATCGGGGACATGCTCGAGGACCTGTGAGGAAAGGATCGCGTCGTAGCTCGACGGGGGTTCGTCGGATGTCCCGTCTTCGCGCAGCCGCACCTCCACCCGGGGGCCGGGCAGGATGTCGGCCCGGACATACCGGGCGCAGTGGGCGAAGAGGGATTCGTACGGGGCCCCGCCGCAGCCGTAGTCGAACACCCGGGACCCCGGCGGGAGGGAGCCGGCAAAGGCGCGCACCTCGGCCAGGATGTCGGTGAAGGCGAGGCAGTGGAAATCCCGCCACGCCGGCGCCAACCGGGCCCGCAGGTAGTCGTCGCCCGCGAGCCGCTGGCCGAGTTGGGGATCGGTTCCGCTCACGGCTCAGCGCTGGAGCAGGAAGGCCTGGGTGGACTCGGGCACGCTGACCACCGTCCGCCCGCGCGCGGCGCACACCTCGTCGATCGCCCGCCGGGCGCCGACCGTCGCCGGCCAGTTGTAGTCGTCGAACACCACCACCCCGCCCGGCTGCAAACGGTCGAGGACGAACTCGAGCGCCGCCCGGGTGGGCTCGTACAGGTTGACGTCGATGTGGGCGAAGGAGAGGGCATCGGACGTGACCTCGGCCAGCGTCCCGGGAATCAGCCCCGGCACCAGCCGCACCTCGTGGGTCTCGTCGGCCAGCAGGGCCCGCACCGCGTCCACTCCGGCACACTGGCAGTCGTTCACCCGCATGTGGGCGCCGTCCCGCTCGGCATCGACCTTCTGGTACCCGGCAAAGGTGTCGAGCAGCCACAGGCGCTTGCGCACGCCGCGGGCCCGGAGGATGTCGAGCATCAGCCGCCCGCTCCCGCCGCTGCCCGCACCGGCCTCGAACAGGTCGCCGGGCACGTCGAGGGTCTGCTCCACCATCCGCGCGAGGAGGTAGAGCTTCTGCCGCGACAGCATGGTGTTGGCGGTGACCTCCGGGGTGAGCCAGCGGGCGAAGTCCGCCGCCAGCCACGGCCGGAACAGGCGGGCATGATCCTCCGGACCGGTGTAGGCCGCCGCATCCGGCAGGTCGGGCGGGATGACCTGGTCGGGCCGACGCACGATCTCCCAGCCCGCAGGTCGCAGGAGCCGGTTCAGGAGGGCGCGCAGGGAGGGCATCGGACGTCTCAGAGCCGGGCGAGAATGTCGGCCGGGCGGGGACGGGACAAGCCCGCCCTGCGGGCCCGGACGATTCCCGTGGTGATGCCGACCCCGAGGGCGGCGGCGAACCCGGCGGCGGCGGCGAGGGGGATTCCCGGGCCGGAGACCCCCGCCGCGAGGATCGTCCAGGTGACGCCCACCGCGATCCCCGCCGCGAGCAGCCCACGGAGCCAGGTGGCGGCGAACCATCCCCCGGGGGCCACGCCCCGGATCCGCGCCCAGCGCCAGAAGATCGGGGTGAACGTCCCCGCCCCGGTGGCCAGCAGGAAGGCCAGCGCCACCCCGCGGGCCCCGAACCCGAGACCAAGGGGAACCGAGAGCCCCACCGCCAGCACCAGCTCCCGCTCGCAGTACCGGGCCAGCCACCGGAACTCCCCCATCCCGAGCAACTGGTAGGCCGGCGGCGAGGAAAGTCCGGTGACCAGGAACCGCCCGGCCATCAGCGCCGCCAACACCGGATCGGGCGCCCACCGGGCACTCATGAACCAGTCGATGAACGGGTGGAGCACCACCGCCATGCCCCCCATCGCCGCCCCGTAGACCCAGGCGTTGGCCGGCAGGAGCCAGTCGCCGGTCGACGCCCCCGCGCCGTCGCGCTGCGCCCGGGCGATGCGCGGCCACAACGCCTCGCTGCCGGCCTGCAGCGAGTTGCGGGCGATGGCGAACACCCGCGCCGCAATCCCGTACACCGCCGACACCGCCGGGTTCCCCGTCAACAGGTCCACCAGCACCACGTCCACCGTGAACAGCACGAGGATGGCGAACTGGCTGCGCAGGCAGGCGAGGGCGGCGGGACGGAGGGCGACGAACAGGGCGCGGAACTCGGTCCGGGCCATCCGCCCGACCCACCGGAGCCCGGGCACGAGGGACCGGGTGGTGATCCACGCCGGACCGGCCTGCACCAGCGCGGTGGCGGCGATGGCCAGCGGGAACGCCCACAGGTCCAGCCCGCGACCGAGGGCCAGCCACAGCACGCCGAGGTTGGTCCAGGTCCCGGCCGCGTTCAGCGCGAACACCCGGTCCTGCCGGCCCAGGCCCACCAGCAGCTGCGTCTGCGCCGCCGCCGCCACCGACGCCGCACCGGACAGCCCGAGGACGAGGAAGAATCCGATCGACTCCCCCGCCTGACGTCCGCTGGGCGACAGCGCGTACAGCGCCATCCCGGCCAGGGCCACCGCCGCCAGCAGGAGCGAGATCAGGGCGTACAGGCGCTGGCCGAATTCCAGCAGGGCCGATCGCCGGGACGGATCCGCCTCGGCCAGCAGCTGCCGGTTGAGGACGGTCCGAAAACCGAGGTCGATCAGCGGGAGGTACTGGAGCGCCTGGGTGGCGACGAGCACCACGCCGTACCGGGCGGGCGTCAGGTGATCTTCCAGCAACCGGAACACCGTCACCCCGGCCACGGCGCTGGAGAGCGACGCGGCGACCCGCCATGCGACGGTCTGGACGTACGAACCGGACAATCCGGCGGAGCGTCCGCCAGCCCGGGCGGTGCGGCGAGCCGGAACTTGGGACCTGCAAAAGCCAGGAGCGCGTGGCTCCGAACGTGGCGGCGGAGGGTGAATCCGCCGGGGGCTGCGGGGCCGGGGTCACAGCGGCCTACCGGCCTCCGCCACGAACGCGCAGGGTGGCGGCGGATGGTCCATCCGCCGATCCGGATCCGCCCGCGGTCACCCCCGCATCCAACGCCGCCACCGGGCCAGGCGTTCGAGGGCGGTGAAGGACAGGTGGTCGACAGGAAAGGGCCGGCCCGGCAGGGGGGAACGGCCGGCCGACGGCATCTCCGCCAATCGCCGGAGGAATCCGGCGAACCCCTCCCGGTACCGTGCCGCCGCATGGGGCGCCGCCACCTCCCGGGCCCGCCCTCGAAGCGGAACCCACTCCGCACCCGGCCGCCCGGCCAGCCGCCCGACAACCCCCGCCAGGGCCGCAAGATCGCCCGGCGGATAGACCAGCGACGGGTCGACCGCAGCGGCGTAGGCGTCGCCACCCGACCCGATCCGCGGATGCACCGGCAGCACCCCGGCAGCCAGGCCCTCGATCAGGGCGATCGGCGTGCCCTCGTAGTCGCTCACGAACACCATCGCATCCCACCCCGCCAGCACCCGCCAGTAGTCCGCCCCCTGCAACCGCCCCAGGAACCGGACCCGCGACCGGTCGCGCATCCGCTCCTCCAGCCACGACCGCTCCGGACCCTCCCCCAGGAACTCCAGCTCGTAGGCCACCCCGGCCGCATCCAGGAGGCCCACCAGGTCCACAAACCGTTCCACCCGCTTCTGTTCCCGCTCGAGGCGGCCGCAGTACCCGAGTCGCAACGGAGCCTCCGACGACCGGGGGACGGGCACCGGAAGACCGGCGGGCGGATCGATCGGGTAGTGCACCCGGTGAAGCCGCCCCTCCCCGAGGTGGGGCGCCTGGCGGCGGCACCGGTCCATCAGGACGTCGCTCACCGCCAGCAACCCGTCACACCACCGCGACCGCGACGCGAGGTGCCCGTCGAGCCCCGGGGTGTCGCTGTGGAGATACAGCGCCCGAAGCGGCGCCGGGTCGAGGTCCGCAAAGTACGGCCATCCCCACGGCGTGTGGAACACGGTCACGTCGGGCTCGAACCCGGGATGGGCCGATGCGAACCGCGCGCGGGCGACCCGCACCGGCCGGCCGGGATCGAGGTCGAGGAAGGCCACCCGTTCCCAGCCGGGCACCGCCGCCCCCCAGAAGACGGTGAACCGGGAGTCGAGCCCCTGCCCGGCGTCGTTGCGATGATGGTCCCGCAGCACCGATTCCACCCCGCCGAGGCCGGCGAACTGGACCGAGACGTGGTGGACGCGGAGGGGGGGCACGACGCGGGAAGGGGCTCCGTCGGGACTCAGGGCGCCGACTCGCGCCGGATCCGGGAGGCATCGGCCACACCCAGGTCAATCAGGCTGGCGTTGAGGTACACGTCGGTCGGAACCGGCTTCTCCCCGTCGGTCGGATTCGAACGCCGGCCGGACTCGACATCGGCCAGCGCCAGCACGTCGAGCGCCACCGGGTCGCGGCTGAACCGGAGTTCGTTCAGCGTCCGGGCGTAGTGCAGCAGGGTGCGGTCCTCGCCCCGGTACTGGCAGATGAGCGCATCGGTCACGCAGAGGACCAGACGGTCCTGGATCTCCGGCAGGGAGCAGATCTCCGGCACCGCCTCGGCCAACCGCCCCGCGTTGTTCTCGAAACGCAGGGTGTTGTCGACGCTGCCCAGCGCGAGGCTGGCCAGGTGCCCGTGCACCCCCATGAGGTTGTGGTTGAGGTTCGGCGCGACCGACACCAACCGGGTGATGTCGCGGGTGAGGAGCCGGGTCACATGGGACTTCCGACCCCGCCCCGGCACCTCGGGCCGGTCGAACTCGAGGTCGCCGTACACCACCCGGCCGATCACCGGCGACTCGTAGGCGAAGTCCGGATCCCATCCGGCCCCCTCGGCCGAGGCCCAGCGAACCCCGAGTCGCCGTGCGAGGTCGGGGAACCCGGCGAGGGTGAGGTCGGTGGTGCGCTTGTCCCAGATGACGATGCGCTCCGCGGGATGCCCGGCGGCAAGGAGCGACCGCACCAGCGCCTCGACCACCGCCGGACGGGTGCCGCTCATGGGACCGGGGGCCGAGCAGACCTTGAACCCGACGACATCGGATGGCCCCACGAACCGGGCCCAGGCGGCGGCGGGATCGGGTGCGCCGGCGACGGCCTGCAGTCCGCGGGCGACCAGGCGGTCCACCACGGCGGGCACCGGCTGGAACGAGGCCGTGGCACCGGCGTCGTGGGCGGTCACCACGCGGGCGACCGCGGGCTCGGGGACCGGATCGGCTCCCGCGGGGTCGGGGGGGGCGGCCACGGCGACCGCCAGGGCCGCCAGGGCCGCGACGCAGCGGACCGGCCATCGGGACCGGTGGGAAGGCGTTGGGCTGGGGACGGATGTCATTCGGGCTCGGGCCCCGCAATCGCGGGGTGTGTTCCTTGACGGTAGGTTGCCGCGCTGTTACCCAGCCGGGCAATGCGCGTTTCCTGCTGCCTGCGGCCGATGGTGCTGGCCGGGATGCTGGCGGCACTGGCGGGTTGCCGCCAGTCCGGCCCGGAGGCACTGCTGGAAGGTGACGCCCTCCTGCGTGCGGGCAAGGCCGGGGAGGCCGTCCGGGTCCTCGAACGCGCCGCCGCCCTGCTGCCCGCCGACGCCCGGGCCTGGAACCACCTGGGCCTCGCCTACCACGCCGTCGGGAACCGGCGCGAGGCGGAGAAGGCCTACCGCCGCGCCCTCCAGTTCAACCGCAACTACTTCGAGGCCCATTTCAACCTCGGCCTGCTGGCGCTGGAAACCGGGGACCACCGGGGAGCAGAGGCCTCACTTCGCACCTTCCTGAACGCCCGACCGGAACACGCCCGCAACGGGGCGGCCTGGCGCGCGCTGGCCCTGGCCCAGTACCATCAGCAGGAACTGGCCGCGGCGGAAAACAGCCTCGCGGTCGCCATCCGGATCGACGAACGCGACGCCCAGGCCTGGAACACCCTCGGCCTGGTCCGCCTCCAGCAACGCCGCCCCCAGGACGCCTTCTCCACCTTCGTCCACGCCGCCCAGCTGGATCCCGTCTACGCCGTCCCCCGCCGCAACGCCGCCATCGTCGCCCAACAGCACCTCGGCAACCCGGTCGCCGCCCTCCAATGGTACCGGGAGTACCTCGCCTTCCAGCCGGCCGATGCGCCGGCGGTCGCCGCCCACGAGGCCGCCCTCGCCGCCCGGTTGGAACCCCGGACCCCGGCGGTCCCGGCGACCGTGGCCGCCGCCGCTCCGACCAACCGCCCCCCCGCCACCGGGCCGACCCCGACCCCGCGCCCGGTCCCGACGAACACCCCGCCGCAGACCCCGGCGGTGGCCGCGGCGCCGGTCGTTCGCCCGCCGGCAACCAACGTCCCGACGACCGCCGCCACCCGTCCGCCGGCCCCGCCTCCCACCGCGCCTCCCGGGACGGTATCCACCCGGCCATCGGCCGCCGCACCCACCCATCCGCCGGCGGCGACGCCGAGGGATCCCCAACCCGCGGTGGCCGCGGCACCGGTCCCGGAATCGCGTCCCGTCACCCCGCCGCCGGAGGAACCCCGCCAGCCGGTGGTCCCGCCCACCGCCGCGGAACCCACCCCGCCCCCCGAGGTGGTCCGGGTGGAACCCGAGTTCGTGCCACAACCGGCACGGGACCCGGCCCCGGTGCCCGAGGTTCCGACCGTGGCCGCATCGACTGAACCCACCGGGGACGTCGTCACGCCGCCCCCGGCGGAGCGGGGTGAACCCGACGCCCCGTCGGCGGCCACGGAAGAGCCCCCGGCCGAGGATCCCTCCTTCTGGCGACGGGTCAGCCCCACCACCTGGGGCCGGCCGATCGTCCGCTGGGGGAACCCGGCGAACTGGTTCCGCCGGGAGGGGCAGGAGGACGACGCGGCCGGCGACCCGGCGACCGCCCCCGGGGGAGCTTCGGCGACCACCGGGCCGGTGGCGGTCGCCCCGCCGACCGTCCGCCTGGCCGACTCCGGGACGGCGCCGGCCCCCTCGATCGTCACGCCCCCCCCCGTGGTCGAACCCCCGCCCCCGCCGCCGCGCTATGCCCGCCAGGGGCCGTTCATCCCGCGGGCCGGCGACCGCCCGGCGGCCGAGTCGGCATTCCGCGAGGCCTATCTGGCGCAACAGCGCGGGGCCCCCGCGGCGGCGATGGAGGCCTACCGGCGAAGCGTTGGGGCGGATCCCGCCTACTTCGAGGCCCAGCACAACCTGATGCTCGCCGCCCTGGCCACCGGCGACCTCCCGGTCGCCCTGGAAGCCGGCGAACGCGCGGTGCAGCTCCGGCCCGATTCCGTGTCGGCCCGCTACAACTTCGCCGTGGCCCTGCAGAAGGCCCGGTACTCGATCGATGCCGCGGAGGAACTCGAGAAGGTCGTCGAGGCCCAGCCGACGAATGTCGGCGCCCGCATCGCCCTCGGGAACCTCTACGCGGTCGAGCTGGGCGACGGCCTCCGGGCGCGGGTGCACTACGAGCAGGCGCTGGCCCTCAATCCGAACCATCCGCAGGCGCCGGGAGTCCGACGCTGGCTCGCCCGCAACGCCGCGCGCTGACAACGGCACCCCGGATGGGCTCGCGGGGACGCTCGCGCCCACACGCTTCCCCAACCCTGCGGGGTCCTCGCGGACCCCGTCGGACTCACCTGCGGACGCTGGTTCATCTCTCCACAGCCCGAGAGGTCCACCGGAGCACTGGGGCGAGCCTGCGAGCCCGATCGGTCCCGCCAGGGGCCGACGCCCCATGCCTTCCCAACCCTCCACGGCCGACGGCCATCACAGAAAAAGGGGGCCGGATCCGAAGATCCGGCCCCCTGAACGAAAGGGCTGCCGTTACTGCAGCTTGAAGAACCGGGCCGCCCCGGCCGGGCTGACCGTGTACGGGCTCGTGGCCCCGTCCACCGGCGCATAGGCGCCGCCGAGGGTGTCGGCCGCGGTCAGCACGCCATCATAGGTGAGGGTGATGCTGCCGTCGGCGTTCCGGGTGACCCCGATCGCCTGACTCACCGGGCCGCCGCCGGCCATGTAGGCCACGGCGTTGAGGAACATCCGGGCGCCGTCCTCGGTGAGGTCGTAGATGCCCGCACCCTCGGAGGTCAGTCCGGAGGCCTCGCGGCTCCCGGAAAGGAAGACCAGCCGCGGACCCGCCAGCTCGCTGGCGGCGGCATTGGCCATGACGCTGCCCGCCGGCCATTCACCGATGATCATCCCACCGTTGGCCGGATCGCCCTCGAGGCTCACGCTCGCCAAACGGGTGCCACCGCCGGCCAGCGGATCGGTGTTCACCGAGATGCCCCGCTGGGTGGTGCTGTTGAAGGTGGCGATACCGGCAAAGGCGTTCGCCGTGACGTTCCCGCCGTCGATCGTCACCCCGTCAAAGATCGGGTGCGTCGGATCGTCCACCGCGAGGCGGATGGAACCGGCGGTGTCGGGAATGGTGCCCCCGGTGGTGAAGCCCATCCGGCTGTTCCGGATCGTGTAGCCACCCATCACGATGATCGGCTTGCCGATCGCATTCCACGCCACCGCCCCGGCATCCTGATAGTGCCCGCTGGGAACCGAGCGGCTGATGATCACGACCTTGGCATCCTGGAACAGGGCCGGGTCGGGTGCGGCCGACGTGACCACGCGGCTGACCGTCCAGCCGTTGTCCTCGAGCAAACGGGTGTAGCCGACGTCCGGCGCCTCGGTGAAGCCGGCGGTGGCGGCGGCGCCCGACGGGGTCTCGTCGGCGGCATGGAAGCTCACCCAGACGACCGCGCCCTTGGGCGGATCCACCGGGGCGGGATCGAACGAACCCGGGGCGACGGGGACGGTCGAGAGGAACGAGCCGGT
Organism: uncultured Verrucomicrobiota bacterium; assembly: GCA_964525755.1. GTDB lineage: Bacteria > Verrucomicrobiota > Verrucomicrobiia > Limisphaerales > UBA9464 > UBA6176. The sequence continues at coordinate 14,469 of CAZGIK010000032.1, forward strand.
CTGGCTGAGGAAGAAGTCGTCCACCAACACCGTGTTGACCCCCTGGTTGGCCCCCACCGCGGCGGCCAGCACCGAGGTCAGGTTCGGCTGGGGCAGGCCCAGCTCGGGCGACCCAGCCGGGTTGCGGTCCTCGATGTATCCCGTGAACACCGTGGTGCGCTGGGCCTCGCCCGCGCCCTGGATGTGCACCGCGTAGCTGTCGCCCCCGGCGTTGATGTCGTTGTTCTGGACATCGATCCAGACGTTGTACACGCGGCCCGGCTGGAGGATGTACGGGGTGAAGTCCGCCCCGGTGCCCACGTCGTAGGCGCCGCCGAAGCCGTACCGGGCGAGGAGGTTGATGTCCATGCCCACGTCGAGACGCTCGATGCGGGTGTAGGGGCCGACGTCCTGGGCGAAGTCGCCGACGAACCGGATCGGCTTGTCGGTGAGGCCGACGTTGATGCCGATGGCCTCGGTCGACGCCGGGGTCACGTAGGCGCGGAAGAACAGGGTGGCGTTCTGTCCCAGCAGCAGGGCCTTGGAGCGGAGGTCAAGGGCCGCAAGGTCCTGGCCGCCGTCATAACCGAGGGCGCGGTTGCCATCGAGCTGGACCACCGAGGCAAGGCCATCCGGGTTCTTCCAGTTGAGCTGCCCGCCCACCGGCCCCGGGTTCAACCCCTCGAAGTTCTCCAGCAGCCGCCATCCGGTGGCCACGCCGTTCAACACCTTCACCTGGGCGGTGGCGGTGAGGGACTCGTTGTTGCGGGAAACCGTGAGCGTGTAGGTGGTGTCGGCGTTGACCGTCACCTCGGTGCTGCCCACGCCGAAGACCGTCTGCGCGGTCACGTCGCCGGGCCCCGGGGTGATGTTCACGGTCGAGAACCGGGCCACATCCCAGCTCAGCACGACCTTGTCGCCGGCGGTGACCTGGTTGAAGTCGGCCGCGAACGACCGGACCGCCAGCGGCTCCTGGAACCGGGGGATCTCCGGCATGCCCTCGCTGACCAGCAGGGCGACCTCGGCGTCGCTCAGTTCCCGCTTCCACAGGGCGACCTCGTCGATCAGCCCCGTGACCCAGTGGGTGGCGCTGCTGCGCAGGATGCCGCCGATGGTCGTGGTGTTCACGTTCCAGACCCCCTCCTCCTTCGCCGGGATCTCCAGCTCGTCCCGGACACCGTCGACGAACAACGCCCGGGAACCGTCGGGATTCTGCACGAAGGCGATGTGGTGCCACGTTCCGTCGAACGGCTGGGCGGTGGTCTTGATGTGGTTGATCGTGGTCCATCCGGCGCGCCGGATGAAGAGGTCGACGCTCGCGGTCGCGGCGGTGTTGTCGGTGCCGATGTTGAACAGCGGATCGCCGACCAGGGTGTTGCCCTCGGAGAAGAGTCGGAGGTCGATCAGGTTGTTCCCGACGGTGTCGACCTGGGCCCAGAAGGCCACGGTGAAGGCCGGATGCTGGTTGATCGGGAGGTTCTGGCTGAAGTCCGCCGGGCTCACCCGGGTGAGCATGGTCTGACGGGCGTTCTCGAAGCGCATCGCGTTCCCCACCTTGCCCGGCACCACGTCGGCCGCCGTCAGGTTCACCAGGTTCATGTCATACCCGCTGGCGTAGTCCGGCGTGCGCGTCCCCTCGACCTCGTCGAGCGGATAGTAGGCCACCAGGTCGCGCTTGAGGTCGGGCGGGGGGGCCTCGTTCACCTGCACGGTGGCCACCTCGCTGGTGTCGGACCCGCCGGCATTCGTCACCCGCACGGTGTAGTCGCCCGAATCAGCGGTCGTGACCTCGTCGATGGTCAGGGTGGCACCCGTGGCGCCCGGGACCTCCTCGGTGCCCTTGAACCATTGGTAGCTCAGCGGACGCGTGCCCACCGCGCGGGAGGTCAGGACCAGCGGACGGCCCACGCGCAGGTCCGGATTCCCGACCGGCTGGAGGGTGACCTCCGGGGCGAACGCCGGAACCGGCGTGGCCACCCGGTTGTCCTTCACGTCGGCGATCTCCGCGGCCGACAAGGCCCGCTCCCAGACCCCCACCTCGTCGATCAGACCGGTGTAATGGGCCGCCACCGCATCCGCACCCTCCGGTCCGCGCACGATCGCGCCGATCGAGGTGATGTCGACCGGGAACGGAGCCGTGTTGTAGGGGATGGCCCGGTCGAGGACCCCGTCGACGTAGATCGTCCCCGTGCCGTTGGCCACCACGTAGGCCACGTGGTGCCATTCGTCGTTGTAGGCCTCGAGGCTGCCCTGCAGGTGGTTCACTCGCACGCCTCCACCGAGATCCCGCACGTAGATGTTCACCGTGTTGCTGGCTCCGGTGTTGTGGGTGCCCACGTTCACCAGCGGGTTGTTGCTCTGGGAGTACGACTCCGAGAACACCCGGTCGTCCGTCCCTCCGGTCCCCGCCACCAGCCCCTTGGTCCAGAACATGATGGTGTACTCGGGCGAGCGGGAGACCGGCAGGCCGGTGTCCTCGGCCCCGGCCCGGTAACTCAGGTAGGTGAAGAACCCGTCAAAGCTCATCGCCTGGCCGTGACGCCCGGTCGTCAGGTTGGCGGCGCTGAGGAAGTTCACCGTCATGTGGTTGCCCGAGGCGATGTCGGGCGTGGTGAGGCCGTCGCCGCTGATCGAGTCCAGCGGCCAGTAGGAGACGAGCCCCTTCCGGACGTCCTGGGCCTGGGCCTGGACCACGAGGGCCGAGGCAGCCAGCACCAGGGCGGTTCGCGAGTGCGTTGGTTTCATGAGTGTTTGTGGGTCTTGGATGAACGACACCCATCCGGAAGCCCGTCCCGGGAAGGACTGCGACCGGCACGACGCCGGAAGGCACAATCCGGCCCCGGTGGAGGACGGGCAACTGATGGGAACCGCTCCCCTATACCGGGGAGCCCCGGCGGCGGGAAGCCTGAATCGCCGGATTCCCATTGTTCCACCCGGCCGACCGGTGGATGGTCACCGCACCCCATGAAGATCACGCTGTATGGTGCCGCCGGGGAGGTGACCGGCTCGGCCTACCTGGTCCAGACCTCCCGGGCCCGGGTGCTCGTCGACTTCGGCCTCTTCCAGGGCAGCCGCCGGGCCGAGGACAAGAACCGGCGCCCGGGCGGAATCCGTCCGGACCGCCTCGACGCGGTGGTGGTGACCCACGCCCACCTCGACCACACCGGGCGCCTTCCCCTGCTGGCGCGGAGCGGCTACCGGGGCCTCATCCACGCCACGCCGGCGACCATCGACCTGGCCGGGCTCATCCTCCGGGACTCCGCCCGGGTCCAGGAGAGCGACCTGGCCCGCGAGAACCGACGACGCGAGCGGGCAGGCAAGCCCCTGCTCGACCCGCTCTACACGGCGGAGGACGTGGAATCGGTCCTCGGCCGGTTCCGGCCGGCACCCTACGACGAGGCGGTGCCGGTGGCCGACGGCGTCAGCGCCCGCTTCCTCGAAGCCGGACACATGCTGGGCTCGTCCAGCATCGAACTGACGGTGGAGGATCGGGGGAAACGCCGGGTGATCGTGTTCTCCGGCGATGTCGGCCCGCGCGATTTCCCCATCCTGCGGGATCCCCAGCCGTTCCACGGCGCGGACCTGGTGTTCCTCGAGTCGACCTATGGCGACCGGGACCACCGCCCGTACGACCAGACGCTCGAGGAGTTCCGGGGGATCATCGTCGAGGCGGCGCGGGCGCACGGGAAGATCCTCGTGCCGGCGTTCGCCGTCGGACGCACCCAGCAGGTGCTGTGTCACCTCGCCGTGCTGTTCGAGGAGAAGGCGGTGCCGGCGTTCCCCATCTATCTCGACAGCCCCATGGCCATCGAGGCCACGCGGATCTACCAGAACCACCCGGACCTCTACGACGACGAGGCCCGGCAGCTGCGCCAGCGGGGGGTGATGCAGCGCCAGATGAAGCACCTGCGCACGACGCCGAGCGTCGACGAGTCCCGGGCGCTGAACGACGTGTCGGGTCCGTGCCTCATCATGGCCGGCTCCGGGATGTGCACCGCCGGCCGGATCCTCCATCACTTCAAGCAGAACCTGTGGAAGCCCGACACCCACGTGGTGATCGTGGGCTACCAGGGGGAGGGCACCCTGGGACGGAGGCTGGTGGAAGGTTCGGACAAGGTGCGGATCTTCGGGGAGGAAGTGGCCGTGCGGGCGCGGATCCACACGCTCAACGGCTTCTCGGCCCATGCGGGCCAGACCGACCTGCTCCGCTGGTTCGGGACCCTCGCCGGCAGCCGGCCGCGGGTGGTGCTGACCCACGGCGAGGACGGACCCCGCGAGGCCCTGGCGGACGCGTTGCGCCGTCGGCACCGCGTCGAGGTGGACCTGCCCGGCTACGCCGGCTCGGTCTCGCTGTGACGGACCGCCCCGGCGGACCGGGCCGTGAATACGCGGGCTGCGGGCCAGTCCAACGCCCTGCAACCGCGAAAGGTTCGCCATGAAACTTCGAACGATCCTCCTCGCCACGGCCCTGCTCGCCGCCGGCTCCCTGACTTCCGCCTCGGCCGGCCGCCCCGCGTGGGGCGTTTCGGTCGGCGCCTTCCTCGGCGGCGTCACCCTCCAGATCGGCGCCCCCGCCCCACCCCCGCCCCCGCCGCCGCCCGTGGTCGTCCTCCCGCCCCCTCCGCTGGTGGTGCACTATCCGGCCCCGGTGATCATGCATCCCGCCCCGGTGGTGTATGTACCCGTGGCGGTCCATCCGGTTCCCGTGGGACACTTTCCCCCACACGGTTTTCACCGGCGTCCGCACCGCGTTCCCGTGGTGTGGCCCGGTGCTCCTCACTGCCGGTAGGTGCCGGCAGGGCTTGACGCATCAGGAGAACGCGCGGCCCGCCGGGATCCGGATTCCGAATCCCGGCGGGCTTTTTTGACATGGTGTCCCCCTTGCCTGAAACGGCCGATCCCGGACAGATTCGGGGGCGTGACGTCCCGACCGCCCCGAAACGCGGCGCCCCCCCTCCGTCGCCCGGCCGGCGGGCCGAGCCCAGGATGACCGGCCCGGCCGACAGCACCGGGGAGCGTCCGCGCGTCGACGGGAAGTTCTTCCGCATCGGTCCGCGGAAGTTCCATCCGCGCGGCGTCACCTACGGGCCCTTCGCCCCCAACGCCTCGGGCGAACCCCTGCCCACGCCGGAACAGGCGACCCGCGACTTCCTCCAGATCCGCGAACTCGGCGCCAACCTGCTGCGGGTCTACCACCCGCCGCCGCGATGGTTCCTCGACCTCGCCTACGCCCACGACCTGCGGCTGATGGTGGATGTCCCGTGGGACAAGCACCGCTGCTTCCTCGACGACCCGGCGCTCCGGGACGAGGCCCGTCGACGGGTCGGCGAGGCCGCCCGCCGCTGCGCCGGCCATCCCGGGGTGTTCGCCCTGTCGGTGGTCAACGAGATCCCGGCCGACATCGTCCGATGGAGCGGCGGCAACCGGGTGGAGGCGTTCGTCGATGAACTCGTCGCCATCGCCAAGGCGGCCGATCCGGGCGTCCTCTGCACCTTCGGCAACTTCCCCCCCACGGAGTTCCTCCAGCCGCGGGCGATCGACTTCGTCTGCTTCAACGTCTACCTGCACGAGCAGCGGCCGTTCGAGAGCTACCTTTCCCGGCTCCAGATGCTGGCCGATTCGCGTCCCCTGGTGCTCGGGGAGATGGGGATCGACACCCGCAGCGAGGGCGAGGCGCGCCAGGCGGAGATCCTGGGATGGCAGGTGGAGTCGGCGTTCCGCTCCGGCTGCGCCGGGGTGGTCCTCTACGCCTACACCGACGACTGGTTCAACGACAACCGGCAGGTCGACGAATGGGCCTTCGGCCTGACCCGGCGCGACCGGACGCCCAAGCCGGCGTTTGACGCCATCCGGAGGCGCTTCGCCACCGCCCCGTTGTTTCCCCTCCCCGCCACCCCGCGGGTCTCCGTGGTGGTGGCCAGCTACAACGGCGCCTCCACCCTGCGCACCTGCCTCCAGTCCCTCGCGGCCCTGAACTATCCGGACTACGAGGTGATCCTGGTCGACGACGGATCGACCGACACCAGCCCGGCCGTGGCGGCGGAGTTCCCCGGGGTCCGCACCCTGCGCCATCCGCGCAACGAGGGGCTGAGCACCGCCCGGAACACCGGCATCGAGGCGGCCACCGGGGAGATCGTGGCGTTCACCGACGCCGACTGCCGGGCCGACGAGGACTGGCTCCATCATCTGGTGGGCGACCTCCTCCGCAGCGGCTTCGTGGGAATGGGCGGGCACAACCTCCTGCCGTCGGATGACTCGGCCGTGGCCGCCGCGGTGATGGCCTCCCCGGGAGGCCCGGCCCATGTCATGCTCGACGACCGGGTGGCGGAACACATCCCCGGCTGCAACATGGCCTTCCACCGGTGGGCCCTGGTGGAGATCGGGGGCTTCGACCCGCTGTTCCGCCGGGCGGGGGACGACGTCGACGTCTGCTGGCGCCTGCAGCAGCGGGGCTACCGGATCGGGTTCAGCCCGGCGGGCTTTGTCTGGCACTACCGCCGGAACACCGTGAACGCCTACCTGCGGCAGCAGTCGGGATACGGCGAGGCCGAGGCGCTGCTCGAACGCCGCCACCCGGAGAACTTCAACCGCTTCGGCGGGTCGATCTGGCGGGGTCGGATCTACACCGGTTTCCTGAGCCGACGCCACGCCGAGCGGCCGATCATCTACCACGGCCTGTTCGGCAGCGCGCCGTTCCAGAGCATGTACACCCCGGGCCCCGGCCTCGCCCCGCTCTTCCTCACCAGCCTCGAATACCACGTGCTGGTCACCCTGCCCCTGCTGGTCCTCGGCGCCGTGATCCCCCACCTCGCCACCGTGGGCGTGGCCAGCCTGTGCACCTCGCTGGCGATCTGCACCTTCGCCGGCTACCGCGCCGGGTTCCCGCCCGGCCGCCGCCGGTTCTGGTCGGCTCCGCTGGTGGCCTGGCTGCACCTCCTGCAACCGGTGGTGCGCGGATGGGCCCGCCACCGGCACCAGTTCGGATCCCGCCCGGCCACCCTCTCCCGACGCGAAAGCCTGGAGTCGCTCGGCCGTCCGGAGGAGGCGTCGGAACTGGGCCGGCTGGACTTCTGGCGCCCGACCCCCGTCGACCGCGTGACGTTCCTCAAGGGCCTGCTGGAGGAACTCGACCGCGCCGGATGGCCGAACAAGCCGGATGCGGGCTGGAGCGAGTTCGACCTCGAAATCTACGGCAGCCGATGGGCCAGCCTCCGCCTGACGAGCGTCTCGGAATACCACGGGGGCGGGAGCCAGCTCCTCCGCTGCCGGCTGGCCGGCCGATGGAGCCCGCCGGCCCGGGCGCTGTTCCTCGGATTGACCGGGGCGCTGCTGGTGGTGATCGGGTTCACCGGCATCCCCTGGCTCTGGACCCTCCTGCTCCTCCTGCCGCTGCTGGCCTGGCGGTTCACGGTCGCCCGACGGAGCCTGGTGCGGGTGATCGCGACCCTGGTGGAACAACAGGCCGCCGCCACCGGCTTTGTCCGGCTGGGCCGGGGCGATGTCGGTCCGAAGCCCTGACCCGTACCCATGCGGCCGGATCGGTGGCGCGAGCGTCCCCGCAAGCCCCGTCCGGCTTCCGAAGCGGCGTGGCGCTGATGCTTCCCGCCGCACCCCAATATCACGCAGCCCCCCGGAGCTGCGGATCATCATCCCCGGTCCCGCGGCGCCTCGACACCGCGCCGCCCGGCTCCCGGCATCCCCTCCGTGTCTTTGTGGCTCCGTGTGAGGTCCGTCCGGAGTCAGCCCCGACGCGATCTCCCACCGGGACACGGAGACAGCGGCCGGATCGGCAGGCCCTCACTCCTCCGCCGGCGGGAACGGCACCTCGATGTCCATCGGCGGCACCGCGCCGCCCGGGCCCTGGAGGTAGTGCCCGAACCAGCGCAGCATCCGGAGGTGGTAGTCATACCGCGCAGCCGCCTTGCGGTTGCCATGCACCTCGCCGGGATACAGGACCAGCCGGACCGGCGCCGCACTGCGCAGCTTCAGGTGCCGGTACATCTCGCGGGACTGCCCCACGTTCACCCGGGGATCATCCGTCCCGTGCAGGATCAGCAGCGGCGTGCGGCTGTTGCCGGCGTGATACACCGGACTCCGCTCCAGCAGGAACTGCCACTCCTCCCAGGGCCGCTTCCGCGCATGCACCAGGTACTCCTCGTCGGGGATGTCGGTCGTCCCCACCTTCGACACCTTGTCGCTGATGCCGACGAACATCACCCCGGCGGCGAATCGTTCGGAGAACCGGGTACTGCACCACGCGGTGGCGTAACCGCCGTAGGATCCGCCGGTGACCCCCACCCGGTCGCGATCCACCAGACCCGAGGCGACGAGGTGGTCGACCGCGTCGACCAGGTCGTCGAATTCCCTCCCGGCCGCATCGCCCTGTCCCAGCTTGGAGAACGCCACCCCGCGTCCGGTGCTGCCCCGGTAGTTCGGATGGAACACCGCGAACCCGCGCGCGGCGGCCACCTGCCCGGGGAGGCTGTACCCGGTCATCCAGCCATGGCTCACGTGCGACTCGGGCCCGCCGTGGACGGCGAGGATCAGCGGGTACCGGCGACCCGGTTCCTCGTCGAGCGGACGGATCAGGATTCCCTCCAGCTCCAACCCGTCGCGGGCCGCATGCCGCACGACCTCCTGACGCGCCCATCGGACCTGCGCGAGGCGCGGATTGAGGTCCGTGCGGCGCCGGGGCGCGGCCTCCCCGGAGGTCCACACGAACACCTCGGCCGGGTGCCGCTCCCCATGCCCGGCCAACACCACCGCCCCGCCGCCAGGCGCGACCGACAACCCCGTCACGATCGGCTGGCCCATCCCACCCCAGGACCGCAGCCCGGCCGCGGAGTCCGCGTCCACCGACACCGTGCCGACCACCGATTCCACCCCCCGCGCCGCCGCCACGATCAACGCCCCGTCGCCGGCCCATCCGAGATGCATCACCTTCCCCTCGAACCCGGGCAGCAGGTCCCGCACCGGTCCACCGTCGCCGGACGCCACATACAGCCGGCCGGCATCCGGGTCATGCCGGTCCTCGGCCGCGATCAGGGCCAGCCGGCGGCCGTCCGGACTCCACTCGAACGCCCCGAGCTTGCCCTCCCGCACCACCTCGCCCACCAGGCCGCCATCCAGATCCACCACCCGGACCTGCTGCCGGATCAGCCCGTCGTCCACCAGCGGCGTGGGGGTCACCGCCACCGCCAACCGGTCCGCCACCGGACTCCACACCACCCGACGCACCGAGCCCTCCACCGGGATCCGACGCCAGGCATTCGTCCCCTTGGCGAACGCCCGACCCAGCCAGAGCCGCACGGGACGCGCATCCTCCTCGTACACCTGCTGCTTGAACCCCTTGTCCCGCAGCTTGCGAACCGACTCCGGCTCGGGCTCGGCCGCCATCAGCACCACCCGCTCGCCGTCCGCGGCCACCGAGTAGCCGGCGATGTCGGTGCCGAGCGCCGCCGCGACCCGCGCCTCGCCGCCGTCGGCCGGAATCCAGTAGAGCCGACGGAACTTGTCGTCGCCCCGCTTGGCCGTGAAGGCGATGTGCCGGCCGTCGGGTGTCCACGAGATGTCCGCCACGTTGACCTGCCCGGTGACGAACGGCCGGGGCGCCTCCCCGTCGCGATCCAGCACCCACAACTCGACCCAAGGCGCGCCATCGTCATCCAGCCCCGGCCGCCGCGGCACACTCACGGTGTAGGCGATCCGCGCCCCCGAAGGCGACACGGCCACATCCCCCACGTTGCGCAGTGCGGCCACATCGAGGGGCGTGAGGATGTCCGTCGACTCCGGGCCGGCCCCGGCCGGTTCGGCCGCCGGGACACCGCCCGCGAGGAGCACGGTCAACAGGACACCAAGAACCCGACCCGTCAGGCGGTGGGAACGGAAGGCCGCGGAGCGCATGGGCCGATCCTGCCAGCGGCGCGCCGAACATGGCGAGTCCGGGCAGCACGCCCCGGACCCGCAGCCGATGCCCCGCCCCGCCGCCACCGTGCGCGTTGCCGGACCGTCGGGGATATCCGGTTTGCCGGCCGTCTTTTGTTTGCCACCGGGTCGGCGAAATGGCATTGCACGGACCGCGTTTCAACGCATCCACCGGTGCCGGTGTGGCGAAATGGCAGACGCGCTAGACTCAAAATCTGGTTCCCGCAAGGGAGTGGGGGTTCGAGTCCCTCCACCGGCACCAATTCCTCCGCCACCCCGCCGCCCCGCCCCGGGGCGGCCCCGGGCCCACACCCCACCGCTCAGGGCTCCAGAGTGAACTCGACGAACCGCGACTCGCCCGGCGGCACCTCGATCCGCACCGGGCCTTCGGCCGGGAGTTCGCGGCCGGTCGACCACTCGCGGACTCCGGCGACCGGGAACCGCGGGGTCAGCGTCACCCGGGCCACCACCCCCGGATGCACCACCGCGGCCGTGCGCCCGGTCTTCACGACCCCGTCGTTGTTCACCAACTCCACCACCCAGCCGGCCCGGTTCCGGTTGACCTGGTACTGGACCGGATCCCCATCCACCCCGAGCGGCATCCATTCATCCGCGATGCGCGCAAGCCGCGTGTCGGGCACGGCCGCCGGCCGGCCCGTCCTCGGGTCGGTCCACACGGGCAGCACCTCGACCGGACCCGCCGCCTCCAGCCGACGGCGGTCGGCCGGCGACAGCGCGGCGACGTGGCGCGGATGCATCAGCAGCCGGCTCCCACCCTCCAGGGCGGTGATCAGCTCGTGGAGAAACCCCGGCGGGAACTCCATGTCCCCGGCCAGCAGGATCACCGGATACCGCCGCATCAGGGCTCCGGTGGCGGTGGACAGGACCACGTCGGCCAGCTCCCCGAATCGCGTCGGCTGGAGGTACCGGGCCTCAGGGTTCTCCGGGTCGCCGGGCACGGGAAGACGCGACGGGCTGGAGTACAACTGGACCTCCAGCAGGTCGTCGACCTCCTGGTCGCCGGCGGTCCGTGGCAGGATGCCCCACGCGAGTCCCTGGTAGCCGTTGTGGCCGCACAGGGAGTCGAGCACCACCAGCAGCGGCGTGTGGGGGTTGCCCCGGTCGTGGGTCCGCATGAAGCCGAACGCCGCCGCCGCGGCCTCGCCGTGCGACGTCAGCTCCCACGGGGCCTTGCCCGTGGTGAAGAAGCTGTTGGCGCTGTTCTCCGGCGTGACCATGGCCGCGCCGGCGAACCACGCATGACGCCACAGGCGAAGGCAGAGGCTGAGGGAATGCCCGGCATCCAGCCCCACCGCCGTGTCCCCCCGGGTGTCGAGCGCCCCCCGGGTGGTGACCGCATTCCCGAACCACGGGCTCACCTGCACGGTCCATGGAATGTTCCACTGCCGCGCCGCACCCCGGGCGAAGGCGAACTTCGACTGGGTGAACCCGATGTTCTCGCCCACCTCCAGCCCGATCGCCCGGGTCCCCCACTCCGCCGCGTAGGCCTCGTAATGGGAATGGCCGGTGACGCTGATCAGCCGACCGCCCTTCGCCTGCCGATGCCACAGGTAGTACTCCCGCAACTGGTCGTGGCACTCCCGCCGGGTGGTCGGCACGGGCAGGTAGCCCCGGTTCTCCGCCGGACGGACGAACCGCCCGCCCTGCGACTCGAAGTCCGGGCCGAGCACCGCACGCCACCAGCCGGTGTCCGATGTCAGCCGGTGGAAGTGATACCCCCACTCCCCCAACTGGATCGCGGCGAACACCCCGGCCCGGTCCAATCGCCGCACCACCTCCTCGTCCGCCCCGGACAGCACGCTGGTCCCGCCCCGGACCTGCATCCGGCCGCCGTCGGGCGGATACAGCACCACCGGCCAGCCGAGCCGGACGAGCAGGTCGATGGCCGGCGCCGAGGCGGCCGTGGCGGCCGGACCGGGGTCGAACGCCGACGCCAGGTGCCGCGCCTTCAGCACACCCACCAGCGATTCCAGTTCCACCGGATCCGAAGGCGCACCGTACAGGGAGAAATGGAACACGTCGGACCCGGGCAGGAGCGGGGGCTCGGGCGGGGAGGCGTCGAATGTCCGGAACCGGGGCGCGTCCGCGACCATCCCGAACGCCAGGAGGATGAGCGCGGGAACGGAGCGGATCGGGAAGGCGGGCATCCGGAAAGGATCCCGGATCGACCCGACCGGCGCCATCCCGGACAGGACACCGCCCCACGGTTTTCCCCGGCTGCCGGCTTCCCGAAACCGCGTGGGGCTGGCATCTAGGGGGCCCATGACGATCCCGCCGCTGAAACCGCAACGGCCCATCGAGGGCATCTCGGCCGTGCTCCTGCCGTTCACCGGCGGGGGACGCCCCGACCTCGCGACCTTCGGGCAACTGGTGGAACGGACATGGACCGCCGGCCTGACTCCCGCGGTCAACATGGACACCGGCTACACCAACCTGCTCACCCCGGAGGAACGTCGGGAAATCCTCGGCCTCACCGGCAGCCTGGCCCGGGGGCGCCGCTTCGTGGCCGGGGCCTTCATCGAGGGACAGGTCGGGGACCCGGTCCGGAACTACCTCCGCGAGGTGAACGCGATCCAGTGCACCGGCGGCACGCCGATCCTCTTTCCCTGCTCCGCCCTCCACCCCGTGCCCGGGGCGGAACTGGTGGCGGTGTTCCGGGCCGTGGCCACCGAGTGCGACGCCTTCCTCGGGTTCGAGCTGGGACAGATGTTTGTCCCCTTCGGGCGCATCTGGGACCTCGGGACCTACCGGGCCCTGCTGGGCATCCCCCAGCTCAAGGGCGCCAAGCACAGCTCCCTGTCGCGGACCCTCGAATGGGAACGGCTCGCCGTCCGCGACACGGACCGGCCGGACTTCAAGGTCTACACGGGCAACGACCTGGCCATCGACCTCGTCATGTGGGGCAGCGACTATCTGCTCGGCCTGTCCGCGTTCCATGTCGAGGCCTTCGCCGCGCGCGACCAGCTATGGGCGGCGGGGGACGCCCGGTTCCACGAGCTGAACGACTGGCTCCAGTACCTCGGCATGCTCGCGTTCCGGGCCCCGGTGCCCGCCTACAAGCACACCTGCGCCCAGTTCCTCCACCTCCGGGGCCTGATCGCCAGCCCGGAACCCCATCCCCGCAGCCCGCGCCGACCCGATTCCGACCTCCCCCTCCTCGAGCCCATCGCCCGACGGCTCGACGAACTCGTGGCCGCCTCCGCATGAACCATCCCTCCGGACTCTCGCACCTCGACCCGGCCGGCCAGGTCCGGATGGTCGACGTCTCGGCCAAACCGCCCCTCGCGCGCGAAGCCGTCGCCGCGGGGGAGATCCGGCTCGCCCGGGAGACGATCGACCGGATCGAGGCCGACCAGGTGGCCAAGGGCAGCGTGCTGGCCGTGGCCCGGCTGGCCGGCATCCAGGCCGCCAAGCGGACCGCCGACCTGATCCCCCTCTGCCACCCGCTGAACCTCAGCCACTGCGAGGTGAACCTCGCCGTGCCGGCGTCGCGGGACCGGATCCTGATCGAGGCCACCGCCCGCATCACCGCCGGCACCGGGGTGGAGATGGAGGCGCTGACGGCGGTCAGCGTCGCGGCGCTGACGGTCTACGACATGTGCAAGGCGATCGACCCCGCCATGGAGATCGGGGCCGTCCGACTCCTCTCGAAACGGAAACTCCCCCCGCCGTCGACGCCCATCCCCACGCCATGATCACCTTCCTCCACGGCCGCCTCGTCGAGGCCCTGCCCACCCAGGTCACCGTCGACGTCCACGGCGTCGGCTACGAGGTGCTCATCCCGCTCTCGTCCTTCGACCGCCTCCCCCAGCCCGGAAACGAGGTGCGACTCCTCACCCACCTCGCCGTCCGGGAGGACGCCCACACGCTGTACGGGTTCCTCACCCCATCGGAACGGGACCTCTTCCGCCTCCTGATCCAGACCGTCAGCGGCATCGGACCCAAGCTCGCCCTGAACGTCCTCAGCGGCATGTCCATCGCCGGCCTCCGCGCGGCGGTGTCGGCCGGGGACGTCAAGGCGCTCGCCGGGATCTCGGGCGTCGGCCGGAAGACGGCGGAGCGGATCGTGGTGGAACTGCGCGACCGGATCGGCGCCCCGCCGGGACCGTCCGCGGCGACCACCCCCGGCACGGTCGCATCCCCTGCCGACCAGCGGAACGCCGACGCCGCCCTCGCCCTGGCCGCCCTCGGGTTCAAGCCCGCCGAGGCCCACGAGGCCGTCCGGGCCGCACTCGCCATGCTCGGCCCCGACGCCCAGGTGGACCAGATCGTCCGGGCATGCCTCCGCAAGGCGCCCTGACCCCATGGACCCGGCCCCGCACCCCTCCGCCCCATCCCGCCCCCGCGGGCCGGTCGTCCCGGAACAGGCCCGCGGCATCCGGCTCTGGGCCGCCCGCGCGATCTGGCTCGTGGTCCGCGGCCTCGTCGCGACGATCCGATGGGACTTCCGCGACCCCCACGAAAGCCTCGCCCTGGCCGGACGCGGCCCGGTGATCTTCGCCATCTGGCACAACCAGATCGCCCTCTCCCTCTGGGTCCACCGCCGCTACGTGGCCCGTCAGAACCCCGGACGCCGGCTCGCCGGACTGGTCTCGGCCAGTCGCGACGGCGGACTCCTCGCCCGGGTGATGGAGCTTTCCGGGGTGGTGCCGATCCGGGGGTCTTCCAGCCGGCGCGGCCCCCAGGCGCTGAGGGAACTGGTCCGGGCCGGCTCGGAAGGGTTGGACCTCGCGCTGACGCCCGACGGACCCCGGGGTCCCCGCCATGTGGTGCAGCCCGGCGTGATCGCCGCGGCCCACCTGACCGGTTTCCCGATCATCCCCGCCGCGGTCGACGTCCGGCCCCGGTGGACCCTGCGCAGCTGGGACCGGTTTGAGGTTCCCCTGCCCTTTTCCCGATGCCGGGTGACCTTCGGTCGACCCATGGAGTTGACCCGCGACGGGGGACCGGACCGGGAGGTCCTCCGGGCCGAACTGGAGCACCGCCTGCACGAACTGGCCGGGGCGGATGCGTCCGCCCCGGTTTCTTGACGCTCCCCGGTCCCCGCCTAATTTGCCCGCCAGCAATGCAGACCGAGGCACCGGCCGAACCCGTCGCCGAAGGAACCGCGCCCGGGTCCGGCCCGGAATCCCTCAAGGCATTCCGTCCCGCCGGCCGGGGCCCGTGGGTCGATGTCCCGGACGCCGACTGGGACGACTGGCGCTGGCAGCTCAAGCACCGGGTCACCCGGGTCGAACAACTGGAGCGCCTCCTGCCCGGGCTCACCGCCGGGGAACGCGCCGGGGCCATCCTGGCCGGCCAGTCCAAGCTGGCCATGGCCATCACCCCGCACTTCTTCAACCTGATCGACCCCGGGAACGGGGAATGCCCGATCCGGCGTCAGGTGATCCCCCGGATCGAGGAAACCCACCAGGCCCCCTGGGAGATGAGCGACCCCTGCGGCGAGGACTCCCACTCCCCCGTCCCGGGCCTCGTCCACCGCTACCCGGACCGGGTCCTCTTCCTCGTCACCGACCGCTGCGCCGCCTACTGCCGCTACTGCACCCGCTCCCGCCTGGTGAGCAACGCCAGCGGCTACGACTTCCATCCGGAATTCGACCGCCAGATCGCCTACATCGCGACCCATCCGGAGATCCGTGACGTCCTCCTGAGCGGCGGCGACCCGCTCCTGTTCAACGACGAGAAGCTCGAATACCTCCTGACCCGCCTCCGGGCGATCCCGCACATCGAGTTCCTCCGCATCGGGACCCGGATCCCCATCTTCCTCCCCCAGCGCATCACCCCCGCGCTGACGGCCATGCTGCGGCAGTTCCATCCGCTGTTCATCAGCATCCACTCCAACCACCCCGCCGAGCTGACCACCGAGGTGCGCGACGCCCTGGGCCGGCTGGCGGATGCCGGCATCCCCCTGGGCAACCAGGCCGTCCTCCTCCGCGGGGTGAACGACAGCCTCCCGGTGATGAAGGCCCACCTGCACAAGCTCCTCATGTGCCGGGTCCGCCCCTACTACATCTACCAGTGCGACCTCATCTCCGGCAGCGCCCACCTCCGGGCCAGCGTCCGGAAGGGCATCGAGATCATGGAGGGACTCCGCGGACACACCACGGGGTACGCCGTGCCCCAGTTCGTGATCGACGCACCGGGCGGGGGTGGGAAGGTGCCGGTCAATCCGGAGTACGTCCTCCGGGCCGATGCCGACCGGGTCGTCCTCCGGAACTTCGAGGGGCGGGTGTTCGAGTACCCGGAGGCGGTGGAGGACGAGGCCGGCGATCCGGCCGTGGACGTCCCGGCGGCGGCCGACCCGCGCCACGGTTGACGCCGCGCGGCCGCGGACGGGAGACTGCGCCCCGTCGACCGCCTCCCGCCGCGCCCGCGTGAAGACCCTCCACCTCCATCTCCTCCGCCAGACCCTGGCCACCCTGGGCCTGACGGTGCTGGTCTTCACCTTCGTCCTCCTGCTCGGGAACATCCTGAAGGATGTCCTCGACCTCCTCGCCACCGGACGCGCCTCGCTCGGCACCGTGTTCCGGTCGATCCTGCTCCTGATTCCCTTCGCCCTCGCCTTCGCCCTGCCCATCGGGATGCTGACCGCGGCCCTGCTGGTGTTCGGGCGGTTCAGTGCCGACAACGAGCTGACCGCCATCCGGGCGGGTGGCATCAGCCTGTTTCGCGCGGTCCAGCCGATCCTCCTCCTGGCCGTGGTGATGAGCGGGGTGTGCGCCTGGTTCAACACCGAGGTCGGACCCCGCTGCCGGGTGGCGTTCAAGACCCTCCAAGGCGAGGCGATCCGGGAACGCGGACGCGAGTGGCTCACGGGCGGGCGGTATCTCGAGTTCGGCACCCTCACCCTGTACGCCCGGACCATCGAGGGCGACCACCTCCGGGACGTGCTGGCCTATCAGGTGCGCGACGGGGAGCGGGTCCTCGATGTCTGGGCCCCGACCGGCGAGCTGACCTTCGCCAGCAACGGGCTCCCCGCCACCCTCACCCTCCGGAACATGCAGGGCATCATGCAGCTCGGCGGCGAATGGCAGTCGGTGTACGCCGCCAGCTGGCCGACGAACCTCTCGGGGTTCCGACTGAACGACAGCAGCCCGATCAAGCTCGGGAACATGACCTTCGGCCAGCTCCGCCGGGAGCTGGCCACCCGACGCGCCGAGGGGGGCGAGGTCACCCCGATCCTCGTCCAGCTCCACCGCCAGGCGTCCTTCTCCCTCGCCTGCATCGGCTTCACCCTCGTGGGCATCCCCCTCGGCATCCGCGCCCACCGTCGCGAGACGAACATCGGCATCGCCCTCGCCCTCGTCCTGATGCTGGCCTACTACAGCTTCATCGCCCTCGGACTCGCCCTGCAGTCCCGCCCCCATCTCCACCCGCAGTGGATCCTCTGGATGCCCAATGTGCTGTTCCAGTCGGTCGGCGCCTGGCTGCTCTGGAGGGCCAATCGGGGGATCTGAATCGTCCCGGCTGATCCAGGCCCGAATCCGC
The DNA here is from genome assembly GCA_964525755.1 of uncultured Verrucomicrobiota bacterium. Lineage (GTDB taxonomy): Bacteria > Verrucomicrobiota > Verrucomicrobiia > Limisphaerales > UBA9464 > UBA6176. Next base: position 31,881 of record CAZGIK010000032.1, read on the forward strand.
GCGATTGCACCCCGCCGGCGGATCTCGCAGACTCCGCGTCCATGTTCTCGCACGTGGTCATCTTCTGGACGAACCCCGAAATCCCCGACGCCGCGGACCAGCTTCTCGCCGGCTGCGAGGAGTACCTGCGGCCCATTCCCGGGGTGCTGCATTTCCACGCCGGCCGCATGGTGGGCAGCCACCGCCCCGTGGTGGACCAGACCTACCAGGTGGCCCTCAACCTGGTGTTCCCCGACAAGCAGTCCCAGGACGAGTACCAGGTCCACCCGCGCCACGTGGAGTTCGTGGAGAAGGTGTTCAAGCGGGTCTGCTCACGGGTCGTCGTGTACGACTTCGCCTGATTCCGGTCCGCTCCCGGATTCCCCGGCATCCGCGGATCCCGCCCCGCCGGGGGCCCAGAGGCCCAGCCCGCGACGCCGCGCCGAACGGTCGGCCAGCCGCAGCGCATACTGTTCCCCCAGCGGGAGCTGGCGCACCTGCGACGGATCCAGCGCCAGCCGGCCGGACGCCACCCACTCCTCGTGGACCAAGTGGTTGGTCAGGTACAGGAAGCCAAGGCCGGTGCGGTTGGAGTTGGTCAGGACGACCCCGAGGACGATCTCCCGGCCCCGCAGCCGGTCGTTCATCTCCGAGACGGTCTCCCGGGCAAACCGCCGGGCGGGGAGCCGCGCGGCACGTTCCTCCGGCGGAACGCCCGAGAGCCCCTGCAGCCCGATGTTCCACGGCCGGCCATCGGGCCCGGTGATCTGGACCGATGCCTCCCCGAGAACCCGCTCCACCCGGCCGGTCATCATCGGCAGCGGATCCGGAACCCGATACCCGGCATTGGCCCACAGCTGGTAGTGGTCGAGCGCCGGCCGCGCCTTCTCCCGCTGGGACCAGACCAACCACACCCCGGCTGCCAGGAGGCCCACGACCACGAGGCGATAGAGACGGTTGAGGAAGACGAACATGGGCCGGATCAGGTTCCGGATCGGGGCTCGACGGGTGCCGGGGTGGCCCCTTCAAAAAGCCGGATGCGGGGATTGCGGGGTGGCAGCGGGATCGGCCCGGCGGCCGGGACCGCCAGTGGGGGAAGCTCCGGCCGGGGTTCGCGATGGCTTGCCCGCAGGGCGATCTCCACCTCGGCCAACCCGTGGCCCCCGGGGTCCTCGCCGTGCCGCACCTGGAGGATCTCCCGGGCGTGGAGGCAGTTGCGGACGTTGCTGAACCGGTAGACCTCACGCGCGAACAGTCGCTCCATCAGGGAACCCGCCCGGGCCTGCCCCATGCCGATCACGAACGCCGCGGGCAGGTGCGGATCGCGGATTCCCTCCAGCACACAGAGGATCACCGCGAGCCGGCGCCACCCACGGGCCGCACACCAGCGGGCGGCGGGCATCCAGCCATACCGCACGTCCCGGACGGTTCCATCCGTCATCAGGCCGGTCAGCGGCCCCGCCACCTGGGCTCCGAGGACCGGCGCCCAGGTGCAGGCCGCCGCAATCCCGGTGACCAAGACGAGCGCCAGCCACCCGGCCCCCTCGATCCCGGCGTCCACCCCGTCACCCGACACACCGGACAGGCGGTTCAGCACGCCGAGGAACAGGGCGGTCAGCAGGATGCGGAACAGGACGAGCATGGGATTCAGGGGCGGAGGATGGCCGCCTCGGTCCGGATACCCCGAAGGGCCAGCTCCAGCCGGCGCGGATTCATGGCGTGATGCAGCGCAGTGGCCTCGTCCACCACGCCGGCCACGAGCAACTCCCGGAGATACTGGTCGAACGAGTGCATTCCCACATGGGTGGCGGCCTCGATGATCCCCGTGAGCAACGCCAACTCGTTCCGCGCAATGGCCCCGGCCACACCGGCATCCCGCCGCAACAGCTCGAGGCACGGTGTCCGGGTGCCCGACCGGTTCGGCACCAGTCGCTGGCAGACCAGACCGACCAGGTTCCGCGCCAGGGAATGCCCCACCGCATCCTGCTCGCCAGTCGGGTGGAACTCCCGGATCCGCGCGATCGCCTGCGCCGCAGAGTCGGCATGGAGGGTCGTGATCACCAGGTGCCCGGTCTCCGCCGCCTGCAAGGCGGTGCCGATGCTCTCCCGGTCGCGGATCTCCCCGATGAAAATCACGTCGGGATCCTGTCGCATGGCGTTCCGGATGCCGTCGGCAAAACTCCCCGTGTCGATTCCCACCTCCCGCTGCTCGAAATGGCTCCGGGCATCGTCGAAGACGTACTCGATCGGATCCTCGATCGTCAGGATGCGACGGGCACTGGTCCGGTTGATCTCCTGGAGGAGGGCCCGGGCGGTGGTGCTCTTGCCCTGCCCGGTCGCCCCGGTCAGGAGCAACAGCCCGCGCGGGGTCCGGGTCAGGTCGGACAGGGATTCGGGGAGCTGGAGCTCGGCCAGTCCCACCTCCTGCCGCGGCACCACGCGGAAGGAACAGCTCGGAAGGCCGCGCTGCCGGCTGAAGTTCACGCGATAGCGGACCTCGCCGTGGTGGCAGCTGGCATCCGCCTCATGGCACCGGAACACCCGGGCGACCAGTCCCTCCGAGAACGCCTCGCGCCACCAGGCCTCCAGCTCGGACTCCCCCGGGGCCTCGCCCAGCCCGTCCGGGATCCCGGACAGGCGGCCATGGACCCGCACCTGGATGGACGCGCCGGCACGCAGATGCAGGTCGCTTGCACCGGCCGATTCGCACCAGTCCAGCAGGCGCCCCAGCCGGCTTTGCCTCGGCACCGACTCCATGCCGGAAAACCTCCGCCCATCGTCCGACCGGGTCAACTGGCATTCGGGCACCCGATCCGGGTTGCCCCGCGACGAGACCCGGGTTAACGGCATCCATGCCGCGCGAGTCCAGAACCCGACGGGCCCAAAGGGCCGGCGAGATCATCGCCCGCCTTCGCCTGGCCTATCCGGATGCCCACTGCGAACTGGATCACCGCAATCCGTTCGAGCTCCTCGTCGCCACCATCCTCTCCGCCCAGTGCAGCGACCGTCAGGTCAACCTCGCAACCCCGGCGCTCTTCCGCCGTTGTCCCGACGCCCAGGCGATGGCCACCGCCCCGGTCACCGAGATCGAGACCTGCATCCGGCAGCTCGGCCTGTTCCGAAGCAAGGCACGCAACCTCCAGGCCTGTGCCCGGACCCTCGTGGAGCACCATCAGGGCGCGGTCCCTTCCACTCTGGAGGATCTGACCGCGCTGGCCGGGGTTGGCCGGAAGACGGCGAACGTGGTGCTCGGGAACGCGTTTGGACGGAACGAGGGAATCGTGGTGGACACCCATGTCACACGCCTTGCCGGCCGGCTCGGCCTCTCCGCAGCCCGGGACCCCGTCGCGATCGAGCGGGATCTGCTGGCCCTGGTGCCCAGGGCCGATTGGACGCTCTTCAGCCACCTCCTCATCTGGCACGGACGTCGCCGATGCGGCGCGCGCCGTCCGGACTGCACCCAGTGCGAGATCAGGGACCTATGCCCCTCGGCCCCTCACGCCAGGTAGAACCATCACCCCCCCGCAACAGCCCACCCGCCGGGACTTGCCCCGGGGTGCCTGTCACCACCACCCGGTCCCAGGGTGTCTGTCACCGCCGTAGAGGGTCCGCCCGGCGGGGCAGATTCGGTGCCTGTCACCCCAGGACGATGACCCTCAGGCCGAGTCATGCCGGGGGGTGCCTGTCACCACCATCGCCATTCCCCTTCGTGCCTGTCACCGTGGTCCAGCGTCCACCCCGCGGGACGGATTCCGTGCCTGTCACCCCCGGGGCGAGGGCCCTGCGGTCGGATCGGGGACTGGGAACTTGTCCCCGACGACGGCACGCCTAGGATCTCGCGCCGATGACGACCGAGAGCGCCCTTGCCCTGTTCCGGGAATCCGGAGCCCTGCTCGACGGACACTTCGTGCTGCGGAGCGGTCGCCACAGCCGGCAGTTTTTCCAGTGCGCCCTCGCCCTCCAGCAGATGCCGGTGGTGGAACAGTTCGGCGCCGCCCTGGCGACGGCGCTCCGTCCCTACGGCGCCACCACGGTCGTCGCCCCGGCCATGGGCGGACTGGTGATCGGTCAGGAGGTCGCCCGACAGCTGGGACTCCGCTTCATCTTCGTCGAGAAGGAGGAGGGTCGGCTGGTGCTCCGACGGGGATTCCGGATCGGACCCGATGAGCCGTGTCTCGTGGTGGAGGACGTGGTGACCCAGGGCGGGCGGGTGCGGGAGACGATCGAGATCGTCCACGCCAACGGCGGCCGGGTCGCCGCGGTCGGCATGCTGGTGGACCGGTCCGGTGGAACGGTGGACCTCGGCGTTCCCACCCACAGCCTGATCCGGCTCGAGGTGGAATCCTTCGACCCCGACCACCTTCCCCCCGACCTCGCGGCCCTCCCGGCGATCAAGCCCGGCAGCCGCTGATCCAGCCCCGGGCGCCAAGGATTCGTCCCCACTGGCCTTCGTGGGCCCTGAGGCTCCCCTCGGTCCACACCACATGATCGGCCCGGTCGGCCTTCGCCGCCGAGGTCCACTGGGCGGCCAGCCGCCCGTCGATCTCCCCGGGAGCCCATCCCCGACCCGCAAGGCGCTCCCGCTGGGTCGACTCGGAGCAGTGGAGGGCCACCACGGCATCGAAGAAGGCCTCGTACCCCTTCTCATAGAGGAGAGGAATCACCACGAACCCGACACGGCACCCCGAGTCGCGCCATACTTCCAGCAGTCCCCGCCAACGCGCATGGATGACCGGGTGCACAATGGCCTCCAGATCGCGGCGCGCATCGGCATCGGCGAACACCCGCGCCGCCAACCGACCCCGGTCCAGCCCCCCGTCGGGAAGGAGGACATCGGGTCCGAATCGCCCGGCGATGTGCTCCAGACAGGGACCGCCCGGACGGACGACCTCACGAGCAATCAGGTCGGTGTCGACCAAATGAAAACCACCGTCCGATAGAATCCGGGCGGTGGTTGACTTGCCGCAGGCGATGCCGCCGGTGATGGCGACCGTCGTCACGGTCTGGCGGCGCTCATCGCGCCACGGCGCGATAGACGCGGTTCGGACGGTTCAACGGGATCGGATCCCGCACGAGGTACTCGCCGTCCACGGCAATGTTGGTGGAAACCGGGGTCCACAGGCGGAGATCCGACGACGCCTCGACCACGTAGCGCTGGTCGACCTGGCCCACCAGACGGATCTGCGCCTGACTTCCCGAAGTGCTGAGCAGGCTCAGGTCCGCCGGGGTGTCGGAGGACACGGCCGGGACGATCGGCAGGACGAGGTCATCAATCCAAGCCGCATCGGAACCCTCACCCCGCTGGGAATCCTTGCGGTACCGCCATTCGAGCTGGTTGACGCCGGAGGCGAGCTGGAAGTTGAAGGTGCTCCACGGAACCTCGCCGCTCCACTCCTGCTGAAGGACTCCGTTGACCCAGAACTGGAGGGAGTCCCATCCGGCCTCGGAACTGACCTTGAAACGGAAGCTGCCGGCACCCGGCCACGTACGGGCCTGCAACCGGAGGCTGCTGCTTTGCCCGTCCCCGATGGCGCCGGACCGGGCAGCCCGGTCGCCCGAGGAGGAATCGCCGGAAACCACCGTCCAGACGGCGTCGCCGGCCGAGGTCCAGTCCAGCCGGGAGAAGTCGCCGGACTCGAAATCATCGGAAACCGTGGCGCGCCGGAAGACCGCCGCGACGGTGACATGATTGCTCATCCGGATCTCCAGGGGGTTGTCATACCGGACGGTATCGGAGTCCCAACGGACAAACCGGAAACCGGGCGACGGAGTGGCCCGCAAGGTGGCCGTCTGGCCGGGGCCGAACAGACCCCCGCCCGAGTCCACCGTGCCCCCCTCGCCGACCAGGAGCTCCAGCCGGAAGAGATTCGTCGGGGTGAACTCATAGATGAGCTTCAGATTCCCGGACTGGCCCGCGAATCCGTCCACCGCAATCTGGTAGGTCTTCCCCGCCTCGACCGCGGTGTTGACCTCGCTGAAGCTGACCCCGCGACGGGCGTCGTCGTTGGATGCCACCGGAGCGAGGCGGCTGAGCCGGTCGCCGGTGTAGACGCCCATCAGGGTGTCGAAACGGGTGTCGCGGGTGGAGATCCGGAGCAGACCGGTACCCGGGGCCGTGTAGCGCCACCAGACCGACTTGCCGCCCTCGAGGCCCGCGTGAGCCGGCTCGGAAGGCTCCCGGGTGGCGCTCTCGTTCGAACCTTCCACGCTGCCCGATGTCCCCGTGAGGATCGTTGCGTTCACGAAGTGATCGTTGCCGACGGTCTGCGGACGGTAGTCGACGGTGATCGTGACCGGACTGGAAACGTTCTCCGCATCATCCACCGCCTGGACGAGGATGCGGTTCAGGCCCGCGCGCAGGCTGACCGGCTGGCTCCACGCTTCACGTCCACTGACCGCCCGCGGCAGGGCGCCGTTCACACCCAGCCGTACTTCCACCACACCAGAAGGATTGTCGCCCGGATCGAGCGAGGTACCGGCCACCACGATGCGGTTCGTGGTGGCAACAAATCCGTTCAAGTGACTGGTGATCGCCACCAGCGGCGAGGTGGTGTCGGCCGCACCATTGGGGATCACCCGGAGGCGGACACGTCCCCGCGCCTCGCCCGCACTGGCGACCGCGAAGCGGTAGGTGGTACCGGCCACGGCGTCGAAGATCACATGGGGATTCCGCCGGCCATCGACGTTGTCGGCCGAAACGATCCGGCGCGCCGTGCGCAGGTTCGAACCGGTATAGACGGCGATGATGGAATCGAAGGCGGTTCCCGCGAGATCGACCAGCACCGGGCCGGTCGCCGCCGCGGGCCAGGCATACCACAGCGAGGCATCCTGGAAGGCCGTCCCCGCGTGATTCGGCTCCCCCTCCTCCAGCGTGGCCAGCGTGTTGTCGTCCGTCACCTCGGCGAAGCCGGCCGGAATCTTGGCGGGCGTCGCATAGGTGTCGTTCTCCGGACGGTCGAACACGTTGTAGAAATACGTGTTGGTGAAGGTCACGGCATCCGGGGCAGAGATCTCCACATACAGCTCCAACCGGCCCAGGTTGGTGGCGATGATCGAGGTGGTGTAGAGCGCATCATCCGCCATCAGGTCCGGGGCGTTGCCATCGTTGAGGAACGTCGCCGGCCCCTCGATCGCGCCCGAGAACGTCGCCGTGATCGTGGCGTTGGTTATGGGTTTCAGGTCGGAAACGCGGATGGTCAGGATGTTGGTCGCATTGACCAGCAGGCTGGTGTCCGGCGGCGGGGTCAGTGAGACCTCGAGGATTCCGTCGGCCTTGCCATCCAGAGCGGCCGCCGCGTTGACCAGGCCGTCGGTGATCACCCGGCCCGCCAACTCCGGCAGCTTGGTGACGGTGCTGAGGATCCGCTCCCGGATCTCGATGTAATCCGCATCCGGTGCGGCCGAAAGGATCAGGGCCGCCACACCCGCCACGTGGGGCGATGCCATGCTCGTGCCCTGCAGGCTGTCGTAGGCGGTGTCGCTGCCGATGTAGGTCGAGTAGATCTCCACCCCCGGTGCGGCCACATGGACGCTCCGGCGTCCGTAGTTCGAGAAGTCCGCGATGATCCCCTTCCGGTCGATGGAGGCCACGGAGATGATGTTGTCCAGCGGGTACGACGCCGGATAGGCGGGCGTGCTGTCGTTGTCACTGGCATCGTTCCCGGCGGCGGCGATGAACAGGTGACCCGCCTCCCGGGCCCGGGTGATGGCGTCGAGAAGAGACTGCTCAAAGGGCCCGCCACCCCAGCTGTTGTTGGAGACCTTAGCCCCCATCGAAACGGCGTAGTCGAGGCACTCGATGGCATCCGACGTTGTCCCGAATCCGCCTGCCCGCAGGAACTTGAGCCCCATGATCTGGACGTCCCAGGCGACCCCGACATGTCCGAAGCCGTTGTTGGCGACCGCCCCGATGGTCCCCGCCACATGGGTGCCGTGGCCGTTGTCATCCATCGGGTCCCCGGTACCGGTCACGGCGTTGATGCCGTGGACATCGTCGATGTAGCCGTTGCCATCATCGTCGACGCCGTTTCCCGGGATCTCCCCAGGGTTGACCCACATGTTGGCCTGCAGGTCCCGGTGCGTGTGCATGACACCGGAGTCAATCACCCCGATCACCGTCTCGCGCGATCCGGTGGTGATCTCCCACGCGGCGAGGGCGCCGATGTCGACACCGGGCACGCCGCCGAGCTGCCCGGTATTGTTGAGGCCCCACAGGGTCCCGTCGGCAAACCGGCTGTCGGTCGGGACCTCGAGGGCCCGGTGGACATAATCCGGCTCCACGTACGCAAACGCTCCGGACGCCTTGAGCGCCTCGATGCGGGCCTTCAGATCGCCCGCCTGGTCTGCCTTGCTCTTCGGTGCCTTACCCGACTTGTCAGACAATCCCTCGAGGACCACGAGTCCGGGAATCGTCTTGAAGCTCCGGGCGGTGTACATCCCGGCTTTGGCCGCCGCCTGGGCGGCGGTGGGCAGACCGGATTTTGCCGCGTCCGCCCCCGGGAGGGCCCGGGCCAGAATGCGGCCTGGGTTCACCAAGCGGCCCTCGTACTCGATGAACTCAGCGTCCTGGGCGAGAGCGCGCCCGGCGACGACCCACAGGATGAGGGTGGCCGCTGCGGTGAGGATCCGTTTTCCCATCATGACAGTCTTTCGGTTATTCCGCGGATTCGGGTTCAACGCGGCTCAGGGCTCGTACAGGACCCGGTAGTAGTTCTGGTCCACGCCCACCGGCAGCGGCACCATGACCTCGACGCGGCCGTTCCCGGTGGCCGGCCCCTCCACCGTGGTCAAATCGGACCAGTCGGGATCCACCAGGCTCGCGCTGACCTGGACCTGGTAGGTGAAGCCGGCCGATCCCTCCCATCGGAGGACGACCTGTCCATCAACCCGGACCACCTCGATGTCCTCGATGAGGACACCATCGAACGGACTCGGGTCGATCCCGTTGACCAGTCCGTCGGCATCGGAGTCGAAGTTCATGCTTTCCCGGAAGGCCCGGTTGACGCGGATGGTGCGACCTCCCGGGATCAGGATGTCCATGCCGCTGTAGGGCCCGGCAAAATCGGAAACCCATTCGAGGGCGCCACCCAGACGTCCGTCCAGCTGCTCGACCGGGACATTGGCGCCGGCGAAATAGACCTTGAAGCCGGGCAGGACGGAAAGGACGTCCTCGAGGCGATCCAGCATTCCCGGGCCGAGTTCGAGGCTGTCGACGTAGACCGCCGAGCCGCCGCCGATGCCACGGAGCGAGATGATGGAGTTGTTCTGGGCGTCGAGGACGAGCCGGCCGATGGCGGCATTGTTGGCAAAGCCGCCCGCCGACTTGCCGTTGTCCTTGGCCGGCCACGCCAGGGTGGCCTCGGCGAACGGGATCGGGGTGACCTCCACCGTGGTTCCGAGGATGTCACCCGCGGAGGGCAATGTTTCCAGCGACACACCCATCGGAGCAAGGATCCGACTGGCCGCCGCGCTGCCTCCATCCGAGATGCTGCCGGTGACGGAAAGAATCACCGAGTCATTGATGGACCGGATCACCGTATTTCGCAGCCGCAGTTGGTCGGCACGGAATGACACCAGGTTGCCCGCCTCGAGACGCCCGCCATTCAGGTTTCCCGATTCAGCAGCCACATCGAGGCCGCTCTGGTTGACGACCATGGAACCGGAGTTCTCGAAATACCGCGTGCGGATGATGGATCCCCAGCTGGTGTTGGTCCCGCTGTTGACGAAGGCATCCAGGGAATTGAGCCGGGTTCCACCGAGATTCTGCAACCCGGTGACCGAGATCCTGCCCCGGTTCGTCAGGAACCGGAGGTTCGGACTGTTGGTATCCACCCAGTCCTTCAATGCGGAGAATGCGCCGAACGAGGAGCTCAGGGTGAGGGCACCGTTGACGGTCAGCGACTCCGAATTGACCCGGAACGGCCCGGTCACCGTCAACTCGTCCCCGATGAGCGTGGAGGGGGAACGGGCGGTGAACTCGTTGATCTGGACCGGCATCGTGGTGCGCACGGTGTTCTCCACGACGAGCACATGGAAGACGGTCGTGTACTCGATGGTTTCGGTGGTCTCGTTGCCACCGCCCTCGTCGCCCCCTCCATCGTCGCCGCCACCGTCGTCGGCCAGACGGGCCAGTCGACGCATCGCCTCACCGCCCTCGTCCTCGGTGTTGGTCACCGTGACGGAGAAGCCGTTGGTCCACACCGCGCTCCAGAGGCGCACGGCGCCTCCGCTGATGCGCTGGACAAACGGCTTGCTCAGGCTGGTCACCCGCAACAAACCGTTGGTTGCACCCAGGGCATAGTTCAGGAACGGCACATCCACCGCCGCGTTGGTCGAGCTGATCAGGTGTTCCGTGTCGATGTTGACGCCGCCCTGCGCGCGGATCCGGACATTGCTCATGTCCAGATTCCTGGCCTTGATGTCCACCCTTCCGGAATTGTTGGTGAGGGAGGAGCCTGGAACCTCGTCCGCAATCGGGATCAGTCCGCTCATGAAACCGCGGTAGGCGGTCATGAAGTTGGTCACCACGTTGTTGGTGAACTCCTGCCCGTCCGGGAACTCCTCGCTGTAAAAGTGGGTGAACAGGTCCGGACGAAGGCCCTCGTTTGCCCGGTTGAAGCCCGAGTCCTGCCGGATCGTGACCTCATAGTTCGACGGGCGACCCAGTTCAGCCGTGACCAGGTTGGTGATCACCACCGCGTTGGTCTCGGGTCCCAGCCAATCGACGACCGTGATGCCAAAGGTCTCCGTCGAGCCGTTGATGACGTTGGTCTGTTGGGTGGTGAACTGGAGATAGGCGGTCTGGAGGGCGATGTTGGGATCGTTCGAGGGCTCCCACGACGCGTCCATCACGAAGTTGGTGTCGGTCGCCACCGCGAACACCGCCTGGACGATCTGGTTGGTGGGGCTCAGGGAATTCGTCAACACCCACCCGGAAGCATTCACCAATCCCAAGGAGGTGATGAAGGGCCCCTGCTGGTCGAACACCGGGTGGCTCGGGGGCTGAATGATCACGTTGGTCCTCCCACCCTGGTCGACCAGACGCATGAAGTTGCCCACATTGACGCCGATATTCGTCGCGCCCCAGTAGGAATCGTTCACGCCGATCTCGGGACGGAATCCAAGAACATTGCCTTCCGCATCCCGCACCAGCCGGATGGAGGAGCTGAGCGATTCGTCCGGGGAAGGGATGTCAATGCGGCTCCGGGACACATCCACGTTGTGGCCATCCAGACGGACCAATCCGACCAGATTATCCGCCGAGATCAGCCCCTTCTGGACGATGTTGGTGGCCACCACCAGGATGTCATTCCCGCCAATGATACCCGGCGCGGTGTTGACGAAGGTATCGGCCCGTTGCACGCCGCCGCCATCGGTGAGGTACGCCAAGCGGAACCCTCCAGGGCTGGTCATGGTCCCGCGGTTGGTGAAGAAGAGAGTGTTGTAGGTCTCAAACGGATTGACCGACTCCTCGCCGCCCAGCGGACCGCCGCCCAACTGGATCAGACCGTTGTTGACGAACGCCCGGGCGTTCACCTGCGGGGCGTCCAGCAGGACCCCATTGTTGACGAAAATATCGCTGATCTGGGCGTTCACCGGCAACACCGCCATGCCAGTCGCCAAGAACAGTGCGGACATCCGCTTTACCAAGTTTCCCATGACTGTATTCCTCGCGTACCAATCGACCGCCCCGCATTGGGGCCTTGTCGGAGTTTGCCGGGGGTATTGCCTCCGGGCTGTCAATGATTGTTGAACCTGCGTTCCGATTCGTGTCGTTCGGTGTTCGACTCCACTCAGGGAGCCTGCTGCTGCCGCTGATAGGCCTGCAATTCGTCGAATGAGAAGCGTCCTTGCGGATAACTTATCGGGGCGTTCGTGGATCCGTCGAACGAACCCCAAGTGAACCCACGCGACAGGTCGTTCTGGACCGTCCCGATGACGGTGTTGAAATAGATCAACCCGGCATTGTTGAAGCTGATCTCCTGCCCGACATCCAAGTTGCCAGGCCCTCCGTTGACGATGCCCGAAATCCCGTCTATCGCGCTGTTGTTGACGTGGGCGACACTGCGGACCAGCAATGTCCCGGGCCCCAGGTTGGACGCCGAGATGATGATGTCCGGTACTGTGATCAGGCGCTCAACCCGCTGGTTGACCACCCCGTTCGTCGATTCCACTGTTTCCGCATACCGTACCAGAAGGGGCGTCCTGATTCGGCGAAGAATCGGATCTACGTCGGCTCGAACGAAGCTCACCTTGTCGACACCACGTCGCACCCCAGCGCTGATGAATGCCGGCCCGGCGTTCGTGGCTGTTCCTCCTCCCGTCGGATCCGTGACACCACCACCCCCGGTTGGGGGCGTGATGACCACGGGCACCCAGGGGGAACCACCGCCGCCCGCACCTCCGGAGCCAACAGTGGTTCCGGTGAAGGTTCCTTGGACGGCCGAACCGGTGGGAGCCAGTTCGTAGTTTCGATTCTGGGGCGAGTAAAGAAACCGCAGTGCTCCAACATCGTCCCGTGTCAACCGGTCAACGAATGAGCCGGCATTCACCTGAGCCAAGGCCTGATCATCAGCGAGGAACACGATGTTGCCGAACGCTGCCGCGGAGATGTTCGGCTGGCTCGGATCAACCCGGAACTCCAGTGCGTCATAATGGCGGGTGTCGTTGATGAAGAACGAGAAGATCTGAAAGGAGTACAGCGTTCCGTTGACATAGGGGGACGGACGGTGGGTGACAGGGTCGAAGTTGTAGTTGGCAACACGGAATCCAGTCCAAGGATCGGAATCCCGGTTCACCACGTCCCTCAAGATCCACGCATACCGCTCAGGCACGCCCAGCCCAAGCTGCTCGAGGAGCATGCCGACGGTCTGAGTCTTGAGGTCGAACATCCCGAGGCGCGCGGCGTTCCGGTTGACGCGGCGTGTATTGAGGGGGAACTCGTTCAGGTTGAGGGAAGTCGCAGACGCGGCCGGCAGCTCATTGAAGATCTCGAACGCAGCATCGACCGCCTCCATGCCGTCGGTTCCAAAATAGTCGACGAAGGACGCATCAAATCCATAGGTCACTATCGGCGTGCTATAGCGGTATTCTTCGCTGATGTTCTTAGGGCCTCCAAGGTCGGTCGAGTTGGGGAACTGGAATCCCAACTGGGCCTCCTGCCAGTCCTCGAACTCACCGAGCAGCGAGAATCCCCTGGCCGGGACCGCGCACAGAACGAACGCGGCCAGCCACGCAATGTGTTTTTTCATCGAGAACGACATGGTTCAGCGGACGCGCTTGACGCGATAGTAGGAGCTAACGTTCTCACCGTTCATCAGGACCCCGTCCGAGGAACCGACGGCAAGTCGCTGATCTCCAGCTGGAATCCATTCCTGGAGATCTGTTGAACTTTGCAGCTGGTAGAAGGCGCCTGGACGGGTGTTCCAGTCGAGACGCAACCCCTGAACCCCGGGAGTGACCGTAACCTTCAGGACCTCAGAGGCATCCACGGGACTGGTTCCGGCCAGAAACTCGTTCCGGTTGCTGACCCCGTCGCCATCGGTGTCAACACCGGGAAGAGGCCACAGGGAGGGATCATTCCCGAAATGGGCCTGCTGCCAATCGTCCGGAAGTCCATCCCCATTCTGGTCCTTCCCCCAGCTTCGCGCCACGACGGGATTGGACCAGGGAGAGGTGCGTCCGTCGGCCGTCAGATAACGAAGTCGAGCCGTATGGGAGGACGCAGGGAGTACGTCCGGGCTGGACCACCGGTCACCCGCAACCGCCACCGGGGTTCCATCGTCGAATGAGATTTCGTACCCCTCGACGGACACCCCCGAGGGTGCGAGCCACGAAAAGCCGACCTGCCAGGACGAAATGCCTTCACCGAAGACCGCCGCCATGGGCTCCAGAGGAGCCGCTTCGGGCCCCACGCGTTGGGCGAACAAGTCCGTGCCTTCGCGGTATCCCGTCCAGTCAGTCCAGACCGTCAACCAGTTCTGGAATCCGCCGGATCCAACCACGGGCTCAATCTGATCTCCTCCGCGCGTCGTGTTCAGGATCCATTCCGGAGTCAGGGAAGCAGCGTCGAGACCAAATACGGATCCGGCAACCCCCCGACCCGATCCGTCAGTCCGGTCATCGGTCCACACCACCAGAGCCGCGTTCCCTCCGAAGGCGATCTTCGGCGCAAACTGGTTTCCGTTGGTTGTCTGGTTCAACCGGAATGCCTCCCCGATCGGGCGCATACGGTTGTCATAGCGACGCCCGGACACGTCCCAGTGTGCCTGACCCGCCGGACCGGTCCGCTCGCTCCACACGAACCAGAATGACTGATCCGAGGAACGGGCCACCTGCGGATTGCTGCAGACGGAGGGGGTTGGATTGACCCTGAACTCCGCCCCGACCGCCGTTCCGGCAGCCGCAAACGTCCGCGCGAAGATGTCCGCCTGAAGAGGTCCCGTCTGCTGTTCCGATACCCACGTGACCACGAACCCCCCGTCGGCCGTCCCGGTCACCGAGGCGGAGCGCTGGTTGAACTGGGTGAACTGGTTCACCCGGATGAGTTCCAGCAGCGGTCCGGATGCCGTGTCGATGCGCCGGGCGAAGAGCCCCTGCATGCTCGAATCCGCGGCGTCGGAAGACCATACGACCACCACCTTGCCGTCGGAAAGAACTGCAAGGTCGACATCCTGACAATGGTCGGTTCCCGTGCTGAGAAGGATATCGCCGGTGCGGAACACGCCATCCGGTCCCAGGACCCGTGCGTAGACGGACTGCGCACCCAGGTCGCCTCCCTGCCAGGCGATGACGGCCCCGCCATCGGGGAGCACCGCCACCTTGGGCTTCTCCTGATCCCCGGCGCCCAATTCATTGACCCGGAATGCAGCCCCGAGCGCGGATCCCGATGCGGTGATCCGGCGGGCACTGATCCCCAGACCGTCCCCATCGGTGGCGTTGTCCTGCCACACGATCAGGCCGCCGGTGGCGCCCAATGCCAGGGCGGGTGCGCCCTGGTCGCCGGCGAGAACGCCGACCGGATGGAACTCGCTGCCGTCGAAGGCGAAGTCGGCCGCGGCGGCCTGCCAGGTGCCGAGCGCCAGCCCCGCCGCCAGCAGCCCCCCGCCCATTCGGCGGCAGGTCGCCGGATCCGGCAGCCGGTTCAGATTCTTTCGATCCATTGGTGTTGTTCGGGTTGGACTCCCAACTGTCCCCGGAATTGGACCGGGAACCGTCGGAGTCGGCACGTTCCTCGACTTACTGGGCGGCACCGGCGCTCGGGGCGAAGGTGGCGGGATCGTAGGGCATCGCGTCCGGGTTGTGCACGCGGCGTCCGGCCGGGTCGATGATCGTCGGGGTCACGAAGATCACGAGGTTCTTCTTGGACGTGAGTGAGCTCTCGCTCCGGAACAGGCGACCAATGAATGGGATGTCACCCAGCATCGGCACCTTGTCCCGGTTCTTCTTCACGTCCTCGGCGATCAACCCGCCGAGCACGATGGTCTGGCCGTCCCAGACATTCGCCGACGTGGTGACCTGGCGGATGCGCAGGCGCGGGAGCGGGAGGACCGCCCGGACCGGGGTCACGTTGGCACCGGTGATGGTCGGGACGAAATCACCCGGATCGTCGTAACCGAGGAACTCGGTGTAGGACGGGATGATCGTCATCTGGATGCTGACATCATCGGCCGAGACGTAGGGGATGACGTCGAGGGTGGGACCGAACGGAATCGTGGCCGTGGTGTACTGCTGACCGATCGGCACGTTCTGGATGATGTTGCCGTTGCCCGCAGGCTGGTTGAAGCCGCCGCCCGCTCCGCCCGCGCCACCGCCCTGGCCCTGGCCGACGTCGATGACGATCCGGCGGGCGTCGACCACCTGGATCTGGGCCTGACGGCCGCTCAGGGTGGTGACCTTCGGAGCGGTGAGGAGGTCGACCCCATCGCGCTGCTCGAGGGCCTTGATCACGACCCGGAACTGCGGGTCGGTGAGGATGCCGGTGACCGTGGCGAGGGTCGGGATCTCCGACTGGTTGCCGTCCTGGTTG
Organism: uncultured Verrucomicrobiota bacterium; assembly: GCA_964525755.1. Lineage (GTDB taxonomy): Bacteria > Verrucomicrobiota > Verrucomicrobiia > Limisphaerales > UBA9464 > UBA6176. The sequence continues at coordinate 47,887 of CAZGIK010000032.1, forward strand.
CGGACGCCCGAGGTCAGGAGTCCGTCGGAATTGGCCTGCGGGAGGGCGGTGCCGCCGAGGATGCTGCCGGGGAAGCCGCCCTCCGGATTGGCGAGCGAGCCGTTGCCCTGGTAGCTCGGGGCGGTTCCGCCCTGGGCCCCGATGGCCCCGCCGTTCATGACGAAGTTGCCGAGGTACCAGTCGAAGCCGATCGCCTTGCTGTCGTTCTGGGTGATCTCAGTGAACTTCGCCTCGATCTGCACCTGGGGCGGCGCGACATTCAGGACCTGGATGGCCTGATCGATGATGTCGAGGTCCGACAGGGTGGCCCGGACGAACAGGATGCCGGTCCGGTCATTGAAGAAGAGCGCCTTCTGATCGTCGTTGAGCTGGCCGGGCGCACCGAACTGGCCGCCACCGAACTGGCCGCCGCCGAAGCCGCCACCGCCACCGCCGAGACCTCCGCCCACACCGCCCACACCACCGAGCAGTCCCTGGGGCTGGGGGAAGTTGACGCCGCAGGTCTGGAAGAACTGCCGGACGAGCATCTGGATGCTCATCTGGAAGTCGATTCGGGTGACGGCGTTGATGCCGGGGCCCATGCCGGGTCCGCCGCCCATGCCGCCCATCATGCCGCCGCCCATGCCGCCGCCCATGCCGCCGCCCATGCCACCACCCATCATGCCGCCGCCCATGCCGCCGCCGCCCATGCCGCCGCCGCCCATGCCGCCGCCGCCCATGCCGCCGCCGCCGCCCATCATGGGGCTGACTTCGACCCGGGGAACTGAGAACAAGCCGCCGCCCATGCCACCACCGGCACCGCCGGCGCCACCGCCGGCGCCGCCACCAGCGCCGCCGCCGCCACCACCGGCTCCACCACCGGCCTGCTCCAGAACGGAAAGCTGGAGCCCGGTGACACTCTCAAGACCTTGGATGAAGGTGTTGGGGTTCACGCGGAAACGCCGGGTGTAGAGCTGGAGGGGCTCCGGCAGCTTCTGGCTGAACACCACCGCGTACTCCTCGACGGAGAACTTCAGCGGCTTCTCGGCCACCTTGGTGACCGCATCCAAGACGTCGGCCAGACGCACATCGCGCAGACCCGGGGTCAGGCGGATGGGAATGGTATTGAGATCGATCGCCTCCACCTCGGGCGGGGGCAGGGGTTGCCCGGTCAGCGGGTCGACCTGGGCAAGCGCCTGGGCGCTCGGGGTGTCGATCATCGAGCTGACGATGAAATTCACTCCGCGGCGATCCGGGTCCCGGAGACGCGACTGCTCCTCGAGGTACTTCACCACCTCGCCCAGGGGCAGCCCCTCGAACTTGACCTCGTTGATCCGGATCCGGTCGAGCTTCAGCGCGATCGCCTGACGTCCCTTGCCCGTGTAGACGAGGTTCGTCTTGGCGTAGGGGTTGGCGTCGGGAAGCTTGCTCACCGGCGGTTCCCAGGCCTGCTCGACTTCGACGATCTTGTCCTTGGCTGTGAGGCTGCGGCGCTTGAGCGCGCGGCTGAAACGTGCCTCCTTGACCAAGCCGAGATAGTAGACGGCGGCCTCGTTGTCGGGATCGAGCTTCAGCGCCTGGTTCAGCAGGTCCTCCGCCTTGTCCAGTTCCGCCATCTCCCAATACAGCTTGCCGTCCTGGACGAGGGTGCCCACGTCGACAAGGACCTTCGCCTTGTCGTCGGCATCCGCCAAGGCGTTCTCGCTCGGCAACCGTCCGCGCAACTCGGCCAGCGCGGCGTCGTTGGCCGCCTTGAACTCCTTGGCCCGTGTGTTGTTCGGATCGACGTAGAGGGCGCGGGTGAGTTGCTTGTCCACCTCACGGTAGTCCCCGAGCTTGCGGGCCTGTTCGGCGAGTCCGAGGCGGACGGCGACGAATCCCGAGGCCACGCGTTCCCGCTCGGCGTTGGCGCCGCTTCCGAGCTGCTCGACCAGGTCCCAAGCGGACTCGTAGACCATGGACGCCGAGGAGAGGTCCTTTTGTTGGGCCAGCACCTCGGCCGATTCCAGGGTCTTGCGCAGCAGGATCGCCTTCTCCTGGCGCCGGACGGCCTCCTCCTCCGCAATCTGGTCGGGAGACTGGGACATCACGGGCACCACCGGGGCGCACAGGAGCAGCACGCTGAGCAGACGTGACAGTGGGGTCATGGACTTGTTCACGGTTGGTTCTGAAAGGGTTGCCGACGCAGTTACGGGGCAGAAGTCAGTCGGAGGGAGGTGCGCACTTGATTGGGCGCGGAGACTACAAGTTCGTCTTTTGTGATAGCAACAATCTTGTAGGTAGCTCCGGCCAGATTGAGGGTCTCATCCGCCCGCTTGACACCGAGGTCCCGGTTGTCGAAGCGGAGGTTGGCGGCGTAGCCCCTCGGGAGGATCAGGGACTGGTCGCCGGTGAGGGTGAATCGCTGGGAACTTTCGGCCAGCTCGCAGACCAGTTCGGTCGGCGCGGTGGGAAGCCCCTTGACCTCCCGCAACTGGAAGAGGTCGTTCTTCGAACCCGGCGTCAGGGAACTCGCCGTGGGACGCCGCTTGGCCGGGGTCTTCTCGTATTCCCGGGTGACGCTGAACTGGTATCGGGGCGAGTCGGCCAGACCGGCCACGCCGGTGAAGGTCACAACGAGGTTCAGCGGAACGATCTCGCGCACTTCCAACCGGGCCAGCACGGCCCGCGGGTCCTTGCGGCGGAGCTGGTTGTTCTCGCGGTCCCAGGTGCCCGGGTTGAACGCGCCGTGGTCCGGTGCGAGGTGGACCGGGAATCCCTTGGCGATCTTGGCGACGGCCATCTCATTGGTGGTGAGGTCCACCGGCTTGAGTTCCCGTCCCGCCCGGCGGGTACGCTCCTGCAACTGGGTGGCCAGGTCCTCCTTGACCTGTCCGACCTTGATCAGGAGGAGGAAGGCCGCGGCGGCCACGGCCACGAGAACCACGCTCAGGATGAGTTTCTCGTAATGTTTCTTCAGGAAGTCCATGCGGGCTTTCTCGTTGGGAAGTTGCTCGGAGCCGGTGCGGGGCGGTCAGCGCTGCCCACCGGATGCCGAGGTGTCAGCCACCTCGGTCTTCGGGAACTTCACGATCTCGAGGCCAAGGGTGACGAGGATGGGTTTGTCGTCGAGGACCGGTTCCCCGGCCCGGGTGGCCGCTGGAGCAGCCGGCGCCGACAGTCCGTAGCGCGAGGCCATCCCCGGGTTCATCCCGCCCGCCGGGAGTCCATACCGGGCGGCCAACGCCGGGTCCCGTCCATAGGGACCGGCACCCAACCCGGGCGCCCCCCCGCCGCCCGAGGCGGTCCGTTCCACGTTGATGAAGCGGACCACAACGAACTCCGGGGCGCGGAGGAAACCCTCCATCACCCGGCCCAGTTCGCTGGAGAACCCTTGGAAGGCAACCTCATACGGGTAGCTGATCGCCCCGGTGACGGTGTTGGTCACCACCTTCTTGGAGGTCATGTGATAACTGGCCGCCTTGGGTTCATCGGATCCTACCGAGGTGCGGCGCAGGTAGAGCAGCTTCGGAACCTTGGCCGTGAAGAGCGTCTCACAGATCAGGCGAACATCGGCGAGCTGGGCGGCGAACGGCGCCAGGGCCTTCGCCGGCAGGCGAAGTTCGGTCCGCTGCTCATCAAACGTGAACCCGAACTTCTCGTCGGGCAGGGACACCCCGGACTCCGCAGCAAGCTGGGTCAGCTGCTCGATGTTGCTTTCCAGCAGAGCCTTGAAGCTGGAGTTGTCGAGCTGGTCGGGGATCGAGACCTCGGTGAACCGGCGCCGTGCCTCGGCGACGAAGCGGGTCACCCGCTCCTGCTCCTCGCGGGCCTTCTGGATGTTGGCGTCCGACGGCGACGGATCCCGGTTGGTCAACTGGTCCAACTCGGCGTTCTTGGCCTCGAGTTGTCCGCTCATCTCGTCGGACTTCGCCTTGCTGTTCAGCAGGTAGAAGATGCCGGTCCCGAGGAGGGCCACGGCGATCGCCAGACCGACGACGAACAGGACGTTTCGCTTGATCCAGGCCATATCAGTTCTTGATGGAGCGCCGCAGGGCGACCTTGACCGGGAAGGAGAAGGACGCGGAGTTCTCGTCGACCACGTCGAGGCTTCCGGAGAGCAGGGTCTCGGACTCGTCGAACAGCGGACTGGACTTCAGTTGCCGTTCCAGATCGTAGGCCAACTCGCTGTTGGCGTTCGGACGGAAGCCGCTGAGATTGACCGCCCGGACGGTGATGTCGAACGAGGAGATCTCGTTGGTGGACCCGGTCTTCTTGGCCTTCTTGGCCGGTCCGGCCGACGAGGCGACCTCGCCCCCGTCCTCGCCCCCGGCGGGCTTGGTGGGAACCAGGCCGTAGCGGGCGGCGAGCACCGGGTCCATCATGTAGGGATTGGCCACGGGCGCCTCGGTGGATTCCTCCTCGGTCGCAACGGCCGGGGTGGAGGCGTCGGTCGTCTTGAGGGTCTCGATCCAGATGCTGACCGCCGGGGCGCCGAGCTTGGCGCGGGTGGCCTCCTCGGTGGCGAGGATCTTGCCCTGCAGCTCGAGGAGCACCTCGGCCCAGTAGGCGCGGTCCGCCATCCACGAGGATAGTTCCCCCACCTCTTCGGTCAGTTTCCGGAGCTTGCCCTCCTCGATCTGGAGGCGCTGTTCCCGGCTGGCCAACGGATCGACCTGGGCGGCGATCTGGTTGAGGCCCTCCTCGCGGGCCGCGGACACCCGGGAGTAGAACCATCCGTAGGCGAAGACCCCGACGACCATGGCGTACGCGGCGGCCAGGAGGTACGGCTTCTTCGCGTTGAACTCCTGCCGGCTCTTCGACGACTTCGGCATCAGGTTCAACTCAACCGGGCACTGGGCGACGCTGCGCAAGCCCAAGCCGACGACCTCGCCGAAGCATTGGGCGACATTCTCCAGCTCGCCGACGTTCACGGCCGGGTCGATCTGGACGTTCCGGAACGGGTTGAAGAGCTCCACCGGCAGGTCGAGCTTCTCCTGAAAGAACTCGACCGCGTACGGCATGATCGAGCCGCCGCCGCAGAGGTAGACGCGATCCGGGAGCTTGCCGCCCTGCTGGGTCTTGTAGAACTGGATGGTCTGGTTGACCTGCAGGTGCAACCGGGTGAGGACGTTGCGGGCCACCTTGGACACGGCGGCCACCCGCGGGTTGTCCGGTTCCTCGTAGGCGCCACCCAGGCTGACGAAGCCCTCGGTGACCTTCAGCTTTTCCGCCTCGGCGAAGGGCAGCTTGACCTCGGCGGCGAACTCCTGGGTGATGGAGTTGGCGCCCACATTGATCCCGCGGGCGTAGAACTTGTTCTTCTCGAACAGCAACACCCCGCTCGTCTTGGCACCGATGTCGATCAGGAGGCTGCAGCCCTCCAGGTCCGCGTAGTTGTAGCGGAAGGAGTTGCAAAGGGCCGCCACCGACCCGTCGACCACGTCCATCTTCAGCCCGCCGCCCTCGGCGACGGCGAAGAGCTTCTCCACCGCATCGGACTTGATTGCCAGCAGGAGGACCTCGAGTTCACCCGACGGGCTGGTTCCGAGGATCTGGTAGTCCCATGCGGTTTCGGCGAGTGGGAAGGGGACGTTCTGCTGGGCCTCGTACTGGATGATCTGGGTGACCTTGGACGAGTCGACCGGGGGCAGTTTGACGAACTTGGAGAAGACCTGATAGCCCGGGGCGCACAGGTTGGCCTGCTGTGAACCGAACCCTCCCTCGGCCAGCAACTCGGCGAGGGCCTTTTTCAGGACTGTATCCCGGGCGGCGTCCTGCGAGCCGGCCAACCCGAGCGGCTTGACGCCGAACTGGACGAGGGTCAACCCGCCCCCTTCCGCGGGTACGAACTCACCGATTTTGAGCGTTCCCGCCCCGAAATCGACTCCCAGTACTGACTTGGACTTCAGCATATTCCGTCGTCGTTAGACGCCAAGCTCGCGAAAAAAAATCCCGCCACGGGATGCCCGGAGGCAGGGGATTTCGGCGAACTCGGGGCGTTGGTAAAGAATGCGGGGGGAGCCGGTCAAACCCAAAACTTCCCCGATACCGCAAAGTTGCGGTTGATTGACCGGAACAATGTTCATGGCTGGACCTCCGTCAGCCGTCCTTCGATCAGGAGCGAGATCCAATCCACCGACTCCAGGGAGGGGACCGTCCAGGTGGCGCCGGCGGCCTCCAGATTCCCGCAGGAATGCCCGCCGGTGGCCACCGCGAGGCAGGCCGCCCCGGCCGCCCGGGCACACGCCACATCGAGCGGCGTGTCGCCGACAACGAGAACCTCGTCACCCGACGGGCGTCGGCCCAGATGGGCCGCCGATCGCTCGCAGGCGAGCACCGCCAGGCGGTTGCGATCCTCGTGGTCGTCGCCGAAGGCGCCGAATGCGAACGCGTCCCACAGCCCATGGGCGCCCAGCTTGAGTCGGGCACCGGGCCGGACATTGCCGGTGAGCAATCCCACCACCGGGGAGGGGGCAACGGTCCCCAGCCCGGTCAACGCCCGGGTCACTCCGGGACAGCATTCCCCGGCGTGCCGGTCCAGTTCCTCCCGGAGAAAACCCAGATAGATCTCCAGATACGCCGCCAGCTCGGTGTCGTCATCGACCAATCCCTCGTTGCGGTACAGCTCCCGGATCAGGGAGGTGTCGGTCCGTCCGGCGAAGTCCAGCCGCTGGGCGGCCTCCGGCCGGCCCAGCCGTTCCCCAGCCGCCCGCACGAAGGCCCGCACCCCGGCACCGCCGGTGCGGATCAAGGTGCCGTCAATGTCGAAGAGGACCACCCGGAACATCGTTGCCGCCACCCTGCGGTCCCGGTCGCATCCGGACAAATCCCTGATCCGGGGGAGGACGGGACGCCGCGCCGGCGGCGGGGCATGACAGGCGGGATGCATGGCGGGATGTCGCGGTTGGACAACACCCGACCGGGTTCGTTACGGTCGCCCGCCCGAAGTCCATGACCGCAGCCCCCCCGCAAACCCCACCCCCCCGCGCGCCGCGACGGTTCGCCGAGGGCGGTCTGGTCGGGGTGGTGCTGGTCCTGGGACTCCTCCTGACGGTGTTCGGCGGGTCGGTGGAACGGCCCCTGTTCGAGGTGGGGCCCGACGGGGACCGTCGACGGGTCCGGGTGACGAACGAAGCGGGGGAGGAGGTTCCGGCGACGGTCCGGGTGAACAAGTTCCTCAACGCCCAGAACCTCACGCAGTTGGCCAAGGACACGAGCTTCATCGCCATCATGGCGGTGGGGATGACCTTCGTGATCATCGCGGGACAGATCGACCTGTCGGTCGGGTCGATCTACGCGCTGGCCGGGGTCCTGGCCGCACTGGTCTTCCGGCAGTACGGCCCAGACGGAACCGGGCCTCCCGGGGTAGGCGCCTGGCTGGGGACGTTGGTCTGCCTGGGCGCGGGCGGCCTAGCGGGCCTGGTGAACGGCGGCCTGATCACCGCCCTGCGCGTCCACCCGTTCATCATCACGCTGGGCACGATGGCCGTCTTCCGGGGCATCGCCTTCGTCATCACCCGGGGCCAGAGCATCGGTTCGTTTCCCGAACCGTTCCGCAACGTGGTCGCCTGGCAGACCGCGGGCGGCCTCACCCTGGTTCCCCTGGCGGTGATGGTCCTGGTGACCATCCTCGGGACGCTCCACCTGTCGCGCCGGGCCGCCGGCCGCCGGATCTACGCCGTGGGCGGCAACGAGTTGGCCAGCCGGTTCAGCGGGATCCGGGTGCACCGGGTCAAGCTCGGGGTGTTCTTCCTCGCCGGACTGACCGCCGGGCTCGCCGCCCTGCTGTCCCTCGGCTACTACGGCGCCGCCACCAGCGGCGACGGGCAGGGGTACGAACTCAACGTCATCGCCGCCGCCGTGGTGGGCGGCGCCAGCCTGAGCGGCGGACGGGGCTCCGCCCTCGGGGCCGTCCTCGGCGCCCTCATCATCCAGATGATCGCCAGCGGGATCGTCATCCTCGGCATCGACCAGAACTACAGCCAGATCATCATCGGCACCGTGGTGATCGTGGCGGTCGTTCTGGACCAGTTGAATTCCTGGCTCGCCCGACGCCGGATGGCCCGGCCGGCGTGAGCCGGAAACTCCGAGGCTCAGCCCTTCACGTCGAAGCAGTACAGATACTCCTGATCGCGGAGGTACAGGCGGCCGTTGATCACCACCGGATGCGGCCATATGCCGCCCTGGCGGCTGCGCTTCTCCGAGAGCGGCGCGAGGCGGAACCGCCCCTTCTCCCGCCAACCCTCCGGGGACGCCTCGACCAGCGCCACATCGCCGCTGCGCTCATCCACGCAGTACAGCATGCCGTCGGCGTAGTGGACGGCCCCCTTCCCCAGGCTCTTGTCGGCCCACACCTCGGCGCCGATCTTCAGGTCCTGGCACACCCAACCCGGACCATCGGAATAGCCGTACAGATGGTTTCCCACCCGGACCACCCCGCCGTGGTGGTTCTTCATCACCTTGTTGTTCTCGTACACCGGCGTCACCGACCGGCCGTCGTCGGCCAGCTTGAACAGGGCGCATCCCACCCCGTAACCGGCGGTGACATAGATGTGCCCCTCGTGATGGATGGGGGTCGGGATGACCGCGGTCCGACCGGGGAAATCCGCCGTCCACAAGACCTCGCCATTGGCCGGGTCCACACCGACCACCTTCTTCATCAGCAACTGCACCACCTGGGTGCGTCCCCCGTGGTCGACCCGGATCGGGGACGAATACTGCGCCTCGTCGGTCAGGCCCGCGGTGCGCCACCGGACCGCCCCGGTTCGTTTGTCGAGGCCCGCCATCGTTCCCTGATCCCCTCCGGGGGTGCAGACCAGCACGTCGCCCACCACCAGCGGGGCCTCGGTGTAACCCCACGACTGGAGCTTGCCCCCCAGGTCATCGACCAGGGACTTCTGCCAAACGATCTTCCCGTCAGCCGCCCGGGCGCAGACCAGCATGCCCTGACCGCCCACGGCATACACCAAGCCCCCATCCACCGTCGGGGTCGTCCGGGGCCCGTCCCCCCAGTTGTTCGGATACCGACCCCCGGCCGCCGTCGCCCACAGCTCCCGGCCGGTGGCGGCATCGACGCAGATCAGGAACTCGCTCTCGTCCCGCAGCCCCATGGTGAAGACCCGGCCGCCGGCAACGGAATACCCCGCATACCCGAGGCCGGCGTTCTCGAAGCGCCAGACCAGCCGGGGGCCGGACTCGGGCCAGGACTTGAGCAGGCCGGTGTCCGGCGAACGGTCCTCCCGGCCGGCACCCCGCCATTCGGGCCAGTCGGCCGCCGGCAGGACGGGGAGGATCAGGAGGGCACAGGCACCGAGGACGGGGAACCGGGGGAGTTTCATGGCGGGAAAAACGCGGTCAATGGGGCGGACGTCAAGCGGGTGACGGGCATTCGACCGGATCCGGGTCACGGGGTGCCCCGTCCGAAGAACGCCGCCGTGCGGGCCTCGGGCGCGGTTGGGCTCCAGATCCGCAGGTTGTCGACCTTGCCCACGTCGTCGAACGAGCCGACCCCCACCCAGCCCGCTCCGAAGGTCTTGTCCTCGGCGACCATGATCGGACGTTCCATGTCCTCCCAGAAAACCCGGATGCTGCCGTCGCCCAGGCGTCGCTCCAGCCGGACATGCCGCCAGACGTTCTGGCCCCACTGCACCCCGGAGGTGGTCTCCCGGGCGATCTTCGTCCGCGGCGCCCCGTTCACCACGAACACGTTGTGCGCGTGGTCGTCGGCCGATGTCGCCAGGTGGACGTAATAGAAGTGCGCCGGGTCCTGGAACCCGAAGAACAGGCACATGTCGCGGTGACCGTACTCGCGTCCGGTCTGCATCAGGTCGATCTCGAGGACGAAGTCCCCGAACTGCCGGTCGGCCACCAGGGCCATGTTGAACGGGGACCGGACCTTGGGCTTGTACGTGCTCTGCTGGTGCAGCTCGAGGGTGAACCCCTGGCCGTCGGCCGCATGGCGCCACGCCCGGGTGTCGGTGACCGCGAGCCCGAGCAGGCTCTCGGGGGTGTCGAAGTGCTGCTCGTACACCAGCCGGTAGTCGGGAGGAACATTGGCGGGCTCGGCGGCCAGGGCGGCACCGGAGAGCAGCAGGGCAAGTCCGAGGGCGGAGGGGGAGTGCATGAAAGAATCCTGCCCGTGCCCGGCGCCGGGAACAAGCCGCCCGTGCCCGGGGAGGACGACACGGGGACGGGCTCACCGACGGGCGTTTGGGATTGTCCCGGACGCCCCGCCGGGGGTTTGCTGCGGGCGCCCGATGCACCTCTCGACCCTCGACTGGACCCTCATGGGTGTCGCCTTCGCCGTGTACCTCGGCATCGGCCTGTTCGCAGGACGCCGGGCCGGGCGGGACTACGACAGCTTCTTCCTCAGCGGACGCACCATGCCGTGGTGGCTGCTGGGGATCTCGATGGTCGCCACGACGTTCGCAACCGACACGCCGAACCTGGTGGCGGGGATCGTCCGGCGCGACGGAGTGTTCGGCAACTGGGTCTGGTGGGCCTTCCTCCTCACCGGCACGACCACCGTCTTCCTCTACGCCAAGCTCTGGCGGCGGAGCCGGGTGCTGACCGACATCGAGTTCTACGAGCTGCGCTACTCGGGCCGTCCGGCGGCGTTCCTGCGCGGGTTCCGGGCCGTGTACCTCGGGGTGTTCTTCAACGTGGTGATCATGGCCAACGTCACCCTCGCCGCGATCAAGATCGGCGGGGTCCTCCTCGGGCTCAGCCCGATGCAGACCATCACCATCGCGGCCGTGGTCACGCTGGCCTACAGCATGACCGGCGGACTGACCGGCGTGCTGCTCACCGACCTGGTGCAGTTCGCGGTGGCGATGGTCGGATCGATCGGCGCCGCCATCTACCTCAGCAACCTGCCCGAGGTGGGGGGCCTGTCGCAGGTCCTGGCCCGGCCGGAGATCGCGGCGCGGCTGGACCTGATCCCGGACTTCCGGACGGTGGAGCCGGAGATGCTCCTCTCGGTATTCCTCGTCCCGCTGCTGGTCCAATGGTGGTCCGCGTATTATCCCGGCGCCGAGCCGGGCGGCGGCGGGTATGTGGTCCAGCGGGTGCTGGCCGCCCGCGACGAACGCCACGCGGCCGGCGCGGCCCTGCTCTTCAACGTCGCCCATTACGCCCTCCGCCCCTGGCCGTGGATCGTCGTCGCCCTCTGCTCGCTGGTGGTCTTTCCCGACCTCGCCAGCCTGCGGGAGCGGTTCCCGTCGATGGACCCCCGGATCGTCCAGGACGACCTGGCCTACCCGGCCATGCTCACCCTCCTGCCGTCCGGACTTCTCGGGCTGGTGGTGACCTCGCTCATCGCCGCCTTCATGAGCACCATGAGCACCCAGGTGAACTGGGGATCCTCCGTGCTGGTGAACGACCTCTACCGGAGGTTCCTCCGGCCGGAGGCCGGCGACCGCGAGCTAGTCTGGGCCGGGCGGCTCGCCACCCTCGGCCTCATGGTCCTCGCCTGTGCCGTGGCCCTCGGGATGCGCGACGCGGTCTCGAACTTCGAGCTGATGCTCCAGATCGGCGCCGGCACGGGACTTCTCCTGCTGCTGCGCTGGTTCTGGTGGCGCATCAACGCCGCGGCCGAGATCGTCGCCATGACCGCGTCCTTCGCCCTCGCCATCTTCTTCAAGCTGGGTCCCGGATCGGAACTCCCCGGCTGGCTCCAGATGGTCGCCGGCGTCGGCGGCACCACCCTCGCCTGGATCACCACCGCCCTCCTCACCCCGGCCACCGAACCGGAACGGCTCCGGGAGTTCTACCGCCGGGTCCGCCCCGCCGGACCGGGCTGGGAACGGGTGCGTCGGGAGGTGGCCGACGGGGTCCCGGCCGATGCCGACCTCGGTCCCGGCCTGGCGGCCGCCGGGGCGGCGACGGCCGGGATCTGGGCGCTGCTCTTCGCCGGGGGCTACGCCCTGTACGGGAGGACGGGCGTGGCGGTCGGTTGCGCCGCGGTGGCGGTCGCCGCCGCGGTGACGGTGGCCAAGCTCTGGCCGCGCCTGCGCTGGCGCTGAGATCTGTCCGGAAACTCCGGGACCCGAACCTGTCCGCTTGCCTGCCCTGCAGCCGATGGCGACACTGAAGGCGTTCCCGGCCCCGCACGTCTGACCGTCCCGACGTGCCGGTCGTGCCGGCGCCCAGTTCAAATCATCCCATGAAAAAACCCCTGCTCCTCGCCGCCGGCCTCGCGGTGTCCGTCGTCGCCCTCGAAGCCGCCCCCAAGAAGGTCCTCCTGGTCACCGCCACCAAGGGCTTCCGCCACAGTTCCATCCCCACCGCGGAGAACGTCCTCATCACCCTGGGCGAACGCTCGGGGGACTTCACGGTGGTCGACGTGGTCCGCGGGGGCCCGGACGGCAAGGACGACGCGGAGGTGGCCGCCAAGATGACGATGGAACGGCTCCGGGCGGTCGATGCCGTGATCTTCGCCAACACCACGGGCGACCTGGCGATCCCCGACAAGGACGGCTTCCTGAAGTGGGTCCGCGAGGGACACGCGCTGATCGGGATGCATTCCTGCAGCGACACCTTCCACGGGCATCCCGCGTTCATCGAGATGCTGGGCGGCGAGTTCCTGACCCATGGCCCGCAGGTGCAGGTGGACGCGTACAACCAGGACCCCACCCACCCGGCCACGAAGCATCTCGGCGGGATCTACACCGTTTTTGACGAGATCTACGAGTTCAAGAACTTCCACCGCGAACGGGTCCACGGGCTGCTGACCCTCGACAAGCATCCGATCCATCTCGCCCCCGGGGATTATCCGGTGGCCTGGGCCAAGGAATTCGATGGCAACGGCAAGGTCTTCTACACCTCGCTCGGCCATCGTGAGGACGTCTGGACCAGCGCCGTCTACCAGCAGCATGTGCTGGGCGGAATCCGCTGGGCGCTCGGGCTCGAGGCGGGCAGCGGCAAGCCCACCGACACGGCGAACGTCCTCGCCCCGGCCGAGAAGGCCGAGGGGTTCCGGCTGATCTTCGACGGCAAGACGCTGAACGGATGGAAGTACCGGAATCCCGACGGCAAGAAGTCGTGGAGCGCCCAGAACGGCATGCTCTGCAACGTGCTGGGCAAGGATGAGCACGGGACCGACCTGCTGACCGAGGAGACCTTCCGCGACTTCGTGGTGCGCTACGAGTTCCAGGTGCCCCCGGGGTCGAACTCCGGCTTCTACCTGCGCGGTCGCCACGAGATCCAGATCTTCGACGACTACAAGTCGGGCAAGCCCGAGATGGGTGGCAACGGGGCGATCTACAGCGTCAAACCCGCCAGCCTCTTCGCCTCGCGCAAGGCCGGCCAGTGGCAGGAGGCCGAGGTCCGGATCGTCGGGCAGCGGATCACCGTCATCCTCAACGGGGTGAAGATCCACGACAACGTCGAGTGCCCGCGGGCCACCGGCGGACAACTGGACGACAAGCTCGACCAACCCGGCCCGATCCTGCTCCAGGGCGACCACGGCGCCATCGGCTTCCGCAACATCCGGATCCGAAAGCTCTGACCGGTCGGCGCCCGTTGCCTCTTCCGGAGCGCCCCGCTCCGCTGGGGCGAGCCGGCGAGCCCGATCGGTCCCGCCAGGGACCGACACCCCCTCCCGCAGCTGCCGCCGATAGGCGGCCGGTCCGTGCGCTGTGCCCTACCCTGCGGGGTCCTGACGGACCCCGTCGGACTCACCCGCTGGCGCGGGCTCATCCCTCCACGGCCCGAGAG
>CAZGIK010000033.1:0-56649 GCA_964525755.1 uncultured Verrucomicrobiota bacterium
CCGAGTATCACACTTACGCATCCACAGGACGGGTGCCCGGCGTGACGCTTACGAAAGGGTCCCGGGATCCGCTGGGGATCCAGTCGATCTGGGGCCGGTTCGGACGCCATGTCGTGGGGAACCTGACCACGGTCAGCACCTCGGCCCGGGATTTCACGGTGACGCTCCTCGGATACCACTTCGCGGAACAGCTGGCGGAGACCCAGGGTCCGGGCTCTGAGCTGGCCACGTTCCTCAAGTGGGAGCAGCTCGCCGCGTACGCCCGGGCGGAGGAGAACGGGGACTCCGGGTTCCGGGGAACGGAGCGGGTGAACCGGAACCTCACCGAGGGATCGGTCTGGCTCGGTGCCAGTCCCCAGCACCAGATCCTCAGCAACCAGAAGATTTACGGGCTCTGGGGCCTGTTCACCGTCCCGTCCCGGTCGTCCGGCCTCCTGGATGGTTTCCCGGCCCGCCTCACGCCGGCGGCCCGGGGTCTCGTGGAGGAGGTGTACCTCCCCCAACTGGCAGCGGCGGGCTCCCACGGGGGCAAACGGATCGAGCAGCTTGTGGCTGCCGACCGGGTGAAGCTCGACCTGAAGGGCATCCATCGACCACTCCTCAAGGCCGTCGCCGGGTTCACCCGACCGTCCTTCACCCGGCGGGAGCGGGAGTTCTATCGAGAACACCTGCTCCACGGAGGCCCGAAGGACGAGACGCACGGACTCCAGCGGCACCTCGCCGACCTGCTGGGCCCGAAGCTGGAGGGGCCGGACGTGGAGTGGTCGTGTCCGATGGTCCTCGGACTGGCGAAGGAGGCGGCGAGCGAGGGACCGACCGGACAGGCCCTCGCCAATCGCCTGCGGCGGATCGCCATCGCGGAGAGCCTGCTCGCGCCGTCGTCGATGCTGTACATCCACCTGCTCGGCGCCGATGGCGTCGGGATCCGCGAGCTTTCCGGTCGGGTCCGGGACCGCTGGGGTTCTCGCGTTGCAACGATCCGGCCTGCCGACCTGGAACCGCTGGAGACCGAGCTGGGAGGGAACGATCCTGAATCTGGCCAGCGGTGGATGGCCCTCGCCCGCGCACTGGCGTCCGGGGACTACGCGGAGGCCATCCGACTCCTGCTCGCCCAGAATCGGGCCGTCATGGAGCAGCGGGGCGGTCTGTCGGCATGGATTGAGGAGCAGAACGGCCGGCTTCGGGTGCGCATGCCGGAGGAGCGGGGCGACCTGGTGCCGGGGGAGAAGCTCCGGACCCTGTGGCGATTCCCCTACTTCCTGCCCTCGCTGGCCAGCATGGCCCAACAGCTGAAGGGGACGGCCGATGGCTGACGGGATTCCCCATGCGGTCTTGTCGGAGGTCTTGGGCGACCGGATCAACGGGCGTCGCCTCGTGGCCGCGGTGTTCCTGACGTTCGAGTTCGATCCCGGGTTTTTCGAGCAGGAGATCCTACCGGTAATCCTCGAGGAACAGTTCAGCCACGCGCGGGCGATCCGGCTGGTGCAACTGGAGGATGTCCTCCGGTCAACGGGGGCACGGGTGGCGGTCTACTACGATGCCGACCACCTCGTCTCGGGGGATTCCGGTTCCGCCCGTCTGGACGTCGAGCGGGTACCGGTCCGTCACAAGACCGGGGCGTTCCATCCCAAGAACGTGCTGCTGCTTCTGGAGGAGAAGGACGAGGACGGGGAACCGATCCAATCTCTCCTCGTCGGCGCGCTTTCGGCCAACCTGACCCGTTCCGGTTGGTGGGAGAACATCGAGGTCGCCCACTTCGAGGCGATCAGGGAGGGGGGAGTCGACCCGGCTCAGGGACGATCTTCGCCGGCTCCTGGGGCGGCTCCTGGGGCGGCTCCGGTCGGCGACCACCCAGCGTGGGGATCCCGCGGCGATGGAGCCCATCGACCGCTTCCTCAAGGGGACCCGCCAACGCAGCCACCGGGTGGTCGGCGGCACCCTGCAGCTCCATTTCCATTCCGGCATCGAACCCGTCGCGGACTTTCTGGAGCGATGTGCCGGAAAGCTCCTCGACGGCTGCTGTCTGGAGGTGTTGTCGCCCTTCTTCGATGCCGACAACACCTGTGCGCCCCTGGAGGAACTCATCCGGCGGTTCGCCCCCCGGGAGGTGCGGGTGATGCTCCCGCGATCCCGGGAGGGCGACATCGCGTGCAGCCCGGGACTTTTCGAGTCCGTGCAGCGTCTCCCCCAGGTGCAGTGGGGCGATCTCGGCGCGGAACGCGGCCTGAAGCGGGAACTGTCCCCCGGCGGGGCCCCGCGCTTCGTTCATGCCAAGGTCTACCGGTTCTTCAGTCGCAACCCGAAACGGGAGATCCTGCTGATCGGTTCGCCCAACCTGACCCGCGCCGCCCATCAGAAGGGTGGAAACTGGGAGACCGGGCTGCTGGTGGAGGTGGCGTGCCCGCGGCGCCCCGAGTTCTGGCTGACACCGGTCACCCCGGTGGATCCCGTCTTCCGGCCGGCGTCCGAGACCGACCGGGACCACCAGAAGGGAACCCGGCTGATGCTCCGTCACCATTGGGATCTGCATCGGACGGAGGCCTTCTGGGATGGGGATACTGCAAGCCCGCCGTTGCATCTCGAGGCGCGGGGACAGGTGCTGGGCGACTTGAGTACCCTGAAGCCGCGCGCGTGGTGGGTCCTCGAGGAGGAGTGGCCGGATCGCCTGGCCATGGTCCTGCGGGAGACCAGCTTTGTGACGGTCCAGAGCCCCGGGGAGGAGGCCGGCCTGCTGCTGGTGCAGGAGATGGGAATGTCACACAAGCCGTCCCAGCTGCTCTCCCTGTCGGTGGCCGAGATCCTTCGGTACTGGGCGATGCTGACACCAGCGCAGCGCAGCGCCTTCCTGGAGGCGAAGGCCTCGCAGGAGATGGACGCCGAGGATGCGGCGGCGCTGATCGCGCGGTTCCAACTCGGCCTGCAGGGGGAAACGTTCTTCGACCGGTTCGCGGGCTACTTCCACTCGTTCCACTGCCTGGAGACGGAGGTCCGGGAGCACCTGGACGCCGGCCAGGAAAAGGAGGCGACCTACCGCCTCTTTGGACGGAAGTACGATTCCCTGGGGACCCTGCTCCAACGGGCGCTCGGCGAGGAGTCCGGGCTGGAGGACGACGTCAGCCGCCATGTGGTGCTGCTCTGCGCCCGGCAGCTCGCCGGCGCGGTCGCGCGGGACTACCCGGAGTACTGGCGCGACCGACGCGGGGATGTGAAGGCGCTGCAGGCGGATCTGGACCGCGGTGTCGAGGTGCGGGCACGCCTCGCGGCCCAGTCGGACGACATGCCCGCCTTCCTCGACTGGTTCGACACCTGGTTCCTGAAGCGCGCCCGACCTGCGGAGGTGGACCATGATTGACGTCCCGCTTGCCCGCGAGCTGCTCGACTTCGGACGTCGGATCGGGGCGGGGCGCCGGGCCGACGAGCAGCTGGAGGGGGCCGTGGCGCTCCACAACATCCTGACCCGCGAGCGGGTCGCCTACCTCGCCGACGAGGTGGGTATGGGCAAGACCTACGTGGCGCTGGGGGCCATGGCGCTGTTCCGCCACTTCAATCCCCGGTTCCGGGTCCTGGTCCTGGCCCCCCGGGAGAACATCCAGCGGAAGTGGATGAAGGAACTCCGGAACTTCGTGGTCAACAATGTCCGGTATCCCGACCTGCGGGTGAAGGGCATCGACGGGTTGCCCGCCCGGGAACTGGTCCGGTGCGACAACCTGATCGGGCTCGTCCGGGAGGCGACCCTGAATCTCGACCGCGACTTCTTCTGCCGGCTCACGAGCTTCAGCCTCCCCCTGACCGGAGCCGATGCCGGCCGGAGCGCCGAGGCGAGGCGTCTGCGGGACGAGCTGCGGGCGCATTACAACTGGCTTCCCCGGGACCTTTTCGACCTCCGGGACAAGCAGGGGTTCAAGGAGAACGTGGCCCGGGCGATCTGCTGCGTTCTACCTGTGTTTGACCTGGTGATCGTGGACGAGGCCCACAACCTCAAGCATGGCTTCAGCAACCACGCCTCGGCGCGGAACCGGGTGCTCGGTCTGGCGTTTGGCCATTCCGACAAAGGCGTGGATCGTCGACTCTTCGAGGGGTACGGGCTGCGGGCCCGCAAGGTGCTCTTTCTGTCCGCGACCCCGGTCGAGGACTCCTACACTCAGCTCTGGAACCAGTTGGACCTCTTCGGTCGGGGTGATCGGTTCCTCGAACTCCGGGAACCGGAGGCAGCGGACGATCTCAAGCGGGAGGTGGCGGCCCGGTTCCTGGTCCGACGGGTCACCGAGATGCACGTCGCCGGGCGCCCGCTCACCAAGAACCTCTACCGGCAGGAATGGCGGAACGGCGGGGTCACGACCCACGATGAACCCATCCGGATCGAGGACGCCCGTCAGCGCCTGACGGTGGCGCTCGTGCAGAAGAAGGTGAGCGAGGTCCTCCAGGGAAAGCGGTTCGGCAACGCGTTCCAGATGGGAATGCTCGCGTCCTTCGAGAGCTTCCTCGAGACCGCCAAGCTCAAGGTGTCGGAAGAGGACGCGGGCAACTTCGACGGCACCGAGCAGACCGACAAAGTCTTCGAGCGGGAGGGCATTGACGTGGCCGACCTGAACCGGCTGGCCCGCTCCTATCGGGAGCGGTTCGGGACGGAGATGCCGCATCCGAAGATGGACGCCCTCCTGGGCCGTCTGGAGAGGGCGTGGCGCACGGGTGAGAAGTCCCTGGTCTTCGTGCGGCGCGTGGCCTCGGTCCGGGAGCTGAAGCGGAAGATGGACGCCCAGTATGACCGCTGGCTGAAGGCGCTTCTCCGGAAGGAACTCCCGGCATCCGTGCAGCAGCGGCTGGAACAGGCCATTGCCAGGTACGAGAAAGAGCGCCCGGCGGCATTGGATCGGGGGGAGTCCGGTCCGGCCCGTCGCCGTGCGGCGGGTGCCGACGACCACGGCGGCCATGACACGTTCTTTGCGTGGTTCCTTCGCGGCGCCCCTCCGATGCGCATCCTTGCCGGGACCCCGGTCCGCGAGCGGCACTCCATGCCGCAGTCCGCCGCCTTCGAGGACAACTACGTCGCCCTCATCCTCGACTGCACCCCGGAAGAGGTGACCGCGCGGCTGGCGCGGGTCGTGGACAGCGATCCCCAGTCGATGCGGGAGGCCTTGCGGGAGCGTTCGCGGCGGTTTCTCCGACCGGTGAAAAAGCTGGCGCGGGGCGACCGGTACGAGGCGGTTCAGGCCGCGGCGGTCGAGTGGCTTAAGGATATCCGCGGTCCGCATCAAGAGCTCGCCGACGTGGTCTGGCATGAGCGTTTCGCGCCGACCCGACCAGCCGAGCACGCCGCGGCGGCGCCCGACATCGGGGGATGGCTTGAGTGCCGCACCTTCTTCACGGAGCTGCGCCGGCGCCCGGAACTGCGTCAGCGGCTCTGGCCGGAGCCGCTGACCGGCGATGTGCTGGAGCGGTTCCGGGAGCAGGAGCTGCGGGCCCGGTTGCTGTCGACCGCGGCACGACTGGGCCACGCGTTCATCGATCTCTACGTCGTCACCATCCGCCGCCTCGGAAGCCTCAAGCCGGGAACCGAGGAGGTGGGGGAGAACCTGGCCGACGGCGGCCTGAGTCCGGCCATTGCGGATTTCCTCGACCGGCTCGAGGCCCAGCGGGTCCAGCCTCTCCCGGAACGCGAATGGGCCGCCTTTGACGAGTTGGCGGAGATGGCAGCCCATTTCGGGCTCATCCTCGACGTCAACGCCCCCGACGTTCGAGGCTTGGGTCTGGGGGAGGTCGCCCGGCGGTTCGGAACCCTCCTGAGCCGGCAACAGCCGGTGGGTGGCATGACGGGCCAGGTGAACCAGACGTTGGTGGGCCAGTTCCGGATGCCGGGATACCCGTTCGTCCTGATCACGACCGACGTGCTCCAGGAAGGCGAGGACCTGCACACCTTCTGCTCGTCCGTCCACCACTACGGCATCTCGTGGACGCCCTCGTCCATGGAGCAGCGGATTGGCCGGATCGACCGGGTCTCCTCCCAGACGGACCGCCGACTGGGTGGCCTTCAGCGGGACCTGGTCGAGGCGGACAAGCTCGCCGTCTTCTTCCCCCATCTGCAGGACACCGTGGAGGTGGTCCAGGTCCGGCGCCTCCTGATGCGGATGAACACCTTCCTCCGTCTGATGCACGAGGGCTTGCTCGTGGAGGAAGGCCACGAGTGCAAGCTGGATCTCGGACGGGAACTGATGGGGGAGAAGACCCCGGTGCCCCAGATCTCCGAGCGGCTGCAAAGCGCCTTCCGGATTCGGGAGACGGATCTCGTGGGTGACGTATCCCATCTGCCGGTGGCCCCATCGGTTTCCGAGACGGCCCGTCGGCAGTTCGAGGCCCTGGCCAGGGAACCGCTGCCGGGGCTGGAGATCCATTGGGAAGGAGGATCCCGAACCGGCCAGCTGTTCGGCACGGCCCGGGTAGGCTCCCGACAGCAACCGTTCACCCTGCTGCTCCGATCCGTTGCGGGGCGCCTGTTCGTCCGCTGCCTCAGTCCGGTCGGACGCGTCTTCGACGAGCGGGATGTCGACCGGATCCGGTCAGGCCTTCCGTCGCCCCCTCCGAGGATCGGCGTCACCCGGGCCGCGGCGGAGCACACCTATGACCTGACGGTGGAGGAGGACGTGCTGGTGCCGGCCGATGCCTCGATCTACCGGCACCGCATCGGGTGGTTGATCCGGCAGGTCACCCGGGCGGCCGACGACCTCGAGCAATCCCACCTACCGGGAGCCGACCAACCGCTGTCCCGGTTCCGGACCGACCTGGGGAAGGAGATGTCCCATGACTCCTGAGTGGCGCGCACTGTGCCGGGGCAGCGGGTTTACCTGCGGTGACGCTGCGATGGTCATCCAACTCCCGGACGAACGTCGCCAGACCGTCGTCGTGGAAGACCAGGAGGATGCCTACCTGCTGTGGTCCACGGTGGCCAAGGCGCGCAGCCTGCGGGCGATGCCGGGATTGGCCTGCCAAGCGTGGGAGCGAAACCGGTCGATGGTGCTGGTGGGATTCCGGGTGGATCGGCGTGGCAACCTGATCGGGGAGGTACGCGTCCCCAAGGCCGGACTCACATCCGATGAGTGGCAGTTCGTCGCGCTGCATCTGGCCCAGGAATGCGACCGCTTCGAGTTCCAGCTGACGGGAGAGGATAGGGAGGGCTAGGAAATTCGGATCGAAGGCTATTTCGAGGTCACCCGCTTCAGGATCAGGGCGATCCCGAGCGGCTCCCATTCCCCTGCGCTGTCGGATGCCGGGAGCCTGCCGGACACGATCGAGAGGGCGGTATTAGCCTTGAGTGCCGGGCTGCCGACCAGGCTGTGCATCTGTGCCTGCCATGCTTGGAACAGTTGCTTGGGGGAGGCCCCGGTCTTCCCTGATTCGCTTGTCAGGGCTGGGATGACGAACACCGCTGCGAGGCGGATGTCGACGCCGACGTCGAGTTGCTTCACGTCCGCCTCGGCCTTGGCGAGTTCCTTCAAGACCGTGTCCTCGTAGCGCTGACGGCCTTCGAGCTTGGAGAAGCACTGCTTGGCCTCGAGGGAGATATTCCTCCGGCCGACCCGAAGGTAGAGGTCGCATCTGCCGGACTTGGTGTTGGCCTTGTGATGACGCCATTCCTCCAGCGCCACTCCGCCACTCAGCCAGGCCGCGGCGGCGAGAAACCCGGTGCAGGCCCGCTCGTGGTAGTTCCACGGCAGGTCACGGGTCTGCGTTAAGTACTGCTCCATGGCGCCCTTCCAAGACTCCAGGAGTGGCTTGAGGTAGGTGAGGGATTTGGGGAGGGAGGTATCGGAATTCAGCTTGGACATGATGAAGTGGCTCCTTGTGCAGCCCTTCGCTGATCTTTGATCCGCAAGGGTTGTCCGATCCTGCTCAATCCGGGACCCGTCTGGTAGTCGGCAAAAATGGGGAGTGTCGGAGTGTCGGGATGGCGTCTGCTGCCGCGCGAAGTGAGTGAATCTGCCAGAGCGTCTGGGGAAAGGATTGCCGGGAGCGGCGACTCTTCCCATGCGTCACCCCTCGGGCGGCTTGTCGTCCCTGAGCCGCCGCCGATGGCCGCGGAGTTGGCCGCGGTGGGCTTTCACATGGATCAGGACCTCGTTCCAGTCGTACCGGACGCAGCCGCCGAGTCGGATGGGCTGGAGCCCCATCCGCTTCTCCAGGTTGTGGACGTGACGCGGGGTGACCTGCAGCCGGGCCGCCAGCTGTTCCCGGGTCAACAGGTTCTCAGAATTGTCGCTCATCGGACGGTGTTGCGCCGGCGTCTGGAGGATTTGGACCTGATCCTCGAGCAGCTCAAGGAGGCCATCGCCGCGGATGCCGACCCCATGCTCCGCTGGTGGCAGGCCCGCCGGACGCTGCTTGGGCTTCTGGCACCGTACCCGAAGAAAACGGCGGGCGGACGGCGACCCCGGGACAGCCAGGCAGGGGATGGGAAGCAGATTGGAAACGGCGGAAAACGCAAAAAGGGGGGTAGAAAACGCTGAGACGGGGGATGAAAACAGATTTTGTCGGGTGAAAACGGAAGAAACACGTCCAACGGGCGGGTCAGTGGCTGCGGGCCGCCGTGGTTCTCCCGCGGAAAAGCGGTGCCCGAACGGGAAGGCGTGAACGCGGGGACCGCCGATTCACCATCGGCAGCTACGGGAGGGGGCGCGGCCGTGCGCTCGTAGCCGCCGTCGGTAGACGGCCGGGTCGGGGCACCCTTCGCCTCCCGGGTCGGGGGAGGCCGGGCGCGGGCGACCGCGGACGAATGTCCGCAGCTACGGGGCGCCTTACGCTTGGAACGCCGGGGCGACGATGTCGGCGACTTCGGGGCGGAGGTCGAACCACGCCTTGGCCTGTGCCTCGGTGACCCGGTGGGGGGTGACCTGCGTGGTTCGCGGTTCAGGCCTCCGGTGCCAACCGGGCGTAGAGTTCGTGGAGCTTGCGCCGCAGCAGCGCTTTCGACGGAAGCACGGTCCGGTACTCCGCCACCAGGGTGGGGGAGAGGCTTCGGCTCAGCGCGTACTCGACGACCTCGTTGTCCTTGCTCGCGCAAAGCAGCACGCCGATCGACGGGCGTTCGTGGGGCTTCTTCACGTCGCGGTCGAGGGCTTCCAGGTAGAAGTTCAGCTTGCCGAGGTCCTCGGGACGGAACTCCCGGACCTTCAGCTCGAAGGCGACCAGGCAGTTCAGGCCGCGATGGAAGAACACCAGGTCGATGGCGAAGTCCTGGTTGCCGACCTGCACCGGATACTCGGACCCGACGAAACAGAAATCCCGGCCCAACTCCGTGATGAACCGGCCCAGATTCCGGAGCAGCGCACCGTGGAGGTCCGACTCGGAGTGGTCCTGCGCGAGCCCGAGGAACTCCAGGCTGTAGGCGCTCTTGAACTCGTCCACTGCGGTCGGATGGATCTGTGCCACCACCGGTGAGACCTTCTTCGTGGCGGGCTGACTGCGAAGGGCGGCACCCGTGCGGATCTGCCGTTCCAATTCACGCTTGGACCATTGCCCCTGGATCGCCGCCAGCAGGTAGAACTCCCGTTCTTCCGGATGCTTCGCACCTCCGAGGAGGATCAGGTGATGGGTCCACGGCAATTGTCGCACCAGTGGTGCGACTTTCTCGTCGTCCCGGTAGGCCTCGAAAAACTGCCGCATCCTGAAAAGGTTGGCGCGGGTGAAGCCGCGCTGCCCCGGATGCTCCCGGGCAATCGTCGCCGCCAGTTCGTCCACCACGCCGTCCCCCCACTCGGCGCTGGCGATCTTTCGGCTGATGTATCCACCCAGTTCCCAGTAGAGGCCCACCAACTCCGTGTTGACCGCCCGATGCGCGCGCAGCCTGGCGGCCGCGATCAGGTCGAGCACCTCGGCGAACTTACCGGCGCCGGCGCGCTGGCGAGTCTGGCGCATCACCGGTCTGACCCGCTTCGGAGACGGTCCCGCGGGCGGGTTGACGGCTGATTTCCTCGTGGGGCGTCTCTTCATCGCGAGATGGGTTCGAGGATGGGGACGGCCACAGGGACGCCGCCTTCCTCGTCGGTGACCAACTCCATGGTCCGGCCAACCTCCAGACCATGCCGTCCGCCCGCCGCTCGTGGCAGGGCCTGGTCTCGATCTGGTCGTACCGTGGCGGTCATCCCGGTTGGGGGATCGTACCGTCCTCGCATCCCGGCACCAGTTGAATGCCCGCAGGGTGGCTGGCAACGGTTGTGGGGAGACCCGGCGGATCATCCGGGGACGGTGTTCAGGCCCCTCCGTCGGCCTCCATCTGTCACTGCTGGGTCGATGGGCTATGGGCACGCCGCGCAGGAGCGCAGCGCTCCGGCAGAGCGGCAGGTAGGAGGGAAGAGGAAGATCGATACCGATTCCGACCCTGACGCCGAGGTTGGGGCCCGGCGGCCTATCGGCCTCCGCCACGAACGTGCGAGGTGGCGAGCAGAGGCTCGGCGGGAGCCTCGCGCCACCGGTCGGGACGGGCGGCTTCCGTGCGGTGGCGCGAGCGTCCCCGCGAGCCCCGCTCCCCTCGGGGTCGGATGTCGGGGTCGGGATCGGGATCGAAATCCCTCATGCATTCCTCCCAGCCCTGCGGGGTCCTGGCGGACCCCGTCGGACTCACCCGCTGACCCGGGTTCATCCCACGGCCCGAGGGGCGATGGGCACGCCGCGACGGAGCACGGCGCTCCGGCAGAGCGGCAGGTAGGAGGGAAGAGGAAGATCGATTCCGATTCCGATCCCGACCCCGATGGAGGCCCTTCGTCCCTTCGTTGTGGATCCCAGCTCGTTAGGAGCCTCGCGCCACCGACGGGACGCCTTGGACGGGCTGGAGCCAGTGGTCGGGATTGAACCGACGACCTACGGTTTACGAAACCGTTGCTCTACCACTGAGCTACACTGGCGTCCGTCACGGACCGGTTGGGGAAACCGGTCGGGAGTTTCTAGGGGGCATGCCGGCGGGTCGCAAGCGGGTTTTTGGCCCGCTTCCGGCCCCCGTCAAAGCATCGCCTCGTCACCCTCGAGGAAGCCCTGCAGCTGACGCAGCCGGGTCGGGTGCCGCATCTTGCGCAGCGCCTTGGCCTCGATCTGCCGGATGCGCTCGCGGGTCACCTTGAACTGCTTGCCCACCTCCTCCAGCGTGCGGCTGTACCCGTCGCTGAGACCAAACCGCAACTCCAACACCTTCCGCTCCCGCTCGGTCAGTGAGTCGAGCACGTTGGCCAGCTTCTCCTTCAGGAGCGAGTAACTGGTCATGTCCGACGGGTTCTCCGCCGACTTGTCCTCGATGAAGTCGCCGAAGTTGGTGTCGTCGCTGTCGCCCACCGGGCTCTGCAGGGAGATCGGCTGCTGGGCCATCTTGAGCACGGCCCGGACCCGATCCACCGGCATCTGCATCTCGTCCGCGATCTCCTCCGGGGTCGGTTCGCGTCCAAAGTCCTGGATCAACTGCTTCTGCACCCGCATCAGCTTGTTGATCGTCTCGATCATGTGCACCGGGATGCGGATGGTGCGGGCCTGGTCGGCGATGGAGCGGGTGATGGCCTGACGGATCCACCAGGTGGCGTAGGTGGAGAACTTGTAGCCGCGGCGGTACTCGAACTTCTCCACCGCCTTCATCAGGCCCATGTTGCCCTCCTGGATCAGGTCGAGGAACGACAGGCCGCGGTTGGTGTACTTCTTGGCGATGGAGATCACGAGGCGCAGGTTGGCCTCGACCATCTCGGTCTTGGCCTGCAGGGCCTTGCGTTCGAAGTCCTTCAGGCTGCGGAAGGCGGCCACGTACTCGTCGTGGCGCATGCGGACGAACTCCTCCAGCGCGGCCGTCTTGCGTTCCTCCGCATGGATGATGGCCTGGGCCTGGGGATGCTTCCGCTGGGGTTCGAGGTCGGCGATCGCTTTGATCGACGCCTGGAACTTGTCGTGGATGTTGTCCGCGACCAGGCACATCTCCTCGATGACCTTCTGCTTGTAGTAGAACTTCGGGAACGACTTCTGGAGCTTGTCGTCGAGTTTCCGGTAGTCGGCCGCCTGCTTCTCCTGGCGGCTCTTCGAGCCGGGGTCCTGGAGTTCCTGCCACTTGGCGTCGACCGCCTGGTCGAGTGTCCGGACGTCCTTCACCAGCTTGCGCAGCGCCTTGAGGTGCTCCTCACGGGTCTCGATCTTCTTGTCGACGATCACCCGGTCGAAGCGTTCCTTGGGCGGCTCGGAGATCAGCTTCTCGGCGAGGGCGATGTGTTCCTTTCCGGAGAAGCCGAAGCTGTAGATGATGCGCTTGACCTCGTTCTCGTTGTCCTCGATGCGCTTGGAGATCTCGACCTCCTGTTCGCGCGTGAGCAGGGGCACCTGGCCCATCTGCTTGAGGTACATCCGGACCGGGTCGTCGAGGATGTCGAGGCGGGACTTCTCGTCCTCCTCCTCCTGTTCCGGCTGCTTGACGCGGTCGACCTCCGCCTGGTCGACGATGTCGATCTCCAGGTTGCGGAGCTTGATGTAGATCTCGTCGAGGTCCTCGGCGGTGACGACGTTCTCGGGGAGGGCGTCGTTGATGTCGCCGTAGGTCAGGTAGCCCTGTTCCTGGGCGACGCGGACCAGTTCCTTGATCTTCTCGGTGATGTCGACGCCGGAGGAGCTGCGGACGGTTCCGAGGGTGGTCAGGGCTTCGCCCTCTGCCGCCGGGTTTTCCGTGGAGTCTGGCGGGATGGGGGCAGGGGCGGGGGGCATCAGGGCGGAGAGGGCGGACGGGGCGGTGGTCTTGGAGGTGGGTCGACGTTCGGCTGCCGGTTTGGCGGCGGCGGTCTTGGACGAAGCCGGCTTCTGGGCCGGCTTCTGGGCCGCCTTGGGGGTCGGCTTCTGTGCGGTGTTCAGGGCGGCCTTGGGGGCTGGCCTGGAGGCGGCCTGGGCGGCCGGCTTCGGGGCGGCCTTCTGGGTCCGTGGGGCGGGCTTGGCCTTGGCGGCCGGGCGGGCCGGCGGAGTCTTGGCGGCGGCAGGGGACGTCTTCTTCGCGGTGGCCATAAGAGAATCCGCCCGGCGGGAGCCGGGCGGCAGCACAAGGGGCGGGACTATCGGGGGGGGTTCCCCCCAAGTCAAGGGATCGGACGGGCCCGGGACTACTGTCCGGCGGGCTTGGAGGCGGCGTCCTGCTTCAGTTTCTCCACCTCGTCGGCCTTGATGACCTCGATCTTGGCGCCCTTCTCGAGTTCGGCCTTGCTGGGCACCTTGATGATGTCGCTGGTGACCACCGGCTGGCCGCCGGCCGCCGGGGTGCCGGCGGTGCCCTGGATGCCCTGCAGCTCGATCTCGAAGAGCAGGGTGGCATTCGGACCGATCTTGGGCGGCGAGCCGGCCTCGCCGTAGGCGAGGTTCGACGGGATGAACAACTGCCACTTGGAGCCGATGGGCATGAGCTGGAGCGCCTCGGTCCATCCGCGGATCACGCGGTTGACGGCGAACCGGGCGGGCTGGCCACGGCCGTAGGAGCTGTCGAACTCGGTGCCGTCGATCAGCGTGCCCCGGTACTGGCAGACCACGGTGTCGGCCGGCCCGGGCTTCTGTCCGGTCCCGGGGGTGAGCACCTTGTACTGGAGGCCGCTGGGCAGGGTGACCACGCCTTCCTTGGCCTTGTTCTCGGAGAGGAACCGTTCGCCCTCGGAC
Source organism: uncultured Verrucomicrobiota bacterium (assembly GCA_964525755.1). Lineage (GTDB taxonomy): Bacteria > Verrucomicrobiota > Verrucomicrobiia > Limisphaerales > UBA9464 > UBA6176. The sequence goes on from CAZGIK010000033.1 coordinate 13,642, forward strand.
TTGTTCTTCTCCGCCTCCTCCTTGCGCTTGGCCTCGGCCTTCTGGTTGACCTCGTACTGGATGGCGGCGAAGACCTGCCGGACCTGGTCCTTGTCGACGACGGACTTCTTCAGGACCCACTCGGTGAAGCCGCGGGCGATGGCCTCGTCCGGGGCGTCGTAGCCGAGGCGGCGGATGCGGTTGACCATGTCATCGGCGATCATGGCGCCGAGCACGTAGCCATTCCGGTCGTCCTGGCTGCCAAACTTGGTGTTGATCTCTTCGGCGACCACGGGAGGGCCGGCGGTGGCCCCGGGGGTGCCGGGGGCCTGGGCGGAGAGCCGGGAGGTGGCGACGACGGCCAGGACGGCGGACACGGCGATGAGCGGCTTCATCTTCATGGTTCGTGATTCGGAGGCCTGCGCACCGGCGGCGGCCGTGCGCGGGAACGCGCGGGGTTGTAGCAGGCGGCCGGCCGGGCGTCCAGTCGGCCGGCGAAGGGTTCAAAGGTCGAAGGGGGAGATACGATTCCGATACCGATTCCGACCCCGACGCCGAGGTTGGGGCCCGGCGGCCTATCGGCCTCCGCCACGGGGATTCGTGGAAGAGGCGGCGAGCCAGGTGCGCAGATGGCGGGCGGCGGCGGCCCGGTGGCTCAGGCGGTTCTTCTCGGCCTCGCCCAACTCGGCAAAGGTCCGCTCGAATCCGTCCGGCAGGAACAGCGGATCGTAGCCGAACCCGTGTCCGCCGACCGGTTCGAAGCCGATCCGCCCCGGGCAGGTGCCCTCGAAGAACCGGGCCGCCCGCGAGCGGGTGTCGTCGTCGGCTCCCGGGAGCACCGGCACCAGCGCCAGCACGCAGCGGAACCGCGCGGTGCGTCGTCCGGCGGGAACACCGGCCAGTCGGGCGAGGAGCTTGGCGTTGTTCTGCGCGTCGGGCGAGTTGCCCGGCCGGCCGTCGTCCAGCGCCGCGTAGCGCGCCGAGTGTACCCCGGGTTCCCCGCCGAGGGCGTCGACCTCCAGTCCGGAATCGTCCGCCAGCACGAAATCCATTCCCCCGGGGCGTCCCCCGCGGGCCAGGTGACCGGCCCAGGCGAGGGCCTTCAGCAGGGCGTTGCCCTCGAACGTGCCGGCGGTCTCCTCCACCTCGATCCGGGCGTCGGATGTGCCGGTCGAGTGGACCCGGACCGTCGGGCCGAGCAGTTGGGCCAGCTCGGAGACCTTGTGGGCGTTGGCGGTGGCGACGAGGAGTTCGCTCATGGGCGGCCAGCGAGCCATATCGGATGGAAAAAGGCACGTCTCCGGGAGGGGGGCGGGCGGATGGCGATTGCCCGCGGGGGGGCGGCTGCGGCATTACCACGGGGAATGAATGACAGCGTGGCCGCGATGAACGCCGAGGTCGCGGAGGCGGGCGCCTTCCTGACCCCCCTGATGGCCGAGATCAACAAGTGCGTGGTCGGACAGCGCTACCTCGTGGAACGGCTGGTGATCGGCCTGCTGGCCAACGGGCATGTCCTGCTGGAGGGCGTTCCCGGTCTGGCCAAGACGTTGTCGGTCAAGACCCTGGCCACTGCGCTCCACGTGCGGTTCTCCCGCATCCAGTTCACGCCCGACATGCTTCCGGCGGACGTGGTGGGCACCCAGGTGTACAATCCCCAGAGTGGCGGGTTCACGATCCGCAAGGGGCCGGTGTTCGCGCATCTGGTGCTGGCCGACGAGATCAACCGGGCGCCGGCCAAGGTCCAGTCGGCCCTGCTCGAGGCCATGCAGGAGCGGCAGGTGACCATCGGGGACCAGACCTTTCCCCTGGAGGAACCCTTTCTCGTGCTGGCCACGCAGAACCCGATCGAGCAGGAGGGCACCTATGTGCTGCCCGAGGCGCAGGTCGACCGGTTCATGCTGAAGCTCAAGCTGGACTACCCGTCCCGCGAGGAGGAGCGGCAGATCCTCGACCTGATGGCCCGGACGAGCGGCCTGCCCGCGGCGCAGCCGGTGGTGGATGCGGTGGCGATCCTCCGGGCGCGGGACGTGCTCAACCGCATGTACATCGACGAGCAGGTCCGCGACTACATCGTCGACGTGGTCTGTGCCACACGGGATCCCGAGGCCTATTCCCTGCCGCTGAAGGACCTGATCCAGCTGGGCGCCTCGCCGCGGGCGACGATCGCCCTGACCCTCGCCGCCAAGGCCCATGCGTTCCTTCGCGGCCGCGGCTATGTGACGCCGCAGGACGTGAAGAGCGTGGGGCTCGACGTCCTCCGGCACCGCGTGACCCTGACCTACGAGGCCGAGGCGGAGGAGAAGGCCCCCGAGGACATCGTGGGGAGGATCTTCGACGAACTGCCGGTGCCCTGAGCCGGGACGGGTTCGTCGGACTGTTCCGGCGGAACCGCATCGGCCGGGGGCTCGGGAACCGGCACGGGGACGGGAGTCGGAACGGCGGGCAGCGGGACTGGGACGGGCAGCGGTACCGGGACGGCGGGCGGGTCGGATGCGTCTGGGAGGGTGACCGGTTCCGGGGACGGAAGAGGGGGGGTGGACTCGGCGGGAAGTACCGGGACCGGCGTGGGCGTGGTGGGTGAGGGGGCGTCGGGCGGCAGGTCGGCCGGCACCACCTTCTCCGGCAGCACGACGACGGCGATCCGGCGGTTGCGGGCGCGGCCCTCGGGGGTGGCGTTGTCGGCCAGTGGACGGAATTCGCCGCACCCCACGGCCGCGAGGCGGGCCGGATCGACGCCGGCCTCCCGGTGGAGGAACCGGACGGCGGCCAGGGCGCGTCCGGCGGAGAGGTCCCAGTTGTCGGTGAACCCGGCCGGGGTGCGTCCGCGGATGGGGACGTTGTCGGTGTGGCCGATCACCTGGATCTGCCGTCCGGGATATCGGGACAGCACCGAGGCGACCCGGAGCAGGATGTCCCGTCCCTCCGGTTTGAGCTCGGCGGCGCCCGAGTCGAAGAGGACCCGGTCGACGATGTCCACGGTCAGCGCGCCCTGCAGCTCGGAGATCGTGACATCGCGCGACTCCAGTTCGGCCCGCATGCGGCCCTCGAGGTCGTCCTCGCGTCGGGTGGCCTCGTCGATCCGCCGCTGCAGTTCCCCGATCTCCTCTCGGGCCGCCTCGAGCCAGGCGGCCATGAGGGAGTTGGTCGACCGGGCGGCCGACAGTTCCGCCGCGATCCCGTCGGCCGCGACCCGGGCGTCGACCGCCTCCCGTTCCGTCTGGCGCCACCGGAGATAGCCCAGGGCTCCGAGGATCAGGGCCGAGAGGATCGAGGCGAACACCCAGGTGCTGCGCGGCATGGGCGTCAGTCCATCCGGGTCCCGGTCCGGAGGCAACGCGGAAGCGTCGCGGGTGTGGACGGGAGCCCTGGGTCACGGCCTGATCCGATTTGGCTGCTGCAAACCGGGGAATCTACCCGATATGGAGGATGTCGGGGTCGTGCGAGCGGGGGTGCGATGGGCGAATCAGGGTTCCTCTGATGCTTCTGAACATGAAATCCATACAAACCATGGCCGTCCTGTCGGGCTTGACGGCCGCCGTGGCGGCCTTCGAGGCCGGCGCGGTCGAATTCCAGCTACCCGCCGAGGCCGCTCTGCCGGTATCGGCGGGCACCACCCGCGGTCTCAACTACCGGGTGATCCAGGCGCCGCAGGATGCGGTGGTGGGCAACAACTTCCTGCGTGCGTTGCGCCAGGTGAACGGCACCCTGACCGACGCGGGCGGGGTTGCGATCCCCAACGAGGCCATCGCGGGACCGGGCGCCGGCGGGGCGTACACCGTGTCCGCGGTGAACTTCGAGCGGGACGGCAATTTCTTCGACGTGGTCGACCTGCAGGGCAACTGGGTGACCGACTGGTTTCCCGAGACCTTTCCCGGGATCCCGGGGACGGGCGGGCACACCGACAACTTCGCGGTCGAGGTGGTGGCCTACGTGCAGCTGCCGGCCGGCAAGACCACGATGGGCGTGACGGCCGGTGCGGACCGGACGGACGTCAATGACGACGACGGCTGGGTGCTGTTCGTGGGGCGCAACCCTCGGGACTTCTTCTCGACGCGCCTGACCGAGTACCAGCGGATCGCGCCGCCGTTCCAGTCCGACTCCAAGAGCGAGAACCTGTTCGACGTGGTGGCGCCGCAGGCCGGGCTCTATCCGTTCCGGCTTGTGTACTGGCAGACCGGCCGCGGGGCCAATCTCCAGTGGTACACGATGGACGCCGCCGGGATCTTCCGGTTCGCCATCAACGACCCGGGCTCCGCGAACGCGGTCCCGGCGTTTGCCGTGGTGAACGACGCGGCCGCCAACGGCCCCTATGTCGCCGAGGCCTCGCCCTCGGGCGGTTCCGCCGGCAACCCGAGCGATGCCCCGGTGACCGCGCTGATCATCGACGGCCAGTCGACGGTGGCCACCGCCGGTGTCCGCCTGCAGGTGGACGGCTCGACGGTCACGCCGCAGACCCTGACGAAGGACGGCGACCGGATCACCGTCGCCTACAACCCCTATCCCCAGCGGGCGGACGCGACCACGGACGTGGTGCTGGAGTACACCGATTCGGCCTCCGTGGTCCGGTCGGCCGCGTGGAGCTACGGGATCAACGTCAGTGGCGGATCGGCCACCACGGTCACCGGCCAGTGGGATTTCACCCAGGGCAACCTGGCGGCGACCATCGGCTCGCCCCTCGCCTACCTCGACCCGCTGACCCAGGCGGGCACCGAGTTCGGCACCACCACCTCGTTCGGCATCGCCGACATCGGCGGCGAGGCCGCCCAGGTGATGAAGGTGCCGGGCGACCTGAGCAACAAGATCGGCTACGTGATGAACCACGGGATCGCCCCGAACGGCGGCGGCACCCGGGTGAACCAGTTCACCATCATCTATGACCTCTTCGTGGCCACCGAGGGATCGTTCGCGGCGTCGCTGCTGCAGACCAGTTCCGGTGACAACACCGACGATGGCGACCTCTTCTGGCAGCAGGGCAACTTCGGCCAGGGTGGCGAGGGCTACAACGGCCGCGGCACCTTCACCGCGGGCGAATGGCATCGCGTGGCGGCCGCGTACGACATGGCGGCCACCCCGCCGGTGGTGGTGAAATACGTCGACGGCATCAAGCAGGACGACTGGACCGCCGGGGCGTCGATCGACGCCGCCCGCCGGACCCTCGGGCCGGTGGCCGTGCTGTTCGGCGACGGGGATGCCGACGAGCGTCGCGAGATGTATGTCAACTCGGTCCAGGTCCGGGCCGGTCGCATGACCGACGCCGAGCTCGCCCTGCTGGGCGGACCCTCGGCCGCGGGCATCCCGCTCACCCTCCCGGGCAGCAACGTGACCGGGCAGTGGGACTTCGCCTTTGGTGATCTTGGTGCGACGGTGGGTTCCGACCTGGCCTATCTGGCCCCGCTCACCGAGCAGGGGACCCTGTACGGTGTCACCGGCGAGGGCGACTTCGCCGCCGTGCCGCCGATCAACGGCGAGCCGGCCCGCGTGATGTACGTTCCGGGTGATCTCAGCAACGAGATCGGCTATGTGATGGATCACCGGATCGCCCCGAACGGCGGCGGCACCCGGGTGAACCAGTTCACCGTGGTCATGGACGTGATGATCGGCACCTCGGGTTCCGGCGCGGCGGGCATGCTGCAGACCAGCTCCGAGACCAATGGCGACGACGGCGACCTGTTCTGGCAGGGCGGCAACTTCGGCCAGGGAGGCGAGGGCTACAACGGCCGCGGCACCTTCACCGCCGGTGAATGGCACCGGGTGGTGGCGGCCTACGACATGGCGGCCAACCCTCCGGTCGTCACGAAGTACGTCGACGGCATCAAGCAGGACGACTGGACGGCCGGTGCGGCGCTCGACGCCCCCCGCCGGACCATGGCCCCGACGGCGGTGCTGTTCGCCGACGGCGATGCCGATGAGCGTCGCGAGTGGTGGGTGAGCAGCGTGCAGGTCCGCAGCGGCAAGCTGACCGACGCCCAGATCGCCGCCCTCGGCGGACCCTCGGCGGCGGGCATCCCCATCGCCACCCCGGTCTCGACCGTCACCGGTCACTGGGACTTCGCCTTTGGCGACCTCGGGGCGAACATCGGTGAGGACCTCGCCTACCTGGCTCCCCTCACCGAGCAGGGCACCCGATACGGTGTCACGGGCGAGGGCGACTTCCTGGACATCCCGGGCATCGACGGCCAGCCGGCTTCGGTGATGTACGTGCCGGGCGACCTCAGCAACGAGATCGGCTACGTCATGACCCACCGCATTCCCCCGAACGGCGGCGGCACCCGGGTCAACCAGTTTACCCTCGTCATGGACGTGATGATCGGCACCACGGGTTCCGGCGCGGCGGGCATGCTGCAGACCAGCTCCGAGACCAATGGCGACGACGGCGACCTGTTCTGGCAGGGCAACAACTTCGGCCAGGGGGGCGAAGGCTACAACGGCACCGGCGCCTTCACCCCGGGTGAATGGCATCGGGTGGTGGCGGCCTACGACATGGCGGCCAATCCGCCGGTGGTGACCAAGTACGTCGACGGCATCTTCCAGGATGACTGGACCGCCGGTGCGGCGCTCGACGCCCCCCGCCGGACCATGGCCCCGACAGCGGTGCTGTTTGCCGACGGCGATGCCGATGAGCGTCGTGAGTGGTGGGTGAGCGCGGTCCAGATCCGGGCCGGTGCGCTGTCCAAGGCGGAGATCGAGTCGATGGGCGGACCGTCCGCGGCCGGCATCCCGATCGTCCTCAGCGTGGCCCCGCCCGCGGCTCCCCCGGTTCTCTCCGTGGCGCTGGGTGAGGGGAACGTCACCGTCTCGTGGCCGGCCGACGCCACCGGCGTCACCCTGGAGTCGAGCCCGACGCTGGTGAATCCGGCGTGGACTCCGGTGGGCGGTGTCACCGGCAACTCGGCCACGATCCCGACCAGCGGCGACGGCCTGTTCCTGCGCCTGCGCTGAGCGGGTTTCGTTCCGACTGAATCACGGCCCCGCGGGTTTCGACCCGTGGGGCCTTTTTCGTGGCGGCGGATGGTGAATCCGCCGGGGGGGGAGGAACAACGAAGGGACGAAGGGTAGGAAGAATGCCGATCCTCATGCGTCGCATCCGCGCTGGCCCCGCGCTCGATGGAGCGAGCCTGCGAGCCCGATCGGTCCTGGGAGGGGCCGCCGCTCTTCCCACGTAGCCGCCGCCGATGGGCGGACGGTCCCGCTCCGCTCCCCAACCCTGCGGGGTCCTTGCGGACCCCGTCGGACTCACCCGCTGACGCGGGTTCATCCCTCCACAGCCCGAGGGGCCCCGGGGCACGCCGCGCAGGAGCGCAGCGCTCCGGACGGAGGCGGCGGGCGATGAAGATAAGGGCGGGACCGGCCGCCTAGCGGCGTCGGCTACGCGGCCAATGACATCGGCGGAAATCTGAGAAATCTGCGGATGAAAAAGTCTTCGTCCCTTTGTCCCTTCGTTGTTGCTCCAGTTTTTGAGTTCGCTGCGTTCTTTGCGGTAAAAGTCGGTCCAGCTTCGTTGTGGATCCCAGCTCGGCAGGAGCCTCGCGCCACCGTTCCGGCCTGGCGGCCCACGTGCGGTGGCGCGAGCGTCCCCGCGAGCCCTTCCGGAGCCGGGCGCCGGTCACCCCTCGGCGTCGACCACTTCCAGCACCAGCGGGGTGGAGTCGGGAGGCGAGTCGCCGACGGGGATGGCTTGGGCGAGTCGCGTGCGGGCGATGTCGGCCGCGGCGGGGGTGGCCGCATGGATCCGGGCCAGGAGCTCGCCGCGACGAACCGGATCGCCCGGGCGCGCGAGCCGGTCGAGGCCCACCCGCGGATCGATCACGTCGTCCTGTCGAAGCCGCCCCCCGCCCAGGTCACGCACCACCTCGCCGCAGACCCGGGCGTCGCACCGTTGCACCCAGCCGTCCCGGTCCGCGGTGAGCTCGACCACCACCGGGGCGATGGGCCCGGCGTCGAGCTGGCGCGCGGTGGCGTCGAGGTCCGCCCCCTGGGCGGCCAGCATCCGGTGCCACCGGTCGAGCACCCGACCGGAATCCAGCCACGCCGCGGCGGCGGACCGGGCCGAGTCGATGTCCGCGGTGCCGGGCGCGCCGGCCGGATCGGGGGACGCCGGGGGATGGCCGCTGAGCACCACGAGGTGGGCGGCGAGTTCCACCACCAGGCTCCGAAGATCCGCCGGACCCCGCCCGCGGAGGCATTCGATGCTTTCCCCGACCTCCAGCCAGTTGCCTGCCGACCGCCCCACGGGGGTGTCCATGTCCGTGAGCACGGCCCGGGTGCGGACGCCGCACGCGGTGGCCAGCCGGGTCATGGCGCGGGCCAGGGCCCGGGCGTCCTCCGGTCGGGGCAGGAACGCGGCCGAGCCCACCTTCACGTCGAGCACCAGCGCCCCGAGTCCCTCGGCCAGCTTCTTCGACAGGATCGAGGCCGTGATCAGCGCGGGGTGCGGTACCGTGGCGGTGACGTCGCGCAGGGCGTAGAGCCGACGGTCCGCCGGGACCATCCGGTCGGTCTGGGCGGCCATCGCCACGCCCAGGCGGTCGACCTGGTCCAGGATTTCGTCGCGGGTCAGTGCCGTGCGGAACCCCGGGATCGAGGCGAGCTTGTCGAGGGTGCCTCCGGTGATGCCGAGTCCGCGGCCCGAGATCATGGGCACCCGGAACCCCAGGCAGGCCAGCAGGGGGGCGAGGGGGAGGGAGACCTTGTCGCCCACGCCGCCGGTGGAGTGCTTGTCCACCACCGGCCGGGGATCCCCCGGGAACCGCAGCACCTCGCCCGAGTCGCGCATGGCGAGGGTCAGGTCGCGGCATTCCGCGTCGTCGAGTCCCCGAAAGTACACCGCCATCAGCCACGCGGCCGCTTGGTAGTCCGGCAACGAACCCTCCACCACCCCGGCCACCAGATCCTGGATCTCGGCCGTCGGATGACGGCGTCCATCCCGCTTGGCCTCGACGATCCGGAGGAAGTTCATGGGGTCGATGGGCCGGGGTGGCCGGTCATTTCGGGGCCCACTTCTCCCAGTTGCGGGCGAAGGCGTCGACGTTGTCCCGGGTGACGGGGGTGAGCGGGGTCACGTCGATCGGCGAGGCGGGGTTGCGTCGGAAGTGCACCTTGTTCACCAGGTGTTCCACCGCGCGGTACCCGTAGTCGTACACCGGCTGGGAGAGGAGCATCTGGACGTGCCCGCTGCGGACGTAGTCGAGCTGCGGGGGCAGGGCGTCGACGCTCACGCACTTCACGGTGCCCGGCGGCCACTTCAGGGCGTTGTCGGTGAAGAGCGGCCAGCCGCCGAGGAATCCCCATCCGGCGAGGTCCGGGTTGGCCTGCATGACCTGCTCGATGCGGGCCACGGCGTCGGCGGGGGTTTCCTTGTGGTAGAACACGTCCACGAGGCGGATCTCCGGATGGCTGGCGGCCGCCTTGCGGAATCCCGCGGCCCGCTGCTGCAGGTTGGCCGCGTTCGGATTGCCGTCGATCGCCGCCACCCGGCCGCCATCCGGCAGGAGCTTCGCCAGCTCCTCGAGGCACGCTTCGCCGCACTGGAAATCGTCGATGCCGATCGCCACGAACCGCTTCGACCGGGGCGCATCGCCGCTGAACGTCACCACCGGCACGCCGTCCGCAACCGCCTTGTCGATGGCCGTGGTCAGCTTGTTGGCGTCGGAACAGGAGATGATGATCCCGTCGACCCCGGACAGGACGAGCTGCTCGATGAACTCGGCCTGCTTCTGGGCGTCCTCCTCGTTCGGGGTGCGCCAGTCGAGCCGGAGTCGGAGGCCATGTTTCTCGCCGAGTTCCCGGACCGCATCCGTGGCGCCCGATCGGGCGGCCTCGAAGAACTGGTTGCCCTGGGACTTGGCGATCATCCCGAAGGTGTAGGCCTTCTGGGCGGCGACGTGGACGGCGGCGCACCAGAGGCCGGCCGCCAGCAGGAGGGATCTCATGGACGGCAGGCTACTGGCGGCGTTCCAGCGGACAAGTGCCGGCGGGAAAAATCAGTTGCCGGGGTCGGGCCTTTGCCGAAGCTCGACCCCACGCATATGCAGCTGACCGACGCGCAGAAGGAATTGGCCCGGCAATGGATCGCCGAGGGGATGGGACTGTCGGATTTCCAGAAGCGTCTTGAGAGCGAGTTCGGCATCCGCCTCACCTACATGGAGGTCCGGATGCTGGTGGGCGACCTCCAGGTGGTCCCCAAAGACCCGGAACCGCCCGCCGCGGCGACGCCCGAGCCCGAGGCGGCCGCACCGGCCCCGCCGACCGGGCCCGCACCGGGCGGGGTGAGCCTCACGGTCGACACCGTCACCCAGCCCGGGACGGTCATCAGCGGCAAGGTGACCTTCAGCGACGGGCAGCGCGCCTCGTGGTACGTGGACCAGTACGGGCGCCCCGGGTTGGCGCCGGAAACCCCCGGATACCGTCCGCAACGCGAGGACATCCAGGAGTTCCAGGTCGCCCTCGATCGCGAGCTCACCCGGATGGGAATGTAGAAGCCTGTCCCCCCCGGAGTTTTCGGGAAGTCGGCAAAGCCTCCATCATCGGAAGGCCGGACACGGTCCTGGTTTGCGGTACGCATGGTTGCGTATGTTAGTACGTGAAAGCACTTGCGCGCTCAGTGGGTTTGGATAGCGTCCGGTCGCCGTTTCTCCTCCCGGATCGTTCGTGAAGGGATCGGCGACAGGAGGTTTGGATCCATTCATGAGTATTCGGACGAGTGTGGGCGGCGGTGGCGTGTGGACACGTCCCGCGGGGTTTGCGATTCGGGCGATGACGTTATCGGTTTCGATGATGCAGTTGCCGGCTGCGGTGGTGGATTTCGGGGAGGATCTGTTCATTCAGGGCGCCCAATTGGTGGCGGACGGGAATTCCGGGGATCCGACCTCGGTGGAGGTGGAAACGGTGGCCGTGCTGAGCCTGCCGAAGTTCGACAGCGGACTGGGAACCCTCGTCGGGGTGAGTTTCTCGCTCGCGACCGGTCCGGAGTACTCCATCGACTTCACCACATGGGGAGGCCGATGGGACAAGGTGGATCAGGTCGATTTCCTGCAGGAACTGGGCGTCAGCGGCCTGGTCGGGGGGCAATCCCTCGCCCCGGCGTCGTCATCGGTGGTCACCGGTGGATGGAGCGGACCTTTTGGGGAGACGCCGTCCCTGACTTCCGTCACCGGGGCCTCCCTGAACTACACCCTGTCGTTTGTGGCCGGGGAGCAGGATCTCTCGGGGTTTGTCGGGCCGGGGAGCTTCGACGTGGAGCTCCGGCATCGGATCGCGGTCGACATGACCAAAGGCAATGGATTCAGCAGCAGCCACATCCATCAGGCGGGCCTGACCTTCGGGGCCTTGCCCACCGGGACGGTTTCCGTGACCTACGACTTCGTCCCGAACGGACCCGTGGTTCCGGAGCCCGAGGAATGGGCCCTGATCGCCGGGGGGGCGCTCGTCGGTTGGACGGGATTCCGACGCCGGCGTCACCGTGCTCTGGCAGCGGCCAGGCCCTGATGTCGGCGACCGAGGCGTGTGGAACGTCGATCCGGTCGGATTGCCGCCGACGCAGGGGCTGGGTCGAATCGCTCCACTTCTACCCGCACCATCCCCTCCTGAAGTCTATGCAATGTTGACTAGATTCGACTTGCTTCCGGTAGATGGGCGGCAGCTAATACGTGCCGTCACTTAACTAAGGAGATTGATCCGGTATGAAATTCACTCATGTGCTGTCGGCTGCATTGGTGGCCACAACTGTTTCCCAAGCGGCCGTCGTTGTTGAGACCGAGGGATTCGGTGGGGGCGGATTCTGGTCGACGTTGAGTCCGGCCTCTTCGATTGACACGAGCTCGATCGGCAATGGCACGGGGACGGTGAACCAGGGTGTTTCCGCGACGGGATCCGTGGTTTTCAACCAGTTCGATTCGTCCCTGGGAACCTTGACCCAGGTCGACATTGCGGTGACGACCTCCGGTTCGACGTTCAGCTACTCGTTCGCCGGAAGTGCCACCCGCCACAGCGCGACCATCGGGTCCCAGCTGAGCCTCTCCGATGCGCTGCCGAACGCGGCGCTTGGTGGCAGCGCGTCGGTCTCGCCGGCTTCCGTTTCGGTCGGGACCGGAAGTCCCACGGGTGCGGCGCTCGCCTATTCCGCTTCGGTCAGCGATTCGCTGGGCCTGTCGGATTTCGTCGGGAACGGGACCTACAGCCTGACCCTGCAGTCGCTGTACAACCTGTCCCTCACCAAGAACGCCTCGGGCAATCATCCGGCGAGCCTTGGCATCACCTCGTTCGGGCCGACTGGTTCGGTGCAGCTCACCTACACCTACACCCCGGTTCCGGAGCCCGAGACCTACGCGATGCTCGCCGGGCTCGGACTGGTGGGTTTCGGCATCTACCGTCGCAGCCGCCGGGCCTGACCGGTCATTTCGCCAGAAGAGCCAGCCCCTCGGGGCTGGCTCTTCTGTTTTCGGGAGGGGGTTCGGCCGCCGGATCCGCCGGATTCTGTCCGGGAACTCCGAGGGTTTCCCGCTCACGGGGACGGCCGGGGAGCCAGTCGATGGCGTGGGGATCCGGTCTCGAGAAGATTCCAAAGGCGGTGGGCCGCCCGGTCGCAGGCCCCGGGAGGGCCGAGGCGGGCGACGATGTCGCGGAGGCGATCCCGCACCGCGTCGGCCGCTTTCGGATCGTCCAGCCAGCGGAGGGCGGCGTCGGCCAGCGCCTCCGGCGTGGCGGCGTCCTGGATGAATTCGGGGAATACCGTCCCGCCCGCCAGCAGGTTCGGCATGGCGAGGTGCGGGACCTGGATGATCCGGCGGCCGATCTGGTACGTGACCCACGAGGTCCGGTAGAGGCAGAGCGTGGGAATCCCGTACCAAGCGCATTCCAGGGTGACGGTTCCGGTCGACGCGATGGCCAGGGTGCTGTCGGCTAGGGTCTCGCCGAGCCGTCCCGCCCGGATCTCGACGGGCAGGCCGGGGTCGACCTGGGGCGACAGGGACGCGGCCGTTGACGCATCGGGGGCCACGAGGACGAACCGGGTGTCGGGTCGGGCGCGGTGGATCCGCGCCGCGGCACCGAGGATCACCGGGAGGTGCCGGCGCAGTTCACCGGTCCGGCTGCCGGGGAGCAGGGTGATTCGCTGCGGCGCGTCGGGTCCCGGCCGGGACGGGGTCGGCTGACGGGCATGGCGATCGACCAGCGGATGCCCCACGAACTCCACCCGGACTCCGGGAGCGTGTCGGGTGTACCACTCCACCTCGAAGGGCAGGATGCTCAGGACGAGGTCATGATGTGCCTCGAGGATCCGGGCACGGCCCGGACGGGAGGCCCAGAGCTGGGGGGAGACGAACTGGACCAGTCGGGGGGTCCATGCCGCATCCGTTGTCCGGGTCGCGGCGGCCCGATGGTATAGGGCGCGGGCGAACCGGAGGTTGAACCCCCCGTAGTCGATGCCCACCACCAGGTCGGGGCGCCGCTCCGTGGCGAGGTCGAGGAGGTCATGGAAGATCCGACGGAACTCGGCGTACTTCCGGATGACCTCCCACAATCCGATGACCGAGTGCCGGGTGAGGTCGACGACCTGTTCCGTGCCGCCGGCGGCGAGCCGGGGCCCCCCGGCGGCGAACACCTCCGGCGCCGGCCGACCGGGCGGTCGGGTGCGATGCAGGGCGTCCACCAGCTCGGCGCCGAGCTGGTCACCGCTCGGGTCGCCGGCGATCAGGAGGATTCGGTCCGCAGACACCGGGGCGACCCTATGCCGGTGTCCGGCCGCAGGCACCAGCAAACACCCCCGCGCGCTCCCCCCGCGGCCCCCAGCACGTTCGCCGGGGTTCGTACGCGTACTCAGCCCCGTCAGGGCGGTCCTCGTACTCGAAGGGAGAGGCCGCGGGGCCCGAGGACGAGGACGAGGACGGGTACGCCCGCGTGGCGTTCGCCGGCCCTCCCCCTCGGGCCGTGGAGGGGTGGGAGGAATGCATGAGGGATTTCGATCCCGATCCCGACCCCGACACCCGACCCCGAGGGGAGCGGGGCTCGCGGGGACGCTCGCGCCACCGTACGGAAGCCGTCCGTCCCGACCGGTGGCGCGAGGCTCCCGCCGAGCTGGGATCCACAACGAAGGGACGAAGGGCCTCCATCGGGGTCGGTATCGGAATCGGTATCGATCTTCATCTTCCCTACCTGCCGCTCTGCCGGAGCGCTGCGTTCCTGCGCGGCGTGCCCCGAGCCCATCGCCCCCCGCTTTGCGGGGCCGACCGCACGCGGGAGCGTGCGGCTCCGGACCCGGCGGGCCCCTTCGCCCTTCGCCTTTGGCCCTTCGCCTCTTCCGTCGCGGCGTGCCCAGAGCCCCTCGGGCCGTGGAGGGATGAACCCGCGTCAGCGGGTGGGTCCGACGGGGTCCGTCAGGACCCCGCAGGGCTTTGGGGGTGAAGCGGGACCCAGACCGACAGCGAGCCGGTCACCTTGGTCGTCGGGTCCCGGGATGCCTTGCCGGGCGGCGCCGGCCCGGTAGCGTGGCCGGGTGAGTGGCGGCCGCATTCTGGTGATCCGGGGCGGGGCGATCGGCGACTTCCTGCTGACGCTTCCCGTGCTTTCTGCGCTCCGTGCGAAGTTTCCCGGGAATCACCTGGAGGTGCTCGGCTATCCGTCGGTCGCCGCGCTGGCCCCGTGGGCAGGCCTCGCGGATGCCGTCCGTCCGCTGGAATCCCGCGAACTCGCCGGATTCTTCGCCCGACGCGGTTCGCTCGACCCCGGCTGGAGTGACTACTTCGCCTCGTTCCACCTGATCCTGAGCTACCTCTACGATCCGGATGCCCATTTCCAGAGCAGCGTGGTGAGTGTCTCCCAGGCGCAGTTCCTTCAGGGCCCCCACCGGCCACGGGACGGCTCCGGCCTGCACGCCACCGACCAGCTGCTGGCGCCCCTCGAGCGGTTGGCGGTGTTCGATGCCGATCCGGTTCCGCGACTGGAGGTTCCCGCCGCCGACCGCGAGCACCGGCTCATGGTGCATCCGGGGAGCGGGAGCCTCCGGAAGAACTGGCCGGTGGACCGCTGGGCGGCATTGCTCGATCGCGTGCTGGCCCGGACGTCCTTCCGGGTCCGGCTGGTGGGCGGGGAGGCCGATCTCGAGACGGTCCAGCATCTGGTCAGGCGGTTGCCGCCGGACCGGATCGAGGTGTGTGTCCGGCAGCCGCTCACCGCGGTGGCAGGCCAGTTGGCCGAGTCGGTCGGGTTCCTCGGCCACGACTCCGGGATCTCCCACCTGGCGGCTGCCCTGGGGCTTCCCGGCCTGGTGCTGTGGGGACCGACCGACGAGCAGGTCTGGCGTCCCCGCAGCGACCGGTTCGAGACCGTTCGCCACGCCGGCGGGCTGGACCAGCTGCCGGTCGACGTGGTCGCCGCCCGACTGGAACAACTTCTGCCCACCTGGACGGGGCAGGAATAGGGCCCGGCTCAGGGTGCCGGTGCGGGTCGGGTGAGGGTGAACGTCCCGACGTCGAAACGGCTCGCATACCCGGCGTGGAACTGTCCCGCGGTGGCCTGTCCCTCCGTGGTGATGAGCACCCCGAGGATGCGTCGCCGGCTGGTGAAGTGGAACGTGTCCCCCTCCCAGTGCCCCCGGAGCCGGGTCTTGAATCCGCCGCTCTTCCCCCCCCAGGTGGCATGGAAGCGGGCCGTGTAGCGGGTGCCGTCCCCGCCGTCGGGCTCGACCAACGCCCGCAGGGCCCCGCCGTGGGTGTTGTTGGTGTTCTGCCACGAACCGGTCCACCGACCCCCGATGCCCTGGACGCTGTCCGCAGCGGCGGTGGCCGAATGCCATCGGCTGTCGAACGATCGGCATCCGGCACCGAGGCATCCGGCGAGGATCATGGCCAGAAGCGGAAGGAGGGGGCGTTTCATAGTCTGGAGATCTCCGCAGTGAACCCCCCGGGCTGGTTGGCGACCCGGGCGGTGAACAGGCGGGAATCGGCCAGATGTTCCCCGGAAACCTCCCGTCCGTCCACCCGGAGCCGCGTCCGCGGGCCGGCATCCCAGACGACGAGTTGCCAGTCGACGACATCGGATGCCCGGTCGCCCGTCGGGGCGTCGAACTCCAGGCGCAGGGTCCGTCGGCGGGTCGTGGAGGTCAGGGTTCGCCGATGGCATCCGCCGCGTTCGTAGGCCTGGGTGAGGCCGTCGTCCTCGTACCAGTCCAGCCGGCCTTCCGGACCCGGGAACAGGTTGAGCGTGACCGTCCGCGGCGCCGGTCCGCCGAGGTGTTCCACCGGGTCCATGAGGGGGAGGATGGCCCCGGCGCGAACGAAGAGCGGCAGGCATTCGAGGGGGGCGTCGGCGAGGTGATGGGTGCCGCCGGTCAGGCGTTCGCCGGTCCAGAAGTCGAACCAGACGTCGTTCGGCAGGTACACGCTGCGGGCGGTGGCGCCCTGGCGCAGGACCGGGGCGACCATCAGGTCGCGGCCGAGGAGGAACTGGTCGCCGCAGGCCACGGCGACCGGGTCGTTCTGGTAATGCCAGGCCAGGGGGCGCATGGGGGGCGCCCCGGTGGCCCGTGCCTCGGCCAGGAGGCAGGTCCACCCGGGGACCATCCGGTACCGCAGCCCGATGTACGCCCGGCAGACCGCCTCCACCTCGGGACCGAACGCCCAGGGCTCCTGGTCGATGGTTCCGAGGTCGGAATGGTTGCGGAAGAACGGGGTGAAGGCGGCCATCTGGGTCCAGCGGGCGAGGAGCTCGCCGGTGCATCCGTCGCGGAATCCCCCGACGTCGGCCCCGCAGTTCGCCACCCCGCTCAGGCCGAGGTTGAGGAGCATCTGGACGGCGTCGGCGAGGTGGTCCCAGTGGGAGGAGTTGTCGCCGGTCCAGACGACCGCATCCCGCTGCCCGCCGGCGTAGGTGCTGCGGGTGATCACATACGGCCGCCGGTCGGGCGCGTGGCGCAGGGCGCCCTCGCGGGACGCCCGGGCCATCTGCATTCCGTACACGTTGTGGACGTCCCGATGGGCCGCGGGGCCGTGGTCGGTGGTGTGGCGGGCGTCGGGCGGCAGGGTCTTGTCGGGCCGGGCGAAGTTGGCCGGCTCGTTCATGTCGTTCCAGAACCCGGCCACCCCGAGGTCGGTCAGCGCCGCCTGCTCGTCGCCCCACCACTTCCGTGCCGACGCGTTGAGGAAGTCGGGAAACCGCGCCCGACCTGGCCAGACCTCGCCGAGGAAATCCTCCCGACCGCCGGCATCCCGGACGAACGCCCCCGCCCGGCGTCCCCGTCGCAACACCCCGAACCGCGGATCATCCTTCACGCCCGGATCCACGATGCCGACCACCCGGAATCCTCGCCGGGCCAACCGCCCTATCCATCGGCCGGGATCCGGAAACCCCTTGCCGAAGGTGAACACCCGGTGGCCGTCGAGGTGGTGGATGTCGAGGTGGAGGACGTCGCACGGGATGTGGCGTCGACGGAGTTCACGCGCCACCTGGTCGACGCGGGCGGCGGACTCGTACCCGTAGCGCGACTGCTGGTAGCCGAGCGCCCACCGCGGGGGCAGGGGAATGCGTCCGGTCAACGCCGTGTACCGTTCCACCACCCCCGGCAGCGACGGCCCGAGGAAGAGATACAGGTCGATCTCGCCGTCGTCGGCCCGGAGGCGCCAGCGGTCGGATGCGGACTGTCCGAGGTCCCAGGACTGGCGGGCCGGATTGTCCCAGAAGAGCCCGGCGGCCCGGCCGTCGCGGAGGCTGAGGGCGAAGGGGATGCTGACGTAGAGGTGGCGCAGGCCCGGGTGGATGGCGGGGGAATGCCCGAGGACGTCGATGTTCCAGAACTCGCGGACCAGTCCGCGCTTGTTGAACTGCCCGGTGGATTCCCCGAGTCCGAACAGCGCCTCGCGTTCGGCCAACCGGAGATCGAGCGCGCCGGACGGCCCCTCGAAGCGGGTGCCTTCCGACGGGGCGTCGAACACCACGAGGCCGCCCGGATCGGTGACCTGCCACGCGCCCCGGGCGAGGTCGAGGGTCCATTTGCCGGCGGCGGTGCGGACGTCAACCCGGCGGGCCGACCGGCGGATCATGGTGTCGACCGCCGGCCAGTCGGTCGTCGCAACCGCCCACGAGGCCGGGGCGGGGTGCGGAGCGCCGCGATGGATCCGCAGGCGGAACAGGTCGGGCGCGAGGACCGTGAGTTCCCCCGAGAGCCCCGCCGCGCGGAAGGTCACCTGGCGGTCGGTGGCCCCGGTGACGCGGACGGACCGGAGGGGGACCGGGCGGGGCGGTTTCATGGGGCGGAACGCCTACCAGCCGAGATGCCGGCCGACCGCCGCGATCGTGGTCCCGGGGTCCGAGTGGAGGATCACCTGCCAGCCGCGGTCGCTTCCGCCGGCGACGTTCTCCGGCCGGTCGTCGAGGTAGAGGATCTCCGGCCCGGACCGTCCGGTGAGCTGCTCGACCGCCTGATAGATCTCCGGGCGCGGCTTCATGGCCCCGACCTCGAAGGAGAGGACGTGGCCGTCGAAGTCGTTGAAGAACGGGAACCGGCGGCGGACGTGGTCCACGGCGAGGGCGTTGGTGTTGGAGAAGATGTACGCCGGCGTGCCGCGGCGCCGGAGCGTGGCGTGCAGCGCGACCATCGGCCCGATCTCGTCGAAGATGTCGCCGAACGCCGTCCGGAGCAGCGTGTCGTCGGCCCGGTATCCGGTCTGTTCCCGGACACCGGAGAGGAAGGTGTCGGTGTCGATCTCCCCGCTCTCGTACTGGTGGAGCAGGGGGGACTGGTCGAGCACCGACCGGAACGCCTCCGGGTCGAGGCGGCTGTGGGGGGCGAGGGCGCGGGCGGCGCGCCCGTAGTCGAAATCGAGCAGCACCTTGCCCAGGTCGAACACGATGGCGCTGGGAGTCATGATCCGGGGAGTTCGCGCCGGCCCTCCAGGGCGCGGCTGAGGGTGAGTTCGTCGGCGTACTCCAGCCCGCTGCCGGCCGGCAGGCCCTGGGCGATGCGGGTGATACGGACGCCGGTCGGGGCCAGGCGCCGCACCAGGTAATGGCAGGTCGCCTCCCCCTCGACATCGCTGCCCAGCGCCAGGATCACCTCGGACACCCCGCCGTCCCGCACCCGCTGCTCGAGGGCGTCGATGCGCAGGTCCTCCGGTCCGATGCCGTTCAGGGGGCTGATGCGTCCGCCGAGGACGTGGTAGCGTCCGCGGAAGGTCCCGGACTTCTCCAGGCTGAGGACGTCGAGCGCCCGCTCGACCACGCAGAGCAGGCCCCGGTCGCGGCGGTCGTCGGCGCAGACCGGGCAGGGCTGGGTGGCGGTCAGGGCGCCGCACGTCTCGCAAAGGCCGACCTGGTCCCGGGCCTCCACCAGCACCCCGGCCAGATGACGGACCGTGGCGAGGTCGGCCTGGATCAGGTGGAGGGCGAGGCGCTCGGCCGAGCGGGGTCCGATGCCGGGAAGGCGGGCGAGTGCGGCGGCGAGCTCGGCCGCCGGGCCGGGGAGCGAGGTCATCGGAGGGACATCCGGCCGCGGTCCAGAGCCTGCACGGAAACAGGACCCCTCGGAGTTTCCGGACAGGCTCTCATGGCGCCGGCCGGAAGCGGGCGGCATCGACCACCGACCAGATGTGCACCGCCCAGCCGAGGAGGACGAACCAGAGCAGGGTGGCCAGGACGAAATGGATCGCGGCGGCGAGAAGCCTGCCCTGGATGAGTTGGCCCAGCCCCGGGATGAAGAAGCTGGCGAGGGCGGCGATGACGTTTCCGGTGGATCCTTGGCCGGGCATGGGGTGGTGGGGATCAGATGAGGCCGGGCAGGCTGAGCCCGCTCGTGACCTGGCCCATCTCGCGCTGCGAGATCTCCTTGGCCTGGGCCATCGCCTGGTTGACGGCCGTGAGGACCATGTCCTCGAGGAGGGCGACGTCGGCCGGGTTCAGCGTCTCGGGGTCGATGTGGACCGAGGCGAGGCTCTGGTCGCAACGGGCGACCACCTTGACCGCGCCGCCGCCCGCGGTGCCCTCCACGGTGCGCGCGGCCAGTTCCTGCTGCACGCGCTCCATGTCCTGCTGGATGCGCTGCGCCTGGCGCATGAGTTTGCCGATGCTGCTCATTTGCCGGTGAGAGTCAGGGGGATGCCCCCCGGGCGTCAATCCGTGGTCTTGGGATCCGATGGCGGACGCACCTCGACGAGGGTGCCCTTGAAGACCTCCAGCGCCTCGCGGATGAGCGGGTCGTTGAGGAAGGAATCCTTGTCGAGGGCCACCGGGGTCGGCGGGGCGGCGGGGCGGGGCGGGGATGGTGGGGCCTCGGGCGACGGAACCCGGGGGGGCGGCCGGGGGGCCGGGACCGGGGCGGCATCGGTGTCGGGCGCCGGGGCTGCCCCCGCAACCAGCCGGACCTCGATCCCGGGCAGGCCGAGCTCGGAAAGTCGGGCCTGGAGGGAGGACAGGTTCCGGGGGGAGGACACCAGGTCGAGGTGCTCCGACGGGCAGGCGAGGATGAAGGTGCGGGCGTCGAGCGAACGCGGTTCGGCGTGCTCCAGGCAGCTCTTCAGGAAACCGTCGGCCGGCCCCAGCAACGCCAGCAGCCGGGGCCAGAGCTCGGCGGCCGAGGCCGGCGGGGCAGGGGGCGTCGGAAGCGTCGGGGGCGGTGCCACGGGCGCGGCCGGTTCCGGTTCCGGGGCGGTCGCCCGGGGTGCCGGGGAGGGTGCCGGCGCCGGCCCGGGGGCGGGGCCGGTCGGGACGGAGCGCGGGGCCGGGGCGGGTGGGGGGCGCGGCGCGGGGGGCGTGGCGGGGGCGGATGCGGTATCGACCGGATCCGCATCGGCCGGCAGCCCCTCACGGAGGGTGCGCAGTTCGCGGAGGACGGTGTTGAGGCTGATCGCCTTCCGGGCCTGGATGGCCTTGAGGAGGGTCACCTCGAGGAAGATCCGACGCGACCCGGCGTCGCGCTGCCGGCCTTCGGCGGCGCTCAGCACCTCCAGCACCCGGGTGAGGGCCTCGGTGTCGATGCCGGCGGCCTGGTTCTGCAGGGCGGTCCACTCGGCGTCGGTCACGTCGACCAGCGACCGGTCGCCCCCGCTGACGAGGTGGAGCAGCAGGTTCCGGCAATGGCCGAGCAGGTCGCCCAGGAGGCGTCCGAGGTCCTTGCCGCCGTGGGCCAGGCCGTCGAGGAGGCGGAGGGCCCGCAGCTCGTCGCCCGCCACCAGGGCATCGGTCAGCTCCAGCAGCTGGGTCCGGCCTGTCAGGCCGAACACCGAGAGCACGTCCTCCTCGACGACCCGGTTCCCGCAGAAGCTGATGAGCTGGTCGAGTGTGGACTGGGCGTCCCGCATGCCGCCGTCGGCCCCGCGGGCGATGGCGTGGAGGGCGGGTTCGTCGATCTCCACGCCCTCCGCCCGGGCGATGGTGCCGAGGTGGGCGGCGATCTGGGCGGCGGGGATGCGCCGGAGGTCGAACCGCTGGCAGCGGCTAAGGATGGTGGGGAGGACCTTCTCCGGGTCGGTGGTGGCGAAGAGGAACTTCACGTGCGCCGGCGGCTCCTCGAGGGTCTTGAGCAGCGCGTTGAAGGCCGCCGTGGAGAGCATGTGGACCTCGTCGATGATGTAGATCTTGAAGGTCGAGGCGGCGGGGGCGAACTTCACCGTGTCCCGGAGTTCCCGCACCTGTTCCACCCCGTTGTTGCTCGCGCCGTCGATCTCGAGGACGTCCAGCGACCGCCCCTCGGTGATCTCCCGGACCCGCGGGTCGTCATCGGCGAAGTCCGGGTTCGGGCCGCCGGTGCAGTTCAGGCACTTGGCGAAGATCCGGGCGAGGGTGGTCTTCCCCGTGCCGCGCGGGCCGCAGAAGATGTAGGCATGGGCGATCCGCCCTGTGCGCACCGCGTTGGCCAGCGTCCGGGTGACGTGCTCCTGGCCCACCACGTCGGAGAAACGCTGGGGACGGTATTTCCGGGCTATGACCTGATAGCTCATCGGGTGTGTCGGACCCCCCGAGCATGGCCGGGGGAAGCGTCAGGACCAGCCTGTTTTCCGTCGGACGGCCGGCAGCCACGCCGCGACGGCGGGTCGGGCAGGGAACTCGCGAACGAAGCAGGCGGGTACGAAGGGCTTGGGAAACGAAGGGGAGACGAAAAATGCCAGGGCGACCACGGCATCCGCGGAGCAAGGTACCGTTGCTGCATTCCTGCCCTGGCGGGGTTCCCCTGTCCTCGGCCCATGGGCCCTGGCCCGGCGAGTAAAGGGGACCGGGCGGCGTGGGGCAAGGGGAAGTCTTGGAATCCTCGGGTGGTCCCGGTTCCTTGACTTGCCGGGGGTCCTCCCTAACCTGCGCGGCCGTGAACCGCTGGCTCCTATGCCTTGCCTGCGCCATCGGCTTGGTGGGCTTCGCCCGCCGTTGCCCGGCACCGATCATCTACCGTCCGGGCGAGGGTTGGACCTACGAGCCGGTGGGGGAGACGGGCAAATGGCGGCGTGACCGGGCGAAGGACCAGCTCCAGGTCGCCCAGGAGGCCATGGACGAGGGGGACTACCGCACCGCCCTCAAGGCCGCCCGGCGGACGGTCCAGGTGTGGCCGCTCTCCGACTACGCCGGCCCCGCCCAGTATCTCGTCGGACGCGCCTACGAGGCCCGCAAGATGGATCAGCGGGCGTTCAAGGAATACCAGATCGCCCTCACCAAGTACCCGCGCCTGGCCAACTACGACGAGGTCCTCCAGCGCCAGTTGGCCATTTCCCGCCGGTTCCTCGGCGGCCAATGGTTCCGCCTCTGGGGATACATCCCCTTCTTCCCGAACATGGACAAGACGGCGAAGATGTTCGGGCAGGTGGTGACCAACGGCCCCTTCCATCCCACCGGCCCGCCGGCCCAGATGGACATCGGCACGGCCCGGGAGAAGCAGAAGGATTTCCCCGCCGCGGTGCGGGCCTACGAGAAGGCGGCCGACCGGTATTTCGACCGGCCGGAGGTCGCGGCCGACGCCCTGTACAAGGCGGGTGAGGCGTGGCGACGCCAGGCGGCGGAGGCGGAGTACGACCAGTCGGCCGCCAGCAAGTCGATCGACACGATGAACGACTTCAAGGCGCTCTATCCGAACGATGCCCGGGTGCCGGACGCGACCCAGGTGGTGATCGACCTCAAGCAGGAGCAGGCGCTGGGGGCCTATCGCACGGCCCGTTTCTACGAGAAGTACAAGCGGTACCAGGGGGCGCTGGTGTACTACAACGAGGTCCTGATCAAGGATCCCGAGTCGCCCTTTGCCGACGAGGCACGCTCCCGCATCGAGGAACTCAAGCCCTTGGCCGCCGAGCAGGCGCGGGAGCAGGAGAAGCGCGACCAGGAGCGCCGCGACGCCCTCCGCCGGGCGGTCAGCCCGGTGGTGGACCGCGAGCGGCAGGCGACCGAGGATCGCGATCGCGACTGAGTCCCCCGAAGGCCGCCATGCGCATCGACCGCCCCCAGCCTTCCCGCACCCGACGCCTCTGGCTGGGTGCGGTGGCCGTGGCCTTGGCCCTGGGGGCCTCCGGGTGTGCCGGCTATCGGCTGGGGCCGACCAATGGCGAGGTGGCCGGGAACCGGTCGATCGAGGTCCGGCCGTTCGCCAACGAGACCCTGGAGCCGCGCCTGATCGAGCCGGTCACCCAGGCCTTGCGGCGTCAGGTGCAGCAGGACGGCACCTACCGGCTGGCAACCGCCACCGGCGGGGACATTGTCATCACCGGCACCCTCGTGAGCTACATCCGCAACCCGCTCACCCTCCAGCCCGGCGACGTCTTCTCCACCCGCGATTACGAGGTCCGGCTGACCGCCCGGGTGCGGGTCGTGGACCGGGATTCGGGCCGGGTGGTGGTGGATCGGGACGTGATGGGGCGGACGACGGTCCGGAGCGTGGCCGACCTGAACAGTGCCGAGCGCCAGGCCGCCCCGTTGGTGGCCGAGGAACTGGCCCGGAACATCCTCACCCAGGTGGTCGACGGCACATGGTGAGACTCGCATCCCGACGGGCAGTCCGGTGGGTCGCCGCCCTCCTCGTGGCGATGGGATCGGCCTGGGCGGCCGCGGCGGCCGACGGGGCGGATTGGCCGGACTGGCGGGGTCCGGGTCGGGACGGGTTGTCCCCCGAACCGTTGCCGGCCGCCTTTCCCGACGAACCCCGTCCGCTGTGGCGCCGTCCGGTGGGCCGTGGCTATGCCGGCCCGGTGGTGGCCGGGGACGCCGTGGTGGTGGTCGACCTCCAGGACGACCGGGAAACCGCCCTCTGCCTCGACCGCGCCAGCGGCGCGGTGCGCTGGCGAACCCCGTATGCCGTCGCCTGGTCCGACGAGTTTGAACCCGGCCCGCGTTGCACCCCGGTGGTTCACGACGGGCGGGTCTACGTGCAGTCCGCCCGGGGCGAGTTCGCCTGCCTCGACCTCGCCACCGGCCGGCGTGCGTGGGGTTTCGACTTCGCCGGCTACGGGACGGAGTGGATCGACGACCGGCAGGGCGGGATCGGGGCGGCGACCCGTCGGGGGCACACGGGCAGTCCCGTGATCGACGGCGACCGGATCATCGTCCAGGTCGGTTCGGCCCGGGGCGCCTGCCTCGTGGCGTTCGACCAGCGGACCGGACGCGAGCTGTGGCGGTCGCTGGACGACCTGACCACCTACACCTCGCCCGTCGTGGGGGACCTGGCCGGTCGACGCCAGGTGGTGACCGCCACCTGCGAGGGACTGGTCGGGGTTTCCTCGGTGGACGGAGCCCTGCTGTGGCGGGTTCCCTTCCGGACCCGGGCCAACCGGAATGTCCTCACGCCCCTTCTCGACGGCGACACGGTCACCTTTGCCAGCTTCACCACCGGGATGCGTCGGGTCCGGGTCCGGGCCGAGGGGGATGGATGGGCTGCGGGACCGGAGTGGGTGAATCCCGCCCTGAACATCAACCTCAGCACCCCGGTGCGGGTGGCGGACCACCTGTACGGGCTCGGCCCGGCCCGGGACTACGTCTGCGTGGACCGTCGCGACGGCGCGATCCGGTGGCGCCAGACGGGCTTCGGCGAGGTGGCGTCGACGATTGCGTCGGGCGACCGCCTGCTGGTCCAGACCGACGTGGGCGAGGTGCTGCTGGTGCGGGCGGATCCGGGTGCGTACGTCGAGCTCGGCCGTTTCCAGGCCTGTGGCAAGACCTTCAGCCATCCCGCCTGGGCGGGCGGAGTCCTCTTCGTGCGGGATCCGCGCGAGGTGGTGGCGTGGGTGTTGAAGCCCTGAGGAGGAGAACGCCCGCGTGGCGTCTGCCGGGGTTCGTACGCGTACTCAGCCCCGAAGGGGCGGTACTCGTACTCAAGAGGGAAAGCCGCGGGACCCGAGTACGAGTACGAGGATGACCGTGTGGCGTTCGCCGGGGTTCGTCCCCCACCCCGGCGCCGGTCAGGGGACCGAGAACTGCACCCGATAGATCCCGGGCGGGAGAAATAGGGAGCCGTTGGCGACCGCCCGGTGGGGCCAATCGTTGGAGGCGGCGGGAAACTGCACCGGCTGCAGGATGGCGGGGTCGAGCTGGAGCAGGGAGGGGCCATGGAGGCCGGCCCCCGCGGTCACCGGGGATCCGGGACCCGCCAGTTGCATCTCCGTCCCCGGCACCAGCGCCGCGGTGGCGGTCTCCGGCGTTCCCGGGGGCTTTTCCTTGAGGGCGAAACGGACGGCGCTGAACCCGAGCAGGACGACCCCGAGGGCCAGCACACCGTTGGCCCCGGCGAGCGGCGGAAGCCAAGCCCCGGGCAGCCACCACGGCGTTCGGGCCCGGGCGCGGGCCTCCGCCTCGATCCGACGGATCACCCCGGGGGCGAAGTCCCGATGGAACCCCGGCGGCGGCACCTCATGGCGTTTGACGCGGAGCAGGGTGATCAGGCGACGGGAGGCGTCGGGCGATGGATCTTCTTCGGGTGGACGGAGCATCATTGGACCAGATCGGCCAGAAGGCCCTGCAGTTGCTGGCGCGCGTAGAACAGTCGGGATCGTACGGTGCCGGCATTGCATCCGGCAATCCGGGCGATCTCGTCGTGCGGCAGGCCTTGGATGTCGTGCAGGACCACGACCATGCGATGTTGTTCCGACAGTTGGTGGAGCGCGGCGTTCAATCTTTCCCCCAATTCATGCAGTCCGGCGTCCCGGAGCGGGGTGTGCTCGGAGATCAGCTGGACCAGTTCCGCGTCGTTCTCGGCCCCCCGGTCGACGTCGTTGAGGCTGAAGTGGGGGGTGCGGTTCCGCCGTTGCTTCAGGTGGTTGAGGGTGGTGTTGACCGCGATCCGGTAGATCCACGTGTAGAAGCTGGCGTCGCCCTTGAACGACTTGAGCGCCTTCCAGCCCTTGACGAACGCCTCCTGGGCGAGGTCCGCGGCGTCCTCGTGGTGGGAGGTCATGTGATAGACCAAGCCGTAGATCCGATCCTGATGGCGTCGGATGAGATCGTCGTATGCCCCGAGGTCCCCCGTGCGCGCCCGTGCCACCAGATCGCGGTCGATGGCGGCATCGTCGGCCGCCGTGGGATCGGCGGCCGGCCGGGCGGCCGTTGGATCGGTGGACTCCATGGTCCGGGCGGCCATGGGGGATCAAACCCCGAGGGCGGCCGCCTGTTGCGCGAGAAAATGGGTGAGCCGGACGAGCGACTCCGTGCCGGGCCCGGGGGGCAGGTCCGACAGGGCGGTCCGCGCCCCGATCAGGTAGTCGTCGATCACCCCGGTGGACTCGGTGAGGGCGTGGTGGCTCTCGAGCATGGAGCGGAGCCCGACGAAGTAGCCGGGGTCCCAGCGCTCGAGCCAGCCGATCAACTGGCTCCGCTCGGCCGGGGTCGCGCGCTCGAGGAAAACCAGGAGCGGGAGGGTGACCTTGCCGTTGGCCAGGTCGGTCCCGAGGGACTTGCCGGCATCATCCTCGGACCCGTACAGGTCGAGGCAGTCGTCGTAGACCTGGTAGGCCGTGCCGAGGGCGAGCCCGAACCGGCGCAGGGCGGCGGTCTGTTCCGTCGACCCCCCGGCGAGCCGCCCGCCGAGTTCGCAGGCGAGGGCGAACAGTTCGGCGGTCTTCATCTCGAGGAGCCGGAAATACTCCGGACGCGGCATCCCCCAGCGTCGGCGGCGATGGGTCTGGAGGATCTCGCCGGTGCAGACCGTCCGGGTGGCCCGGGCCACCGCGCGGCAGACGTCGGGCGTGGGGAAATCCGCCGCGAGGGCGAGGGCATGGGCGAACAGGCAGTCGCCCACCAGCACCGAGACCTCGCTGCCCCATCGGGTTCCGAGCGTGGGCCGACCCCGCCGCAGCGCTGCGCCGTCCATGATGTCGTCATGGACCAGGGTGGCGAGGTGGACCATCTCGATGATCACGGCGACGGTGACCAGGTCCTCGTTCACCCCGCCGGCGGCCTCGCCCGACAGGGCCACGAGGGCGGGGCGGAGCTGCTTCCCCTGGTTGGCCAGGGCGTAGCGGGTGTACTCGGCGATCTCCGGCTCGAACGCGTCCACCTGGGCCGCGAGGCGGCGGGTGACCCGGTCCAGGAACGGCCGCACCGGATGCACGATCTGCTCCCAGGGGGAGACGGGTGCCGTCAGGGGGATGGGGTGGGACGCGGAGACCGCCATTTCGCGGCACCCTAGGCCCGGGGTGCCCGGGGGTCAACCGCCCCGCCGGAAGTGTCGGTTTGGCAAAGGGATCCGCCGGGATCGGTCCGGTGCGGACGGCGAGGCCTCGCCCGCCTTGCCACGCGGCGGGGGGCTTCCCTAGGGTTTCCGCCGGCATCGCCCGCGTCGAACGGTTCGGCGCTCCGGGGCGGTCACCCACCGACATGGCCCACCTCAACGACCACTATTCCAAGCTCAAGGCCGGATACCTGTTCCCCGAGATCGCCCGCCGCGTGAACGCCTTCTGCGCCGCCCATCCCGATGGCGCCGCACGGCTGATCCGCTGCGGCATCGGCGACGTCACCGAGCCGCTGCCCGAGGCCGTCATCCAGGCCCTGCACGCGGCGGTCGACGACCTGTCGCGCCGCGAGACCTTCCGCGGCTACGGGCCGGAGCAGGGCTACCCGTGGCTCCGCGCGGCGATCGCGGAGAACGACTTCCGCCAACGCGGCCTCGATGTGGCCGACGACGAGGTGTTCGTCAGCGACGGATCCAAGTGCGACTGCGGGAACATCCTCGACATCCTCGGCCCGCAGAACCGGATCGCCGTCTCCGACCCGGTCTACCCGGTGTATGTCGACACCAACGTCATGGCCGGCCACACCGGTGCGGCCGATGCCGCCGGGCGGTATGAGGGGCTGGTGTACCTGCCGTGCACGCCGGAGAACGGCTTCGTGCCCGCGCCGCCGTCGGGTCCGCCGGTCGACGTGGTGTACCTCTGTTCTCCCAACAACCCCACCGGGGCGGTGGCCACGCGGGCGCAGTTGGCGGCGTGGGTGGCGTATGCGCGGGAGCACGGGACGCTCCTCCTGTTCGATGCCGCCTACGAGGCGTACATCACCGATCCCGACCTGCCGCGGTCGATCTACGAGATTCCCGGGGCGCGGGAGTGTGCGATCGAGTTCCGCAGCTTTTCCAAGAACGGTGGGTTCACCGGGACGCGGTGCGCCTACACGGTGGTCCCGAAGTCCCTGCTGGCCACCACCGACGCCGGGGAGCGCCAGCCGTTGCACCCGCTGTGGCTGCGGCGGACGACCACCAAGTTCAATGGGGTGCCGTACCTGGTCCAGCGGGCGGCCGAGGCGTTGTACACCGAGGCCGGGCGCGGGCAGGTGGCGGCGCTGGTGCGGCACTACCTCGGGAACGCCGAGTTGCTGGGGGCGGCGGCGCGACGGGCCGGACTGACCGTCCACGGCGGACGCAATGCGCCCTACCTGTGGGTGCGGACGCCGTCGGGGATGACCAGCTGGGAGACCTTCGACCGCATGCTGCAGGAGGCCCATGTGGTGATCACCCCGGGGAGCGGCTTCGGGGCCGAGGGCGAGGGCTATTTCCGGATCAGCGCCTTCAACAGCCGGGCCAACGCCGAGGAGGTGGCGCATCGGCTCGAGGCCCTGAACTGGTGAACGGACAGGCTCTCAGGGTGCGACGTCCTCCGGACGCACCTCGAGGCATTCGTCCTGGTCCTCCCAGATGATGGCCGGGTAGGACTCCAGCAACCGTGGGGCGAGTTCATTGGCCGCCTCGGCGATCAGTTCCTCGGCCGCCTGGGCGGCCTTCTCGTATTCCTGGTCGTAGTTGCGGGCGCGCTTCCGGCGCTTGTCGTCCCAGTGGGCGACATCGTGCACCGGCCCGTAGCGCCGGGCCCAGGCCTGGCAGGCGTCCCGGGCCTCGGCGGGGAGGTCGGCAAAGGGCACGGCCGTCTCGCCGCAGTGCTGGCAGACGAGGCCGCTCTCGGCGATGTCGCGGGTGAACAGGGGCAGGAGCGGGGCCCGGCAGCAGGGGGCCTCGGTGTAGCCGGCGGGCATGTTCACCAGGCGCTTGAGCCAGATCTGGCGGTCATGGGCCAGCTGCGCGGCCAGGCGATAGGCGCCGACCAGCGGATGCGACAGCCGCCAGCACCGGCCATGCAGCTGGCCCAGCGTCTGCGAGCACCATCGGGCGAGGGTCAGGTCGTCGAACTCCCGGAACGCCTCGGCGTATTCCTTCCAGAGCCGGTCGACGGGTGATTCCTGTGGGGCGGGTTCCGACACGGACTCGACCGTAGCGGCCGGGCGCCCGGCCGCCCAGTCTGGTTCGTCGACAGGAAAGTGTCGGCGGGTGGTGAACCCGCCGAAGGCCAGGCTTCCCCTCCGGCGCCTCGGACCTGCGGGGAAGGGGGCTGTGGCGGCGGATGATGAATCCGCCGGGGCTTCCGAGCCGGGAAGCATGGCGGCCTATCGGCCTCCGCCACGAAGGCAGGCGCCGAGGCGCCGAGGAAGAGATACGGAAACCTCTGCGTCTCCGCGCCTCGGCGGGAAAATCTTCAGGAAATGCCCTTCGTCCCTTTGTCCCTTCGTTGTGGATCCCAGCTCGGCAGGAGCCTCGCGCCGCCGCCACGGGGCGGACCGGGAAGGGGCCGGGGTCAGGGACGCAGCGGGGCCGGTTCGGGGCCGGATGCCTCCTCCGGGGGCGGGGGGTGATGACGTCGACGGGCCCGGGCGATGAGCCCGGTGCCGGGGGCGGCGATCCAGGCGATGCCGAATAGGACCATGCCCATCACCACCATGGCGCCGGCGATCGAGCATTCGAGCCACACGGCGAGGTGCAGCCCGAGAACCGAACTGAGCGCCGCATGGACGATGGTCCCGGCCAACCGCACGGGGAGCCGGCTCGTGAGCAGGCTGGCGGTGGCGCCGGGGAGGACCAGCATGGCGATCACCAGGATCGCCCCCACCGCCTCGAACGCACTCACCACCACCACCGCCAGCCACCCCATCAGCGCATGGTGGATGATCCCCGCCCGGATCCCGATCGACGTCGCCAGGCCGGGGTCGAACGAGCTGACCAGCAGTTCCTTGTAGAACACCGCGACCAGCACGGTCGTGCCGACCGCCACCGCCCCCATCCGGACCACCCCGGGCGGACCGAGGGTCCATCCGCCGATCGTCACCGGCGGATGGAGCGGGATCAGCGCCAGTTCGCCGTTGAGCACGCAGTCCTGGTCGAGGTCGACCTGGCCGGCGAACACCGAGATGAGGATCACCCCCAGGGCGAAGAGGCTGGAGAAGACGATGCCGATGGCGGCGTCCTGCTTGACCCGGGTGTTCTTGTGGATGGTTTCGATGAGCACGGTGGTGGCGAGGGCCGCCACGAGCGCCCCGGCGAACATGGCCCCGGTGGAGCGTCCGCGGGTGAGCAGGTAGGCGATGACCAGCCCGGGCAGCACCGAGTGGCTGATGGCATCCCCCACCAGCACCATGCGCCGGAGCATCAGGTAGTTCCCCACCAGCCCGCACGCCGTCGCCACCAGGAAACCCATCGCCACCACCCACCCGAACAACGCCAAGTCGGTCGTCCACGGCGCCACCACCACGCGGTGGAAGTCGAACGGGGGAATGAGTTCCGGGGGCATGGGTCGGGGTTCAGTCCGGTTGCCGGCCGTATCCGGTGGGTTTCCCCGGCCGGGGCGCCGGGAGGTGGCTCTGAACGTCGGCGACCGACGGGATGGGCTTCCCGTGCGGATCGCGGGTGGCGTAGTCGAGCTGCCGTTCCAGCTGGCGCACGGTGTCCTCGCCGAGGATGTGCTCGATGCGCTCGGCGTCGTCGTGGACGTGGTCCGGGGCGACGTCGGCCGCGCTGGTGAGGTAGAGTTCCCAGAGGCGGTGGTTGCGGACGACGGTGGCGGCCTGCTGCCAGCCGGCCGGGGTGAGGGCCACGGCGTCGTCCCGCACCGAGGCCAGGCCGTGCCGTGCCAGGGCCCGGGTTTCCCCGGCGGCCGCCTCGAGGGTCAGGTGACGCCGCTCGGCCAGCTCCCGCAACGAGACCGCCGGGGCGCGGAAACCGTCGGCCTCCAGTACCTGGTACACCGCCTTCAGCGTGTTCTCCCGGGCGATCCGCTGGCGACGGTCGCGTCGGCCCCACGCCACCGTGAGCCATCCGCGTCGCGGGGCGAGGAGGAAGGCCACGGCGAACACGCTGCTGGCGGCGAGGACCATGAACGGGCCGGTGGGCAGGTTGTGTCCGAGGAACGAGGCGAACGCCCCCGCGACCCCGGCGGCGACGCCGAGGAGGGCGCTGAGGAGGAGCATCCGGTGGAACCGCTCGGTGAGGAGGTACGCGGTGGCGGCCGGGGTGATGAGCATGGCCGACACGAGGACCACGCCCACGGCCTGGAGCGCCACCACCACGGCGAAGGCGAGGAGCATCAGGAGCACCTGCTGGATCCACCGGGTGGGCAGGGCGCAGACACGGGCGAAGGACGGGTCGAACGACACCAGCAGCAGTTCCTTGTACCCCACCGTCACCACCGCCACCACGCCCACCGCCACCACGGCCATCAGACGGATGTCCTCCGGACCGAGCGCTGCGGCCTGTCCGAAGAGGAACTTGTCGATCCCGCTCTTGTTCCCCGTGGGCAGCTTCTGGAAGAGGGTGACCAGGACGATGCCCACCGAGAAGAACCCGGCGAGGACCATCCCGAGGGCGGTGTCCTCCTTCAGCCGGGTCGTCCGGGTGAGGGCCGACACCGTGGCGGTGCCGAGGAGTCCGGCGAGGGTGGCGCCGATGAAGATCGCGGTCGGGTCCTTGGACTGGTTCCAGAGGAAGCCGAGGGCGACGCCGGGCAGGACGGCATGGGAGAGGGCATCGCCGACGAGGGCCATGCGGCGCACGACGAGGAACCCGCCGAGCAGTCCGCAGACGACGCCGAGGAGGATCGATCCGGCGAGGGCGTACCGGACCGCGGGATCCTGGAGGGTGAGGAAGCGCAGGGCCTGGTCCTGCCACCGGCTGTCGGTCAGCTCGCCGATCCGCGCCGCCGCCGCCGGCCCGGCGGTGGCCAGCGCCAGCGCGGCCGCCAGCGCGGCGCGCCGGAATCCGCCGCGGGCCGTCAGGTGAAGGGATCGGGCGGCGTCCATGCTCAGGTGCGGGCCCGGACCGCCTCGGCGACCTCCGACAGGATGGTCAGCTTGCCGCCGTAGGTGCGCTGGAGCAGCTCGCGGGTGAACACCTCCTCGGATGGCCCGAACGCCACCACCCGCAGGTTGAGGAGGAGCAGGCGGTCGAAGTAGGTCCGGGCGGTGGGCAGGTCGTGGTGGACGACCAGGATGGTTTTCCCGCGGGAACGCAGCTCGTGGAGCAGGGTGACGATGGCCGCCTCGGTGGCCGCGTCGACCCCGGCGAACGGTTCGTCCATGAAGTACAGGTCGCTCTCCTGGGCCAGGGCGCGGGCGAGGAACACCCGCTGCTGCTGCCCGCCGCTCAGGTTGGCGATCTGCCGGTCGGCAAAGGGAAGCATCCGCACCTTCTCCAGGCACTCCCGCGCGATCTCCCGGTCCCGCCGGCCCGGCCTCCGGAACAGCCCCACGTGCCCGTAGCGTCCCATCAGCACCACGTCCATCACGCTGACCGGGAAGTCCCAGTCCACCGACTCCCGCTGCGGGACATAGCCCACCCGGCGGAGGG
Source organism: uncultured Verrucomicrobiota bacterium (assembly GCA_964525755.1). GTDB lineage: Bacteria > Verrucomicrobiota > Verrucomicrobiia > Limisphaerales > UBA9464 > UBA6176. The sequence goes on from CAZGIK010000033.1 coordinate 46,661, forward strand.
ATTCCTTCGCCGGCCGGCCGAACATCTTGACCCATCCGCTCGCCACTGGGACCAGGCCCAGGGCGGCCTTGATCAGGGTGGACTTGCCGGCGCCGTTGGGACCGAGGATCCCCACCAGCTGGCCCGGGGGCACGGTGATGTCGACACCCCACAGGACGGGCTTCTTCTGGTACGCGACCGTCAGGTCGTGGATTTCCAGCGGGGGGGCGTCCATGGGGGGGCTGGGGGTCAGCGGAGGGCGCGGACAATGGTGTCCAGGTTGTGGCGGAACATGCCCTCGTAGGTGCCGACATCCTGACCGTCCAGCTTCTGTCCCGGGGCCCCCAGGGCGTCCGAGAACAGCTCCCCGCCGATCCGCACGCCGGCGTCGCGGCTGATCCGTTCGAGGGCGGCCGGGGAGACGCTCGACTCGACGAACACCGCCGGGATGTTGCGGGCCCGTAGGAAGTCAACCATGCGGGTCATGTCGGCGAGCCCGGCCTCGGTGACGGTGGAGATCCCCTGGAGTCCCACCACCTCGAAGCCGTAGGCGCGGCCGAAGTAGCTGAAGGCGTCGTGGCTGGTGATGAGGACGCGACGCCCGGCGGGCACGGTGGCGGCCTCGGCGACGGCCCATTCGTGCAGCGTGGCGAGCCGGGCCTGGTAGGCGGCGGCCCGTTGGCGGAAGGCGGGCGCGTCGTCCGGCGCGGCCTGGGCGAGGGCCTCCGCCACCTCCCCGGCGCAGAGGCTCCACAGGCGGACGTCGAACCAGACGTGCGGATCCGGCGCGTCCTCGGTGCCCGCCGGCCTCAGGAGCCGGTCGACGGGAATCGCCCCGGCCACCGCGACCACCCGCCGGCCCGACCTGGTCATGCGTTCCAGCACCTCCTGCATGCGTCCCTCGAGGTGGAGGCCGTTGTAGAGGATCACGTCGGCCCTCTGGAGCCGGAGCAGGTCGGTGGCGGTGGCCTTGTACAGGTGCGGATCCACCCCGGGCCCCATCAACGCGGTGACCTCCACCCCGTCACCGCCCACCTGCCGGGCGAGGTCGGCCACCATGGAAACGGTGGCCGTCACCCGGACCGGGGCGGCGGCGCCGCTCCAGGCCAGTCCCAGGACGGCGAAGGCCAGCGTCCGGATCCATCCGTTCCATGTCATATCCGGCAGGCTCCGTCGGAGTGCCGGTTGCGTCAAAGGATTCGCGAGGTTCCGTATTCCCGGCCCGGGCGGGGATTCCCCGGAGCTCGTACGCGTACTCAGCCCCGCCAGGGGCGGTACTCGTGCTCGAAGGGAAAGCCGTGGGACCCGAGAACGAGTACGATGACGAGTTCGAGTACGAGGACGCCCCCCCGTCCCGCCCCTTGTCCCCCGCCCCCGCCGGTCGTAGCCTCGTCCCCATGGCCAAGATCGTGCTCGTCGACGACGAGCTCACCATGGTGCAGATGGTGGCGGAGGTTCTCCAGGGGGACGGACACGAGGTCTTCCCCTTCACCAGCTTCAACGGCGTGCCCGAGGCGATCGAGCAGCGGCGGCCCGACCTGGTCATCACCGACCTCTTCCTCGACCGCACCCGTCCCCAGGGCCTGGAGATCATCCGCAAGGCCCGGGCCCTCCAGCCGCCGGCGGCTGTGATCATGATCACCGGGTTCGGCACCGTGGACAGCGCGGTCGAGGCGATGCGCCTCGGGGCCCACGACTACCTGGAGAAGCCATTCAAGCTTGATGACCTCCGCCTCTCGGTGGAACGGGCCCTGAACTACACCCGGACGGTCGCCGAGAACGTCCTGCTCCGGCAGGGACTGCAGGAACGCTACGGGTTCAGCCGGATCATCGGCGCGAGCGAGCCGATGCAAGCCGTGTTCCGCGTGGTGGAACGCGTGGCCGCATCCGATGCCACCGTCCTGATCCTCGGCGAGAGCGGCACCGGCAAGGAACTGGTGGCCCGCGCAGTCCACCACGGATCCCGTCGGGCCCACGCCCCCTTCATCCCCGTCAACTGCTCCGCCCTCCCTGAGAACCTCCTCGAGTCGGAACTGTTCGGACACCGGAAGGGTGCCTTCACCGGGGCGGTCGCCGACAAGGACGGGCTCTTCCACGAGGCCGACGGCGGGACGCTGTTCCTCGACGAGATCGGCACCATGCCCGCCACCCTCCAGAGCCGCCTGCTGCGCGTCCTGCAGGAGCACGAGGTGCGTCGGGTGGGCGACAACACGCCGACCCGGGTCGATGTGCGGATGGTGGCGGCGACGAACGAGGATTTGGAGGCGCTGGTGAAGGACGGCCGGTTCCGGGAGGACCTGTTCTACCGGCTCAACGTCGTGCCGGTGTGCCTGCCGCCGCTGCGCGACCGCGCGGGGGACATCCCCCTCCTGGTCGCCCATTTCCTCCGCGACCGCGTCCACGCCCGCACCGGGCAGCCGTTCCGGATCAGCCGACGTGCCGTCGCCGCGCTCGCCGCCCACCCCTGGCCGGGGAATGTCCGGGAGCTGGAGAACGTCATCGAGCGGGCCGTGGTCCTGGCCGACACCCCGTTCATCTCGGTGGCCGACCTCCCGCCGGCGGTGCAGCAGGCCGCCCCGGCGGCCGACGGCGACGAGGAGGCCGATCCGGCCGACCTGGGGGCCGTCGCGTCCCCGACGGTTGCGGCCGAGGTGGCTTCGGGTGACGGCGAGCCGTCGGGGGTGGGGTTGGATGTGGGGATGGAGGGATTGCCGTCGCAGGCGGGTCAGGTGGTGAGCCTCAAGCGGTTCCTGCGCGACCAGGAGGGGGCGTATTTGCGTCGAGTCCTGCGGCTCACCCATCAGAACAAGGAGGAAGCGGCCCGCCTGCTCGACATCAGCCAGGCCACCCTCTACCGGCGCATCGCCGAGCATGGGGGCTGAAAGTGGCGGCGGGCGGTGAACCCGCCGGGGGGGAGAGGGACAACGAAGGGACAAAGGGGAACAAGGACGCCGATCCTCATCCAATGCATCCGGAACTGCTTGCTCCCGCGCTCAAGGGGCGAGCCTGCGAGCCCGATCGAGCGCGGGAGCAGGCGTCTCGGCGCCGCGGCGGGAGATCCTCAGGAAATAGTTCTTCGCCCCTCCGTTGTTGATCCCGCTTCTGAGTCCTCTGCGTTCCTTGCGGCCGGGAATCCCGACTGGAAAAAGGAAACGGGCGGCCGTGGGGGGCCGCCCGTGGGGATTCCGGTGGATTGGGGAGGAGGCGGCTGCCGGGTCAGGCGGCGGCGGCTTCCTTCTTCCAAGTGCGGCGCGGGGCCTTCACCACCTGGCCCTTCTTCAGGACGCTGGCTGCGACCCGCACGTAGCGGACCTCGCCGCTGGGCAGGAGGAGCTTGACGCGCTGGAGGTTGGGGATGAAGCGGCGCTTCGTGATCGCGGTCACGTGCGTACCGATGCCGCCCTTTTTCTTGGCCTTGCCGGAGCGCCAAATGTGATTGCCCTTGACCGGGCGCTTTCCGCTGATCGGACAGATGCGTGACATAAAGCCTGTGTGGTTTCCCTCGAAAGGAGCGGAGTAGGTACCAGCCGGGATCCGGCCCAGCAAGTGGAAATTCCGCCTCGTGGCATCCGTGAACGAACACCCCCCGAGGAACCCTCCCGTCGGGAGGGAAGGAAACGCTGGTGCATCCGAGAGGAGTCGAACCTCTAACCTGCTGATCCGTAGTCAGTTAATGGGGGTTTGTCCCATTTGGACAGGGGTGCCCTCATGTGCTCGGAAATGCTATTCATCAGGTACTTGCAGAAGATTTATTTGGACAGGCTTGGACCCGAGAAGGCTCATTTTCGGGGCATCAGTATCATATGGAGTATCAGATCTGAGGGCATCTGACTTGGCGGACCGTGCGAGCTCCTGACCGGGGCGTGGGGTCATCGGGACCCCGGGGTCGGCCCTCGGAGCCCCAGACGGCCGGGGAACGCCCCAGGATGCCCCAGGACGCGTCGCAGGGGGGCGGGGGGTACCCTGATGAGGGGGAAGATGCGGGTCTGCTTCGGTCCCACGCCCCCCGGGTGCCCCTCATGTGGACCCGAGTGGTCAGATTCGGGGTTCGGCCCGCCTGGATCCGGACCGGGGGCGAGGGGCAGGGCGCCTCTCCCGGGGGGGCGGGCGACGGGCATCGAGCCCCTTGCCGGCGACCCGGGGTCGTCGGTAGGTTGAGCTCAGTTCCCAGCCCAACCGTTGCCCCAAGCCGAAGGTCTGTCCTTGGGGGTTGCCGGAGGGGATCAGGAACGGTCAGCGCGAACCTCAAGCGGAAGCCCAACGTGAGTGATTCCGGGAACGCCAACGCCAAGTCCGGTGCCCTGATGTCGGGTGTCGAGTTGTGGGAACGCCACGGTGCCGAACTGTTTGGAAAGGCCCGTGAAGTCGCCCGGTGGAAGCTCGATGGTCCCCTGGCCTCGGAGATCGACGACGTCGCCTGCCAGACGCTGCACGAAGTGGCCCAGCTGATCCCGGAGGAGGGAGCCGACTGGGACACGGCGGTGAGGCTCACCCTCCACATCGCGAGGAAGCGTGCCCTCGACCATGTGCGCCACGCCAAGGCCGCCAAGCGGAACCGGTCGATCTCGGACAGCCTTGAGGAGATGACCGAGTCGGCGGGCATCGAGATCACGGACGAGAAGGCGGACCCCGTCGGGAAGGCCATCCTGAAGGACCAGGAGAGAGTGGTTCACGAGGTGATGAAGGAGCTTCCGAAGGTCCGCCGGAAGATCCTGGTTGACCTGTACCTCGGGGCGAAGTCCTACCAGGAGGTGGCTGCAGCCCACGGGTACAGCATCCATTCGATTGGTGCCGAGGTGAACCGGGCCAAGGCGCAGATCCGGACGATGCTTCGGGACCGGTTCCGATCCGTGTTTGACGAACTGCAGGCCGTCTACGGTTCGCTGATCCTCCTGCTGAAGTTCTTCGTGCTGCCATGAATCCGACCCCTGACGAACGGTTCACGGAACTGGCGGTCCAGGTGACCTCCGGCAAGGCCACAGCCGAAGAGAAGGCGGACCTGGACGGGATCCTCGCGGGCGACCCGGCGCGTCGACGGGAGTTCGCCGAGTGGGAACAGTTCGCCAAGGTGGTCCGGACGATCGGTGAGGACATCGCCGTTCTCGATGCCGAGCCGGTTCCGGTTCCGCTGAAACTCGACCAGGAGATCCGGGCGATCCTCGCCAAACGCTTTGGGGCTGTCCCCAAGGAAGCGGCAGCCCCCCAGAAACCCCGGGTCCTGGCAGCGAAGGAGATGGAAGTGCTGCTGCTGAAGATCCTGTCCGACCGCCCGATGGACGGCTTCCACCTGTCATCCTGCCTCCGGAAGGCGGGAATTGCTCCGGCAGAGGGAGGGGAAGGGGCGTGGTACGGCCTCCTGGCACAGTTGGAGTCCAAGGGATTGCTCGAAGGCCAATGGCGCCCGAGCGGAGGTCGGATGTCGAAGACCTATCACGTCACTGACAAAGGCGACCGGAGGTTGGCCGGAATTGCAGCGGGCATGGGATCCCTCGACCAGTTGACCCAAGCCGTCCTCGGGTTTGATGCCGCCGGGTAGGCCATGGACAGCGAGATTCGGATCCCGCCGGGGGTGACCGTCCAGTTTGAGCGGATTGCCCTCGAAGTCTGCGAGGTGGCGCGCCTGGACTTCGGTGAGTGGTGGCCCCGAATCCATGAGTATGTCGGCCACTTGGAGCTCCTCTGGCTGGAGGGAATCGAGATGGGCCTGAGTACGGAGGATGCGGAACGGCGAGCGATCGAGATCTTTGGTCAGCCCCAGGTGGTTGGGGCGGCACTCCGGGGAAGCTGGCCGACACGTTTCCTCTTCAGCGAGCGTTCCAGGTGGCAGAGATACGTCGTGTTCCTGTGTGGCGCGGTCGGTTGCGCCCTCCTGTTGGCGACAGACCTGACGACTGGGGCCCCGAATGACCAGCGGATGATGAAGTTCACCCTCGTCTACAGCCTGCTATCCCTGCTCGGTCCGGCAGCGGTGGGGGCGTTGGCTGTCCTTCGGCGTCCGTGGGAGCCCGGTAGACACGTCTTCAGCAAGGTGTTCGCCTGGCGCTGGATGTTGCTGCCGGTTGCCCTGGCCGGGCTGGGGGTTGTTTTGGGACCGGCGGTGATCCTGTGGCCCAGGGACTTTCTGAGGCTGCTGTCAGGGCAGGGGCAGTGGTCGGCCTGGGTGCTCGAGACTCCAATCGTGGTGTTCGGCCTCTTTGGAGCCATCGGCTACGTGTCCGAGTTGGTCGGATTGCCGTCCAAAGGCCCAACCGCCCGGCATCTGGCTCTCCTGAGGGCTGGTGGAGGCTGAAGCGCGAGGGGAAGGAAGACCTCCGTCACCAGAGCTTGCCGTGGCTTCGGTGAGTTGAGGGAGTGCCGACGCCTACATGTTTAGGCTCGTTCCAACGGGTCACTTCCGAACCTTCGTGGACAGGTAACGGGATGTAACAAAATACGTTGCCAAACTCACTCCGATTGAAACTGTCCATACAGCACCCCAGCGCGTTTGCACTTCAGTCGACTTGAAGATCCACCATCCCGAGGTGACCTCCTTGGAAAAAACGTATGCCAGAATCCACCGACAGAAGATGAGCATCGCAGCCGCGGAAAGGGTTGATCCGAGGAATGGATTGAGGCGCCGAATGGATCGAGCTGCCGAATCGATCGAGCCGCGGAAACCTTTGAGCCGCCGAATGAACTCAGCCGCGGAATGGATTGATCCGAGGAATGGGGCGCTTGCATCAGGGGTGACATGGTTCTCAACTGGCGCAGTGAAGTTTTCAGGCTGGGTATAAGGGCGTGCTTCAGGTCTAGGTGAATATCGCCCAAGTTCAAACAGGACCCGCTCACAAAGGGAGAAGAACGACTCGGGATTGCCCCTGAACTGGTAGTCGTGTTCGTGGACGAGTTTGTTTCGCACCGAAGCTATCCTTCTGAGATCGCCAAGCTGACGCCGTGAGAGAATGGTCAGGCTGCGGGCCTTCTCGAGCATGCCGTTGCCTGTGCCTCCAAGGTCAGAGAGGATCCTTTCGATTCGCTTCGTGTAGCTCAGTACGTTTTCGGTGAACGACATGTGATCCGATTGCGTTTCAGGAGTGACGATGGGATCAGCGGCAGGAAACAGTGGAGAGGTGCTCAGATGCTGGGCTCACGCGACCTACTGCTCAAGCGGAGGCCCCTGGTACCCGATCCGCCGTGGAACCGTGTATGCCGAGCCACCGAACTCTACCCGTAGCCGCAGCGGACTGCCAGCGCCGACGAGAATGGGTGAGACCAGGCCTTCAACCGTTGTCCTGGCGTTCTCCCGGGCGGCAGTCAGGTAGAGGTCGGAGGAGGCGTTGGTGAGGACCGCATCCCGGAGCTTCACGCGGGCCAACCTACGAAGATGCTCGCCTGACCGAGCTTCAAGCCGTGCCCAGCCGATACTGGTCATCTCCTCGGGGTTCGGATCGATCTCGACCATGTCAGGATCAGGACGGGGTTGCGGAAGAACGACGATCAACTCCTGGGACCTGGAATCCACGGCGATGGCGTTGGTCGAGAGGGTGGCGACCGGGATGATGAACTGAACCTTGTTCGTGCCGCCTCTCATTCGGACCGTCGTTGTGCCGAGCGGCAGGGTCACCCCGAAGGCCTTGAACACCTTCTCGTCCCTCTCCTCAACCTCCGCGGCAATCACCGCGGAAAGCACGACCAGCTTGGAGACCCGCTGCAAGGCCATGGCGGTTGCATGGACGATCGACGAGGCTGTGTGCTCCGTCCGAGGTAGCGCCTCTTTGAGCGTCCCTACGGCTTCGTTCGCTCCGCGGATCAAGCGGTATGCCTTGGGGGCTTGGACCGCGGCGGCAGCAAGGATCACTGCTCCAACGATCCACTTCAGTGCCCGCCCGAATCGATCGTCGAATCGCATGGGTACGGCTTTGGTTGGCTTCGGGGTAAGTGGTTGATTTCATCGCAGTTCCGGGCGGATTACGTCAAGACCACCCGTGGGGCGAAAACTGGGGGCAAGGGCAGGGGGAACCGGCAGTCCATCCTCGTGTCCGTCGGGGTTGTCTGTCGTTCGTTGCTCTCCCGGCCGCCAGGCGACCGTCCGAAGGGATCTGCCTGACCCGCAGGTTTTTGGGATGCACAGGGGGAGGGGGAATCGGTAGGCTTTGCCCCAAGGAATTCCCCATGGATGGGTCAACCCTCAGCCTCTCCCAGCTCGAGTCGCATCTTTGGAAAGCCGCGTGGCTGCTCAAGGGACCGGTCGATGCCGCGGACTTTAAGACGTACATCTTCCCTCTGCTGTTCTTCAAGCGGCTCTCGGATGTCCACGACGAGGAGCACGCCGCCGCGTTGAAGGAATTCGAGGGTGATGAGGAAGCTGCGCTGTTTCCCGGGAATTACCGCTTCCAGGTGCCCAACGGCTGCCACTGGCGGGATGTACGGAAGGTGGCGGTGAATGTCGGGCAGGCTTTGCAGACCGCCGTGCGCGGCATTGAGCAGGCAAACCCGCATACGCTGTACGGCATCTTCGGCGATGCGCAGTGGACAAACAAAGACCGCCTGCCGGACAAGCTGTTGCGAGACCTTATCGAGCACTTCTCCGCACTGCCGCTGGGGAACAGCGCCGCCGAGGCGGACATCCTCGGGCAGGCTTACGAGTATCTGATCAAGCAGTTCGCCGACGCTACGAACAAAAAGGCGGGTGAGTTCTATACCCCGCGCTCCGTCGTCCGGCTCATGGTGGAGATTCTCGATCCTCGCGAGGGCGAGTCTATCTATGACCCCACCTGCGGCTCCGGCGGTATGTTGCTCTCCTGCATCGCCCACCTCCACCAAGCCGTCCTCAAAGAAGCCTTCGCCCCTGCCTCCTCGTGAAATCCCGCTCCAAAGAACTTCTGGATCGCGCCGTGGCCGCGACCGTTGCCGCCATCGAGATCTACAACAAACCGGATTTCCTTTATCGGGAAGAAGCCTTCGCCGTCCTCGCCATCAACGGATGGGAACTGCTGCTCAAAGCCAAATGGCTGGCTGACAATGGCAACAAGGTCAGCTCGCTCTACGCTATGGAACCGCGCACGAAGAAGGATGGAACCAAGAGCAAGAAGCTTAAGATCAAGGAGACGCGTTCAGGCAATCCATTTACCCACAGCCTCGACTTCCTCGCCAAGAGGCTCGTTGAGTTGAAGGCCCTCGACGCCAACGCATGGGCCAACATCCAAGCGCTGCTGGAGATGCGCGATTCTTCCATCCACTTCTACAACCGCGCCGGCGCGTTCCCCGTCCGCCTTCAGGAAATCGGGACCGCGAGCCTGAAGAATTTTGTCGCTGCGACCAAGGGCTGGTTCGGGCGCGACATGACAGAGTTCAATTTCTACCTGATGCCTTTGTCATTTATCGCGCTCCCGCACCAGACGGAAGCCGTCGTGCTGAACCACGAGGAAAAGAGGTTCCTGGCCTTCGTCGAGAGCCTCGAACCCGCAAACGAGGATGCTGCATCTGCCTATTCGGTCACAGTTAGCATCGACATCAAGTTCACCCGCTCTAAAGCGAAGGACGCTCTTGGCGTGCAGGTGACGAACAATCCCAACGCCCCGGAAGTCAGGCTCACGGAAGAACAAATCCGCGAGCGATACCCATGGGACTACGACCGCCTGACGGAAGAATGCCGAAGGCGCTACGCCGATTTCAAAGTTGCGAAGAGGTATCACGACATTCGGAAGTCGCTTCTCAAGGACAAGCGGTTTGGCCAGGTGCGCTACCTTGACCCGGGCAATCTGAAAAGCCCCAAGAAGCCCTTCTTCAATCCAAACATCATGGTCGAAATGGACAGCCACTTCACAAAGAAGGAAGGGCCGGAGCCTGCTGGAGTGGATTTGGCATCGAATGGCTAGACAAAAGCATCCACCTGAAGCCCAAAGCCCCGGATCGATCCCCCTGTCCAGCTCCGCCCTGAAGCAAAGTCAGACAAAGGGACCAACCCGGGGTCAGCGTCAGTTCTTCCAGAGCTTCAGCTTCTCCCCAGCCAACTCGAACGCCCTGGCCTT
>CAZGIK010000034.1:0-52530 GCA_964525755.1 uncultured Verrucomicrobiota bacterium
AAAACCCTCCGGGCGGCGGCCCTTTTGCCGGTGGGCGGCGTTGGCTCGGCCGTCATCCCGCGGCCGCGGGACGGGGATGCTCCGGCCTCCCCGCCTTGCCCACCGCCAAAATGCCTCGCCGCAGGGCCTCTCGGAGTTTCCGGACAGGCTCTGAGCGCTGTTGGTTCAGCTGATGAACCGGATGCTCAGCGGGTAGTCGAACGGCCTGCCCTCGCTGGCGTTCCAGGCTGCCAGCACGACGGCCACCACCTGCAGCACCGCCAGCGGGACGGCCAGGAGGAAGCCCCAACCGCAGGTGAGGATTCCCAGCACCGTGATCAGGATCCCATAGAGGGTCACCGAGATCTGGAAGTTCAGGGCCGCCTTGCCATGCCAGTCCACCGACCCGAATTCGTGCTTCTTCAACAACCACACGATGAGGGGGCCGACGATGTGCCCGAGGCCGGTCAGGTACATCGACAGGGCGGACAGGTGGCAGGCCACCACCCAGGTCCGCGCGGAAGGCGATTCGGGGACGCCCGGTGAGGGCGACGGCGGGGTCACGTTGATCGGTTCGTCGGTCATGAGATTCGTGCCGGTCGGCCCCGGGGAATGATCGCCCCCCAGGATGCCAACCGGACCCCCAAAGCACCCGGAGAGGCGGTCGGGAGTTTCAGAGCGACGGATTGTTGTGCTCCGCCCGCATGCCCTGCCCCGGGGTGAACAGCTCCACATGGCCGTCGGCGCACACCACGTTGGCCTTCCCCCGGTCCATGAACACCCGCTGGGTCACCCGACGGCCGGTCGGAATGGCGTGCCGACCGGAGAGGATGTTCCCGGGCGGCACCCATCGCCCATCGTCGATCACGCCGGCCCCGGGAAAAACCGTGGAATCGCCGTTCTCCTCGAGGAGCATGAACTTGCTGGATGGGCTGCGGAGAAAATCGGACTTGTAGTGCAGCGGCAACTGGCCCGGCGCATACACGGATCCCACGCCGAGGTTCCGGTCGCTGATCAGGCTCACCATGGAATAGGAATAGAGGTACAGGTTCTCGCCTCCCGGCCGGTACCGCTTCTGGCGCTCCAGCACGTCCTTGTCGGCCGGGCAGCGGAACAGGTTGGTGGTGAATTGCCCGATGTAAGGTCCGATGGCGCTGTTCCGCGGGTCGTTGAAGAACTCCCGCTCACTGGTGGCGCGGTTCACGTTCCAGAAGATCCAGTCCTCGCGCATCGGCTGGTACGCACCCCGCGAGGCCACGCCGGGGAAGGTCTCCCGGTAGTCGGGGAGGTAGCTGAGCATGGCGAGGCCGAGCTGCTTGAGGTTGCTCACGCAGGCGATCTGCTGGGCCTTGGATTTGGCCCGGCCAAGGGCCGGAAGCAGCATCCCCGCCAGGATCGCGATGATCGCGATCACCACCAGCAGCTCGATCAGGGTGAAGGCACGACGTCCGATGGAATTGGGGGACGGTTTCATGGGCGGGTTTGAGCGGGGACTTCTCCTGATTACCGACCTCGACCCACCGTGGCAAGCCCGCCGGGCCGCATCGGGGTCGGCCGCAACGGCCTGCCCGCCTCGACACACACCCCGGCCGGTGCTAGCTGTCGGCATGCTTCGCCGCGCGTGGTTGCTCCTCCTGCTCCTTTCCGGACTTGGACCCGCCCTCCTCCGCGGCGCCGACACTGGGGCAATCGACCGGATGGACTTCCGGCAGGTGGTGAAAAAGGGCAAGGACCAGGTCTTCCCGGCGGTGGTGTTCATCAAGGCGGTCCGGGAGGATCTCCAACGGGGCGAGCGCCGGAGCATGGAGGTCAGCGGAAGCGGCGTCCTGGTGAGTGCCGATGGCGAGGTGCTTTCAAACTGGCACGTGGTGGACAAGGCGACCGAGGTCCGGTGCCTTCTCTACGACGGCCGGGCGTTTCCGGCGACGGTTCTCGGAGCCGACAAGGACACCGATGTGGCCCTGCTGCGACTCCAGTTGCCCGAGGGATCGCCTGCCCTGCCCTTCGCCGCACTCGGGGAGTCCCGAACCTTGGAGGAGGGCGATTTTGTCATGGCCATGGGGGCTCCGTGGGGCCTCAGCCGGAGTGTCAGCATCGGCATCGTCTCCTGCACCCGCCGCTACCTCCCCGGCGCGAGCGAGTACAGCATCTGGCTGCAGACGGACGCCGCGATCAGTCCCGGCAACTCGGGAGGCCCCCTGGTGAACACCGCCGGCGAGGTGGTGGGACTGAACACCCGGGGAATGATGGGCGGCGGCGGCGACACGGGATTCACCGTGCCGATCGAGGTGGCGCGGGAGGTGGCGGACCAGATCCGCCGCCATGGCCGGATGGACTGGAGCTGGACGGGGCTGCAGCTGCAACCCCTGAGGGATTTCAGCCGCAACGTGTACTTCGCCGGGGAACACGGGGTGATGGTATCCGAGACCGACCCCGGGAGCCCCGCGCGACGGGCGGGTATCCGTGCCGGCGACCGCCTGCTGAAGGTCGGCGGCCAACCGGTCACCGCCCTCACCCAGGAGGACGTCCCCGACCTGAACCGCCTGCTGGGCCTCCTGCCCAAGGGCCAGGAGGTCGAACTCGAACTCGAGCGCGCCGGCCAACCGGTCGCCGCCCGCATGATTCCCCGGGCCAAGGGACGCGTGGAGGGCGAGGAACTCGACTGCCCGCGCTGGGACCTCACCCTCAAGGCGATCAACCAGTTCGACAACCCGGACCTCCATTTCCACCGGCCCGAGGGGGTGTTCATCTACGGGGTCAAGTTCCCCGGCAACGCCTCGGCCTCCGGCCTCACCAGCCAGGACATCCTCCTGCGCCTCGACGACCGTGAGGTGAACACCCTGGACGACGTTCGCGAGATCCATCGGCAGGCCCTCGACAGTCTCCCGGGCAAGCACCGCGTCCTTGTCACGCTCCTGCGCAACGGGGAACTCCGCCAGGTCGTGCTCGACTTCAGCCGCGACCATCAGAAGCGTTGACCCGCCGCCCCGTCATCCGACACCCCCGCCTCTCATGCCCCGAACCACCTTCGCGCCCGCCGCCCTCGCCGTCCTCCTCCTCCTTGGGGCGGGGCCCGTCCAAGCCCAACCGGCCCCGGACAACCCTCCCCGCCTGACCGCGGATCGACTGGCGGACGTGGAGGCCGCCCTGGTCCGGGTGGAGCTGGAACTCCAATACGCCGACGGCGAGGCGCCCTACGGGGTGCTCGACCAGGACCCCGGGTCCCGGCAGCAGCCGCTCCATCGGCTGGCCGACGTGGTGCTCGAGGAACGCCCCCTGGAGACCACCGGGTTTCTGGTTGCGCCGGATCTCGTGGTGGCCATGGATCCCACGGTCCATCCGCGGTTCATCCGCACCATCCGGGTGCGGCACGGTGACGCCGGAACCACGGCCACCGTGACGGCCTACGGCACGGATCGATGGGTCGTCTGGCTCCGGTTGGACCAGCCGATCCCGGGGACACGCCCCCTGGCCTTCACCCGGGGGGTGGCCGCCCAGGTGGTCACTTCCTACCGGTTTGAAGGGGGGATGCTGACCGACGTGCTCCCCTTCCCGGGCCGGTTGCAGCGGATCGAAGGCGGGTCGCTCTTCCGAGTGGCGGAGAACCAGGGGATTGCGATCGACCGCGAGGGGCGGCCGCTGGGTCTGGTGCTCTCCCGCAGGCTGCCCCTCGGCGACGGGTGGCAGGGGTCCCCCGAGGCCTGGCCCCGGATCGGGGCGGAAGGTCACGCGACCCACCTCGCCACCCTGCGCAGTCAGGTCCGGCAGCGGATGCCCCGCGTCCGGCTGAGCTTCCGCAGTCCGCGCAATCCCCAGGGCCCCCAGGACCGGTTCCGGTTCGGCGACTCGCCCGACGGGGAGGAAGAGGTTCCCACGGAACTCGACGTGGCGGGCATCCTGGTTGCCGACCGCCGGGTGGTCATCCCCACCCGGCTGCGCCCCCGGACGACGGCCCGGCTGGAACGGATCACCGTCCATGTCCCCGGACGGGAACCCATTCCCGCCCGTTTCGAGGCCTCGTTCCGGGACCTCGGGGCACTGGTGGCGGTCCTCGACGAGGACGCCGGCCCGGCTGTCCCGCTGGACGAGGGTCCGCTTCAGGACCTGGTCGAGCATCTCGTCCTCCAGGCCGAGGTCGAGATCCAGGGGGAGAACCGCACCGAGTTCCTGCACCATGCGCGCATCGGAAGCCTGCGGGTCGGTCCGCGGCTGGAGCCGTACCCGGAGTTGGCCGATCCCACCGCGGTCGGCCGGACCCATCTGTTCCGGACCAATGGGGCGCTGCTGGCGCTTCCGCTGCGGCCGCGCGACCGGTTCGCACCGGAGACACCCGGGTACGCCGCGCCGGAGGCGGTGCTGACGCCCGCCCGGCTGCTTGCCGCCGCGCTCCGCGACCTGCCCGCCTCCGCCGATCCGGCCAACGTGCCGCGGTCCGAGGCCGACGAGGACCGTGTGGCCTGGCTGGGAACGGAGCTCCAGCCCCTCAGCCGCGACCTGGCCCGCGCCAACGGGGTTTCCGCCCTCACCCGGGACGGCGAGTCCGGCGCCCTGGTCACGTACGTCCACCCGGAATCCCCCGCCGCCCGCGCCGGGATCCGCCCCGGGGCCATCCTCCTCCGCTTCACGGCCGAACGCGTCCCCGTGCCGCTCGAGGTGCAGGTCGAGGAGGACGGGATGCGCGCCCAGCCGTTTCCGTGGGACCGCCTCGACGACATCCGCGACCAGTTCTTCGACCGGCTGCCGACCCCCTGGGCGCCGGTGGCCAACGGGTTTGTCCGCCTCCTCACCGACCTCGGCTTCGGCACCCGCTACCGGCTGGCGTACATTGTCGACGGCGTGGTGCGGGAGGAGTCGTTCACGGTCGAGCCCGGACCGGTCGACTACGAATCGGCACCGCGCCACACGTCGGAACCGCTGGGACTGACGGTGCGCGACCTGACCTACGAGGTGCGCCGCTACATGCAGCGCAACGCGGAGGAACCCGGGGTGGTGGTCTCCAACCTTGTTCCCGGAAGCCGGGCCAGCGTGGCCGGGCTCAAACCGTTCGAGGTCATCACCCACGTGGGCGGCGAGGCCGTCCGCGACGTGGCCGACTTCGAGCGGCTCACCCGCGGGGAGGCCGAACTCCAGTTCACGGTCAAGCGCATGGCCAAGGGACGGATCGTCTCGCTGCGGACGGGTCCCTGACCGGCGCGGCGGGGCGGCACCTCAACGGGCGGGGCCGGCGGCCTGGGTCACGGCACGGACCGACTGGATCTGCGCCTCGCGCGCGAGCTTGAGCGCCCGCGCCACCCGCTCCCAGCTCGCTTCGCGGTCCGCCCGGAGCACCAGCTGCAGCTGCGGATCCGCCGCCGCCCGGTCGCGCAGCTCACGCCCGAGGAGGTCGGCATCCACCTCCCGGGTCCCGATGAAGTACGCCGCATCGCCCGGCGGAATCGTCACCACCAGCGGCGGCCGGGACTCGGTCGCCCCTTCGCGGAGTCCGTCCCCGACATCCGGCAGGGCCAGCCGCACGCTCGGCTGGCTGCGGTAGGTGGTGGTCACCATGATGAACGTGAGCATCACGATGAGCACGTCGATCAGGGAGATGATGATGATCGGCGGCGCGGTGCGACGCCGACGCGGGTAGAAGCTCATGGCAACGGGTTCCCCGCACCGGGCCCGCGGAGGTAATGGCGGCGCAGGAGCCGGTCGCAATGGGTCTCCAGCTCCACCGCCAGGGCCTCGACCCGCTTGTTGAACCAGCTCCACGCCACCAGCGAGGGGATGGCCACCATCAACCCGAGAAGCGTCTTGTTCAACGCAGCCCCGATCCCCTTCGCCAGCAGGGTGTTGTCACCTCCCACCGCACGACCGAAATCCCCGAAGAGCGGGATGATCCCGTAGACCGTCCCCACCAGCCCGAGGAGCGGGGCGATGCCGACGATGATCTCGAGGATCACCAGGCCCCGTTCCATCTCCATCACCTCCCGGCGTGCCTGGACCTCGAGGGCCGACTGGTTCTCCGCCTTCGGGAACGGCAGGTGGTCCACCACCGAGAGGATCAACCGGCCCAGCGCCGAGGGGCTCCCGGCACAGGCCGCGCGGAGGGCCTCCGGCGTGGCGGTGTCCAGCCGGCCGATCAGGTCGGGCGGCAGGATCCCGCTCCGGCGCAGGCTCCAGGCCCGTTCCAGGATGAATCCCACGGCCACCACCGACAGCACCAGCAGGAGCCATGTGAAAACCCCTCCGTCTTGCATCCACTCTCGCATACGTAATCTCGAACGCCGCCGACCATAGCCCCGGCCGCCGCCGGGCAAAGCCCTCAATGGTCAGTAGTAGCGGAAGGTGAACGTCACCTCCCGGAAGTCGGCCCCGATCAGGCGCCGCATCTCCGACGGCCACCGGGCATACGGCGAGGGCGTGAGCACCGCACTCTCGCACACGAAGGCCCAGATCTCCCCGACATCCGACCGGACCTGGGTCATCTCGGCGATCGTCCCGTCGGACTGCAGCCGGAACTTCAGGATGACCTTCCCGGACCGGTCGAGGGAGTAGTGGTGCTCATCGAGCAGCTGATACCAACGCTGCTGCACCGCGTAGATGAACTGGCGGTCGTAGTCGGCAAAGGGCGAGGACCGGACGTCGAGCGACGACTCCAACTGGAAGCGGTCGACCCCACCGTCCTGCTTCATCTTCTCCCCCACGAGCAGGCCGCGCGACTCACGGGCCTCGCGGACGGACCGGTTCCGGCGGGGCGGCACCTCGGGGGCGGGCGCGCTCACGGGCGGGCGCTGGACGGCCACCTGGGGCGGCTCGGCCGGCTGGGCGGGACGGGCCGGCTGGGGCTGGGGAACGACCGGGTTGGGCTCGACCCGGGCAAGCTGCGTCTCCCCGCCGGTCAGTCCACCGGCAGGCTGCGCCTCCACCGCCTCCCGTGCCGGACGCTCGACCCGCGGCGGATCGGCCGGAGCCGGCAGCGGCTTCACCTGGGGCTCCCGGACGGGTTCCAGCTCCGCCCGCGCCGTGGCGGGCACCGGCGGCTCAACCGTGGCCCGCTCCACGCGGAAGGTCCGGCGTTCCTCCTCGTCCCAACCGTCCACAAAGGGGTTCCGCTCCCCGGCCTTGGGGGGATTCGGATTGGCAGCCCGGGTGTTGGCGGTGGAGTAGAGGCGGCTTTCCGGGGGCGGTTCCGCCGTGGCCAGGGCCGGGTCCACCTCGATGAACTCCAGCGGCAGCTCGATCTCTTCCGACGGCTCGGCCTCCGGACGGGCCGGCTCGGCGGGGACGGGGGGAGTGAGGGCGGCCACGAGGGCTTCAGGCAGCCAGTCCGGATGGTTCCGGGCCGCCGAGCGCAGCACCGTCAGGCTGACGGCCGCCACCAGGTGCAGCAGCAGGGACACCAGCAGGGCCCAGCCCAACGCCCCGCGCGCCGACGATGCCGGGGGTGCGGGAGGCCAAGGGACGGGAATCTGGGAGGTCACGCTGCGGGAGGCCGGGATCCGGGATGGGTCGACCCCGGGGAGGGATTCGTCCCGTCAGGGGGTGGCGGCAACCCGCGCAACCGCACGTGACCCGGCATCGGCGGGGATTCCCGCCAGCCACTCGCGGGCCTCGGTCATCCCGTTGCGCTCCGCCGCTTCGAGCCACACCCGGGCCAGCGTTGGGTTGCGCTCCACGCCATCGCCGGTGAGATGTCGGCGTCCGAGTGCCAACTGGGCCGAGGGCAGCCCCTTGCGGGCCTGTTCCTGCTGGAAGGCGAGCACCGCCGCCGCGGCCGCGGATTCCCGCGCGGCCCGGGCCTCGGGCGATTCCGGCGGCCGGGCGGTGGCGATCGGCCGGGCGGCCGGGCCGGCCGGTGGATTCGCGACGGCCGGGCCGGGGGGCACGGGAGCCGCGGGTTGCAGCGCCGCCGCCGCCGCGGACGCCTGCGGGCTCAAGCCAATCGACCCACCCACGCCACCCCCGACGCCACCAGCGCCAAACCCGCCGCCAATCACCCCCCCCATGAATGTCCGGCGTGTCACCGCCGTGATGCCCTGCGCCTGGACGCCGAGCGTCGACCCGAGGAGAAACCCCACCAGAAGCCATTCACGTCGGAACATGCGCCATGGATAGCAAGCTCCCGGGCGGTTGGCAAAGGCGATGCCGGGGACCGGCCCATCCCGGCAGATCCCGGATCACCCCGGGGTCGGGGGTGGCGCCCCGGCCGGCACCACCGACGTCACCACGCTGCCGAGCTCGCCCCGGGCCAGCCGGGTCCGGAGACGCGTCCCGCTGGCGAGTCCGGCCGCATCGCGCACCACGGCACCGGTGGAGGCGTCGAAGGTGATCGAATACCCCCGGGCCAGGACCTCCTGGGGCGACAGCAGCGCCAGGGCCGCCGCGGCCCGTTCCACCCGCCGCGCCATCGCCTCCAGTCCCATCCGGGCCCCGGCGACCAGTCGACGCGTCGGCTCGGCCAGCGCCCGTCGCCGCAGGGCCAGGCCCGGTCGCGGAGCCGCCGCGACCCAGCGGCGGACCAGCACCCGGAGGCGGTCGGACGGCTCCCGTCGCGAACGGCGCGCCGCGCGGACCATCCGGACGGTGAGGTCGTCGAGTTCCTGCCCCCGAGCCTCGACCGTCCTCCGGGGATGGACCCGCGACAGGCGTGCGTGGATCCGTTCCACCCCGACCCGGGCGTCGGCGAGCGCCGCATGGGCCTCGCGGCCCAGCCGGGACCGGAGACTGTCGACCCGCACCCGGGCCTGGACCGCGGCCGCCGTGAGGATCTCGGCCCCCGCCGACGGCGTGGCGGCGCGGAGATCGGCGACGAAATCCGCGATGGTGAAGTCGATCTCGTGGCCCACGGCCGAGACCACGGGCAGGTCCGATGCGGCGATGGCACGGGCCACCTCCTCCTCGTTGAAGGCCCAGAGATCCTCCAGGCTGCCGCCGCCGCGGGTCAGCAGGATGGCATCGAGTCCGCCGCCCGCCGCGGCGTGGCGGTTCAGCCGACGGATCCCCTCGGCGATCTCCGCGGCCGCCCCGGCGCCCTGGACCCGCACCGGGGCGAGGACGATCTCCAGTCCGGCGAAGCGTCGGGCCACCACATGAAGCACGTCGCGCAGGGCCGCGCCGGTGGGCGAGGTCACGACGCCGATTCGGCGGGGCAGGACCGGGATCGGACGCTTCCGGTCCGGGGCGAACAATCCCTCCGCATCGAGCTTCCGCTTCAGGCGTTCGAAGGCCGCCTGCAAGGCACCCTGCCCCTCGGCCTCGGCCGCGGTCACCCGGAGCTGGTACGCGCCCCGGGCCTCATACACGGTGACCGCCCCGCCCAGCACCAGGGCCGCCCCGTCGCGGAACAGGGCCCGGTCCACCCCCGACTCCCCCCGGAACAGCACGCACGCCAGCTGGGCGCCGGCATCCTTGAGGACGAAATAGGCGTGGCCGGATGACTGGAGGCGCCAGTTCGAGACCTCCCCGCGGACCCAGACCGCGGGAAACCGGTCCCCCAGCAGCCGCTTCACCCGGCCGGTCAGGTCCGAGACCGACCAGACCTCGCGCCCGGCCGATGCCGGGAACAGGTCGCCGCCGAAATCCCACTGCGATCGCGTTCCACGTGCCATGGCGTTCCTCCCCGTCCGGCGCTCAACGCTCCGCGGCGACCGGCTCCGAGACACGCCGCACGGAAAGGGCCCTCCCGGAGTTCATGTCGAGTTCCACCGTCAAGCCCTGGAACAGGACCCGGCCCGACGCCACGGAGAACCGCTGCGGCGTGCCCAGCAGGAACCGCTGGATCACCGGGTCCACGTCCCGGCCCAGGACACTGTCATGCGGACCGGTGAACCCCGCGTCGGTCAGGTAGGCGGTGCCGTTGGGCTGGATCCACTCGTCGGCCGTCTGGACATGGGTGTGCGTGCCCACGACGACCGACACCCGCCCGTCGAGGAACCGGCCCATGGCGATCTTCTCCGACGTGGCCTCGGCATGGAAATCCACGAGGATGAGGGGTGTCTGCGCGCGGAGCCGGTCGACCTCCGCCCGGGCGGCGACGAACGGGTTTTCCAGCGGGGGCATGAAGGTGCGGCCCTGGAGGTTCACCACCGCCACCGGGGGGAGGCTCTCCTTCTGGCACAGCACGCTGCCGTGGCCCGGGGCCCCCGGTGGATAGTTCAGGGGACGCAACACCCGCGGCTCGCGATCGAGCAACCCCAGCACCTCCCGCTGGTCCCAGACATGGTCGCCGGTCGTGATGACATCGACCCCGTAGTTGAACAACTCCTGGGCGATGGCCGGGGTGATCCCGTTGCCCCCGGCCGAGTTCTCCCCGTTGGCCACCACGAACTGGAGGTCCAGCTCACGACGAAGCCTCGGGAGCACCGAGCGGACCGCCCGACGTCCCGGCTCCCCGACAATGTCCCCGATGAACAAGACCTGCACCGGGCCACCGTACCGGGCGGGTGTCGCCCGGCCACGAAAAAGACCGGCGTCAGCTCCAGCCGGCGTCGCGCAGGGCCGGGAAATCACGCCGCCAGGCCTGCATCACCCCCAGCTCCACCTGGGCTCCCAGCACCCGCTCCTGCTCCCCGGCATCGGCGATGATCACCCCGAGGGGATCCACGACGACGCTCCGGCCCGGGTAGGCGTGCTCCGGGTCGCGTCCGCACCGGTTCACCCCCACCACGTAGGCCTGGTTCTCGATGGCCCGGGCCTGCAGCAGGGTGAGCCAGTGCTGCTGCCGGCGGGCCGGCCAGTTGGCGATGACGACGAACAGGTTGGCCCCCCGGCGTGCCGCCTCCCGGAACAGCTCCGGAAACCGCAGGTCGTAGCACACGAACAGGCCCACCCGG
Organism: uncultured Verrucomicrobiota bacterium; assembly: GCA_964525755.1. GTDB lineage: Bacteria > Verrucomicrobiota > Verrucomicrobiia > Limisphaerales > UBA9464 > UBA6176. The sequence goes on from CAZGIK010000034.1 coordinate 10,794, forward strand.
AATCCCTGCCACTCCCCCACCACGACCTCCTGTCCGGGCTGATGGATCTCCGGTTCCCCCGCGAGGCTGAACGGCCGCATCTTCGCATAGCGGGCCGCCACCTGCCCCCCCGGCGTCACCATCACCGCCTCGTTCCGGTCGGCCCCGGAGGCATCCCGCGTCACCACCCCGGCCACGATGTGCACCCCGTGGTCGCGGGTCAGTTCGGACAGGAAATACTCCGACTCCGGCGGATACGCCTGCCGGGTGACGGCCACGTTGCGGCTGAACCCGGTGGCGAACATCTCGGGCAGGACGAACAGGGCGCCGCGGGGCGGCCGCGCCGCGCCGATCAGCCGACGCACCCGCGCGAAGTTGGCGGCCTTGTCCTCCCAGGCGATGTCCAACTGGCACAGGAACACGTTCATTTCTCGGGACCCTAGCCACCCCGGCCGGCCGACAGAAGCGCGAAGGGTCGACCGTCCCGCTCCCCCGGCGGTGGCGCGAGGCTCCCGCCGAGCCCCCCTGTCGGCCCGCACGGCCGGCCGATTGCGCCTTGCGTCGAAACCGCCCGGATACAACGCTCGCGCAGCAACCATGAACCCTTCGATCTCCCGTCGTTCCCTCGCGGGCCTGGCCGCCGGGCTGGCCCTGGCGCTTTTCGGCCCGGCCGGCTCCACCCTCGCCCAGTCGGCCCCTCCCCCCGGCTTCACCCCCCTCTTCAACGGCAAGGACCTGGCCGGATGGCGCGGCGGCGACACCTTCGACCACCGCAAGCTCCTCGCCATGTCCCCCGAGGACCGTGCGGCGCAGATCGCCAAGTGGACCGCGTCGATGCTCGAGGTGAACCCCAAGACCGGCAAGGCCCACTGGTACGTCGAGAACGGCGAACTGGTGAATGACGGGTTCGGCGCCTACGCGACCACCGAGAAGGACTACCGCGACTTCGAGTTGCTCGTGGAGTACCGCACGGTTCCCAAGGCCGATTCCGGCATCTACCTGCGGGGCGTGCCCCAGGTGCAGATCTGGGACTCGACCGAGCAGGAGAAGTTCAGCATCGGCGCCGACAAGGGATCGGGCGGCCTGTGGAACAATTCCCCGGGCACCCCGGGCAAGGATCCCGCCGTCAAGGCCGACAAGCCCTTCGGTGAATGGAACGCGTTCCGCATCCTCATGGTCGGCAGCCGGGTCAGCGTCTGGCTCAACGGCCAGCAGGTCGTCGACCACGCCCTGATGGAGAACTACTACGACCGCAAGCAGCCGGTCCCCGTCCGCGGCCCCATCCAGCTCCAGACCCACGGCGGCGAGATCCGCTGGCGCAACGTGTTCGTCCGCGAGATCTCCCCCGCCGAGGCCAACGGCATCCTCGCCAGCCGCGGCGACAACGCCGGCTATGAGACCGCGTTCAACGGACGCGACTTCACCGGCTGGGCCGGCCCCCTCGAGAACTACGAGATCATCGACGGCGCCATCCGCTGCAAGGCGGGCAAGGGCGGGACCATCCACACCCGGGAGCAGTACGGGGACTTCAAGGTCCGCCTCGAGTTCCAGCTCCCCCCGGGCGGCAACAACGGCCTCGCCATCCGCTACCCCGGCAGCGGGGATCCCGCCTACGCCGGCATGTGCGAACTCCAGGTGCTCGACGACAACTACGACAAGGTCCGGGGCGCCATCGATCCCCGGCAGACCCACGGATCGGCCTACGGCATGGTGCCCGCCGCCCGCGGCCATCAGCACGCCCCCGGCCAGTGGAACTTCCAGGAGGTCACCGTCCAGGGATCGCGCATCCGCGTGGAACTGAACGGGGCCCTGATCCTCGACGCCGACCTCTCGACGGTGAAGGAGTTCATGGCGAACACCCCCCACCCGGGCAAGGACCTGGCCCGCGGTCATTTCGGCTTCGCCGGCCACAGCGACCCGGTGATGTTCCGCAACATCCGGATCAAGAAGCTCTGACCCGGCCGGCCGGGGGGCGGGGACGGTGGATGCCATTCCGCCCCGCCCCCTCGCCCCACTTCCCGCCAGGGGGCGCCGGATCCGGGGCCCGCGACCCGCGCTCCGGGGTCGGGCACGTCCGGATCCACGCTCCTTCCCCGATCTGCCCACCCCGTCCCGACGCGGTGGCACGAAGCTCCCGCCGCACCCCAAAACCCGTCGCGTCCGCCCCCACTCCAGGATGTCCCACCCCGAGGAACCGCCGTCCGAAGTCCCCGCCCCCCCCGTCCCGTCCCGCCCCGCGGCCGGTGACCGGCTCCGTCTGGAGATCCACGACCTGGCCTTTGGCGGCGAGGGGGTGGGTCGGGCCGGCGACTTCGTGGTGTTCGTCCCGTTCACCTGCCCTGGCGACCGGGTGGAGGTGAAGCTCACCGAGGTGAAGCGGAGCTTCGCCCGCGGGGTGATGACCCGGCTGCTGGAGCCCGCTCCCGACCGGGTCGAGCCCGCCTGCCGCTACTTTGGCGAATGCGGCGGCTGCCAGTACCAGCACATCGACTACCCCGCCCAGCTCCGCTGGAAACACAAGCAGGTCGCCGACCTGTTCCACCGCATCGGCGGCTTCGCCGACCCGGTCGTCCGACCGGTCCTGCCCTGCCCCGCGCCCTACGGCTACCGCAACCGGATCCTCGTCCGGTCCCAGTGGAACCGCCCCGCGCGGAAGCTCGACCTCGGGTTCATCCGCCACGATTGCGGGCTGGTCTGCGATATCGAGTCGTGCGCGATCGCCGAACCGGCGCTCAACGAGGCCCTGCTCGACTGGCGGGCGAACCCCCCGCCCAAGGGCGGGATCAAGACCACCCTCCGCCTGCCGCCCGAGGGCTGGGAGGTGCCCGACCATTCGTTCTTCCAGAACAACTTCCACGCCCTGCCGGCCCTGCTCGACGCGGTCCGCGGCCGGCTGGCGGATTCCGGGGTGCGCCATCTCGTCGACACCTACTGCGGGGTGGGGTTCTTCAGCGTGGAGTTGGCCGATGCCGTGGAATCCTTCGTCGGGGTCGAACTCGACGCCCCGGCGATCCGGGCCGCCCGACGGAACGCCGCGGCCCGCGGACGCACCAACGGCGAGTATGTTTCCGGCGACACCGACCTCCTGCTGCCCGGGATCCTGGAACGGCTTTCGGCCGATGCGACCTGTGTCCTGCTGGACCCTCCCCGGGTGGGGGTGCGGCCGCAGTCGATCGACACCCTCCGGCAGGCCGCCCCGGCCCAGGTGCTCTACGTCAGCTGCCATCCGGCAACGCTCGCCCGCGACCTGTCCCTGCTCTGCGCCGACGGCCTGTACGAACTGCGCGAGGTCCAGCCGGTGGACATGTTCCCCCAGACCCAGCACGTGGAATGCGTCGCGGACCTGCGACGGATTCCCGGGCCCCCGGCCTGACTGGCAGCCGGGAGGCACCGCCCCCCACCATCCCGGGCCCCTTGGGATGGGGTCCTCAGCGTCCGACCTTGCGGAACCGCACCACGTAGTTGTCCTTGAGGAAGTCGTACTCCTCCACCTTCCGGAAGCCCGCCGCGAGGATCTCGGTCTCGAACACCTCCTGCCCGGCCCGAACATGGCCCAGCATCCAGTCGGAACTCACCCCGGGGATGCGCTTGAAGTCGACCAGCAGGATCTCCCCGCGCGGTTTCAGCACCCGGTGGATGGAAGCGAGCATCTCCGCGGGGTACTCGAAGTGGTGATAGGTGTCGCAGAGGAACACCGCATCGGCCGAGCGGGCGGGCAGCGGGATGGAGCGTTCCTCCCCGAGGACGGTCGCCACCTGCGTCAGTCCCTCCTCCGCGGCGCGGCGCCGGATGTGGGCGAGGAACACCGGGGCGATGTCGACGGCATCGACCCGGCCCGACGGTCCGACCTCCCGGGCCAGGAGGAGGGTGAACAGACCGGTGCCCGCGCCCAGATCCACCACGACGTCCCCGCGACGCAGGCCGGCGGCCGCGACGATCCGTTCCCGCAGGTCATAGACCTCCCGTCCCTCCCGCTCGAACCGCTCGGTCCAGCCGTCCACCTGGAGGGCCGGGTCGAGGAAGTCCCGGTTGATCCCCGGCTTGACGCTCGCCCCGTTGTCCAGGGGCGGGGCGACGTCCGGCCTGGGCGACCGGCATCCGGCGCCCAGGAGGAGGAGAAGGAACAACCAGCCGATGACGGACCTCGATGACCTGCGATGCATCGACGGACGCTACCCGTCCGGGGGATCGAAGTCACCTCCGGGCGCCCGTTCGCTTCCAACGTTGAGGCAAGGCGCCCGAGTGCGTATACGGACACACATGGTTCAGATAGCCCTTCTCATTCTGATCCCCCTGCTTGCGCTGTGGGTCCAGGCAGAGCGCCGCTGGGGCATGCCCGCGCGTGTCGGTCTCGGAGTGGCATCGATCGTCGCGACAGCCATGCTCACCTACGAACTCGCCAGGTTTGGCCCGCGTCATGAGAGCCGCTTTCATCGCACGTCGCTGCAACTCGTCGGCGAGCTGATCGCCGTGGGAGACACGCAGAGGGTTCAAGAGGTGATCGCGACATACAACGCCGTTGCGGCGACCAACTCGACGTATCAAGCTTCAATGGAGATGCGGAGCTCCCTGCTGCGTCACGGACCGGAGAAGTGAGTCCAAGAACGGTAGACGCATGATGGAAGCCGACCTCCTGTTCGCCGCCGGACCGATCCTTCTGCTCATCCTCTTGATGACCAAGAAGTCGCCGATGCCATCGGCCAAGGCCCTGCCGCTGGCGGCGGCGGTGACGTACGGGGTCCAGCTCGTATGGTTTGGCGCCGACGCGACGCAGGTCCATGCGTCTGTCCTCGCCGGTCTGCTGGTGGCATTGACCCCCGTGACGATCGTCTGGGGAGCGATCTTCTTCTTTCGCACCATGGAGAACTGCGGCGCCCTCGGGACCCTCCGGGCCTGGCTGAACCATCTCTCCGGCAACCGCGTGGCGCAGGTGGTCCTCATCGGCTGGTCGTTCCAGTTCCTCATCGAGGGGGCGAGCGGTTTCGGCACACCCGCGGCGCTGGCCGGTCCGTTGCTGGTCGGGCTGGGCTTCCCGGCCCTGCGGGTGGCGATGGCCTGCCTCATCCTGAACAGCGTGCCCGTGTCCTTCGGCGCGGTGGGCACGCCCACCTGGTTCGGTTTCGGGCAACTGGGACTGAGCCCGGAGGAATCGGCGGCGGTGGCATGGAAAAGCGCCCTCGTCCACAGTGCCGCGGCACTCGTGGTGCCCGTCCTGGCGTTTCGAATCCTCCTAGAGTGGCGGGAAATCCGCGCGAACGCCGTCTTCATCGGCCTGTCCCTCGCCGCCAGCGTGGTGCCGATGCTGCTCCTGGCCAGGGTGGACGACGAGTTTCCCGCCGTCGCGGGAGGACTGGCGGGACTGGTGATCACCGGGTGGCTGGCGCGACGCCGGGTGGGCCTCACCCGGGAGGATACGACGGCATCCACCGGGTCCCCGCCGGCGACGCGGGCCGTCGTGCGGGCGCTGTTCCCCCTCTGGGGCACGGTGCTCCTGCTGCTCGTCACACGGATCCCCCAGCTCGGACTGAGGGAACTCCTCACCGCCACGACGCCGGCCTGGACACTCCCGCTTGGTCCCATCGGACAGTTCTCCATCAGCGCGTCCCTGGTGCTCGGCCTGCGCGGCATCCTCGGCACCGGGGAGCATTGGACCCATCCACTGCTCCATGTGCCCTCGCTCATTCCCTTCGTCCTGATCTCCGTGGTGACGTGGTACGTGCTGGCCGCCCCGGCGGGGGCCGGGGCGAGGGCATGGCGCGAATCCGTCGCCCGCATGCGGCATCCGCTTCCCGCCCTCCTCGGCGCCCTCGTGTTCGTGCGCCTGATGATGGTCGGGGGTGAGGGCTCACCCGTGATGCGGATCGGGAACTCCCTCGCCGGGGCGACCAGCGACGCGTGGCCCTATCTGGCCTCGTACCTCGGCGCGATCGGATCGTTCTTCGCCGGCTCCTGCACCATCTCCAACCTCACCTTCGGCCCCATCCAGGATGCCATCGCCGCCCGGCGCGGATTCGACCGCACCACGCTCCTGGCGCTGCAGTCGGTGGGCGGCGCCATGGGGAACATGGTCGCCATCCACAACATCGTGGCCGTGTGCTCCGTCCTCGGCCTGCACAATGCCGAGGGCGCGATCCTGCGCAGGACCATCACCCCCATGCTGGTGTACGGGCTCGTGGCGGCCGCCGTGGTGGCCCTCATCCTCCCGCCCGGCGTCGATGCCGGACGCCCCGCCCTCCCGCCCCAACCTGCCGGCGCAGCCTCCCCTTCCGGAATTTCCTCGCTGTGGGTCCCTCCGGAATCCACCGGCCCAACCCGACCGACCCGCATTCCGACGGGGCATCCGCCCGTCGGAATGCACGGGACCCGGCATCACGCCGCCTCGAATCCGAGGCGGTCGTCCCGGTCCGCAACCACCCGGATCCGGGAACCGGCCTTGAACTCGCCCGACAGCAGCCGGGTGGCCAAGGGGTTGAGCAGGTGCTCCTGGATGGCCCGCTTCAGGGGACGGGCCCCGTACTGCGGGTCATAACCCTCCCGGGCGAGGAACTTCCGGGCGCCTTCATCGACTTCCAACGTCAGGTGCTGCCCCTCCAGCCGTGCGGCCAGCCGCTCGAGCTGCAGGTCCACGATCCGGGCGAGCTCCGCCTCGTCGAGGCTGTGGAAGATGATCGTGTCGTCCACGCGGTTCAGGAACTCCGGACGGAAGTGCCGCTTCAACTCGGCCCGGACCTTGTCCTCCATCGCCTCCCGCGCACCAACCGTGGTCCGGCCGTCGAGGAAGTACTCCTGGATGATCGGCGACCCGATGTTCGACGTCATGATCACCACCACGTTCTTGAAGTCCACCGTGCGGCCCTGGCCGTCGGTCAGGCGCCCGTCGTCGAGGACCTGGAGCAGGACGTTGAACACGTCGGGATGGGCCTTCTCGATCTCGTCGAACAGCACCACCGCGTAGGGGCGTCGCCGGACCGCCTCGGTGAGCTGGCCGCCCTCCTCATGTCCCACATAGCCGGGAGGGGCGCCGATCAGGCGGGCGACGGTGTGCTTCTCCATGTACTCGGACATGTCGATCCGCACCATGGCCTGCTCGTCGTCGAACAGGAACCCGGCCAGGGCCCGGGCCAGCTCGGTCTTCCCCACGCCGGTGGGGCCTAGGAAGATGAAGGAACCGATCGGGCGGTTCGGGTCCTGGAGACCCGACCGGGCGCGCCGGACGGCGTCCGACACCGCGCGCACCGCCTCCTTCTGGCCGATGACCCGCTCGCCGAGGCGTTCCTCCATGCGGACAAGCTTCTCGCGTTCGCCCTCGAGCATCCGGGTCACGGGGATCCCGGTCCAGGCGGCGACCACCCGGGCCACGTCCTCCTCGGTGACCTCCTGTGACAGCAGGCGCTGCCCGCCCGGCACCGATCCCAAGGCCTTCTCCGCCCCGGCCAGCTTCGCCTCCAGGTCGGGAATGCTCCCGTACTGGATCTCCGCCGCGCGTCCCAGGTTGCCCTGGCGGCGGGCCGCCTCGAGCTCCTGGCGGGCCGCCTCGAGTCGGGCGTTCACCACGCTGACGGCATCCAGCGCCGCCTTCTCGTTCTGCCACTGGGCGTTGAGCCCGGTCTGACGCTCCTTGAGGTTGGCCAGGTCCTCCTCCAGCCGCCGCAGCCGCTCCCGGCTCGCGTCGTCCTTCTCCTTGGCCAGGGCCGTGCGCTCGATCTCCAGCTGCAGGACCTGCCGGTCGAGCCGGTCGATCTCGGTCGGCTTGGAATCCAGCTCCATCTTCAGCCGCGATGCGGCCTCATCCACCAGGTCGACCGCCTTGTCGGGAAGGAACCGGTCGCTGATGTAGCGGTGGGAAAGCTGGGCGGCGGCGACGAGGGCGCTGTCCTGGATCCGCACCCCGTGGTGGGTCTCGTAGCGCTCCTTGAGTCCGCGGAGGATGGCCACGGTGTTCTCCACCGAGGGCTCCGCCACCAGCACCGGCTGGAACCGCCGCTCGAGGGCGGGGTCCTTCTCGATGTACTTGCGGTACTCGTCGAGCGTGGTGGCCCCGATGCAGCGCAGTTCACCCCGGGCCAGCTGCGGCTTGAGCATGTTCGCCGCGTCGGCCGCCCCCTCGGCCTTCCCCGCGCCGACGATCGTGTGCAGCTCGTCGATGAACAGGATGATCCGCCCCTCGCTCGCCGTGACCTCCTTGAGGAAGGCCTTCAGGCGGTCCTCGAACTCGCCGCGATACTTCGCCCCGGCAATCATTGCCCCGAGGTCCAGGGCGATCACCTGCTTCTGCTTCAGGGACTCGGGCACGTCCCCGTCGACGATCCGACGGGCGATCCCCTCCACGATGGCCGTCTTGCCCACGCCGGGTTCGCCGATCAGGACCGGGTTGTTCTTGGTCCGGCGCGTCAGCACCTGCATCACCCGACGGATCTCGTCGTCGCGGCCGATCACCGGATCGATCCGGCCCTCCCGGGCCATGGCGGTCAGGTCGCGACCGTACTTCTCCAGCGCCTGGAACTTCTCCTCCGGGTTCTGGTCGGTCACCCGCTGGTTGCCCCGCAGGTCGGCCAGGGCCTTGAGGACGCGCGCGCGGTCGAGGCCGTGGCGCTCCCAGATCCGACGGAGCGAGGTGCCGCCCTTCTCCAGCAGGCCGAGGAGGAGGTGCTCGGTGGAGACGTATTCGTCCTTGAGCTTGCGGGCCTCGGCGGCGGCGGCCGTCAGCGCGTTCTGGAGATCCTGGCTGGGATACACCTGGGAAGCCCCCTGGGTGCGGGCGCGTCGGCCCAGCTCGGCGTCCAGCTCCGCTGTGACCCGTCCGGACGGCACCCCCAGCTTCTGCAGCACCTGGGGGACAAAGCCGTCCTCCTGCTCCAGCAACGCCAAGGCCAGATGCTCGCCGTCGAGCTGCTGATGGGAACGCTCCTGGGCGAGTTGCTGGGCGGACTGGAGGGCTTCCTGGGCCTTGATGGTCAGCTTGTCGAGATTCATGGAACCTCTGCCCCGCAAGGAGGATGCCGCGGCGCGACCGCCTCCGGAACCGGGAATCCGGCCGATTTGCGGGGGTTCCCCGATGCCCCCGCGACAGCTTGTGACGGGATGCCCGGACCCAGCGCCATTCCGGCACCCCCGGCGTCCCGGGTAACGGCCGCGCTGCTCCGCCGGCGGATCACCAGATCACCGCCACGTCCGGGTATCGGGCGATGTTGGCGTCGGGGGTCGCGATCGCACTCGAGCCAGTACAGGACACAGGTGTCGAGAAAGATCATCGGGCGTCCTCGGGCCAATCCTCCAAAGAGACCCCTGTCGCCGCATCAAACAACGGACTGATGGCCGTCGGCTGAAGATCCGGATGGGCCGGGAGGAGCACATTTCCCCCCGACGGGACGTGGCGAAGTTCCGCCACCGGCTTCTGGTTCCGGCAGATCCCCACGGTTTCCCACCGCGGCCAACAACGCCGACAACCGGGTCTTCGCCTCGTGGGTATTCACTTGGATCACGGACTGGGTCTAGTCCGCAGCAGCCGTAAGGGTCAACGACGCCGAGGGATCCCCCGGAACCGCTCCGGGTACCCCGACACGACAATCGGGTTGCATTGGCCGCCTTGTGAAACAATCTCCGGGACCTAAGGGTTCCCATCGCCATTCGACATGTCGCCGCACTTCCTGCCCCGTGCCGGCCGGGTCCTTCCTCCCGGACCGGCCTCCACCCTGCTCCTGCTCGGACTGCTGGCCTTCGCCCCCGGCTGCCGCCGGGACAATCCCGTCCAGGTGCAGGTCGAGAAGGTGGTTCGCCGCAACCTCACCGAACTGGTCACCGCGACCGGCCGTGTCCAGCCCGTGACCCAGGTGAAGATCAGCCCGGAGGTCAGCGGCGAGATCGTGGAACTCCCGGTCAAGGAGGGTGACCGGGTCCGACGCGGGGATATCCTGGTGCGGATCCGCCGGGACCTCTACGAGGCCGGGGTGCGGTCGGCCGAGGCCAGCCACCGCTCCGCGCAGGCCTCGGAGGTGACTGCGAAGGCCAACGCCCGGAAGGCCGAGGCCGAGTTCGAACGGAACCGGGAACTGTTCGAGCGGAAACTGGTCAGCGCCTCGGTGTACGACGAGTTCCGAACCGCCCTCGAGGTGGCCCGGGCCCAGGCCGATGCCGCGGGACACCAGGTCGCCATGGCCCAGGCGGCCCTCAACCGCGCCCAGGAGGACCTCACCCGGACCACCATCCACGCCCCCATCGACGGCACGGTGTCCCGTCTCAACTCGGAGGCGGGCGAACGCGTCGTGGGCACCGGCATGATGGCCGGCACGGAGATCATGACCATCGCCGACCTGACCGAGATGGAGGCCCGGGTGGAGGTGGGGGAAGTGGACGTGGTCCTGATCGAACCGGGTCAGCGCGCGCGGATCGAGGTGGATTCGTTCCGGGATCGGAAGTTCGGCGGCCGGGTCACCCAGGTCGCCCGGTCGGCCCGGACCCAGGGAGCCGGCAGCCAGCAGGAGGCGACCAAGTTCGAGGTGCGGATCCACATCGAGGACAAGGAACCCTTCCTCCCGGGGATGAGCGTCACCGCGGAGATCGAGACCCGGTACCGGACCAACGTCCTGACCGTGCCGATCCAGAGCGTGACCACCCGCCTCCCGCAGGGCGCGGCCCCCGGCCCGGCCGAGGCGACACCCAAGCCGAAGAAGGACGACGCCCCAGAGTTCGCCCTGGTGGACGACCGGCGTCCGAAGGAACGTGCCAAGGCCCAGGAGGTGGTGTTCGTGCTCGAGGGCGACCAGGTCCGGCAGCGGCCGGTCGGTCGGGGAATCAGCGACGACAACCACTACGAGATCCTCTCCGGAGTGGCCGAGGGGGACGAGGTCGTGACCGGACCGTTCCGCGCCATCTCCAAGGATCTCTCCGACGGACGCCAGGCCACCACCCGGACCAACCCGCCGTCGCGGTTCCTCCCGCGCTTCGGGGGGGCGGACCGCTGACCCCGCCATGCCGCTCATCCGTCTGCAGAACCTCGCCCGGCGCTATGTCATGGGCTCGGAGACGGTCCACGCCCTGCGCGACGTCTCCCTCGCGATCGAGCGCGGCGAGTACATCGCCATCATGGGCCCGTCGGGATCGGGCAAGTCCACGCTGATGAACCTGCTCGGCTGCCTCGATTCCCCCAGCTCGGGACGCTACGAGCTGAACGGGAAGGACGTGGCCGGCATGTCCGACAACGAGCTGGCGGACATCCGCAACCAGGAGATCGGCTTCGTCTTCCAGAGCTTCAACCTGCTGCCGCGGTCCGATGCGCTCCACAACGTGGAGCTGCCGCTGATCTATGCCGGAATCCCGAGGCCGGAGCGCCGGGAACGGGCCCGCGAGGCGCTGGTCAGCGTCGGGCTGGGCGACCGGGCCCACCACCGTCCCAACGAGATGTCCGGCGGACAGCGCCAGCGGGTGGCGATCGCCCGGGCCCTGGTCAACCGGCCTTCGATCATACTGGCCGACGAGCCCACCGGGAACCTCGACTCCCGGACCGGCGTCGAGATCCTCGCCCTGTTCGAGGCCCTCGCGGGCCGGGGCAACACCATCATCGTCGTCACCCACGAGGAGGACGTGGCCCGGCACGCCCGCCGGATCCTGCGGATCCGCGACGGGCTGATCGCGTCCGACGAACGCCCGGTCCGCGCCGTGCCGGACGCACCGCCCGCGATCGGGCAGACCGCATGAGCCCTGCGGCCGAACTGCGCGAGTCCGGCCGGATCGCCCTCGCCGCGCTCCGCGCCAACAAGCTCCGGTCGGGCCTCACCACCCTCGGCGTGGTGATCGGCATCGTCACCGTCACCCTCATGGGCACGGCCATGAACGGGATCAACATCGCGTTCAAGCAGAGCATCTCCAGCCTCGGGGCCGACGTTCTGTACGTGGCGCGTTTTCCGTGGATGTCCTTCGAGGACTGGCGGACGTTCCGCAACCGGCGCCCGATCACCCTCGCCCAGGCCACCGAGGCCGCCGCGTCGCTCCGCACCGCGGTCGCCGCCGCCCCCCAGGCCGACGGCAACGGCACCGTGATCTACAACCGCCGCAAGGCGGCCGGGGTCTGGATCGCCGGCAACACCGACCAGAGCCTGGTGATCCGCGGCCTGTCCCTCTCCACCGGACGCTGGTTCACCGCGGGCGAGGTGGCGTCCGGCCGCCGGGTCTGCGTCCTCGGAAGCTACCTCGCCGAGGGCTTCTTCCCGCACGAGGACCCGATCGGCGCCCAGGTGCGGATCAACGACCTGCGCTACGAGGTGGTGGGCGTGATCGAGAAGATGGGCAGCTTCCTCGGCGGCTGGAACCAGGACAACCAGGTGGTGGTCCCCGTCACCCGCTTCCGCCAGGACTTCCAGACGCAGGACGACTACGTCCTGGCGGTGAAGGCCCGGAGCCAGGCGGAGCTGCCGGACTGCATCGAGGAGGTCCGCGGCCTGATGCGCCGGCTGCGACGGGTGGACCCGGGCGCCCCCGACGACTTCGCCATCAACCAGCAGGACGCCTTCCTCCGGTTCTTCCTCGCCTTCGGCGGGACCATCGGCCTGGTGGGACTGTTCCTCACCGGCCTTTCGCTCTTCGTCGGGGGGATCGGGATCATGAACATCATGCTCGTGAGCGTCGCCGAGCGCACCCGGGAGATCGGCGTCCGGAAGGCCCTCGGCGCCAAGCGCCGCACCATCCTCCTGCAGTTCCTCCTCGAAGCCGCCCTGATCACCCTCGGCGCCGGCCTGCTCGGCCTCGGCATCGCCTGGCCCGCCACCCTCGCCATCGACCGCTACACGGGATTCGCTGCGCAAATGTCGTGGTGGATCGTCGCCCTCGCCCTCGCCGTGTCGGTCCTCACCGGGATCATCGCCGGCTTCATCCCCGCCTGGCGCGCCGCCCGGATGAACCCGGTCGACGCCCTCCGCTCGGAATGACCATGCGCCTCCTCCGCGAACTCCGCGAGAACATCGCCCTGGCCCTGACCGCGGTCCGCAGCCACCTGGTCCGGTCCCTCCTCACCCTCCTCGGGGTCCTGGTGGGCGTGTTCTCCATCATCCTCACAATGACCGCCATCCGGGTCCTGCAGTCGACCCTCGAGCGGCAGATGACCCAGCTGGGGGCCCACACCTTCCAGATCCAGCGCTGGCCCGCCATCCAGGTGGAGGGGGATCCCGAGGTGTGGCGGAAGTATGCCCGCCGGCGCCGGTTCTTCCTCGCCGACGCCCACCGGCTGGCGGACCGGGTCACCCTCCCGACGGCGGTGAGCGCGGTGGCGGAGCTGGACACGGGCGAGGCCCGGTCGCGCTTCGCCCGCACCAACCCCAACATCCGGCTGGTCGCCGCCTCGCCCGAGACGTTCGTCACCCGGAACTGGGACGTGGCCGAGGGTCGCGCCCTGGCGGCGCCCGACGACGACGCCTCCCGCAGCGTGTGCGTGCTGGGGGCGGACCTCGCCACCCGCCTGTTCCCCTTCGGCAACGCCCTCGGCGACACGGTGAAGTTCAACGGGGTCGGCTACACCGTGGTGGGTGTCCTCGAGCCCAAGGGCGCCATCTTCGGCCAGAGCCAGGACAACTTCCTCGCCATCCCCATCACCACCGGGCTCGACCGCTACGGCCGGGAACGGTCGATCAGCATCCAGGTCCAGGCGCCCGACGAGGCCCGGTTCCCCGCCACGGTCGAACAGGTGCGGGGATCGCTCCGGGCGATCCGCAAGGTGCCCCCGGGCGAGGACGACGACTTCGAGATCGTGTCGAACGACTCCCTCGTCGGCCAGTTCCGCACCCTGACCGCCGGACTCCGCGCGGGATCGGCCGTCATCGCCAGCATCGCCCTCGTGGCCGCCGGCATCGGCATCATGAACATCATGCTGGTGAGCGTCACCGAACGGACCCGGGAGATCGGGATCCGACGCGCCATCGGCGCCCGCCGCCGCAGCATCCTCCTCCAGTTCATGGCCGAGGCGGTGGTCCTCTCGCAACTCGGTGGCGTGCTCGGGATCGTCCTCGGGATCGGCACCGGCAACCTCGTCGCCCTGGCCACCAAGTCCCCCCCCGTCGTCCCCCTCGACTGGGTCGCCCTCGGCTTCGCCATCTGCTCGGCGGTCGGGCTCCTCTTCGGGATGTACCCGGCATGGAAGGCGGCCCACCTGGATCCGATCGAGTCCCTCCGGTACGAGTAGCCGTCCTGCCGACGGCCCCGCACCTCACCCGCCCTCCCGCAGGGTCGATGACGGCGCGCCGCCCCCGCCTCCGGGCGGCCCGTCCGACGGCAGGTCCCGGCCGGGGATCTTGGGGACATCCCGGCGCTGGGCGGCATAGATCCCGGCGTGGCCGCTGAACTGGTAGGCGACAAAACACGCCACCGCGAGATAGGGCGCGTGTTCGGAACCGAACAGCTCGATGCCCATCAGCGTGCAGGCGAGCGGGGTGTTGCTGGCCCCGGCGAACACGGCCACGAATCCCATCGCCGCCATCAGGTCGACCGGCACCCCGAGCAGGCCGCCCAGCAGGTTGCCCAGCGCCGCGCCAATGAAGAACAGGGGGGTCACCTCCCCGCCCTTGAACCCGCAGGACAACGTCACGGCCGTGAACACCAGCTTCCACAGCCAGCTCCACGGCGTCGCCCCGCCGGACTCGAAGCACGACAGGACGGTCACATCGGCCGGGTCGGGACTGGCCACCCCCAGTCCGAGGTAGGAGCGCGTGCCCAGCAGGAGGGCCAGTCCCACCACCACCGCCCCGCCCACGACCGGACGCAGCCAGGGCCGGGTGATCCGGGCCCGGAACTGGCGCTGCAGCCCGTGGGTGACCTCGACGAACAGCAGCGCGGCCAGGCCGAACGCGATGCCCGCCACGGCGGCCTTCGCCAGCAGCAGGAGGTCCATGTGCCCGAACCCGAAACGGGCCGACGGGACCACCACGTCGACGGGGTACGCCGTGTGGCCCACCCCCCAGGCGGTGCAGGCGAGGTCGCCGACCAGGGCGGCCACCAGGCAGGGGACGAGTCCCTCGTACCGGATCCGGCCCGCCGCCAGCACCTCCATCGCGAACACCGCCCCGGCCAGCGGCGTCCCGAACACCGAACCGAACCCCGCCGCCACCCCGGCCATCAGCAGCATCCTGCGGTGGGCCGTCGGGACCCGGAACACCCCGATGAACCCGCCGGCCAGTCCCCCGCCCATCTGCACCGCGGTTCCCTCGCGGCCGGCCGATCCGCCGAACAGGTGGGTCAGCAGGGTCGTGGCGAGGACCAGGGGGGCCATCCGCAGCGGCACCCCCCCGCCCGGCTCGTGGATCTCGTCGAGGACCAGGTTGGTCCCGCGTTCGGACCGGCCGCCGTCACGCTGGTACAACCACACGATCGGGACGCCGGCGAGGGGCAGGAACCAGACCAGCCACGGATGGTCGAGGCGCAGCGTGGTGACGCGGTCCAACGCCCACAGGAACAGGGCGCTGGCCGAACCGGACAGGACCGCCACCGGCAGCACGAGGAGCAGCCACACGGCCAGCTGCCGCAGGCCGCCCAGATGGGCCCGGTGGTTCAGGAATTCCCGCATCGCACATCGACCGCCGCCCGGCCTACCCCCCGAAGATCCGTTCGGGGACATCCCGGTCGTCGTTCAACCGCCAGCTCGGGAAGGCCTTGAGCTGGATGCTGAACACGATGGCCCAGTCGTCGAACGCCTGCCGGTTGTCCCGGATCCGCAAGCCGAGCGCCGCCGTCCAGCTGCGCAGGTCCCGATAGACCGCGTAGTGCTGCTCCTCGAGCATCCCGTCCCGGGCCTCGAACAGGTGGCTCGCCCGGAATCCCCAGTTCTCGTTCAGGCGATAGTAGAGGCTGCTGTAGATCAGGTTGTTCCCCGGCCCGTAGGTCGCCGGCGAGTTCTCCAGATACCGGTGACCCAACGTCCAGCTCCAGACGTCACCGGGCTGGATCGTCAGCCGATGGTTCGCCTCCCGCCATTGGGTCCCGTGGATGTCGTACCGGATCTGCGAATTGAGCAGCAGCCAGGAACGCGGGGCGAAGTCCAGGTCGGAATAGAGGTCCGGGAACGTCGTCTGCCCCGCCCGCGGATCCAGCCTCCAGTCGGTGTAGACCGCCCAGTTCACCAGGTCCTCCACGCCGTCCACCCGACGTGTCTGCAGCCGGTTCCGCAGCGTCCAGCGGATCACGTTGCGGGTGTCGATCGAGTCGACGGCGTTGTAGTCCGGAAACTCCACCGGCAGCAGCCGGGGGGTGAGGTACTCGAAGTCGTACTGCGGGATCCGCATCGGCCGGACGTCGGGTGCCGGCACGAAGACGTAGTTGATGGACGGCTGGACGATGTGCCGGAGGCCGCTGACCTCGAGCACCCGGTTCGTGGCGCCCGACCAGGTGCGGGACGCCTTCGCC
The DNA here is from genome assembly GCA_964525755.1 of uncultured Verrucomicrobiota bacterium. Taxonomy (GTDB): domain Bacteria; phylum Verrucomicrobiota; class Verrucomicrobiia; order Limisphaerales; family UBA9464; genus UBA6176. Next base: position 27,153 of record CAZGIK010000034.1, read on the forward strand.
GTGAACTCGGCCCCGGTGTTGAACAGCCAGCGGGCCTGGTCCCGCCCGACCGGATCGTCCCCCTCCGGATCCCCGTAGTAGGTGTAGCGCCCGCCGACCCGCGGCAGGAAGTTCAGCCACCCGAAGAACGTCCGGGGCGCCACCAACTGGTGGTAGGTGTCGGTCCGCAGCCCGGCGTAGTTGGTGGTGCCGCCGAGCAGGCCCGGACGGAACCGCAGGTAGGCCACGGAGGACTCGCTCTCGTAGTACACCGGGATCGCCCCGATCTGCTGCCGCAGCCCGGTGAGCTTGAGGTCGGGCAGCCGCTCGACGGTCTGGAAGAAGTCGTTGACCTGCGGCTGCACCAGGGCGTCGAGGGTCCAGTCGGACCACGCCTGGTTGGCCTCGACGAACGTCCGCGGCTGGAGGTCCCGACGGAACTCGTACTCGAAGAAATCTCGGCGGATCAGGGGATCGTTCTGCTCCTCGAAGCGTGCCTTGAAGGAGAACCCGGTGGCGTTGGTCAGGCTGTGCCGCAGGCTGACCATCCGCCGGTCCTCCACCACCGGCTGCCCGAGGGCGGTGGTGTAGGGATCCCAGTCGTCCGCGTAGTACAGCCTCCCGCCGCCCTTGCCCCAGCGGCCGAGGTCGTACTCCACCCCGGGCCCGCCGGCGAACCCTCGCTCGGTGCGGGTGTCGAGGTCGAGGGTGACCAGGGCGTTCGTCCGCGCCTGCCAATGGTAGGTGGCCTCGGCAAACGCCCCGAACACGCTCCGGTATCCCGGGGACACGGTCCAGAAGTTGGAATGGGACCGGAGGCTCTTGGAATACACCGGCCAGTGGAAGACCGGCACGTCCCGGACATAGAACGTCGCCCCGCGGGCCGTGATGCGTTCCCCGGGCTCGACCACGAGCGAGCGGGCCTTGATCCGGAAACCCGGCTCCGCGAGGTCGTCCGTGGTGAACCAGCCGCCGGTCGCCGAGTAGGCCTGGGATTCGGAGGAACCTTCCAGCAGCGGCACCGACGCAAAGAAGGGCGCCTGGCCGAGCCGGACGTCGCCCGCCCGGATCTGGCGGGTGGCGAACTGGTACCGGATCGTCTCGCCCTTCACCACCTGGGCATCGTCCCCCTCCCCGGAGACCAGCACCACGTCGCCCTCGGCCAGCACCTCCCCCAGGTCCCGGCTCAGGGTCACCTTGCGCGCGGTCAAGGTGGCCCCCTCGTGCCGGATCACCACGCCGTTGGAAGCCGTCGCCGTGCCGGTCAGGGTGTCGATCTCCAGCTCGCCCGTGCCGTCGGCGGCGGAGATCTCCGGTCCGGCCGGCGGCTCCGGATCCGCCGCCCGCGCCAGTGCGGCAAGGGTCAGCAGCACGGCGACGCCGAGGCGGGTGAACTTCATCGGGGCGGACCGTACCGGAACGCCTCAAAACGTGCCAAGCGCGGACCCGGCGGGAGAATTCCCCACCCCACGCATTCGTGGCGGAGGCCGGTAGGCCGCCGTGCCCCCCAACCCCCAAGCCCGGCGGATCCATCATCCGCCGCCACCCGGCGCATTCGTGGCGGAGGCCGATAGGCCGCCGTACCCCCAAGCCCCCAAAGCCCGGCGGATTCACCATCCGCAGCTACTCGGCGCGTTCGTGGCGGAGGCCGATAGGCCGCCGTGCCCCCAGCTCCCAAGCCCGGCGGATTCACCATCCGCCGCCACCCGGCGCGTTCGTGGCGGAGGCCGATAGGCCGCCGTGCCCCCACGCTCCCAAGCCCGACGGATTCACCATCCGCCGCCACCCGGCGCATTCGTGGCGGAGGCCGGTAGGCCGCCGTGCCCCCAGCTCCCAAGCCCGGCGGATTCATCATCCGCCGCCACCCGGCGCGTTCGTGGCGGAGGCCGATAGGCCGCCGTGCCCCCAGCTCCCAAGCCCGGCGGATTCACCATCCGCCGCCAGCTTCAGCCCTCCGCCCTTGGCCTCTTCCGACACCGTCGCGTCCGGGATTGAACGGACCGGACAACCCGCGCAGCCTCCGGGCCATGCCGCCCCTGCCCCGCCGACAGTTCCTCGCCGCCGGCACCGCCGCCCTCCCGCTGGCACTCCCCGGCGTCGGCGCCACCCTGCCCCCCACCGTCACCCGACGCGGACGCATCCGGCAGTCGGTCGTCCACTGGTGCTTCCGGCCGATGACGGTGCCGGAGCTGGCCGAGACCGCCTCGCGCCTCGGCATGGCGTCGGTCGAACTGGTCGCCCCCGAGCACTGGCCCCTGCTCCGCGGACTGGGACTCACCTGCGCCCTCGCCGGCAGCCATGGATTCGCCCGGGGATTCGCCCACCGCGAGGAACACGACGAATGCATCGACTTCCTCCGCCGCGCGATCGATGCCGCCGCCGCCGCCGGCGTGCCGTCGGTCATCACCTTCTCGGGGTTCCGACGCGGACTCTCCACGGCCGACGGGCGCCGCAACATGGTCGACGGCCTTCGTCGCATCGTCGGCCACGCCGAGGCCCGGGGGGTCACGCTGTGCCTGGAGATGCTGAATTCCCGGGTGGACGTCGAGATGAAGGGACACCCCGACTACTTTTGCGACGACATCGACCTCACCGTGGACATCTGCCGCGAGGTGGGCTCGCCGCGGCTGAAGGTGCTCTTCGACATCTACCACGTGCAGATCATGCACGGCGACGTGATCACCCGGATCCGCCAGCACGCCCCGTGGATCGGCCATGTCCACACCGCGGGCGTCCCGGGACGGAACGAGCTGGACGACCGGCAGGAACTCAACCACCCGCCCATCCTGCGGGCCCTGGCCGAGTCCGGGTACGCGGGGTACGTCGGACACGAGTTCATCCCCACCGGCGACCCGGTGGCCAGCCTGCGGTCGGCTGTGGAGCAGTGCGACGTCTGACCGGCGTCTCGGCACTTGCGGGCGGGCCCGACCGGAAGCAGCGTTCGCGCCCGTGACAGGCCACTCCATCCTTCCCGCGGCGCCCTGGGCGCTTGCCGCCTTCCTCCTCGTGTCCGGCGCCGGACCGTCGGCCCGGGCGCAGACCGCCGGCACGCCGCCGCCCACGGTCGACCGTCGGGCGGCCGCGTTCGACCCGGCCGACGACTCGAGGTTCCGCGGCGAGGCCGAGTTCTCCGGCGGCTACGCCGCCGGATCGGCCATCCACGAGCGGGGCAATTCCCTGGGCGACATCGACACCACCCACGGCCGGTTCCGGTACACCGCCACGTTCATCCCCGGCGGGAACATGAACTGGAGCCTGGGACTCGACCTGCAGACGCTCCACTTCGGGGGTGTCTCCGGCGGCCCGCTTCCCGACGGGCTCTACGCCCTCTCCGTTCCGCTCGGCATCAACTGGCGCTGGACCGACCGGCTCGCGTTCATCGCCGAGGTCTCGCCCGGGATCTACACGGACTTCGAGAGCATGACCTCGGAGTCCTTCAATGCCCCGGTCCTCGCCGGGCTCACCTACTCGGTGAATCCCGACCTGCTCCTCGTCCTCCAGGTCAGCCTCGACGCCCGGCGCGACGTCCTGCTGATCGGCGGTCCGGGCGTCCGGTGGCGCTTCGCCGAACGCTGGACGCTCTCCCTGATCCTTCCCCGGCCCCGCATCGAGTTCGTCCCCACCGAGGGATGGACGCTGACCGCCGGCGGCGAGATCGTCGGCGGGGCCTACCAGCTGGGCGACGACTCCGGCACCCGCCGCGGCCGCCCCGACCTGGACGACGTGAACATGAGCTACCGGGAGATCCGGGCGGGCATCGGGGTCTTCCGGCAGCTGACCGACCGCTGGCGCCTCGAGGCCGGCGCCGGATGGGTGATCGACCGGCGGTTCGTGGTCGACGAACGCCGCCTCCAGTTCAACGGCGACGGCGCCCCGTATGTCCGCCTCGGCCTGACCTGCCGGTACTGAGCCGGACCCATGCCCGACGGCATGGTGCCGGCTGAGCCGCGCGGTCAACCATCGGCCGATCCCCGGTTTACAACCGGCCCGGGCGTGGCGCATGGTGGGGGCCGCCCCGGGCGCTTCCGGGAACCGACGAATGAGCACCGCCATCCGCCACGACTGGACCCTCCCCGAGCTGCAGGCGATCCACGACGAACCCCTCCTGGAACTGGTCTTCCGCGCCGCGGCCATCCATCGCCAACACCACGACCCCCGCGAGATGCAGGTCAGCAAGCTGATCTCGATCAAGACCGGGGGTTGTCCGGAGGATTGCTCCTACTGCGCCCAGTCGGCCCGGTACCAGACCGGGATCGACGCCTCGCCGATGCTGCCCAGGGCCGAGGTGGTGGAGATCGCCCGCCGGGCCCAGGACGCCGGGGTGAGCCGGGTCTGCCTCGGGGCGGCCTGGCGCTCGGCCCGCGACGGCGCCCAGTTCGACCAGGTCCTCGACATGGTCCGCGAGGTCACCGACCTGGGCATGGAGGTGTGCTGCACCCTCGGCATGCTGACCCCCGAGCAGGCGCGCAAGCTCGAGGACGCCGGCCTCTACGCCTACAACCACAACGTCGACTCGTCCGCCGAGTTCTACGAGACCATCATCACCAGCCGGACCTACGCCGACCGCCTCCGCACCCTCGAGGCCGTCCGCCAGACCAATGTCACGGTCTGCTCGGGCGGGATCATCGGGCTGGGCGAATCGGTGGCCGACCGCCTCGGGATGCTGCGCACCCTCGCCGCCATCCGTCCCCATCCCGAGTCCGTCCCCATCAACGTCCTCAGCCGTGTCCCGGGCACCCCGCTGGCCGACAACCCGGAGGTGCCGGTCTGGGACGTGGTGCGGATGATCGCCACGACCCGGATCGTGATGCCGCGTTCGGATGTCCGCCTCACGGCCGGCCGGGCGCATCTCGACCCGACCGCCCAGGCGCTCTGCTTCCTGGCGGGGGCGAACTCGATCTTCTCCAGCGAGACGGAGTTCATGCTCACCGAGGCGGTCCCGTCGCCCAGCTACACCGCCGACCAGGCCCTGCTGGACGCGCTCGGGATGCGGATGCGCCCGGCCTTCAAGCTGGGGCGACCCGCCGAGCGCGCCGCGGCGGAACCGGCACTGGCCACCGCCGCCCACTGACACCCCCGGCGGATGCACCATCCGCCAGGCCGCCGTGCCCCTCCGGCCGTGGAGGGATGAACCCGCGCCAGCGGGTGAGTCCGACGAGGTCCGCCAGGACCCCGCAGGGTTGGGCGAAGTGGCATCGGGCGTCGGCCCCTCACGGGGCCGATCGGGCTCGCAGGCTCGCCCCAGTGCGCAAGGCGGCCCCTTGGGCCGTGGAGGGATGAACCCGCGTCAGCGGGTGAGTCCGACGGGGTCCGCCAGGACCCCGCAGGCTTGGGGAGCGGCTCGCGGGGACGCTCGCGCCACCGCCGGGAAGCCGCCCATCAGGATCGGTGGCGCGAGGCTCCGTCCGAGCTGCCGATCGCCGCCCTGCGCGTTCGTGGCGGAGGCCGGTAGGCCGCCGTGCCCCCAGCCCCCCAAGCCCGGCGGATTCACCATCCGCCGCCACTTGGCGCTTTCGGACAGCCTCTCAGGTTGTCCCGGTCCGGCCACCTGCTATCAACTCCCCGTGATCGCACTGCTCGATTATGATTCCGGCAACATCCGGAGCGTGGAAAAGGCCCTCCGGCGGGTGGGCGCCGACGTCCGGCGGGTCCGCGATGCCGCCGGCCTGGCCGACGCCCGGGCGGTGGTGCTCCCCGGGGTGGGGGCATTCGACGACTGCCTGAACGCCATGCAGCGCCAGGAACTGCTGGAGGCGATCCGGGGATGGATTGCGGCCGACCGGCCGTTCCTCGGGATCTGCGTGGGCTACCAGGCGCTGTTCGACCGGAGCGAGGAGTTCCACTCCTGCGCCGCCGGCCTCGGCATCCTCCCGGGACCCGTGGTCCGCTTCCAACCCACCGCCGACGAACCCCACCTCAAGATCCCGCAGATCGGCTGGAACCAGATCGAGCTCGCCCGTCCGGACTGCCCCCTCTACCGCGGCCTGCCGTCGGGCAGCTGGTTCTACTTCGTCCACAGCTTCCATCCGCGCCCGGCCGACCCCGGCGTGGTGGCCACCTGGACGGACTACGGCGGCCGGTTCGCCTCGTCGGTCTGGCGGGGCAACCTGTTCGCCACCCAGTTCCACCCCGAGAAAAGCCAGGACAACGGCCTGCGCCTGCTGCGCAACTTCGTGGAACTGGCGGGCGAAGCCTGACCTTTTCAGCCTCGCAGCCCGAACGATCCATTCGGGAGGGAGGTGGCGGCGCAGCAGAGTGTTCCGGAGGCCGAGGAGTGAGCGAGGCGGCCCGGAGGCGCGGGACAACGAGCGAACGACGAAGGACCTGCGGAAGAAGTTCCAGCCGACACGACCGATCCGGCTGAATCGTTCCGGCTCAGGCCGCGACGACTTCCACCTTGGCGGTGTAGCCCAGACGGCCGAGCAGGTCCTCGCAATCCTCCCAAGTGAGCCCGAATGACCGGACGTCAGCCACCCCAAGGCGGGCGACGACGTCGGAAAGCACCGGGGCATCCGTCTCGGTGAATTCGCCCTCCATCAGGACCCCCTCCGCCCAATCCACAAGCTCCGCCAGCCGGATCCGACGATGGAGGTAGTCGGCGATCCGGATGGCCACCGTGTCTTTTGAGATCGTCATACCTCAGGACCCGACATCCCGATGTCCACGGTCCACGGGATACTTCTCGTGGATCTCAACCAATCTGCCAAGCCCGTCGTGAATCTCCTGCCAGAATCGGAGGGTGGTCTCGTCGGCATCGACTTCCTTCAGATACCGGGCCCGCCAGCCGTGCCGCCCTTGGACATCCATCCAGTACCTGCGCCCGCCGTCGGGCAGCTCGGTCCATCGCCCAAACTTTCGCTCGTTCTGCTCCCGGGTGCCCATCGGCGCGTTCAACCTACCGGCCTTGCGCCCCCCGGACAATCGCCCACTCCCCGATCCGGATCGGGCTTTGCCCGGAGGGACGGCGATGGTTTGCTGACGGGGTGAACCGCACCGAACGCGAGGCGCCCAGGTCCCGTCCGCCGCTGGAGCGGATGATGCGCATCCATCAGGAACTCTCCTCCGGCTCCCGTCCCAACGCGTCGGGACTCGCCCGCAAACTGGAGGTGAGCACCAAGACCATCCAGCGCGACCTCGACTTCATGCGCGACCGCCTCGGGCTGCCGCTGGCGTACGAGCCCGCCCGGTTCGGATACCACTACACGGAGGAGGTCGACGCCTTCCCCACGCTCCAGATCACCGAGGGGGAACTCTTCGCCCTGCTGGTCGCCGAGAAGGCGCTCCAGCAGTACCGCGGCACCCCGTTCGAGAAACGCCTCGTGGGCGCGCTCAAGAAGCTCGAGCGGACCCTCCCCGACGAGGTCTCGCTCAACCTCGCTGAATGGGACCAGTCGATCTCATTCCGCACGACCGCCGAGCCGGTGGTGGATGTGCCCCGGCTGGACATCCTCGCCCGGGCGGCCCAGCAGCGGCAGCAGCTGCGCCTGAGCTACCGCAAGCCGGGCGGACGGGACCCCGAGGAACGGGTGGTCGATCCGTACCACCTCGCGAACGTGAATGGCGACTGGTACCTGTTCGCCTTCGACCATCTCCGCGGCGCCCTGCGCACCTTCGCCCCGGCCCGCATCCTGAAGGCCGAGCCAACCGGGCGCACCTTCCAGCGACCGGAGAAGTTCGCCGTCGACCGGCTGCTCCGCGACAGCTTCGGCATCCACTCCCACGAGGGGGATTTCCGGGTGGAGATCGACTTCGACCCGTCGGTGGCGGACTACGTCCGGGAGAAGCGCTGGCACCCGTCGCAGAAGCTGGTCGAGCAGGCCGACGGCGGGGTGCGGGTCCAGCTTCGGCTCGGCAGCCTGGTGGAGGTCCAGCGCTGGGTGCTGGGCTGGGGCGGAGCCGCCCGGGCGGTCGCGCCCGCCGAACTGGTGGAGGCCGTGGCCCATGCCGCCAAGCGCCTCGCGGACCGTCACCCGGCAGGAAAACGGATGGAACAACCGTCGGATTCGGCAAATCCGACAAAGCCGAACGGAGGGGGAAGGCCGAAGGGAGACGGGGGGAAGGCAAAACGGCGGGCGTCGGGGTGACACACGGTTGGCACCGCCGACGCCCGCCCGTCAGGCCCACTCAGACCCGACGCGTTCTTTAGTGCCATGAACCGCCCCGCTTGGCAACCCGCGGTCGGTGAACTTTTGGTGACCCTCCGGGACCCCGCCTCACTCCTTGATGGTCATGGACCGGCGGTCGCGCGCTTCCCACCATGAGCGGATGGTCGGGAGATCGGGCGTGCCATCCGGGGTCAGCAGCCGGGCCCGCCGCGATTCGGCATCGCCCGAGAGGGCCCGCGTCGACAGGGATTGCTGAAGCCGGGTGGCAACAGTCGCCCGCTGATCGTCGGGCCCGAGGAAGTCGAAATCCCCCGGGAGTGCAGTGCCGAGCTGCGCCAGCGAACGGGCGGCCACCCGACGCACCACCCCGTAGTCGTCGCCCAGCACCTGGGCCACCAGCGGCACCAGCCAGTCGCCACCGGATGCCTGCCGGGCCGGTTCCCATCCGGCATGCCACGCGGCGATCACCCGCTGGGCCGCATTGCCCCGGAGCAGCCACAGGGCCAGCGCCGACCGTTCCTCCTGCTCGGCCGACATCGACACCGGCTCCCTCCCGTACCACGTGGCCAGATGCCGCGAGGTCCACCCGAGGGATCGGTCGAGATGACACAGGTTGCAGGCGTTGGGAACTCCCGAGCGGACACTCGGCCCGGCGTCGGGCGAGGTGATCTGGTGGCTGCGGATGCCCTTGAACAGCGCGTAGGTGGTGTGGGGCATGTGGCAGTTCCGGCAGTCGGAACCCGTCGACCCGGCCGCATGGTGGGTATGTCGGCCGACCTCGGTGGTGTACTGCGGCCCGGAATGGCACGCCACGCACGCCGCCACCCCCTGCCCCTCGGGCTTCAACTGGTCGTCCGGGTCGCTGTCGTGCATGGAATGACAGTCGAGACACGACATCTGCCCCTTCTGGAAACAGGCCGAGGCGCGCATCGCCGTGTACTCGCGCCCGCCCGCCAGGATCGTGCCGTCGGGCCACCAGCGCTCGGCGAAGAAGTCGGGGTTTCGCCGGAAGTCGGCCCATTTCGACGCCGGATCGCCCGGCACCGGGTGCTGCAGGTAGATCCGGGTCGCGTGCACATCGCCGCCGGGCCGGTACAGCACCCCCTTCCGGGCGTATTCCATCCCCGATTCCTCCCGGTTGATGAACACCCCGTGGCACTGCCCGCAGACCTGGCTGGCGCGGTCGTGGTCGAGCCGGCGCGGGTTGACGATGGTGTCGTCGACGACCGACGAATCCCGGGTTGGCGGGGTGCCGGGCACCGGATCCCGTTCCCGCTGGAAGGCCACGTGCCGGGCACCCGGCCCATGGCAGGCCTCGCAGGAGATCCCCAGCTCGGCCACCCGGGTCTTGAGCTGCCCGGCCTCGTCGAGGCCGGGCACCCCGCCGGTGCTGTGGCACACGATGCAGTGATGGTTCCACTGGGTGATGTACCGGTCGTTGCTGTCCGGACCCCGCATGAACGCCTGCTCGCGGGGGATCCACTGCCCCTCCTGCGGGAGGTACACCAGCGGCAACGTCTGCAGCAGCCCGGGAAAACGCGGACTCTCCACCCAGTAGGTCTGGTAATGGTGCGACCCCGTGGCCATCACCACCGGCAGCCGGACCCGCGGGACCTGGTCCAGCGGGATGCGACGTCCCCCCTGGAAGATCAGCATCAGGACGTCCGGATCCGGCATCTCCGCCCAGTGCCGGCCCTCGGCGGTGGACACCCGGTACTTGAGGCCGCCGTTGTCGATCTCCGTGCCGTCGAACCGCCCCAGCAACCGCCCGGGCTCGGCCGGCTGGGTCATGGTCCGATGATAGGTCCGGTGCCAGCTCCGGTGCTCCGCCGGGTGGCACGAGCGGCAGGACTCGGACCCGACGTACTCGGCGTCGGCCCGCGGGGGCGGCAGGGCCGAGCGCAGGAACTCGGCCAGGGGCGACGCGACGCCCGTGGGTTCCGCGCCCGGAACGTCGGCGGCCCGCACGGCCGATGGGATCGAGGCCGCCAACAGCCACGCCAACCCCACAAGGGCGGCGCGCACGATCGACAGCATCCGGAGATACCGGGTGGAAGAGTCACCGGCCGCCATGGCCGGATCAAAGCGCCGGTCACCCGCCGGAGTCAATCACCCCACCCCGATCCCGACCCCGGTGGCTCCCCGGGCACCGGAAATGCACATCCCTGCGCCGAAGGGTGTTCCGCAGAACGCGGCCGGGTCGGGTCCGGGTCGGGTTGCCGAAACGTAACCGGCCGGCCGACGCACCCGGCGGGGCGCCGGAGGCTGGGGGAATCCCCATTCCCCCCGGGCCCGCCTACTTCGCCAGCACCACCTCGGGCTCCGGGGTGGCGACCGGCCGGGTGACCGCATCCGCCACGCTGGCGGTCTCGCGACGGCCCGAGCCCCCCTCCCCGTCCTCCTTGTTGAAGCGGACACTGACGATCCGGCTCACCCCGTGTTCCTGCATGGTCACGCCGTACAGGACGTCGGCCATGCCGATGGTCCGCTTGTTGTGCGTGATCACCACGAACTGGCTCTGCTCGATGAACCTCTGGAGGATGCGGACGAAGCGGTTGATGTTCGACTCGTCGAGCGGTGCGTCGAGCTCGTCGAGCACGCAGAACGGCGACGGCTTGACCTGGTAGATGGCGAAGAGGAGCGCCACGGCGGTCATGGTCTGTTCGCCGCCCGAGAGCAGGCTGATGCTCTGCAGTTGCTTGCCCGGGGGCCGGGCCACGATCTCGATCCCCGCCTCCAGCACATCCCCCTCGTCCACCAGCGCCAGGTCGGCCTTACCGCCGCCGAAGATCTCGGTGAACATCGTCTGGAAGTTCGCCCGGATCTTCTCGAACGTCTCGACGAACATCGCCTGGGTCTCGGTGTTGATCCGCTGGATCACGGCGGTCAGTTCCTCCTTGGCCCGGACGAGGTCCTCGTACTGGCCCGACAGGAACGTGTGGCGCTGCTCGGTCTCCTCGTACTCCTCGATGGCCACCAGGTTGACCGGCCCGATCTCGTCCAGGCGCCGCTGGAGCGCCGCCACCTGGGTGGCCACGGCCTCCCAGTCGGTGCTCAACCCGGCTGCCGCCATCTCCTCCGGGCTGATCGTCTCGACCTTCGCCTGCCCCTCGTCGGCAAACGTCACCCGGATCCCCTCGCCCCGTACGTCGTCGAGGTTCACCTGGTACTTCTGCTCGATGCGTTCGCGGAGGTTCTGGACCGACATCTGCTTCTGGGCGAGCTCCACGTCGACCTGTCCGCGCTCGGTCTGGAGGGAGGTCAGGCGGGCCCGGTGCTCCCGGAGGCGGTCCTCGCGGGTGGTGATCTCCGATTCCACCCCGGCCCGTTCCTCCAGGTGCGCGGCCACCTGGTCCGAGACGACCTCGCGGTCGTGCTGCAACCGGTCGGCCTCGGCGCGGGATTCCGCGATCTCGGCATGGAGCTGGTCCCGACGGCCGGCGAACCCGCCGAGTTCGTCCCGCAACCGGGTGGCGGCCTGGGTGAGTTCGCGGATGCGCTGCTCGAGCGGAGCCTTCTGCCGCCCATGGGAGGCATGCAGCTGCTCCTCGGTGGCCAGCGCCACCTTGGCGTCGCTCAGCGCCGCGTTCGCATCGTCCCGCATCCCCCGCAGCCGCTCCACCTCCCCCGAATGCCCCTCGCCGGTCGCCGCGGAGGTCCGCTCCAGTTCCTCCAGTTCCGACACCTTGGCCGCGAGGCCGGCCCGACGTTCCTCGCCCTGGCCGGCCTGGGTCCCGAGGGTCTCGATCTCGCGCCGGGTGGACTCCAGCTTCGCCTGGAGGGAGCGACGGGAGTTCTGGAGGGCGTTGAACTCGCCCTGCCGGGTGGCGATCGCCACCTCCTGCTGCCGCAGCTCGGTCCGGGCCTCCTCGAGGCTCGCCTGGAGCGAGGTCTGCTCCGCCTGCAACGCGCCCTTGCGACGGCCGGCCTCGGCCACCTGTTCCTGGATCGCCGCCACCTCCTCCTGGAGGGCCGCAATCTGGTTCTTCCGTCCGAGGATGCTGGCGGCCGCCTTGCCCGAGCCGCCCGCCACCCCACCGGTGAACACGCCGTGCCGGCTGAGGAGATCCCCGGCCGGGGTGACATAGTCGAACCGCCCCGGCCATTTCCGCGCCGACGCCACCGCGATGTCCAGGTCGTCGACAATCCGCGTCCGCCCCAGCAGCGCCCCCACCAGGGGACGGGCGTCGTCGGCCACCGTCACCACGTCCGCCGCCGCCACGCCGGGTGCGTCGGGCGTCTCCGGCTGCGGATCGCCCGCGGCCGCCAGCTCGAGCGCCGCCAGGCTGGCCCGGCCGAGCTTCCGCTCCCGCAGGTCCCGCAGGATGCCGGTGGCCGCCTCGGGCGCGGCGGTCAGGACCAGCTGGAGATTCTGCGCCAGGGCCGCCTCCACGGCGGTCACCCGCTCGTCCGGCACCCGGAGGCGGTCGGCCAACGACCCGAGGACATCCGCACTCTTCCGCAGGGCGGCCAGCGCGCCCTCGCCAAAGCCCTCCCGCTGCGAATCCAGCTGCTCCAGCACGTTCAGGCGGGAACGCTTCTCCGCCTGCTGGCGCATCAGGCCGTCGAGTTCCAGCCCGGCCGACTGGATCTCCCCCTGGAGCGCCCGCAGTCGGGCCTGGCGTTCCTCGAGGGTGAGGCGGGATGTCTGGACGTTCTGCCGGTCGGATTCCACCTGGGAGGTGAACTCGGTCAGCCGTTCCTCGAGTCGGGACTGTTCCTCGGTGAGCTGGAGCTGTTCCGCCTGGAGCTTCTCCAACCGGACCACGTTGCCCTGCTTCTGGATGTCGAGGGCATTGATCTCGTTGCGCACCCGGGCCAGCTGCTGGGCGGCGGAAAAGGCGGCCGCCTGGGCCTGTCGCAATGCCTCCTGCCGACCGGACAGGTCCCGCTCCACCGTCGCCAGGGCGGTCCGACGCTCCTCCAGCACCTCGCGCAAGCCCCGGACCCGGGCCTCGGATTCCGACAGCCGCGCCACCACCCCCGCCAGTTCCTCCTCGGCGATCGCCCGACGTTCATCCGACTGGGCGATGTCCTGCAGGGCGCGCTCGTTCTGGAACGCCAGCTCGCGCAGGCGCTCCTCGTTGAACTGGATCCGCCCCTCATGCCGGTCGCACTGGCCCTTGAGCTCGATGCCCCGCTGCTGGAGCGCGGAGATCTGCTGCTCGAGCTGGGTCTGGCGTCCCCGCAGTTCCAGCACCTCGTCCTCCAGCCGGAGCACCCCGTCCTGGCACAGCTCGAGGTCGACCTTCAGCCGGGCCGCCCGTTCCTCGCGGGCGGCGATCTCGCCCCGCAGGATGTCGAGCTGATGGCGGGCCAACTGGGTCTCGAGGTGCTGGAGTTCCGCCTGGAGCGCCTTGTAGCGCCGGGCCTTGCCCGCCTGGCGCTGCAGCGACCCGATCTGCCGCTTCACCTCCTTGATCAGGTCCTGCACCCGCAGGAAATTCTGCTCCGTGCTCTCCAGCTTCCGCAGCGCCTCGCGCTTCTGCTGCTTGAACCGGGTGATCCCCGCCGCCTCCTCGAACACCAGCCGACGGTCATCCGGCTTGCTCGAGAGGATCTGGGTGATGTTCCCCTGCGCCATGATGGAGTAGCTGGCCTTCCCCATCCCCGTCCCGGCAAAGAACTGCTGGATGTCCCGCAGGCGGCACCCGGTCTTGTTCAGGAAATACTCCGATCCCCCGTCCCGGAACACCCGCCGGGTGATCGTCACCTCGTTGAACTCCACCGGGATCCCCGCCGCCCGCAGCGGCTCCGCATCCACATCCCCCAGCGTCAGACTGACTTCCGCCATGCCCATCGGCTTCCGCGAATCGGTGCCGCTGAAGATGACATCGGCCATGCCCCCACCCCGCAACGCCTTGGCACTCTGCTCGCCCAGGACCCAGCGGATCGCGTCCGACACGTTCGACTTGCCACACCCGTTGGGCCCGACAATCGCCGTCACCCCCGGCTGAAAGTTCAGCGAGGTCTTGTCGGCAAAGGACTTGAACCCGAGGACGGTGAGGTTCTTGAGGTACATGCCGTGGCCATTTCACCCCCGCCCCACTCCATCGGGCAAGGGGAAAGCCACAACCGGTTGGGGTGAGTTATTCACATCACCACAAGATGACGTGGCCACCACCCTCCCCGTAGCCGACACCCATCGGCGGCCCGGGCCTCCGCGCGCGCTGGGGCGAGCCTGTGAGCCCGATCGGCCCCGCGAGGGGCCGACGCCGTAGCCGACGCCGATAGGCGGCCGGTCCCGCTTCGCCCAACCTTGCGGGGTACTGACGGACCCCGTCGGACTCACCCGCTGGCGCGGGTTCATCCCTCCACAGCCCGAGGGGCCGCCTTTCGCCTCGGGATGGGACTCCAAACTTGCTGGGTCCGCGCCGCGATTTCTGCCAGAGTCCCGGTCCCCGGTCTTCCCGGCCGGGTCGATTCCCCGATGCTGACCATCCGCGATCTCAAGATGTCCCACGGCGGCCGAACCCTCTTCGAGGGCGCGTCGCTCCAGGTGAACTACGGCGACCGCGTCGCCCTCGTCGGCCCCAATGGCGCCGGCAAGTCGACCCTCTTCTCGATCATCCTCGGATCCGCCCAACCGGACGAGGGATCGGTCGAGCGGGATGCGTGGACGATGGTCGGCTACCTGCCCCAGGAGGGCGAGGCGGTGGGCGAGGAGACGGTGATGGACATCGCCACCGGCCGGGTCGGGGTCGTGCCCCGACTGGAGCGGACCCTCCGGGAGCTCGAGGCGGCAGGCGACGTGGAGAGTCCCCGGTACCTCGAGACCCATGCGCAGCACGACGCGCTCACCGATCCGCGGGTCGATGCCAAGGCGCGCAAGCTCCTGGCCGGGCTCGGATACCGGGAGACCGACTTCGACCGCCCCGCGCGGGAACTCAGCGGCGGCTGGGTGATGCGGGCCCACCTCGCCCGGCTGTTGGTGATGGAGCCCGACCTCCTCCTGCTCGACGAGCCCACCAACCACCTCGACCTGGTCTCCCTGCTCTGGCTGCAGCAGTACCTGGCCACCTATTCCGGCGCGGTGCTGCTCATCTCGCACGACCGCCAGTTCATGGACGAGGTCGTCACCCAGGTCTACGAGATCGCCGACCGCAAGGTGATCGCCTACACGGGCAACTACACCGAGCATCTCCGCCAGCGCGAGGCGAACTACGAGGCGCGGATGGCGGCGTGGAAGAACCAGCAGAAGGAGATCGCCGCCCTGCAGGAGTTCGCCGACCGCTGGCGATCGGTGGCGTCCAAGGCCTCGCAGGCCATGGCGAAGCTCAAGCAGATCGAGCGCATGGAACTGGTCGAGAAACCCACCCCGCCCCGCAAGCCGTTCCGGTTCCAGATCCCCACCCCGCCCCGCGGCGGACAGCGGTCGATCCTGCTCCAGGACATCCACATGGCCTACGGCGACCTGCAGGTGTACGCCGGACTCGACCTCCTGGTCGAACGGGGCGAACGCACGGTGCTGGTCGGCCCCAACGGCGCCGGCAAGTCCACCCTCCTGAAGATCATGGCCGGGGTCATCGAACCCCAGCGCGGGGAACGTCAGCTGGGCCACAACGCCAAGCTGGGCTATTTCAGCCAGCATCGGGCGGATTCGCTCGACCCGGACCGGACGGTGCTCGACGAGGTGCTGGCCAGCGGGCCGAACCTGCGCGAGGACGAGGCCCGGGCCATCCTCGGGAGCTTCATGTTCCGCAAGGAGGAGATCTACAAGCCCACCGGGGTGCTCAGCGGCGGGGAGAAGAGCCGGCTCAACCTGATCAAGTTCCTGGTCGACCCGCCCAACATCCTCCTCATGGACGAGCCGACGACCCACCTCGACATCACCACGGTGGAATCGCTCACCCTCGCGCTCGAACGCTACGAGGGAACGCTGATGTTCATCTCGCACGACGTGCACTTCATCCGCCGCCTCGCAACCCGCGTCCTCCATGTGCACGGCGGCAACGTCCGGTCGTACCCGGGCGACTTCGACTACTTCCTCGAGAAGACCGGCTTCGCCAAGGACCCCCGGTCGGCCCTGACCGCCGCCTGACCGGATACGGCTGCCCCGGCCCCTCCCCCCTCCCCGCGAGCCATCCCCCGCAAGGCCGTCCCATGGACAAGACCCGCGTCCTCCGCCGGATCGTCGACCGCCTCACGACGGAACTGGAGCTGTACCTGAAGGCGGCCCGGATCGCCCACGCCGAGGCGACCGACGAGCAGAGCCGGGCGGAGAACAAGTACGACACCCGGGGCCTGGAGGCGTCGTACCTGGCGCGCGGGCAATCCCAGCAGGCCCGCGACCTCGAGGCCGCCATCGCGCAGTTCGCCGCCCTGCCGACCCGTCCGCACACCGCCGGCTCGCCGCTCGGGATCGGCGACCTGGTGGAGGTCCGCTCGGGCGGCGCGGCCGACCTGTTCTACATCGGGCCCGCCGCGGGCGGCACCGAGGTGGAGGAGGACGGGCGGGAAGTGACCGTGGTCACCCCGCAGTCCCCGCTCGGCAGCCAGCTGGTCGGACGCCCGCCCGAGGGCCTGACGGTCCGCCTGGGGGATTCCACCCGTCCCTCCCGGGTCACGGCCGCGTGGTGACGTCGGGCGGCCGATCCGCCCGGAGCAAGGTCAACCGTCCGCCCGGCCCCACGGCCGCCAGCCACCGGCCCCTGGGCGAGAAGACGACCTTGCCCAGCCCGGTCCCCCCGCCCAGGTCCAGCACCAGCGCCTCCCGCAGGGCCGCCAGGCTCCACAGCTTGAGGACCCCGCCTCCGGTGATCGCCGCCAACGTCCGGCCATCGGGCGCAAACGCCACGTCATGCACCGAACTCGCATGCCCCCCCAATACCACCGCCCCACCCCGGGGGGAGTGGATCCGGACCGTGTCGTCCCAGGACCCGGTCGCCACCGACACGCCGTCGGGCGAGAACGCCACCGACCCCACGCCCATCCGGTGGCCGACGAACTCGCCCCGCCCCTCGCGCGTGGCCAGGTCCCAGACCCGGGCGGTCCGGTCGATGGATCCGGTGACCAGCCGACGCCCGTCGGCCGACACCTCCAGGGCGACGATCATCTGCGAGTGTGCCTCCAAGCGCACCGGGGAACCTCCCGCCTCGCCATCCGCGACCCACACCGCGCCGTCGGCCATGCCGGTCACCAGCCACCGGCCGTCCGGCGACATTGCCCGCCGGGTCACCTCGCCGTCCGGCATCCCGAAACGCCGCGACGCCACGCACACCCGGTCCTCCAGCCGCCAGCGTTCCCACGTCCCGTCCGGACGGAGCAGGTCGAGCAGCTGTCCGGCCTCATGGAATCCCCCCAGCTCGACCGCCTCGCCCAGGGCGCACACCTCCGACCCGGTGTCGAGGTCCCACACCGTCACCCCACGCCCCCACTGCCGCACCGCCATCCGCCGCTCCGTCGCGTCGAACACCACCCGGCCCGCGACCTGGTCCAGCGGCGGCAGCTCCGGCCCGGGACGGGCATCCCACAGGCGGATGGTGCCGTCCTTGCCGGAGGACAGCAGGCGGGAGCCGTCGGCGGTCCACAGCACCGACCAGACCTCGCTCGCATGCCCGCGATGCACCTGCCGCTCGGTGAGGGTGGCCGCATCCCAGATCCGGACGGCCTGGTCGTTGCCGGCCGACGCCACCCGGTCGCCCCCGGGCGAGAAGGCGGCGGACCAGATCACCCCGCCCTGATGGGCCTGAAGGCCGCGGATCCGCCGGCGGGTGTCGAGGTCCCACAGCTCCAGCCGCCCATCGCGCGTCCCGCACACCAGGCGGGAACCATCGGGTGACACCGTCACGGTCATCACCGTTCCGATCCCCGGCAGGTCACCGTCCGGTTCCAATCCCGGCCAGGTCCAGACCCGGAGGGCATCGCCCCAGGAACCGGTGATCAGCCGCCGCCCGTCGGGCGTCCACCAGACCCGCCCGCCCGCCTCGGGAAGCACCCGGAGGCGGCCCAGCCGGAGGTCGGTCACCTCCACCACCCCGTTGGTCTGGAAGATCAGCATCTCCGCCCCGCGCACGATGCGGTTCCCGTCCGGACTGAACGCCACGCCGGGCGACGCGGAAAGCACCGCGGAGGTCCAGGCGCCGGTCGCGAGGTCGAGCACGGCGGACATCGGACGGTTGCCGCCCTCGACCGCGAGGTGTCGGCCGGCGGGATCCCGTGCCAGGGCCATCACCGCGCATCCGGGCAGGTCCCAGCGACGCAGCTGGCGCACCTCCCGGATCGACCATTCCCGGACCGTGCCGTCGAAGCCGGCCGACACGAACCGGTCGGGGTCGTCCCCGGGGACGAGGCTGGACACGACGTCCCCGTGGCCGCGGAACACGGCGAGGGTCCGCCCGGCGGACCGGTCGTTGAGGTGATGCCATTCGAACCCGCGGAGGTCGGCCTCGCCCGGACCGGGGCGGTGGGCCCCGAGCAGTTCGACGGCCCGTCCGTGGTTGCCGGCGTCGAGCGCCATCTGGGCGAGGTTCATGTCGGCGGCGTACAGGTTCTGGCGTGCGCGCAGCTCCTGCGCCTCCAGCCGCTCGCGCTGGCTGCGTTCCGCCCGGGCCTGGGCGGCGGCGCGGACCGCCTGCTGCCGGACACCCGCCACCACCGCCAGGGCAGCCAGTCCCACGAAACCCGCCACCACCGCCCCACGACGCCACCGCGCCATCATCCGCTGCGAGCACCGCATCTCCCGCACCGAACGCCCCCCGTCCACCAGCAGCAGGTCGCCCCGCATCTCGTCGGCCGTCGCATACCGCCGCCCCACCTCGGGCGCCCCGGCCCGCAACAGGATCTCGTTGAACTCGGCGAACTCGCCGTCGGCATCCTCCTCCACCAGCGCCGCCGGCAGATCGGGGTAGTCCAGGCGGTTCTTCCCCGTCGCCAGCTCGTAGAGCACCCGGCCCAGGCTGAACAGGTCGGCCGCCGCGGTGCCCGGCCCCTCCGGGGGGATGTACCCGTCGGTGCCCACGAAGGACCGCGCCCCGCGCGCCCCGGTGACCAGCCCGATGTCGGCCAGCTTGGGACGCCCCTGGACGAAGATCACGTTGGCCGGCTTGATGTCCCGGTGGACCAGCCCGTGTTGGTGGAGGAACCCGAGGGCCGATGCCATCTCGGCCCCGAGCCGGGCGCATTCCCGGACCGGGAGCCGGCCCCGACGTGCCAGCAGGGTGGCCAGGGTGGCGGGCTCGTAGCCGGGATCGCCCGGATCGGACCCGCCGTCCCGGGCGTCATCGGCCAGCTCCATCACATGGTAGAAGCAGCCCCCCTCGGGGTCGTGGCCGACCTGGAGGATGTCGACCAGTCCCGGGTGCTCGCGCGACACCGGCTCGAAGAGGCGCAGTCCGGCGAGTTCCCGCTCGTAGGTCCGCTCATGCTCGAACTGGGCCCTCCAGACCACCTTCACCGCCCGCCACACCCCGTGGACACTCCGCGCCAGCCAGACCTCCCCGTACGCCCCGGCCCCGATCCGGCGGTGCAGGACATGGTCGTGCACCGTCGGACGCCGGCCGACACCGGTCGGGTTCTGCACCGCAGGGCGGTCGGTCACCGGCCCAGCATCGACCCTCGGACCGCCCGCGTCATCCATGGTCAGTGGACATCGACCAGCGGCGCACCGAGCACCTCCCGGCGCGGATGGACACCGAGGCCGGGCCCGGTGCCGGCCGACAGGAAGCCTCCCTCGCGACGGGGCGCTCCGTCGGCCGTGCGGACCGTCACGTAGCTGTTGAAGTCGGTGCTGGTGAAGCGGAACTCCTCCGGGGTGCTGTGCGCCAGGTGGGCGATCGCCGCCGTGGTGATGTCCCCGCCCCAACTGTCCTCCAGCGTCATCCCGATGCCCATCGCCACGCACAGATCCCGCACCTGCCGGGTCCGGGTGAGCCCGCCCAGCTTGCTGATCTTCAGGTTGACCACATCCATCGCCAGGTCGGCCCGCGCCCGCAGCAGCATCCCGAGCCCGTCCACGTTCTCGTCGAGGACGAACGGATGATCGGTCTGGCGACGCACCGCGAGGCATTCCTCGTAGGTGAGGCAGGGCTGCTCGATGTAGACGTCCAGGTCGCGCACCGCCCGGACCACCCGCACGGCCTCGTGCTGGGTCCACCCGGTGTTGGCATCCGCCACGAGCCTCTCGGAGGGCGGCAACAGGGCCCGGACGGCGCGGATGCGCTCGATGTCGGTGTCGGGATCCCCGCCCACCTTGAGCTGGAACCGCGTGTAGCCCTCGGCGCGATACCCGGCGACCTTCCGGGCCATGGTCTCCGGATCCTCCTGGGAGATGGCCCGGTACAACCGCACCGACTCGCCGTACCGCCCGCCCAGCAGGACGCACACCGGGAGCCCGCACGCCTGCCCCAGGATGTCCCAGCAGGCGATGTCGACCCCGCTCTTCACGTAGGCATGGCCCTTGAGCGCGGCGTCCATCCGATGGTTCAGGGCGTCGAGTTCCCGCGGGTCCCAGCCCAGCAGATGCGGTCCCAACTCCCGCAGGCCCGCCCGCACCCCCTCCGCATACGCGGGCAGGTAGAACGGCCCGAGCGGACAGACCTCCCCGTGTCCCACCAACCCCGTGTCGGTCTCCACCCGGACGATCGTGCTGTCGAAGACCGACACCGACTTGCCGCCGCTCCAGCGGTAGGACCCCTCGACCAGCGGCAGGTCGACACGATGGGCGAGGATTCGGGTGATCTTCATGGCTCGGGATGGGGATGAACGTCGGGGCCCAGCCTTCCACAGGCCCGCCCGCCGGGCGAGATGGAAGCGGATCCCCATTTGGACTGCGGTCAGGATCGATTCCGATTCCGACCCCGACCCCGATGGGGAATGGAGCGGAGAGGGGCTCGGCAGGAGCCTCGCGCCACCGTTCTCCGGACCGCCATCCCCCCGCGGTGGCGCGAGCGTCCCCGCGAGCCCCTCCCCAATGCGAGTTCGTGGCTGCGGATGATCATCCGCGGTCCCCTCCGCCCTCCCCTCGGGGTCGGGTTTCGGGGTCGGTATCGGAATCGAACTCCCTCCGCCCCTTGTGGCGGCGGATGGTGAATCCGCCGAAGCACGGGTTCATCCCTTCATCGCGAAGCGGCACCTGGGCACGCCTCGACGGAGCGAGGCGCTCCGGAAAGCTGCAGAGGGGAGAGGAAGGACGGATCGATTCCGATTCCGACCCCGACCCCGATGGGGAATGGAGCGGAGAGGGGCTCGGACCGAGCCTCGCGCCACCGATCCGGACCGCCCACCCCCCCGCGGTGGCGCGAGCGTCCCCGCGAGCCCCTCCCTGCCGCCCGCCCCCTGCGGTGGCGCGAGCGTCCCCGCGAGCCCCGCTCCCCTCGGGATCGGGTGTCGGGATCGGCATCGGGATCGAACTACCCCCGTCTTTCGCGGCGGCGGATGGTGAATCCGCCGAAGCACGGGTTCATCCCTTCATCGCGAAGCGGCACCTGGGCACGCCTCGACGGAGCGAGGCGCTCCGGAAAGCTGCAGAGGGGAGAGGAAGGACGGATCGATTCCGATTCCGACCCCGACCCCGATGGGGAACGAAGCGGAGAGGGGCTCGGACGGAGCCTCGCGCCACCGATCCCTGCCGCCCGCCCCCCCCGCGGTGGCGCGAGCGCGCCGGGCTATCGTCGACACGACCCGACTTCAATCCGTCGCCTGCCCGGATTCGGCCTCCCGAACAGCCGGACCCTCCGGAAGCAAGCCAAACCTCTTTGCCAGGATGTGCGGCAGACCGGTTTGCCTGCCGAAGTGGCGAATTCTCAGGGCCTGTTCGCGCGCGACCTTCATCGCCGCTGGCGTCGCCGGTCGAACCGGCCAGACGATCTCGGATCCAAGAATCGACTCCATCCGGTCCCTTGAAATGCCCGCGGGGAACGGGTCGGTCCCGTCGGGGTGGGCCGTGTGGAGCCGGAATCCGACTTCCCGGTCCCGCGAATAGCCCAGAGCACGACCACTCCGGGGATCGGCAGGTGTCTCGGAAATGAATCCCGGAACCAGTTGTTCCAACGCGGCGGGATACTGCCCGTGCCGGCGGGCGTATCGGATCACCGCCACTCCTGCGTCATTGAGCGCGCGCAACGCCCGGGACCTGACCTCCATTTGGAGCATTTGGTCCATCGGTCCCTCGGTGCCCAATGCATTCCACCACAGACAGGCCTCGCCCGAACCCATCCGCTCGAAGTCCGGCCACGCCGCGGAAAGCCGATCCAGGCCGACCTTCGGCGATTCCGGGATCGATTCCACCAGCCCCGGACGACGGCGAAGGATATCGGCAATCACCCGGTCCCCGCGAACGAAGCGCCAGAAAGGGAACCTGATCCGTCCCCACATCCGGTTGAGGCGATCCAACGGGGGCACCATTGTGTCCCGGGCAAACCCAAGGATCTGGCCGCGGAGCGTGTCAGGTGGCGCCTCCAGCCAACTGAATGCGAATCGGGAGCCTTCCGGGAGTTCGTCGATCCAGAGATCCGACGCCGTCCTCAGCCGGGCAACCAGGGCCCGCCGGCGGTGCGTTTCCAACCAGAGCCAGCGCTTCATCCAGTCGCCATCACTCCTGGGGGTGTTCATCGACACCAGTTCGCCCTCCGTCCGATCACCGGAAACGATCAGGGCGAGCCTCAATTTCTCTGCTTCCCGGCGACACGCGACGGCCATCAGGAGGAGAGATTCATCGGGCATCCCGTTCGAATCGAAACGGAGACCGGCGTCCTCAAGCATACCCGCCAAGCGCCCCAGCGCATGGATCGCCTCGAGCCCGTCGTCGAGGCGGCCCTGCCACAGGCTGACAAGGGCATGGGCGCGCAGGATCACACGAAATCGCCCCACATCCGCGTAGGGAAACCCTTCAACCGATGGCCATTCGTCTGCGGGAACCGGCGGCGTTTCCATGGCCTCGATCAACCGCTGGATCACCCCTTCCGCGTCCTCCGTCCAATCCATCACCGCGGACCACGGGTGAAACTCGGTGGATCCTTCGGTCAACCAACCGTCAAACTCGGCGATCGACAGTCCCAGCCCGGCCGGAACGCGCACCACGGGCTCGGGGATCCGGTCATAACGGGGGTCGAATCCTCCCGCGATGCGGGCCGCCTCAAGGATCCTGGGATCCACCCGGTTGGGGCCTGCTGCGGGTGGAGCGGCTCCATCAGGCAACTCGGGCATGGCGGCGAGGATTCCATCGACCAACCGCCGCCCGCGAATGTGCTCGGCCCACCCCCAGAGGAGAAAGGCGCCCGCTGCCGCGACCAGGACGGCCACAGACACGAGAAGGCCACGACGCCCACTCGTCAGCACCCGCAGACCGTTGGCCGAATCTCGCTCCATCCTGCTCGGATCGAAGGCTAACGGAAAGCGCCGGCCCAATCGATCCGGTTCTGCAGCGCCGCCGTTCATCCTGCACAGCCACTGCGTGACTCCGCCGTGGGCCGAGCCAGCCGGCGCCGGCCGCCTCCCGCGTCGGCTGCGGCGGCTCGGACGGAGCCTCGCGCCACCGATCCGGACCGCCCACCCCCCGCGGTGGCGCGAGCGTCCCCGCGAGCCCCGCTCCCCTCGGGATCGGGTGTCGGGATCGGCATCGGGATCGAACTACCCCCGTCTTTCGCGGCGGCGGATGGTGAATCCGCCGAAGCACGGGTTCATCCCTTCATCGCGAAGCGGCACCTGGGCACGCCTCGACGGAGCGAGGCGCTCCGGAAAGCTGCAGAGGGGAGAGGAAGGACGGATCGATTCCGATTCCGACCCCGACCCCGATGGGGAATGGAGCGGAGAGGGGCTCGGACCGAGCCTCGCGCCACCGATCCGGACCGCCCACCCCCCCGCGGTGGCGCGAGCGTCCCCGCGAGCCCCTCCCTGCCGCCCGCCCCCCCTTCCCGCTTGGCTCCCGCGGGGCGGCCGACAGAATCTCGGCCGATGCTGAATCACCTCTGGCTCGGCCTGCTGGTGCTCGCGACCCTGATCGCCGGGTTCACCGGCCGCCTGCAAGAGGCGGTCGACGGCGCGGTCCGGGGCGCCGAGGGGGCGGTGACGCTCGCCCTCGGCCTGGTGGGGATCATGGCCCTGTGGCTCGGCCTCATGCGGCTCGCCGAACGCTCGGGACTGGTCCAGGTCGTGGCCCGCGCGGTGCGCCCCGTGCTCCGTCGGCTCTTTCCCGATGTCCCCCCCGAGCACCCGGCCATGGGATCGATGGTGCTGAACATCGCCGCCAACATGCTGGGCCTGAACAACGCCGCGACGCCCCTCGGACTGCGGGCCATGCGGGACCTGGAAACCCTCAACCGGCGTCCCGGGGTGGCGTCCGACGCCATGTGCACCTTCCTCGCGATCAACACCGGCTCGGTCCAGCTCCTGCCCGTCACCGCCATCGCGGCGCTCGCGGCCCAGGGGGCGTCGAACCCCACCGCCATCGTCGGCTCCACCCTCCTCGCCACCCTCGCCTCGTCCACCGTCGGTCTGGTCGCCGTCAAACTCCTCGCCCGACTCCCCCTGTTCCGGCTCCCGCCGACCGACGCGCCGTCATCGGGGCCGGTCTCCCCCGGCTCCACCGGGGGCGCGTCCGCCCCCGCCCTGTCCGATCCCCCGGCCCCGCTGCGTCCGCTCGGACTGCCCGGCCTCGGCATCCTCCTCGCGCTGACCGCCGCCTTCGCCTGGTTCGCCCTCGGCCGGATCCTTCCCGGATGGCCCGGCGTCCCCTCCGACAGCTTCGACGACGCGGCCGGTCCGGGCATCCGGCTGGTCAACACCCTCTCCCTGCTCGCCATCCCCTTCCTGCTCGTGATGTTCCCGGTCTACGCCGCCCTGCGCGGCCTCGCCGTGTACGACGAGGTCGTCGAGGGGGCCCGCGAGGGTTTCACGGTCGCCCTGAAGATCATCCCCTATCTCGTGGCCATGCTGGTCGCCATCGGGTTCTTCCGCGGCGCCGGCGGCATCGAGATCCTGACCCGCCTCCTCGCCCCGGTCCTCGACACGGTCGGGTTTCCCGCCGAGCTGCTTCCCCTGGCGCTGGTGCGTCCCCTGAGCGGCAGCGGCACGCTGGCGGTGTTCAACGACCTGGTGACCACCCACGGCGCCGACAGCCTCCTCGCGCGCATGGGCGGAACGCTGTTCGGGAGCACCGAGACCACGTTCTACGTGATCGCGGTGTACTTCGGGTCGGTGGGCATCCGCCGCACGCGGCACGCGGTGTGGGCCGGCCTGGCGGCCGATGCCGCCGGGGCGGTGACCGCGGTGGCGGTGTGCCGCTGGCTGTTCTGAGTCGGGACCATGCCGTCGGGAGGGAAGTGGCGGCGCAGCAGATTCTTCCGCAGGACGAGGAG
>CAZGIK010000035.1:0-50064 GCA_964525755.1 uncultured Verrucomicrobiota bacterium
CTCCGAGTATCACACTTACGCATCCACAGGACGGGTGCCCGGCGTGACGCTTACAAAACTGGATCCACCTGGGCGACGAGCTGGCCGGACCGAAGGTGGCGGCGATCCTGACGGTGTTCGAGACCTGCCGACGGCTGGGGATCAACACCCGCGAGTACCTTGCCAATGTGCTGCCGCGCCTCGGGGCCTGGCCGGACCCGCGGGTTGCCGAGCTGAGTCCGCTGGCATGGCTGAAGTCTCGGGGGGGCTGAACGCACCCGGCCATCCTACCAGCCCGCGAAGACCTCCGTCAGGATGGGGTTGCCCGGACGGATACTCAATTGCGGCTCTCATGAGCGGACGCAAGAAGTTCATTCTGGTTGGTGGCCCCGCATTTAGGAGTCGTCGAGCGCCCTTCTTGTCGACGTTCAACATCTTGCCTTCGCCACAGGAGACGACGTGGCTTCAGCAGGTTTCGCGGCCGTCCGCGTCTGGCTCTTGGAAAGTTACACCAGGATCCCCGACGCTCTCGCGGACAGGAGGCAGCCAGAAGGTGAAACCGTCTTCGCCCATGCCCGCGAGCGCGCAGCCCCAGAAAAGGTCCTTGCAGCCGTAGTGGCAGTGTCGGTGCAGTGAATCCATGCAGGCCCGAAGCACGAGTTGCTGGGATAGGCTGAAGTTCATGTCGAACAGCGGCAGCGTAGGCAGCAAGTCATACATGTAACGGGCCTGATCGAGCACCATGATGTCGGTAAACATCACCGTTTCCTTGGCCTTGTATGCAAACCGCTGGAGTTTTTGGACGTTGGCGTGGTAGGGAAAGCCGTAAAGCCCCAAAAGCAAGTCGGTAATGAGGTTAGGGAGCGGGGTGTCACAAAATATCCGGTGTCGCTGATCGAACCACTGGAAAGAATTCAACACCCTCGCAAGCTCGGGACTGCAAGCGTTGAGGATATGCTGCGTTGAACAGAAAACACCATCGAAGTGCTGCTCGTAAAATGTCCGGATCAATGAAACATATTTGACCGCGTCCGCCAGCTTCGCCCTCTCCAGTGGTTCCTTGAACAGCAATCTTGACATTATGTCTCCTTCGTCGAGGAACTCCGAGGCAAAGAGGACTGTCCTGAACAGTGGGTAAAGCGGGTGGCCAAACAGCTCAACAGTTCCGGCAGCCGACTGTGCGGCCTGCCCCAGTTTTGCTTCGTCACTAAAATACTCACGCTTTGCACCAGGAAGTGCCACCACGCGCCACCACGGAACAAGCTGCGAGCAGAAACGGATCAAGAACTTTGTAATGAACTCGCCATAGGCTTGTGCAATCTGTGGCGTGATCTGATCGTCCACAAACTCCTGAAAGGCCTCCGTCCACGTATCGATTGTGCCGTTCGCATAAGCCCACGTCCCCAGTCGCTTTTCCCAGACCTCGGCACTCTTCCCGTCTTTGTTTGCCTCTGCGAAATTCGTCACCAGCACGGACAGCGGAGTCAGTCGCTGGTTTAGCACCAGCTCGCGAATGACATGGATTGTGTTGGGTTCTCCACCGAACAGAGGGGCGGTGGCGTCGAAATACACGATGTCGAACTGCTGGGGGACGAGAGAGAAGAATGAGTGGAGGTTGCCACGATGAAGCTTCACCCGGATGCCTTGGCGCTCCAGGGCCTTCACCGCTAATCCAAACGTGTTTTTGTCGCTTTCAATGGCCCAGATGTTCTCGTAGGCGACACCGCACTTCCGAAACTCTATCAAGTCGTTCGTCGGATCAGGGCCAGCCAGGAACAGCACCCGCAACTCGCTCGGCTTCCTTGTGCCGACCCGCGATGCGTGCAAGGCCAGCCAATCCGAAACGTGTGGCTTAAGGTCGTCACCGACGAAGGTGCCGCTGTGCTCTGCCAGGAAACGCGAAGCATAATCCAGTGTCTTGAGAAAGACCTCCGTCGGAACGACGGGGCTTGAAGTGCGTTCCGTGGTCAACGCCGTGACCGACGCCGAGATTATTCTTGCCCTGACGATGTTTTTCTCGGGCTGAGAGTATCTCCGTTCGCTCGGGTTCATCGTGGCTGTCCTCCTATCCCCACCGCCAAACACTCCCAAATCCCAATGCCCACCGCGCAATTCCACTCGGGGGACAGGCTCGGCCTTCCAACCCACACAAATCCATCCAGAGCTTAGGAGACAGCGCTCGATCCTTGTCCCACTCCGCGCTGCTGCCGGATTTCCAGCCGCCGTGCGTCAGCAGGACTTCCTCCACGTAGGTCTCGAAGGCGCGTTCTGTGGTTTGGCCGGACATGGCGGTAGAGGGCGATCAACACATTCGCTGCTTCAACGCCCGCCAGTTCTGACAAGACCACTGCAACGACGCTGGCATTCTTGGAAGTGTTGTGCCCTGCGAACACAACTCAGCGAGTCTCCGCGCGGCTTGAACCGCCTCGAAATCTTTCACCCGAGGCCCTTCGCGGGATTCGTCGGTTGAGCCCGTATTTAAGAACTCAATCCAGTTTTCAATCCGGTCTTCAGCTAGCGCGAAAACCACTTCTTCAAATTGCTCCCGCGTAATCCCCGCCCTTTGGCACTCGGCCCAGAATGCTGATTTCAGGGCATTAGGATTCGCCATGTTGTCATCCACGTCAGCCCAAACTACCACCGTGGTATCCCCTCCCGCTTGGACCGCGGCTTTGATCTCCGTTGGCAGCTTCGCCATCAACCTAAGCCGCCCTCCGCAATCGACGGTGCGTATGACGTTGTTCCCCGGCCAGGGGCGAATCCACGGGGGATCGAGCTTTTTGATAAGCGCTCGAATGAACAGCGGATCAATGCTCCGTCCCTCCTTCCCCTCGTGAAGACACACGATCTGAGTTCGGTTAGGCACGCACCCACCCCCTTGCGATTGCTTCGCCCGGCGACATTCCCTCCGGGACGTTTAATGGTCCGATGCGCGTCGGCGAGGTGTGATTATCCCGCCAGAGGTAACGCCCGTGCTCCTGCCCGGCGCTGCTCAAGACTTCAGGATGATGCGTAATCAAAATGGCTTGATGCTGGTCGTCCAGAATCTCACGCAGCGACAGCACCCACGGTTGCAGCTCTGGCAACCCAACATAATTGTCCGGCTCATCAATCAGGACTGTCTGCACCGCACCGGTGGCCAGCGCCGCCCGCACCATGTAAAGGCCGATCAAGGCCTTTTCGCCGTCTGAAAGTTGGTCAAAAAAGATCGTCCCCGAAACGCCCCCGTTCGCCCCGCCAAAGAGGAATTGCAGCGCCTTGGCATTCAGCCCCACGTCCACCAACTTCAGAGATTTGAAGTCCGTCCAGATTTCTTGCAGGAGGTCACGCAGCGCAATGGTCCAATCCAAGTCTTGAGACAAGGAGCGATACCACGAAGTCAGGCCTGTCATATAGAGGTCCGGCCGTTTCGCTTCGGCTTTGCTCTCTCGCTCCATGCCTCGGGGATTAGGCCGCAGGATCAGCAGTTTGGCCATCGCCTCCTGAAGCCTTGCCAATTCACCGAGGTGGCCTTCGGGCTGGATCGATGCCAACGCCGCCTGCCGCCAGTCCAGAGGGAAGAATCCAGCCTGCGTCCCATTCGGTCGCTTGAAACTCACGCCTTTCAAGTCGCGCTCGAACAGCATCTTGCCGTCGCAGGTTGCCCGCTCCTTCACAATCCTGGGCTTCTCGGAATTCGTCGCCTGTTGGATATGGACGACATACTCAAACGAATGTTCGTTGGAGGTTACGCCGAGCTCAAATTCTTGAACATCGCTCTTTTGCCAGTTTGTGAACTCCAGGTAGGGCACATCGTGATCCCGGTCTCCGCCCAAGACACCGTCGCCTGTGCCGAGATTGCGGATCAGTCGCAGGGCGTCGAACACCGAACTCTTCCCCGATCCATTCGGGCCGCAGAGGACGCCGAACGAGTCAAACTCAGCCTTGAAGGCCACCAGACATCGAAAGTTGTTCGCGTAAAGTCGGGTTATCATTGGATTGACCGGGCCGCCCAATCTGCTCTAGGTGGAGTGGGAGTCTCAAGCGCTGATTGATGGTTGGTTTTTCCCTTCGAAAAGTCCATCCCCGATGCAGGGAGAGCGAAGCCCGGGGCGCATCCTGACACTACCCCCCGACTGCAAGTGGGCCTGAGCACGGCGCCTGCACGTTCCATCGTTCGGAACGCCGCAGAACGGTCATTCCGGCATTGTCATTCGGACGTCGAACGCCCTGAGACCCGCCAAACCGTGGGGCAGTATCAGGATGCGCCCCGAAGCCCGGTCGGAGCCGGGGATGGAAGCTACCCCCGGACAAAGCCGGCCGGAACAGGTTGTACTCCCGGCGGCAGGCTCCGATCGCCACCGTCGCCTCGGTCAGGGCGTGAAGTTGCTCTCGGTTCAGAGTATTCATCCCGCAACCGCCCGTGGGAGCTCTCCACCTTGCCGTTCTGCCACGGGCTGCCCGGTTCGATGCACAGAGTCCAGACCTCGATTGCCCGGTTCCTCCCTTGGGCGATCCGCAGGTACACTTTCGCGACGGCCCAGTGGAGGACCCGTCCTATGACACACGAGCGGGTTGCCACCCGCGCCGGACGCTGCTTTCCTTTGCGCGTCCGAACGAGACGCATCCAGAGCGTCGGCGGGGAGAAATCCCGACGACCAGCGTCCTGCCCTGAGTTGGGGAAAGGTGCTTTGGACACCGGCAACGGTGTCCGATGTGCGGGTTTGAGCCCGAATCAAAATACGACTCCCGTGTGAAGGCCGTCGTCTCGTCCCCGAGCGGCGGCCTTCGTCCATTCCAGTGCCTCTGGATGCGTGCCGGTCGGCCGACCGAACCATGCACGCCTCCGTCCGGATCGCGGGTTCCAACCCGGATCATCACCTCTGGAACAACAACGGTACCTGGTGGTGCCACCTCACCCTCCACCGCCCCGACTTCACCAAGCAGCGGATCCGGCGGAGCACCGGCACCCGCCACGTCGAGAGAGCCCGCGAGATCCGCGACTTCCTCCTCGCCGTCCTCCCCACCACCGCCTGAACGACCATCCCATGAAGACCTACCCCGGCATCAACTACACCTTCCGCCCGGCGAGCTACTGGGCCGAGACCTGTGTGCGTCCGACCGTCCTTCGCAACGTCAAGTCCCTACTTCCGGAGTCGCAGGCGAACCCCTTGGCCGTCGCAATCCGGGCATGGCTTCTGAACATCGCGTCGTGATTCGAGGCGCCCCGTCCCGGAGCACAACTCGTGATCAATCTCATTGAAACGAGGCTCAATACTCCAACCACGCCCCCTGCAGTCTGAGCAATCATCAGTGGAGCTAATTGTTCCACCTCCACCGCAAGGGGCACAGGTCAATCTTCCAGTACCCCCACAGCCAGCGTGGAAGAATGCTTGGAAGCCATTGTTGACAAGACCAGTTCCCCCACAAGGGATACAGTACCAAACGCCTCTCCCCCCGCAACCCCGGCAACGAACTGCTTTGTCAATCCTTCCCCTGCCGTCACATTCCGAACACTCCACCTTCTCTTCGGTCTTTTCACGAATCGTGCCGGTTCCCCGGCATCCGCTGCAACGGGTAGTCCGCTCGATGATTTCCTCCACAACCTTTCCGGTCCCGCGACAACGATCGCAGGGCACCGGATCCGGACTACGCTCGAACGACGCCACTACCAAGGATTTGTCCCATCCCCCGTCGCCACTCGCATTCTCTTCGACGGTCAGGACGGGCAACTGCGAACGGCGCGGATACTCTCTGTTTACATAAGCAACGGTTTGGCCTTTTGCGTATGAGAACCATTCGCGGAGGCTGATCGCCCCATCCTTGACCGAGTCGGCGTGGGGAAGCCCGTCCCCTTTCAATGCACCGACAAGGTATGAGGTAAACACACTACCGGCACCATCCTTCAGAGGCAACGCAACCCGTTCCTTCTCGCATGCACGCAGCCACGCGACCTTCTGACCGGCACGACCAACGGACGGGAGTTCCGCCAAACTCGGCACGGCGCCAACAATCGCGCCCTTGGTCTGAACAACCTCCGTGCCTTTTGCCGAGGCCACGTTCTGGCAGTAATCGAGGGCAAAAATGATCGTTCCGGCGCCAGTTTGCCGAACCCCTCTCTCGAAAAGAGCTAATGGCACGAGTGATCGTACGTCCCAGGCGTTCGTCCTAACGCCCTTCTTGGTGTCGAGGGGGCAAAAGTACTCAATGCCTTCTGGTGAAGTGATGCCGTGACTGCTAACATAAACAAGCAGGATGTCATCGGACGAGAGCCGATTCCGGCTAAAAATCTGCGCCGTGGGAATGATCTCAACATCGGCACCTTCAATGTTGATGCCAACGCTCCGGAGAATCCCGTCACGGGTCGGAGAAAAGCGCGCCGGCGACTCGTCGGTCATTGTGACGATCTGATCCCATTTATGCGACTTCAAGGTGCTAGAAAGCGCATCAATGTCATTCTGGTTGCCGGGCAGTGGCTCGAGCCCACTGGCGACATCGTAATGACTTATTCCGATGAGCAATGCCAGCCTTTCGGCGAGGCAGGGGGCGGAGGCTGAAAAGACCAAAAGCAAGACAGGGATTGCAAGCCGGTAGAAAGGTCTCATAAGCAGGAGAGGCTACTTTGTGATTAATCGAGCGGCACTACAATCCCAGCTATCCGATGGGATTTCATCCAGTTCAGAAACCAGGCTGTTCTGATCGAAAAGTCCAGGTCCCACACGATCAGCGGAAATGTTACGTCCCTTGTAATCAACCAATTGAAGCGGTCCTACCGCCGCATATACGTTGCCTGGGAAGAACGCTTTCAGTGGAACCGGGAGCTTCGCCGCAACGACCACGAAATGATCCGCAGCGAGACCACCATCCGCCGTCAGCTTAAGCAGCCCATCGACACTGTTGACAGTCGCACCTTCCGGCACGTCGTGGGCTTGGGCATGACTCCTGGATTGTGGATAAACCACTTGCAGGTAACCCGATTCAGCGAGGTAGAGAATGCAGATGTGGGCCGGAAAGCTGGGAGACCTCAGGGAAAACTGTAACGAGACTCCATTGGGCAGCGGCTTTTCCAAACTACCGTAGCCCGTTAAAGGTATTGCGGTGAAGTGCCTGTTGGCTTCAATGAAGGGGTTGTTGAGGCTCCAAAAGAAATGTCGGACAGCATCATGACTGATGCGGGCACCGCCATTTTTCAACAGGTCGGTGATTGTATCGGCCGTCCGGATGGCTTGCGTCGCAAACGGCGACACATACTCGTATCGGACCTGTCCGGCTAGTTCCGAAAGGATCGATAGCCGGGCCAGATCCCTAGAGGTGTCGTAACCCGGTGCTACCCACTCAACCAATGACGAGCCAGGCAACTGCTGACGCATCCGGCCTTCCAGCCGTTGATCTACTGATACCTTCAGGGACGCGAACGGAGAGGGGTTGAAACTGCTCCATCCGGGTATCCCGTACTGCAGGATGTGGTCGACTTGCTCCTCACCCGCCACCACCTGAGCTCTGTATATGTTCCCGCCATCATGCCGTGCAATCTTCGCCAGCACAGCGCTTTGGAGCTTCGCGTCATCGAACAAGACTAGCGTCCCGGGCCAACAGGAAGCGGACGCAACTAGTCTAAGCTCAACACCATTTCTCGATTCTGGAACGAAGCGGATCAACTCATCGGTTGCGACGGCAGACAACGCGATCCACCAATGCACCAATGACGATAGCAGCCTCATTTGCCTCAGTATCCCATGTAAAACGTTGGCGGCAATGGGGTGAAGAACGGCGGCTGCCACCCCATCATCATCGGGTTTTGACGCGTAATGTTGCCGTAACTACCATTCCAAGAGGACTGCGAATCGCTCGGATTCCATGCTGGCAACCTCCGTCTAAATCGCTTCTCTACCCGCGGTCGGACATCCTCGTAGATTTCCGGAAGATAACTCCAAGCGCTTTCCTCCCTGGACCTGTTCACCGCCCTCTCGAATCTGGCGGAATCCTTCCAAACCACTCCTGCGAGTTGAGCCGGATCGAACTCCGGAGTGGGACTGTCTGTCCAGATTTTGCGATCAACCCAGCCTCCCAGCATGCGGCCGAGGGACGCTCCGAACTCATCATAACGTGCACCTCCGCCAAGCAAGCTACCCAACCCTGCCCCCACCCAAGAGAGCACGTTGTCAAATACGCCCTTGATTGCCGGGGATGCCGATCCGAGGTAATCGGCTACCAAGTTGGTAAATACGCCTTGCTGATTCGCTTTCTCCAATCGCGTTAGCAGCGCAGCATAAGCGAGACACGCGTCGGGGTTACCTTCGAAGAAATTCACTTCCGGTGCAATCTCAGCCAGGCGTCCATGAACGAAAGTCCCCGACGTGAGTTGAACTGGCCCGAATCTGTCCCCAGTCTGCTTGCCGGAGAGAGCCCGCGCCAGATTCGGATCCGCGTGCTTCAGGTCGACATAGAGGTTGATCCGAGACCAGTTGGTCAGGCTGCCGACCCGCGAAAGCCGTCGCTCCACGGCCGACTTTGTTTGCTGATCGGCAAACAGCATTGTCGCCTCGGCATAGGCGGGAAGTACTGCCCCCTTCGAGGATGCATCTTTCCGATTCAGTGATTCGAGGGAAAGCATTACTCGTTCAGGGACAACGAATACCGAAGGATGAAGGCTAATATAGTGTTTAACCTCGTCTGCTGTCACATCGACGCCACGGGTCACAATTTTCGCCCATTCAACGAGGGTCGTGCCTGTCTCCAGCAGATCGTCATAAGTTAGGCCCTGTCCAGCAAGGAACGCCTGCACGTTCTGGTTTGTGGAGAGGCTCGACGGGTTTAGGGAATTGACTAATCCGTGACGCAACAAAGGGTGGATGAGGAATGCTTCCACCTCTGTGCGGGGCGCTTTGATACCAAGGTCGTGAGCCTTCTTTGATACTGCGAGTTGAGAGAGAAGCGTTCCCTTCACTAGAAGCTCCTCATCGGCAGTGCCCTTATTCGGACTTCCCTGCATGATTGCCGACCACTGCCTGCGCTGTTTGTCCAGCAAACGTTCGATGTCACCTGTCTCATCAGCAACAAGCGAGCGGATCAGCGAGAGCACGACGACACAGGCGCACAAACACCTCATTAGCCCTTGCTAACAGGGGGTGCTTGCATGGTCAACTCGAAACAGGGTTGCAGGCAGACAAGGGGGGAAGGCCCTTTGAAGGACTGTTCCAGTGCGACTCTCTTGCTCTCGTTGGCCATGCTGGTGTTTCGAGTCGCCCAAACGAGCGGGGATGGTGGTTGTGGTAGCCACTCATCCGCCCGCCACTAAACGCCGGCTCTCCTCCAAAGCCCTGATGACCGCCACTGCTCTACCTTACTCCGAGAGCGACGGACCCGGTTCAGGAAAGAGCTCCCAAGCCCCATCGGTGGTCGGTTGGAACCGCACCTGATCGCGTCGACCCGGCTGGCCCGCCTCGGCCCCGAACCACTGGCGGAGGATCGCCGGGAGCCGGTTCTCCGGATGCCCGGGCTCGCGGATCACGTTGATGGCGATCTGGACGAAGTTCGCCTCGCAGGCCTCGCCATTCACCCGGACATCGATCCGGCCCGTCGGCAGGTCTGGGCGCTGGCTCCGCGCCGGGAGGAAGAGAATGGGGCTCCCGGATGCGTGGGCGACCTTGGCGCGGAAGGGACGGGGTACCTTCCGTCCGAGGTACTCCGCCAGTCGCCATTCGGCCAGTTCCACCACCCACTCGCGAAAGCACCGCATCGACTCCGGATTCTTCAGCGCCAACAGCGGTTGGGTTCGCAGGGTCTCCCCCTCGTACTGAAAGTACGACACCCCACCGGTTCCCTTGCCGTCGGTCCAGGCGGCTATAGGATTGCCCTCCAAATGGCGTCGAAGGCTTTTCGCCGACTGGCGGGATCGCCCCAGATCGTCCTGCATCACCGCGCTGCGCGAGGCCAATCGGCGCACGAACTGGACCAGTCGGCCAATGGCGATGGCCCCGGGAAAGGTTGTGTCCTCTGTCTCGTCCGCAGCCTCGATCCACGCCAGCAGCAAAAGCATCTTGTAGCTCTTGCTCATGGGCGTGATCTCCAATGCCCGCAGGAGCGTCCGGGCTTCCCGGGGCAGGCCCGCGAGTTCCCGCCGCGCCTCGGCCGGAATCAGGTCGTCGGAATCAGCCAGCAGCGCGGTCCAGGATTGGAACGGGTTCTTCTTGGGATCCAGCCCGGCATGCCAGACCTCGGCGGCCGTCGGACGTCGCCCCCGCAACGCCAAGTAGTTCCGGACGAATTCCTCCACATCGTTGGACGACGAGCGGACCCGCAGGGCCTCGTTGAGCAGGTCCAAGGCCTCGGGATCAACGTGGAATGAACACCCCGGCGGGAGCGACTCCTCAGGGGATTTCAGCAGGGCTGCGAGGGCTCGTCGGACCCCGGCATCACCGCCCTCCACACCCAGCAGCGCCCGGGGGGCGGTGAGGAAAACCCGGTGATTGCCGACGAAGTCCACCACCGTCAGGTGTGACTTCTCCGGACTTTTGCGCAGTCCGCGCCCAAACTGCTGAATCCAGAGCGTCACCGAAGAAGTCGGGCGGAGCATCAGCACCGTGTCGATGGCGGGCAGGTCGAATCCCTCGTTGAACAGGTCCACCACGAAGAGGATCCTCAGGGTCCCACTTGCCAGGTGGTCCACCGCCGTGCGTCTTGGCGAGGAACCGGGTCCGGAATGCACGGCCACCGACGGCACCCCCGCGGCATGGAAATGCGCCGCCATGAAGTCGGCGTGCCGCTGCGAAACACAGAACGCCACCGTGCGGACCCCGCCATGTTGTCGCCAGCTTCGCAACGCATGGTCCGCCCGCTCCCGGGTGGCCACCGCCTCGGTCAGAGCGGTTTCGTCGAACCGGTTGCTCCGCCATGGAATCCGCTCGTAATCGACCAAGTCGCGGATGCCGAAGTAATGGAACGGCGAAAGTTCTCCCCGGCGGATCCCGGCCACCAGATCGCACTCGTACACCAGGTTCTCGCCACAGAGGGCGAGGAGATCGGCGCCATCCGACCGGTCCGGCGTCGCGGTGATCCCCAGGACAAACTGCGCATCGAAGTGGTTCAGCACGGCACGGTAGGTCCGGGCGGCGGCGTGATGGAACTCGTCCACCACCAGATAGTCGAACCGGTCCCTGGCGAACTGCCGAAGGTGGGCTTGCCGTCCCAGGGTCTGGACTGATGCCAGCAGGATGTCGGCGTCGGGCATCTTCTCATCGCCCATGTAGAAGCCCGTGGTGGCGTCAGGACGCACCCGCCGGAACACCGCCTGCGCCTGTGCCAGAATCTCCTCCCGATGGGCGACGAACAGGACCCTGCGAAAGTGGCGACTGTCGAATGCGGCAAGCCATGTCTTGCCGAGGCCGGTCGCGAGGACCACCAACCCCGCCCGATTCCCGGCATGGCGCGATCCCGCCAATGCCGCAAGCGCCTCCTTCTGAACGGCCGTCGGCGAGACGGTGGGACGCACCTCGGCCTGTTCCCGGATCACCTCGCTGTTGAGCCCAACCCCGGTACGCACCGGCTGATCGACGGGAACAACCCGGCGATCGCGATACGACTTCAGCCACGCCTCGGTGACGGCGCAGGTGTCCGGATGGTTGAACCAGTGGTCAAACGCAGTCCGAATCCCCGCCACCTCGCGCTGGTCACGGGAGGAGACCACCTGCCAGTTCCATTCGACGCCCGTCATCAGGGCCGACTGACTCAAGTTGGAGCTTCCGATGAAGGCGATCGAGCCCCCGTTGGTGAGTCCGATCCGGTAGCCCTTCGGATGAAAACTCCGTCCCTGCGACTGGAACACCCTGACCTCAGCCCCCTTCCCCAGGTCGACGAGCCGTGCCAATGCATCCGGGTCGGTGACATCCAGGTAGTCGCCCGTCACGATCCGAAGTCGACCACCCCGGGCCAGCAGATCCACGAGGTAGTCCCGGAGCAGTTCGACACCGCTGGGGAGGACGAAGGCCACACACAGGTCCACCTCCGAC
This sequence comes from uncultured Verrucomicrobiota bacterium, assembly GCA_964525755.1. Lineage (GTDB taxonomy): Bacteria > Verrucomicrobiota > Verrucomicrobiia > Limisphaerales > UBA9464 > UBA6176. The sequence goes on from CAZGIK010000035.1 coordinate 11,967, forward strand.
GCTTGGGCAATCGCCGCCGTCAACCGCGGCAAAAGAGGATGCTCCGGCGACGCCAACAGACCGGGCTCTGTCGGAATCGGGGCGAGGATCGGGGTGCCGACTGGACTGAAGGAGCACGAGGCGAGGTAGTTGGCCTTGGACGGAACGACATGCCGGACGCCGCCCCTCGGATCCGGCATGTCGCCTGCGTACCGCGGAATCAGGTGAACGTGCAGGTGGAACACGGTCTGGCCCGCGGCCGGGCCGACATTGATCCCGATGTTGAAACCATCGGGCCGATGGCGTTTGAGGATCTCCTGACGGGCGATCTCCAAGCCGGAGAGCAATTCCGCCTGTTCCTCGGCTGTGGCGTCAAACCAGCTGGCGACATGCCGACGCGGGACAAGCAGGGCATGGCCGGGCGAAACCTCGAAGCCATCCCACAATCCTTGAACGAGCCGGCCGGAATGGAACACCCGCTCCGCATCTGGCTGGCAGAACGGGCACTGTTCCGGAATGGGTGTCGTTTGCCTCACGATGCCGGGCGAACTCTGGACACATCAGGCGCCATGACAAGAGCCCGTGGCGGTGGGGAAGAAAGGGCCCTCCGGATGCGGGCGATCACCCGACCCGGCGAACGCAACTCATGCTCCCAGACCCGCACGACCCGCCAACCCTTCTTGCGAAGTGTACGCGTCACCAACCGGTCCCGCGCCTTGTTCGCCGAGAGCTTCCCCAGCCAAAATGAGCGCCTCGTCTTCGGAATGGAGCAGTGTTTCGGACAAAGGTGCCAGAAACAGCCATCCACGAACAGGGCGACCCGCTGCCTTTGGAACACGAAATCGGGCCTTCCAGGGATCGCTGCATGTCGTCGCCAACCCGTAATCCGGTGCTCCCGGAAAGCCCTGACGACCACTAGTTCAGTGCCCTTGTTCCCCCGTCCACGGATACGGGACATGACTGCGGATCGCTTAGTTCTGTTGAAGATGTCAGCCATGCCAGCGAATCACCCCGCCAAGCCGCGGTTCCCATCCCAGAGGGAAGGCAGTCGGTACCCGAATACACCACCACACCGCCCGAAACATCTCCCACCCACCACACACTCGCACCCTCAATCCGCCAATAGCATCCACAATGCACCTAAAACAACTCGGCAACGATCCTCGCGATCTGATTTGCAAGCAGCGGGGGCACAGCATTACCAACCTGTTGGTACTGCTGTGTGCGCGGCCCCTCAAAGAAATAGTTGTCCGGGAACGTCTGCAACCTCGCTGCCTCGCGGACGGTAAGACAGCGACACTGCGCCGGATCATAGTGGATGAAGTAATGACCATCCTTGGAGATGTGCGAAGTGACAGTCGTTGAAGGCCGTCCGGAAAGCTGAACCCGGAAACGGTCGTTGAACTTGGTTTCGCGCAAGGCCGCGGCAACGTTTCCATGCCGGGGCAGCAATCCGGCAGGGAAATCGTCAAGCAATGGCGAACGGCCATGAACCCGTGCAAAGGCGGCAACAAAAAAGTAACGGTGCAGGTCTTCGCGGATATGGCTGCGCGAGGAATGGTTGGCAATGCCCTGAAGTCGCTCATCCGAAAACCAATTGGCATGAGCACCAGCCATCCCGCGACTCCGATCGACCCATTCGTGACCCCGCTCCAATCGACTGTCCACAATGTCAAGCTGATTCACAATCTCACACCGAACCGCCGGATCTACAGCGGAATCCTTCATCCAGCTGGCGGACCGCATCGCGTGCAGAGCGCCGCACCACGCTTCCGGGGAATCAGCCTCCTTCGACAAGCCGCTGCGGAGCGGAGGCAGGTCGCCGATAACGTCTTCGATACAAACCCGCCTCTGTGTCTCTAAGAACCTCGGAAACTTGCCGCACCCCGAACGCACACCCACAATTATAAGGCGATGCCGCGCCTGCGGCACGCCGTACTCTTCAGAGCGGACAAGGAAATCCCTTGGGTCAAATGCGTCATGCACCCGGTCGCCTCGGGCAACGAGTGGAAAGAGATCGTACGCCACGGGATCAAGGCGACGCTCCACGGCAGAGTCACCGAATGCCTCAACTGGCCGCTGAAGATCCGCGAGGATACGGGCGAACATGCTTTCATTGTTGACCTTTGCCGACAGCAGACCCTTCACGTTCTCCATTACAAACACCGGCGGTTGATGAACGGCAATTATTCGGAGATACTCCCGGTAAAGAATGCGGGTTCGTATCATCCTCATGCTTGTCCACAAGGAGCGCCCGAATCAGGATCTCTCGAAGTATTGCCGGATAAACTAGTGAAACAAAAGCGGGTGCTCGACCAATTTCCGCATAGTTACCAGCCTCGCTGTTAATAAGCAGTAGGGGTCGCCCGTCCTGGCCGGAGAAGTCCAGGCGGTATATTTCGTCACCTAGCCCCTCGGGCTTTACCGACAGCAGCGGCGTTTGCGCGCCGTCGCTTTGATGCGGGCCGGCAAGCGAGATAGCATCGGCTTCCGCAAGAAGCGTGTGGTCTCCACCCTCCCGCGTAACCTTGACGCGAAATCTAATCCCATCAGGGGAATCAAATTGAGTCAGAAGACGGTCCGTCGGGGGTGTGATTGCCCCAGCTTGCCCAAAACAAAAACGCATCCAACTAGCCTGCCGGTATGCTTCAACAAATACGCGACTCTCGGGTGGCAAACCATAGCTGGAAAGAGCGGAGAGGTCGGCATCAAAAGCAAGTTGCCCGCTTTCATTGCGCACAGTGATGCGAACGTCCTTCCGGTGAATTCGTAACCGGTTGGTATAGTTAAACCTCCTGATCATCCGCGCCCTCCTTCATTGCCACGTTCACCATCAAATCCCGCTTCTCGTCAAATCCGACAACTGTGAGCCTGAAGTCAGCATCTAGCACCTCGACAACCATCTGGTTCGCCTCGCATTTTACAACCTTTACTCCAGAAGGTTCCGGGTGCAACTTGATGGGCTCTTGATCGAGGCAGAAGTCCGCATTGTTGTATCGCCGCAATGGATTACCTCGCCGCAGATCGTAGGCGACCTGAATGCTGAGACGGGCGGGCGGCTCAGTCCCGCCGTCGCCTCGCGTGACGACAAAGCCTCCAAGTGACTTATGTACCCGAAACCGCTTCCGCCTCGGCTCCTGTTCAGGAGTATCATCGTCAGACTTTGCCCCCTTCTTCTGCTTCTTCTCCTCGGGCTGTTTTGGCCCGTCCTCTTTCTTCTCAGGGGGCAGGGAAAAGATGTCGATCAATAGTGTCGTATCTTCCTCCTCTTCCTGTGCTGTGAGGGCATGTACCAGGTTTGAAACGGCGTTCGTGACGAACTCGAGCGCCGACGAGCCATAGGTGTACTTTCCTCGAAAATTCTCCCCTTTCGATTGCCACTCCGTGTGAGCAGGATTCTCCGCGTCGCCAAGCAACTTTCCAAGTGCTCCTGTTTCAACGACAACAAGCGACCTGACCCCACGTGCACGTGGTGCTCGAACGTCAGAGATGATCAATCCTTCGCGTATAAACACGGGCCGACCACTCTCGCACCCGTCCTTCCACAGAAAGATATCGAAGTGCGATGCTCTAGGGTCCTTCGTTTTTTCTCTCACTGTCAGCGATGCACGGATGGCAACCTTCTCGCCGTTCTCAAGAGCTTGGCGCAGCGGCTTCAACTGTTCTTTCGGAATCAAATCATCCGCCCACCTAGGTCGCTCAGGGTCGCTGGGCGCACACCTAAGAATGTCCTGGGGTTTCCGAGTTGATGCCCAGTCCGCAAGCTCGACTAGATTCATCAGATCCAAACGCTCTGCTTCGTCAAGACCTAGTGCGACACTCTTGATTGTCGAATCGTCGATTACCTCACTCTTGTCGGGCGTTTCGACTGTAACAGTCAGGGCGCCGGCTAGGATAGGGTAGAAGTATCCACGGACAACCGCTTCGATCAACGCCTTCGCTGTTATCTCTGGGTCAATCCATGGCATTACCACTGACAGGCCAGATTCGTTAGTTCGCTTGATGCGAAAGTCTCTGCAGAAACCGTCAAGCGTGACCGCATCAGTTATCGGAAGAATAAGCCCGGAATCATCCTTTGTTCCATAGTATCCATCCGGACAGTAGAATTTGCCATCGGAACGGTGAGATTTGAACACGCTGTGACCCATCATGACGCGCTCACCGTCGTCCTTACGGACCGACAGGCCGAAGAATGTATTTACTCTGCTTGAACGGGGGAATACATGTTTACCAACTCCCCAGCGTCCTCGTTCTTCACCACTTTTTCCTGAACGACCTTCAGCGCGGAAGAAATAGAAAAAGGAATTTCGCGCCCCGTCGATAGGGTCGGATTGACGAACATCACCTTCCAAGCCTGTTGTATTGAAGTCCTCGAAAACAAGCCAAGGGCAATTGTCCCGTTGCTTCTTTGGCGCATCTCTCAAGCCATTACCTGGCGCGTGAAAGTGCGCCCACGCACCATCAAACCAAGTGTCGACTCGGTGTGCGGGCATCGCGTGTTCCCCACCTGCAATAAAGAAGCGCACCTTTAGCACGTCTATTTGCTGACCGGATTCGCTTTTCAATGTCGCATCAAGGGCATTCTGAATTGCCTCTCGAACGAGTGCTTCAGCGGGGTTTTTGATCGCTTCCGTGGAAAAGAACTCCCCCTGAATTGGATCCCGAACCTTTTCATCCGGCGCCTTTGCTCTATAGTACCATTTCATTGAATCCTTTCCTCTGCTACTTGTTGTGACCCAACCTCAATGGTCGTGTTGAGTTTGGTTGCCCCGCAGCAGACCCCACGTGCGCTCAATTCCAGTAGCATGTGTTATTGAGGCGGGATGGGATACCGGCGGAGCCTGTTCCTTACAACGCGGACTGATTTCTGGTGTTTCGGAATTCACCTACTGAATGCTAGGTTGCTATGACTCGTCGGGTTTCGGCCATTCGTCGCGCCTACCCGCATGCACGGACTCATGGGCAAAGGTCTCATGCGCCCCCTTACATCGAGCGAGTTCTCGGAATTCCATCATCTGCGGAACGATACTAGACGGCCCTCCCCATTCAAGCTCACTTTGACGGAACCGACTCATCAACAGGCGCATCGGGATTTTCCCTAGCCGTTGATTACGCTCGGCTTCGGCGCGTGATTGATGCTGGCAGCCAGGGAGTTCGCCACCTGCTGGATCATCTCGGCATACCCGGTGCTGACCACGAGGTGGGTCAGGTTGCGGCCGCGACGTCGCCGGCGGGATCGGGTGGGACGGGCTTCAGGTGCCGGGGGCGGCAGTGCGAGTTGACTGGCCTTCAGCCCGATGGGCTCGGGGACGGACGGTTTCTCGGCCCGCCGGGCCTGATCCCGAAGTTCCCGTCGGTAGCCCCGCAACTGACCGCCGTGGCTCCGCAGCCAGGCCCGAACCTCGTCGAGGTCGTACCGGACGAGCCTTCCGACGTGCCTGACAGGCAGGCCCTTCCGCTCCAGGTTGTAGACATGGCGTTCGCCCGTCTGGAGGTATTCGGCGAGTTCCGTTCGGGTCAGCATGCGTACATTGGTATTTATCATGCCCGGCACCATCGCCGACCGGTGATTGCCCGTCACGACAATTTCCACACTGGATTACACACACTGGGGTGATAACCTCCCCCCATGGCTCGTCCGGATACCCTCGAACACGTCGTCACCCGCTTGCGGAGGATCATCGGCTTCCGTCGCAAGGAACTGGCCGACCGCATCGGCATCTCGACCTCCTACCTGGAGAAGATCGAGCGCGGGGAACGGGAGATGACGGAACCGATACGGGACCAGATCGTGGCCGCGACGGGGATTTCCCCCCGGTGCCTCGTGGAGAACAACCCGGCGCACGAGTTGTCCACCGTCGACGGACATCCCTTCACCCGGGCGGAGTTCGACCGGTGGCGGGCGTGGCGGGACGTGGCACCGGCACCGAAGGAAGCGCTAGCCACCTACCTCCAGCAGAATCCCCAGGCCGGGTTCGGCGGACGCCCGCTCGGGCCCCACGCCCGGATCGCCGATCCGCCTCCGGAATGCTGGTCCCAGGCTCCGGCCGATGGTCCGGGGGACGTCCCCAAGCCGATCGCCCGGGCCCTCCAGCTCGAGTTCCAGAAGGGACTTCTCCGCCGGCGCATGCAGGCGGTGGAGCATCTCCTGAAGGAGGTCTTCGCCGCCGCCCTTCAGGCCCCCGATGGATTCAAGACGGTCTGGGAGGTGGGGGAGATGCTGAAGGGTCTCCCGCGCCATCCCCTGCCGGGTGACCCGTTGCCCGACCTCGACCGGACGGTCACTACCCCGGACACGGAGGCGTCGGCAGAGGAAAAAACGCCTCGGTCGGGCGCCGAGAAAACACCAGAAAACACCAGAAAACGTAAAACAGGGGGTGGAAAACGCCGAAACGGGGGTAAGAAAACGGATGAAAACACGTTTTGCAGTTGAAAACACACTAAACACTGACCGCGGCGGATGCCCGGGAAGGCGACCAAGCGTGGCGGCGGATGGTCCGGCAGTCGGAGTGGGGGCGATACCGGCCGCCTATCGGCGTCGGCTACGGGAGAATGGCGCGCCGATCGAGAGGCTTTGCAACGGGGACCGCCGATTAGCATCGGCAGCTACGCGGGGGCGGCGGTGACAGTGACGGGACGCGCTACGCGCGGAAGCCGAGGGGGCACCGGCCGCCTATCGGCATCGGCTACGGGGAGAATGGCGCCCGGATCGAGAGGCCTGACAACGGGGACCGCCGATTAGCATCGGCGGCTACGCCGGAGACAGGAGTCGCCGGGAAGGTTTTCGGAAAGATTTTCGGAAAATCATCGCGGACGATTCCACATTTTCCTGCACCCACCTTTCCTTGTGGTAGTTACGCGGTCTGGAGGACCTCTGGATGGATTTTCGGATTCGCCCCCGGAGCAGTACCGCTCCATCTGGCCGTCTCCCTGCCCCACCAACCGCGGCGCCTCGCGCCTCGAGAATCGGGAGCGCCGGTTACCCCATCGGAAAACGCGAATCAGCGAGGTGGAGAACAGATGAGACCGCGCTAAACGGGCATGCGGCGGGCGACGATTGGCGCCCGGGGCGAGGCCATCGGGCGAGGCGGCGGATGATCCGGCAGCCAGGGTCGAGGCGGCACCGGCCGCTTATCGGCGTCGGCTACGGGGAGAATGGCGCGCCGATCGGGAGGCTTGGCAACGGGGACCGCCGATTACCATCGGCAGCTACGAGTGAGAGAGGCCGGGCCTCGCTACGCTCGGAAGGCGGGGGCGAGGACTTCGCTGGCGGCGGGGCGGAGGTCGAACCAGGCCTTGGCCTGCGCCTCGGTGACCAGTTCCTTGTAGTGCCGGTGCACCACTTGGGGGCTGTTCCCCATCTCGAAGGAGACCTTGGCGACGTCCTGCACCTGCGCGAGGCGGTAGCTTCCGTAGCTGTGCCGCAATCCGTTCGGGATCCACTCGACCTTGGCCTCGCCCTTCTTCTTCCCCGCGTTCGCCCGCTCCAGGGTCGCTTTCACGACGTCCGACATCCGGTCGGGGTGCAGCGGCCACACCCGTCCCGAGGGCCTGGCAAACGGCGCCAACCACTCCGCCAGGTTGTCGCCGACCGGGATCACCCGCCGGGATCCGGTCTTGGCCTTCCCCGCCCGGATCTGGATCACCCGCTGCTCCAGCGACACGTCCTCCCAGTCGAGCCGCATCAGCTCGGCCCGCCGGATCCCGGCAAAGGCCCCCAGCGCGACCACCGGCAACAGCTCGGGGCCGCACGCCGCCAGCAGGCGCGCCAGCTGCTCGGGCCGGTAGATGCGGACCTCGGGGGGCGGAACCCGACGGCGCTCGACCCGAGTCACCGGGTTGTCGCCCTCGACCCGGTACCCGCGTCGGATCGCGAACTCGAACAGCAGGTGCAGGATCGTCCGGTGGTTCATGTAGGTCTGGGGGCCCTGCCCCTGCCCGTCCATCCAGCGCTGCACCTCGGCGGTCGTCAGGTCCGCGATCGGACCGGGATGATCCGCGGCAAAGCGCCGGAATCCGGACCTCAGGCCCTGGAGGTAAACCGGACTGGCATCCCGGGCCTTCATCTCCAGCAGCTCCTCGATCACCTCGGGCACGGTGCGGGGCTCGACATGGGCCGGATGGCGGCGGGCGAAGTCCCGGGCGGCCTCGACGATCCGGTCCCCGCCAAGCACGGCGTAGGCCTCGGCAAACTTGGCGGCGGCGAGTTCCAAGGACACCCCCGTCGGCTGCAGCAGCTCGGTGGCGCGGACGAAGGAGGCCCGCTCGGCCGGACGGAGCTGGGAGGCAGCCAGCTCTCCCCTCGCCTGCTCGGTGGCGAGGCGGCTGGCCTCGGTGATGGCCTGGTTGGGATCGGCGTAGGTGCGCAGGCGGCGACGGCCGTCGGAGTAGTCGGCCACCTGGTAGGTCGCCACGCCCTTGCGGGGACCCGACCGACGCTCGGTCCGGTAGATCGGGACCCGGACGTTGCCGACCGACATCACCCGGAACGGGGCACGGGAAGGGGCTCGTTTCACCCTCCCACTGTCAGTCATTTGTCAGTCACGTCAAATCTGACATAGGAAACAACTCAACAGTGTTTTTGTAAGTTGTTGCAGGAGAACTGGAGCCAGCTGTCGGATTCGAACCGACGACCCACGGTTTACAAAACCGTAGCTCTACCACTGAGCTAAGCTGGCCCGATGAATCCCCGGAACTTTCCCCCCACCCGATCCCGACCGACCCGTCGTTCCTAAGCCGGCCTCTCACCGGGGTCAAGGCGGCGCCCAGGCTCGGCCCTTCCCGGCTCCCCCCGGGCTCGCCATGCCCCCACCAAGACCAGCCCCCCGCACCCTCGCCAAACCGTCGACACGGGATATCCTCGCCCCGTGCGTCCGCCCTCTCCCGATCGAGCCGCAGCCGGAGGCCCGTGGATCCGTCGGGCCGCAACCGGCCTCGTCGCCGCCACCCTCCTGCTGTCACCCCTGTCAGGCCGGAAGGCCGCAGCGGACACCGACCCCGGCACGGCAGCCCGATCGACCGTCGACCTGCTCCGCGAGGCCCGGCCGTCGCTCGTGACCCTCGAGGCCGACGACCGGGACGGCGGGAACGGAGGACTCGGCAGCGGCTTCGTGATCTCGTCCGACGGCCGGGTCGTCACCTGCCTCCACGTCATCGGCGAGGGCCGCCCGGTCACCGTGCGTCTGGCCGACGGCCGACGTCTGCCGGTCCGGTCCGTGGAGGCCTGGGACCGGCACGATGACCTCGCGGTCCTGCGGGTCGACGCCACCGGCCTCACCCCCCTGCCCCTCGGAAGCCGGGAGCCGGTCGAGGCCGGCACCGACGTGGTCGCCCTCGGCAATCCCCTCGGACTGGAACAGTCGGTGGTGGCCGGCGTGGTGTCCGGCCGTCGGACCATCGAGGAGGTCGAACTCCTCCAGGTGGCCCTGCCGATCGAGCCCGGGAACAGCGGAGGCCCCCTGCTGGACCGGACCGGCCGGGTGGTCGGGATCGTCAACGCCAAGTCGCTCCTCACGCGGAACCTCGGGTTCGCCGTGCCGGTGGACCGCCTGCACGCCCTGCTCGACCGGCCGAACCCGGTGCCCATGGACCGCTGGGTCCGGCTCGGGGGGATCGACCCGGACGCGTGGGAATCCCACCTCGGGGCGGCATGGCGTCGCAAGGGCGGCCGCCTGCTGGTCGACGGCCCGGGCACGGGCTTCGGCGGACGGGCCTATCTCCTCTCCCGTACCCCCGCACCGGAACCTCCGTATGACGTCTCCGTCCGGGTGCGGCTCGACGACGAGTCCGGCGCGGCGGGACTGGTGTTCCTCGGGGACGAGTCCGGCCGCCACTACGGTTTCTATCCCACCGGCGGCCAGCTGCGCCTCACCGCGTTCGAGGGTCCCGACGTGTTCACCTGGCGGATCCTCGGCACCGTCCCCAGCGAGCACTACCGGCCCGGCGACTGGAACGATCTCCGCGTGGAGGTCCGCGAGGACTCGATCCGTTGCCTCGTCAACGGCCGGACCGTGTTCACGTCGGCCGACCGCGCCTTCCGGGGCGTGCGGGCCGGCCTGGCCAAGTTCCGGGACACCCGGGCGCAGTTCGCCGACTTCCGGGTGGGTCCGCCGGTCCCGGCTGGTTCGGAACTGCCCCCGGGCCTGGCGGTGGCGCTCGGGACCGGCCCGCGGATCCCGCTGGGACCGGCCGACCTCGAGGCGCTCGACGCCGCCGGTGGCGTGGGACATCGGGCCCTGCTCGACGCGGCCCGCAGCCTGGAACAGGAGGCGACGGCCCTGCGCCGGCTGGCCGACGAGGCGCATCGGCGTTCCGTGGCCCGTCGCCTCGCCCACGAGCTGGACCGGGAGGAACCCGACCTGCTTCTCGCCGCCCTGCTGGTGGCCCTCCACGACCAGCCCGGGCTCGACCCGGAGGTGTATCGGGACGGGTTCGACGCCCTTGCCGGCGAGCTGCGGGAACGGATTCCGTCGGACGCGGATCCGGAGCGGCGGATGGAGATCCTGCGGAGGTTTCTCTTCGAGGAGAACGGATTCCATGGCAGCCGGCATGAGTATCGACATCCGGCCAACAGCCATCTCAACGCGGTCCTCGACGACCGGGAGGGGCTGCCGATCACCCTGAGCGTGGTCGTGATCGAGCTGGCCCGTCGGGTGGGGATTCCCGGGGTTCACGGGCTTCCCCTGCCGGGGCATTTCCTGGTCCGCCACGCCCCGCCCGGGCGCGATCCACGCCTGTACGACCCGTTCAACGGGGGGCGCCGGATCACCCATTCGGAGGCCGACGAACTCGGGAGCGGGATGGCGGGGGTGCCGGTCCGGAGCGAGTTCCTGCGTCCGGCGACCGTGCGGGAGATCGTGGTCCGGATGGTCACCAACCTGCAGGCCTTCACCCGGGACCGTGACGGGGCGGCGGCCGCGCTGACGTACCAGGACCTGTTGGTGGCGATCGCCGGCGAGCCCCGGGCCGAGGCCGCCCAGCGCATCGACCGCGCCCGGACCCTGTCCGGCCTCGGCCGGCCCGAGGAGGCGGCCCGCGACCTCGAGTGGATCCTGCAGGCCGCACCGGCCGGCATCGACCTCGACCCGGTGGACACGCTGCGCCGGCGGCTGCTGATGGGTTCCCCGTGACCGGTGCGGGTTGGGGAATACACCGAACGATCCATCCTCCCGTCGTTGTCCCTGAACGATTTCCCCTTGCCCGAAAGGGCCGGCCCGTGGGGAGATTTCCGATCCCGGAGGCTCCGCCCCATCCGTCGCGTGGGCGGCACCGGACCGGGTCTGATTCCATGAAACTGCCATACTGCCTTCTCTCGATGGCCGCCGGCGCCGGCCTCGCCGCATCGACCCTTGCCGCCGACATCACCGCCTACGGAATCGCCAAGGGCGCCTGGGCGTTCCAGGGCACCGCCGCGGGTCCGTCGGCCACCCCCGACGGCTACGGGGCCCTGGCCTACGCCGCGGTGACCGATCCCGGGCGGATCCTCATCGGCAGCGCCACCCCGGCCGGCGGGATCATTCCCGCGTTCCTCGCGCCGGTGGAGGGGGCCAACCTGCTGTTCTCGGAGTTCGAGTTCGACAGCCAGTCCGAACTCGACGCGACGGTGCCCAACGGCAGCGTCGCCTTCACGTTCTTCACCTCGGTGGGCGGGCAGCTCACCGGGAACATCAGCCTCACCGGCAACGCCTACCCGGCGGGCCCGGTGATCTCGAACTTCGCCGAGACCCGCGACATCGACCCGGGCGCGCCGTTCACCCTCCGGTGGAACGCCTTTGCCGGGGCCGGGGCGGATGACGTGGTGGTGGTGACGGTGGAGGCCGACGGCGAGACGCTGCTCCAGAGCCCGTTTCCGGGGCAACCCGGGGCGCTGCCCGGCTCGAGCACGTCCTACCAGATTCCCGCGGGGCTGGGGGCCGATGCCACCGAGGTCGAGGCGTCGGTGGCCTTCGTGAAGGTGACCCGGAAGGTGAGTCCGGGGATCGACGGCGGCACCGGGTACGCCGCGTACTACCGCGCCACCGGGGTTCTCCTGGAGTATGGCGGCGGCGGCGGGGGCGGCGACACGACCGCCCCGGTGCTGGTCTCCAGCACGCCGACGATCGGCGCGGCGAATGTCGCCACCGACACGGCGGTGGTCTTCGTGTTCAGCGAGGCGATGCAGCCGGCGGTCGACGTGGTGTGGATCGCCAACGGCTCGCCGCTGGACGGGGCCGGGTTCCAGTACGCCTGGAGCGGCGACGCCCGCACGCTCACCTGCACCCGGACCGGCGGCTTCCCCGCCACCACCATGGTCGCCTGGGCCGTCCGGTCGGGTTTCAGGGACCTGGCCGGCAATCCGGTCGACGAGGAGGGCACCGCCGGGTTCTTCACCACGGGCACGGGGTCGGGCGGGGGCGACTGCGATGAGGATCCGTTCAATTCCGACGGGGTGTTCGGGCTGAACAAGGTCGTGGGCTACCGGCAGGCGACGACCGACGCCCCGGTGCTCGACGCGCAGTTCCCGCCCTCCTTCAGCGCCATCTTCCGGGCGCCGGCCGGCTTCAGCGCCGAAGGCGCGCAATTCACCGCACCCGGAAAGACCGCCCAGGCCCTGACCCCGGCCTTCGGCGGCCTGTTCTTCTTCAACGGCGGGGCCATCGACCCGGCCTCCCTCGACGCGGCCTTCCCGGCCGGCACCTACTCGGCGTCGGTCACCGAGACCGGCGGCGGCGTGCGAAACCTGTCGGGCGCCCTGCCGGCCTCGGCGCCCCCGGTGCCCCGGGTGTCGAACTTCGCCGCCGCCCAGTCGGTCGACCCGACCCAGCCCTTCGCGCTCCAGTGGAACGCCTTCACCGGCGCGGGTGCCTCCGACTACCTCTCCATCGAGATCAGCGAGGTCGACGGCGACACCGTCTACATGGCGCCCGATCCCTGCGAGAACATCGTGCTGCCGGTGAGCGCCACCCAGGTCGTCATCCCCGCGAACACGCTGGTGGCCGGGCGTTCCTACGAGGGGCGCCTCGGATTCTTCCGCCTGACGCAGGGCACCCCGCAGGGCAATCCGCCCATCACCCTCAACCTCGGGCTCCTCAGCTCGACGGTCTTCCCGATCCGCACCGGCGGCGGCGTCGCCCCGGAGGCCCCGACCCTCTCGAACATCCGGCTTGGCGCCGCCGGAGCGCTGGCGTTCGACATCACCGGAACGCCCAACTCGACCGTGGTCCTGGAATCCAGCACCGATCTCCGCGTCTGGGGAACCCTCGGAACGGTGAACCTTCCCGGTTCCGGCATGGCCACCCATCAACTGGGAGTCGTGCCGGACGGCCACCTGTACATCCGCGGCCGCGCCCAGTAGGTCCGGGGCCCTTCGCCCCCCTCCGGTGGAGGGGCAAGCCTGCGAGCCCGATCGGTCCCGCGAGGGACCGACGCCCTTCCGGGCCGTCCTCCGCCCGTAGCCGCTGCCGATAGGCGGCCGGTCCGGCTTCAACTCGCCCACCCCTGCGGGGTCCTTGCGGACCCCGTCGGACTCACCCGCTGGCGCGGGTTCATCCCTCCACGGCCTGAGGGGGTGGGCGGAAGCGGGGCCTCGGCGGATCCACCATCCGCCGCCACTTTCGGCCTTTAGCCCTTCGCCCTTCGCCTTTGGCCTCCTTTGGGGGCGAGCCTGCGAGCCCGATCGGCCCCGGCAGGGGCCGACGCCCTTCCGGGCCGCCCTCCGCCCGTAGCCGCTGCCGATCGGCGGCCGGTCCGGCTTCACCCCGCCCAGCCTTGCGGGGTCCTGACGGACCCCGTCGGACTCACCCGCTGGCGCGGGTTCATCCCTCCACAGCCTGAGGGGGTGGGCGGAAGCGGGGCCTCGGCGGATTCACCATCCGCCGCCACTTTCGGCCTTTAGCCCTTGGCCCTTCGCCTTTGGCCTCCTTTGGGGGCGAGCCTGCGAGCCCGATCGGTCCCGCCAGGGACCGACGCCCTCCGCCCGTAGCCGCTGCCGATAGGCGGCCGGTCCGGCTTCACTCCGCCCAGCCCTGCGGGGTCCTGACGGACCCCGTCGGACTCACCCGCTGGCGCGGGTTCATCCCTCCACAGCCCGAGGGGGTATCCCGGCGCCCCCCCCGGCAAGCCCTCACCCCACCTCCAGCCACACCGTCTTCAGGTGGGCCGGTTCCTCCCGGGTGACCGGGAAGTCCGGCGGCTGCGGCGCGTAGAACTGGCGGTCGACCCGACGTCCCCCGGCGACGACCGCGGCGCGGACGGTCTCGACGAACTCCTCGGGCGCCACCTGCCCGGCGTTCGTCGAGGCGAGCAGCACGCCGCCGGGCGCCAGCACGGCCAGGGCGGCCGTGACCAGCCGACCGTAGTCGCGTCCGGCCCGGAACTCCCCGGCCTTGGAACGGGAGAAGGTCGGCGGGTCGAGGATCACCACCTCGAACCGCCGTCCCTTCCGGCCCAGGCGACGCAGCCACTCGAAGCAGTCGCCGTGGATGAAGTCATGTTCGGCGGGATCGATGCCGTTCAGCGCGAGGTTGGCCCGTCCCCACTCGAGGTATTTCCGCGACAGGTCGAGGCTGGTGGTCCGGGCCCCGCCGGCGGCCGCCGCCACGCTGAACCCGCAGGTGTAGGCGAAGGCGTTGAGCACCTCGGCACGGCGCCCCGCCGGACGGGGGAGACTGAATCCGCCGGCGACGTGCCCGGTCGCCAGCCGACGCCGGTTGTCCCGCTGGTCGAGGAACAACCCCACGCTGTACCCCTCGGCGAACGACAGCCCGAACCGCAGCCCGTTCTCGCGTCCCACGAACCGGTCGGGCGCCGCCTCGCCGGACCACGGCCTCGGGCAGGCCTCGGTCACCGCACGACGCCCCACCTGGCGGTCGTGGTGTTTCCAGTAGACCCCCCGGACCCCGGCCACGGGCACGTCGGCCGGCCCGGCCTCGGCCGTCACCAGGGCGAAGTCCCCCAACCGGTCCACGTACCGCCCGGGACATCCGTCGGCCGCCCCGTGGACGACCCGGAACAGGTCGGTCCCGGCCGGGTCGATGAACGCGGCGCGGAGGAGGTCGGACGCCCGCTCGTCGAACCGGGGCGCCGCCTCGAAATGCATCCGCTGCCCGGTGGCCGGGTGATCGAACCCGAGTTCCGCGGCGTGCAGGGCGAGTCGATGCCATGGGGTGCCGCCGTAGCGGACATCGCCCAGCAGCGGCACCCCGGCCTCGGCAGCATGGACGCGGATCTGGTGGGTGCGTCCGGTCCGCGGCCGGGCCGCCAGCCACCAGCGTCCGGACTCCTCCCGCAGGACCTCGAAACCGGTTTCCGCCGACTCCCCCCGCCCGTCCGGCACCACCCCGTACCGGTCGCCCATCCGCGCGATCGCCCCGGTGGACCGCCACCGCTCCCGGGACGGCCGCCGGTCGGTGAGGCACAGGTAGGTCTTGTCGACGGTCCGCGCCTCGAACTGCGCCGACAGCGACCGGGTGGCCCGTGGGCTCAGGGGAAAGACCATCAGCCCGCCGGTCTCCTTGTCGAGCCGGTGGACGATGCCCAGTCCGGCCCACGCCGGCTCGCGGTGCCGCAGCCATTCGTAGATCCCCTCCCCCGACCAGGGCGACGGCGAATGGGTGTTCCATCCGGGCGGCTTCACCACCACCAGGAGGTCGTCGTCGGACGCCACCATGCAGGGCGGCCGGGCCGGGGCGGGGATCGGCTCGTCGTTCACGTGAACTGCCATTGTCCGGTGGCGACGGCGTAGCCGCTGTTGACGAGGTTGGTGACGGCGTGGGCGAGCATGGCGTCGCCGAGGCGGCCGTGTCGCAGGACCAGCCACTGGTAGGCCATGCCGCACAGGATGCCCGCCAGCCACTGGCCGGGGTGGGAGAGGCCGAAGGCGGCGCTGGTGACCACGAAGGCCACCGGATGCCAGGCCGCCAGCGCCACCTCCTCGAAGCGGGCGCTGACGAGGAACCGGTAGAGGAACGAGCGGTAGAACACCTCCTCCAGCGGCGGGACGACCAGGGAGCGTCCCACGATCCGGACCGCGACGAAGAACCAGCCGAGGGCGGCGTTCCCGGCGAAGTGCGCCACCGGGTTCCATTCCCCGCCGGCGGGAGCCGGAACCTCGCTGCCCCGGACCCGGGCCCAGAGCTGCTCCAGCGACGGGACCCGTCCCTCGGCCGCCAGCCAGATCAACGAGATCCCCACCCCCACGGCCACGCCCGTCCAACTGAAGCGCCATCGCATCTCCACGATCCGGCGTCGCCACACCCACAGCAGCGCCCCCGCCGCCACGGTCTTCGCGAGGTACATCCAGTACTCCGAGTCCGGGAAGAGCTTCCCCTGGAGGGAACCGAGCAGCAGGAACAGGACGAACGGCGCCGCCCGGAGCAGTTCGGGCGAATCGGTCAGGCCGGGGCGCTTCGCGGACGGGACGTCTTCCATGGCGGACGATTCCGTCGCGCACCCGCCGACGGGGCAAGCCGGAACTCCCGTCGACACCATCCAAGGGACGCTTGCAATCACCTTCACCCCCTCCCATCCTCCGCCCGCTTTTCGCCGCCGGCGGCGGGGAGCCCCTGCCCGTCAATATGAGTCAGCCCGAGGACCTCAATCTCGACTTGGAGAAGGCGTTCCTGCCCGCATGGGCCCAGGAATCCGACTCGAACCGCTACGCCAACTACCAAGGCGAGTCCGAATCCCGTCGTCCCCGCTGGGACGACCGCGGCGGTGGCCGCCGCGGCGGTGGCGGGGGTGGAGGCTTTGGCGGGGGCGGGGGCGGACCGCGCGGACCGCGTCCGGCCGGCATGGGCCGTCCCGGAGGCCCGGGCGGACCGGGTGGCCCGGGAGGTCCCCGGCCGGGAGGCGATCGACGTGACCCGCGGGGTCCCCGACCCGGCGGTCCCGGGGGCCCGGGTGGACCGGGAGGTCCGTCGGCCGGACTGAACTGGGATCCCTCCGCCGCACCCCGTGGCGGGCGTCCGGACCGCGGTGGACGGCCCGGACCGCGCGGCGGTGGGCGTCCGGGTGGCGGACGCGACTGGCAGGAGCGCCGGCCCGAGCCGCTGATCCCGGTCGAGGTGTCGCTCGTGCCCGAACCCGCCGGGGCCGCCTCGCTGGCCCGGCAGATCCGTCTCAGCGGACGGGCCTATCCGCTGTTCGAGGTGGCGGGGCTGGTTGTCCAGAAACCCGACCGCTTCGCCCTCACCCTCAAGGTGCAGAAGGACAAGGAAGGCAAGGTCGTCCAGCCCCTCTTCACCTGCTCGCTCGACGACACCGTCTGGCTGAGTGAGGGCGATGCGGTGCGGCACATCCTGTCGAAGCACTTCGACACCTTCTACCAGATCGACAAGATCCCCACCGACCCGCCCAAGGGCACGTACACCTTCGTGGCCCAGTGCGGCATGAGCGGCGAGGTCCTCGGTCCGCCGAACTACCACGGCTACCAGGACAAGCTGCGTCGGCTCCACGCCTCCCGCTTCGGCGGGATGCCGTTCGACGTGTTCAAGTCCCGCGTGCGGATCGTGAAGGACGAGGCGGTGGTGAAGCAGTGGCTCGACGAGCAGAGTTTCCGCTTCGAGTACACCACGCTGAACGTGCCCGAGCCGGAGAAGCTCGCCTCGCGCGACGCGGTCGAGCAGCACTTCCGGGCCACCCACCTGGCCAACGTGGTCAAGCAGGTGGATTCGCATCCGGTCCGGCCCGAACACATGCCCCAGCTGCCCGGCCCCCTGCAGACGCTGATCCGGGTGACGCTCGACAAGGAACGCCGCTTCCCGCTTCGGACGGCGACCGCCCTCAGCACAGCCTTTGCCCAGGCGGGGCTGCACTTCTTCAAGCGCGACAAGACCATCGTCCACGTGGCCGTGGCCCGGCCGCATCACCTCGACCTGACCACCCAGGTGGTGTCGGACGGCGTGAAGCGGGTGGTGGCCTACCTCGAGGCGCATCCCAAGGCCACCCGGCGCGAGCTGCTGGAGGCCCTGGCGCCGGTACCGCCCGCCGCACCCGCCCCGGCGGCCCCGGTTGTTCCCGCCGAGGCCGTCCCGGCCGAAGGTGAGGCCCCGGCCGCCGCGGCGACGCCCCCGGCGCCCGTGCCGGCACCGACCACCCCGGAACGCGAGGCCCTTCTCACCGACCTGCACTGGCTGGTCCACCAGGGCCATGTGATCGAGTTCGCCAACGGCTCGGTGGAACTTGCCCGCAAGCCCCAGGCCCGTCAGGCCGAGGGCGGCCCGGAGGCGGCACCAGCCGGTGGACGTCGGGCCAAGGAGGGCGAGAAGCGGCGCGAGCGCGAGCCCCGTCCGCCGAAGGGCCCCCGGGTTCCGTGGTCCCGCAAGACCGGGCTCTACCTGCCGGCCACGCCGGCGGTGCTGCCCTACGGCCCCACGGCCCCGCTGGCCGGACTCTGACCCGGCTCGGCAATAGGCCGACGCCCAGCGGCCTCCCTACCCCTGCGGGGTCCTGACGGACCCCGTAGGACTCACCCGCTGACGCGGGTTCATCCCTCCACGGCCCGAGAGGCGCTGGGCGCACTGGAGGGGCGAGCCTGCGAGCCCGGTCGGTCCCGCCAGGGACCGACGCCCCGCGGCCTCCCTACCCCTCATGGCGAAGTGGCATCTGAGCACGCCTCGACGGAGCGAGGCGCTCCGGAATGGGTGAAGGGAAGGATCGATTCCGATTCCGACTCCGATTCCGAACCCGATGGGGGACGGAGCGGGGAGGGGCTCGGCAGGAGCCTCGCGCCACCGATCTTGCCCATCGCCCCCGACGGTGGCGCGAGCGTCCCCGCGAGCCGCTTCCGGCCAGAGAGCTGACTGGAGCTTCCGGACAGGCTCCAACGAAAAGGGCCTGCCGGGTTTGTCCGGCAGGCCCTTGTCAGCGGACCGGCTTCCCGGGCTGTCCCGGGGGCCATCCGGCACTCACTTCAGGACGGCCTGATGGAACTCGTACCAGTCGTCGAGGTTGTTGAGGTTGATGGCGTCGGGAAGGACCGAGCCGTCGTCGGGCAGCTGGTTGGCACCGAGGATGTTCTTCCGGACGTCATCGGTGTGGATGTAGCCGGCGATGCTGAGGTTCAGCTTGTGGATGTTCGCCCGGTCGAGCTTCACGCCCGGCTGCTTCTTGATCCACGCCTCGAACTGCGGGTAGGTGGGCTTGGACTCGGTGATGAACTTGCGGACCTCGTCGGCATTCAGGCCCAGGCCGGTGATGACCATCATGTCATAGCCCTGTCCGATGCCCGGGTAGCCCGCGGCGAGCTTGCCCTGGCTCTCGAGCGAGGCCTTCTGCCAGAGGCGCGGGAGGTGGAGGACGCCGAGGGGTCCGGCCACGCCGGAGCTGATGAGGGGAACGTAGGTCGTGCTCATGTTGGATTTGTTCTGAAACGGGTCGGCAGCCTACGGGGCGCCACGGAAACCGGTCAAAGGCAAACGGGATGGAGCGCGGGGGGCGGGTTTCCTGGGGGGGGCGCTCCCAGTACGCGTACGAGCTGCGGCAAACGCCACACGGGCGGTGGCGCGAGCGTCCCCGCGAGCCCCGCTCCCCTCGGGGTCGGCTGTCGGGGTCGGGATCGGGATCGAGTCCCCGCCCTCCGCCCGTAGCCGACGCCGATAGGCGGCCGGTCCGGCTTCACCCCGCCCAGCCCTGCGGGGTCCTGGCGGACCCCGTCGGACTCACCCGCTGACGCGGGTTCATCCCTCCACGGCCGGAGGGGGTACGCAGGCGAACCCCACGCGGGGGTTCTCGTCATCGTCCTCGTACTCGGGCCCCTCGGCCTTTCCCTTCGAGGACGAGGACCGCCCCTGCGGGGCTGAGTACGCGTACGAGCTCCGGCGAACGCCACGCGGGAGGGTTCGTCCTCGGGTCCCGCGGCATTTCGAGAACCGCCCCCCCGGGCTTGCCTCCGGGGATCCGGTTTCGCGATGCTGCCGGCGACATGTCCGTCCCCATCCCCCCCGCCCCGGAGCGCAGCTTCCGGGTGGATTCCCTCCCGGTGCACGTGTTCTCCGGACAGGAGGATCTCGCCACCTGGACCGCACTCACCGTCCGCGACACCCTGGCCAATGCCATCAGCGGGCGAGGATCGGCCGCGGCGATCCTCGCGACCGGGAACTCCCAGATCCGGTTCCTCCGCCAACTGGTCGACCTCGGCGGGGTCGACTGGAGCCGGGTGACGCTCTTCCACATGGACGAGTACCTCGGGATCCCGGCGACCCATCCGGCCAGCTTCCGGCACTACATGCGGGAGCGGGTGGAATCGCTGGTCCGGCCCCGGGCGTTCCACTACCTGGCGGGCGACTGCGAGCTGCCTCTGGACGAGGTCGACCGGTACACCGGCCTGCTCAAGGCCCAGCCCATCGACCTGTGCTGCATGGGCGTGGGGGAAAACGGCCATCTGGCGTTCAACGACCCGCCGGTGGCCCGGTTCGACGACCGCCACTGGGTCAAGCTCGTGAGGCTCGACGACGCCTGCAAGATGCAGCAGGTGAAGGAAGGGCATTTCCCGTCGCTCGAGGCCGTCCCGCCCTACGCCTTCACCCTGACGATCCCGGCGCTGTTCGTCGCCGAGAAGGTCCTGTGCCTCGCGCCGGAGACCCGGAAATCCCGCCCGATCCAGGCCGCGCTCGAGGGACCGGTGGACACCGCCTGCCCCGCCTCGGTGCTCCGTCGACATCCCCACGCCACCCTGCTGCTCGACCGCGACTCCGCGGCCCTCCTCCGTCCCGCCTGACCCATGCGCATCCTGGCCCTCGACCATGGCACGGTGCGGATCGGTGTCGCCGTCAGCGACCCGCTCCAGGTCATCGCCCATCCGCTGGAGTTCATCCCGGCCGAGCCCTTCGCCGGGTTTCTCGACCGGCTGAAGGTCCTGCTCCGGGAACACGAGGTGGAGCTCATCCTCGTGGGGATGCCCCGCAACATGAACGGCACCTACGGCGAGGCCGCCCAGAAGGTGCGCGAGTTCGTCACCGTGCTCCGCGAGGCGGTGACGGTGCCGGTGCGCACCTGGGACGAGCGCCTCACGTCGGTGGCCGCCCACCGGGCGCTCGACGAGGCCGAGGTCCGCGGCCGCAAGCGACGGGAACGGGTCGACCAGGCCGCGGCGGCGATCCTCCTCCAGTCCTATCTCGACAGCCTGAGCCCGGGCTGAGCCGCCCGTGGCCCGACCCCGCGACAGCGCCGACGCCGCCCCCCCGGGACACGTCCGGCTCCGCCTCACCATCGCCTACGACGGCTCGGCCTACGTCGGCTGGCAGCTCCAGCCCTCGGGCGTCAGCGTCCAGCAGCGGGTGGAGGAGGCGCTGGCGCGGATCTTCCCCGACGCCCCCCGGGTGGTCGGTTCCAGCCGGACCGACACCGGGGTGCATGCGCTGGGGATGGTGGTGCATTTCGACGTCCCCCGCGCGGCGTTCCGGATGCCGCCGCGCAAGCTGGTGCTGGCGCTCAACGCCCACCTGCCGGAGGACATCCGGGTGGCCGCCGCCGCCCGGGTCGCCCCGGGGTTCCACGCCCGGTTCGACGCCCGGGGCAAGGAGTACCGCTACACGGTATGGAATCATCCGGCGCAGAACCCGCTGCTCCGGCAGCAGGCCTGGCATGTGCCCCGTCCGCTCGATCTCGCCGCCATGCGCCGCGCCGCCGCCACGCTGGTGGGCACCCACGACTTCCAGGCCTTCGCCAGCAACCCCGGCTACCGCCGCGCCTCGTACGTCCGCACCCTCACCCGCTGCTCGGTCCACCGCGCCGGCCCCCGCCTCACCTTCCGCATCGCCGCCACCGGGTTCCTCTACAAGATGTGCCGCGGGATCGTCGGCACCCTCGTCCAGGTGGGCGAGGGTCGCTTCGCGCCCGACCGGCTCCTGCCCATGCTGGAGAGCCGGGACCGCCGGGTGGCCGGCATGACCGCACCGGCGGCCGGGCTGGTCCTGTGGAAGGTCCACTACGGGCGCCGGCCGGGCGCCGCCCCGCCGGACCCGGCCGGGTCGGGAGACGACATCGACTGACCCCCATCCGAGCGCGCGTCCGTCCCCCTGCTCCCATGCCCCGGCCCGCATCCCGCATCCCACACGCTCCGCATCCGGGGGACATCGGCGCCCTGATCCTGATCGCGGTCCTGGTCCTGGGCCCGTGCCGGCTCGTCGCCGGGGACGCCCCCGCCCCGGGCAAGACGGTGATCCGGATCCGGGAGCCGCGTGCCACGTCGTATCGCCTGACCGCCGATCCCGCCCGGTCGACCCGGGGCGGGCGTTGGCTGGAGGCGGTCCGGGAAGCCGACGGGATGGTCGTGGACCTGGGTCCCCGCCTGGTGGTGCGGGTGCAGGATCCGGCCCGACTGCCCGCGCTGCGGGCGCGCCTCCCGTCCGGTCCGGTCCTCGACTTCGACGCCTCCACGGTGGTGGTCGACCTGGCGGATGCCCGGGAGGCGCTCGACGTGGCGGCCGTGCTGGCGTCGGATCCCGACGTGGCCTGGGCGACACCCGTCCGGAGGCATCGCGGGGTGCGGCCCACCGCCTGGGGTGGGGCTCCGGACGACCCGTTCTTCGACCGCCAATACCCGCTCGACGCCACCGGGGTCGGGAACGGATTCGCGCCGGCGGCCGGCGACCTGAACGTCCGGTCCGCCTGGCCCCACACGCGGGGTGAGGGCGTGACGATCGCCTTCTTCGACGACGGCCTGGACATCACCCATCCCGACCTGGCGCCCAACCTGGTCCCCGGGCTGCACCGGAACTACTTCACCCAGGCCGGGGACGGGCGGCACAGCAACCGGAGCCAGTATCACGGCACCTCCGTCGCGGGGCTGGCGGTGGCGCCGCGGGACAACGGGGTGGGCATTGCCGGGGTGGCGCCCGGGGCGCGGGGGACGGCGTGGGTGATCTTCGACGCGACCGGCAACCTGCCCGACACCGCCCGGCTGGCCGACGCCTTCGGGAACGAGGCCCAGCGGGTCGGGGTGCAGAACCACAGCTGGGGCAACGCCGACTTCGCGTTTCTCGAGCCCACCGCCATCGAGCGGCTGGCCATCTCCAACGCCCTCACCCACGGGCGCGGCGGCCTCGGGGTGGTGATGGTCCGCTCGGCGGGCAACACCCGGATCCGGAACTATTTCGGCTCCGCCGGCATCGGCGACCTCAACGCCGACGGGTTCGGCAACGAACCCGGCGCGATGGCGGTGGCATCGGTCCGGCGCGACGGGCGGGTGGCCAGCTACAGCACCCCGGGGGCCGCCGTCCTGGTGGCCGCCCCCGGGGGCGAGGCCGCCGAGGGATCCCAGGTCTTCACCCTTGATCCGGTGGGCGATGCCGGGCGCAGCACGGTGGCCGGCAGCGGCCCGGAACTGGCCGACTACCTGTCCGGCTCCCGCGCCACCCCCGGTACCTCGTACTCCGCGCCCCTCATCTCGGGCGTGGCCGCGCTGATGCTGTCCGCCCGACCCGACCTGCACCGTGCCGACCTCCAGATCCTCCTCGCCCTGGCCTCCCGCCCCACCGACCGGACCGAGGCGCAGCGCCGCCCCAACGGCGCCGGCCTCTCGTGGTCGCCCGACACCGGGTTCGGCATGCCCGATGCCGGCGAAGCCGTCCGTCGGGCCCTGGCCCTCACCTCCCCGGGCAGGCCCCGGATCCGCATCGCCGCCACGGCCGGGGGACCGGTGACGATTCCGGACGACGGGCTCGCGGTGGAGGTCCGGGCCGGGGGCGGATCCGCCTTGCGGTTTGCGGCGGCACCGGGCACCGGACTCCATCCCGACCTCGAGGCCGGCCCCTGGCGGCTGCTGGTGGATGTGGGAACCGCCTCCCTGCCCATCGCCGAAGACCTGTCCGGCCGGGCGGTGCTGATCCGTCGGACGGCCGTGCCGGTGGCCGATGCCATCCAGCGCGCCGCCGACGCCGGCGCCGTGCTGGCCGTCGTCACCCACGATGCCCCGGGCAACGGACGGGTCCTGCTCGCCCAGACGGACGGGGTCCGGATCCCCGCCGTCCTGGTGGGCCAGCAGGACGGCGACACCGCCCGCACGCTGCTCGGCGGGCCGGGGGCCGTCGAGGTGCGCACCACCCTGCAGGCCGCCCGGTTTCCGTTGGTCGTCGACCAGGGGCTGGTCCTCGACGCGGTGCAGGTGCGGATCGCCGCCGGGCACACCCGGGCCGGCGACCTGCGGGTGACGGTCCGTTCGCCCGCCGGGACGACCAGCGTCCTCCAGCGCGCGACCCATCGCAGCGGCGCCCAGGTGCCCGAATGGTGGTACTCCAGCAAGCAGCACCTCCTGGAGGGCGGACGCGGCGCGTGGGAGGTGGCCGTGTCCGACGAGTCACCCGGAGCGGTCGGAAGCATCGGCGAGGTGGAACTCATCCTCACCGGGGTGGGGATCGTCGATCTTGATGCCGACGGACTCGACGACGACTGGGAGCGGACGCACTGGGGGGATCTGGGCGCGGAGCCCGACGGGGACGACGATCGGGACGGCTGGACGCATGCCGCGGAGCAGTTCCTCGGCACCGATCCGCGTCACGACGACCGGCCGCCCGACGCGGCGCTGGCGTGGTCGGAACCGGGTCGGCTCCGCCTCGCGTGGCCGGTCGGCCGGCCGGGGACGTTCGAGGTGCTGTCGGCATCCGACCCCGCGGGTCCCTTCCTCCCGGTGGGCACCGCCCATCGGGAGCCGCCCGAGGGGGCGTGGTTCCTGTCCGACGGCCTCCCGGGCCGCTTCCTCCGGATCCGTCAGGTCGGGCCCTGAGTGGAGTCGGCGGGGTGTTCCGGCTTCACGCCAGGACGCCCCGGACCAGGCGGCCGGCGACGCCGGTGAGGCGGGCGTCGAGGCCCTGGAACTTCACCGACAGGCGGGTGTGCTCGATGCCGAGCAGGTGGAGCATGGTGGCGTGCAGGTCGTGGACATCCACCGGATCCTCCACCGCGGCGTAGCCGAGTTCGTCGGTCGCCCCGTGGACGTGTCCCCGGCGAACCCCGCCGCCGCACATCCAGATGGTGAACCCGGCGTTGTGATGATCCCGTCCGTCGCCCTGGCTCATGGGGGTCCGGCCGAACTCCCCCGCCCACACGACGAGCGTGTCCTCGAGCAGGCCGCGCTGGCCGAGATCGGTCACCAAGGCCATGCAGGCCCGGTCGATCTCCTGCGCCTTGAACTCGATCCCCTGCTGCACCCCGCCGTGGTGGTCCCAGTCCTTGTGGTACAGCTGGATGAAGCGCACGCCCCGTTCGGCGAGGCGTCGGGCCAGCAGGCAGTTGGCGGCGAAGGAACCGTCGCCGGGCTCGCAGCCGTACAGGTCCAGGGTGGAGCGGGATTCGCCCGACACATCCATCAACTCCGGCACGCTGGCCTGCATCTGGAAGGCCATCTCGTACTGGGCCACCCGGGTGGCGATCTCCGGGTCGTCGACCCCCGCCGCATGGTGGGCGTTGAGGGCGTTGACCGTCTCCACCACCGCACCCTGGCGGTCCCGGGTCACTCCCGGCGGCGCGGCAAGGTACATCACCGGCTCGCCCCGGCCCCGCAGATGGACCCCCTGGTGGCGGCTCGGAAGGAACCCCGCGGCCCACTGCCGGGCGGCGATCGGCTGGTTCTGTCCCCCCCGGCCGAGGGAGGTCAGGACCATGAACCCCGGCAGGTCGGCCGCGTCCGATCCCAGCCCGTACGTGACCCACGCACCCATGCTGGGACGGCCGGCGATCTGCGACCCGGTGTTCATGAACATGTGGGCCGGGTCATGGTTGATCGCCTCGCTGGTCATCGACCGGATCCAGCAGATCTCGTCGGCCACCGACCCGATCAGGGGGAAGCGGTCACTCAGCTCGATGCCGGACCGGCCGAAGCGTCGGAACGGGAACCGCGGACCGAAGCAGGTGAGCTTCTGTCCCTGCAACTGGGCGATCTGCCGTCCCCGGGTGAAGGATTCGGGCATGGGCTGCCCGTGCATCGCGGCGAGCTGCGGCTTGGGATCGAACGTCTCCAGGTGCGAGGGCCCGCCCGCCATCGTGAGCCAGATCACCCGACGCACCCGCGGCGCGTGGTGCAGGGGGTGCACGACCCCGCGCCCGGTCGCGGCCGGGCCGCCCGTCCCGGCCGTGGCGCCCCGCAGGAGGGCCGGATCCAGCAGGCTGGCCAGCGCGAGCGTGCCCAGCCCCCCGGCGGACCGCCGGAGGAAGGTCCGGCGGTTGTGGGCCAGGGCCGGGTCGGGTCGACGGATCAGGAATCGGTTCATGGGCGGGTGATGGTCTCGTGGAGGTTGAGCACGGCGCGGGCGACGTCGGTCCAGGCGGCCAGTTCGGACGGGTCGAGGTCCGACGGGGCGGGCGAGCCGCCGACGCCCACATAGGCGGCGGCCGCGGAGGGATCGGCCCGGTAGGGATCGCGGTGCCGTCGCAGGAGGTCGCGGAGCACGGCGGTCTCGGTCCGGTCGGGATGCCGCTGGAGCACCTCGCGCCAGGCCCATGCCAGCCGGGCGTCATCGCCCGTCGCCGGCTGCCGGAGGGCCCGGGTGGCCAGCCCGCGGGCCGCCTCCACGTAGGTCGGGTCGTTCAGCAGCACGAGGGCCTGCTGGGGGATGTTCGACCGGTTCCGCTCCGCGGCGCATTCCTCGCGGGTGGGGGCGTCGAATGCCAGCAGGCTGGGATGCACGAAACTCCGCTGCCACCAGGTGTACACCCCCCGCCGGTACTGCCCGGCCCCGGTGCTGGCCTGGTAGGTGCGGGGCGGGAAGTTGAGGTTCTCCCAGTACCCGTCCGGCTGATACGGCCGGACACTCGGCCCGCCCAGCCGCTCCACCAGCAGTCCCCCGACCGCCAGGGCGGTGTCCCGCACCAGCTCGGCGTCGATCCGCCACCGTCCCTGCCGGGCGAACTCGCGGTTCTGCGGGTCGGCCGCGAGGCGTTCCGCCGGGACGACCGAGGACTGCCGGTAGGTGCCGCTGTTCACGATCAGCCGCACCAGGTGCTTCACATCCCATCCGCTCTCCCGGAACTCCACCGCCAGCCAGTCGAGCAGTTCGGGATGCCGCGGGGGTTCGCCCTGGGCGCCGAGGTCGTCGAGCACCCGGGAGAGGCCCGACCCGAAGAACTGCTGCCAGAGGCGGTTCACGAACACCCGGGTGGTGAGCGGGTTCTCCGGCGCCAGGATCCATTCCGCCAGGTCGAGCCGGTCGAGGTCCGCAGCCCCCGCCCGCGGAGCCCGGTCGGCCCCCGGCAGGTAGGCCGGCAGCATCGGCCGCATCACCTCGCCATCCTCGCTCATCCAGTCGCCCCGCGGCAGGAGCCGGACGGTGCGGGGACGCTCGGCGCGGACGGTCACGAGGCACCGGGCGACGGTGGCCTCGAAGGATTCGCGGGCGGACCGGGCATCGGCCAGGCGGGTGCGCAGGCCGGCGAGTTCGGGTCCGTGGACCCGGTACTCGGCCAGGAGCCGGTCGCGCCAGGCGGCATCGCGCTCCGACGGCGCCACCGCCAGCAGGACGGCCACCGACTCCACCGGCGGCGCCGCGGGGGCGGCGCCGGCCAACGCGGTGTCCGTCGTCACGGCCACGCGGAGGCGTCCGAGGTTGTGCCCGCCGTTCCCATGCCCCTGCCGCAGCTCCACCACCAGCACCGCCCCCGGGGGGACGTCGAAACCGTCGCGCGGACGGAGGACCAGCCGCGACGGGCGGCCCGCCGCCGGCAGCACGGCCCAGCCCGGACCGGGCCCGTGGATGTCCCCGTCGATCACCGCCGCCGCCCCCCAACGGCCGTAGGGGTTGCCCTCGGCGAGGATCTCCTGCTCGACGGTCGCCGCCGCGCCGGCGAACTCCACCGGCACGGGGGCCAGGCCGGGACGTTCCACCCGGGCGGTGACCTCGGTCAGGACGAAGTTCCCGTTCGCGGCCCGGCCCGGACCCTTCTGCGGCAGCGACCCGTCCGGCAGGGCCTCCACCCGGACGCCGACCACGCCGGACAGCTCGTTGGTGAAGCGCAGGACGTAGGTGTCGCGTTCCGGATTGCGTCCGCGCGCCAGGACCGAGTGGTCGTCGCGGACCTCGAGCGATGTCCCCGCAGCCGACTCCGCACGGGCCGGGCCCAGCGCCTGCCACCGGGCATCGGCGTCCATCGCCGCGGCCTGGAGGGCCGTCCAGCGGTCGAAGTCCGCCGCCAGCCCCGGGTGCGGCCCGTCGAGCTCCGCCCGGAGGGCGGCCTCGGCCGCCTGCAGCTCCCGCAACCGCCCGGCCTGGGACTCGTCGGGCACCAGGATCCCGTCCTCCCGACGGCCGATGATCGTCTCCTGGATGTCGGCGAAGAACGCGCCGAGGGAATAGAAGTCGCGCTGGCGGATCGGATCGAACTTGTGGTCATGGCACTGGGCGCAGCCGATGGTCTGGCCGAGCCAGACGCTGCCCACCGCCCGGACCCGGTCGGTGAGGTACCGGGCCTCGTAATCCTTGGGCTGTGCCCCGCCCTCCTCGGTGGTGAGCAGCAGCCGGTTGAAGGCCGATCCCACCCGCGCCTCCAGGGTGGCGTCCGACAGCAGGTCCCCGGCGAGCTGTTCCCGGGTGAAGCGGTCGAACGGCTTGTTCCGGTTGAACGCGTCGATGACGTAGTCGCGGTACGGCCAGACGTTGCGGGGGTTGTCGGAATGGTAACCGATGGTGTCGGCGAACCGGACGACATCGAGCCACCCCTGGGCCATGCGCTCGCCGAACCGGGGCGAGGCCAGCAACCGCTCGACCAGCCGTTCCTCCGCCCCGGGAAGCGCGTCGTGCACGAACGCCTCCACCTCCGCGGGGGTCGGCGGAAGTCCGGTGAGATCCCAGTGCAGCCGACGCGCCAGCGTGCGCCGGTCGGCCGCCGGGGCCGGTTCCCATCCGATGCCCGACAGGCGGCGTCCGATGAGGTGGTCGATGGCCGCCGGGCCGGCCGGAGCCGCCGGCCGGCTGGGCGGCTGGTAGGCCCAGTGGCCCTGGAACTCCGCCCCACCGGCGATCCATCGGGTGAGGAGTTCCTGCTGGGCCGGGGTGAGGGTCTTGTGGGACTCGGGCGGCGGCATCCGGTCGTCGGGATCCGCGGTGCGGAGCCGGCGGACCAGCTCGCTGTCGTCCGGCCGGCCGGGAACGATCGCCACCCGGCCGGATTTCCCCGCGCCCAGAGCCGCGTCCCGCAGGTCGAGACGGAGTCCGCCCTTCACCTGCCCGGCATCGGGTCCGTGGCAGGCGAAGCAGTTGTCCGAGAGGATCGGTCGGATGTCGCGGTTGAACTCGATCGTCGTCGCCGGACAGGAGGCGGCTGCGCCCAGGATCAGCAGGCCCGTCCACACGGGAAGGAGCCGCCGGCTGAGAGCCGGGCAGGCTCTGAGGCGGGAATGAACGGGGTTCTCGGATCGGAGGTTCATGGGCTACGGGGGGGAGTGTAGCGGCGGGCCGGCGGCGGGGAAGTCCCGGGGACGGGGATCCTTCTTTCTCCCCCCCCTGATCGACGGCCGCCACACGGGCGTTCTCATCCTCGTGCTCGTCCTCGTACTCGGGTCCCTCAGCCTTTCCCTTCGAGTACGACGACCGCCCCTGACGGGGCTGAGTACGCGTACGAGCTCCGGCGAACGCCACGCGTGCGGTGGCGCGAGCGTCCCCGCGAGCCCCGCTCCCCTCGGGATCGGTTGTCGGGGTCGGGATCGGGTTCGAGTTCCCGCCCTCCGCCCGTAGCCGACGCCGATAGGCGGCCCGTCCGGCTTCACCCCGCCCAGCCCTGCGGGGTCCTGGCGGACCCCGTCGGACTCACCCGCTGACGCGGGTTCATCCCTCCACGGCCGGAGGGGCGCTCGGCGCGATGAAGGGGCGAGCCTGCGAGCCCGATCGGTCCCGACAGGGACCGACGCCCTCCGCCCGTAGCCGCTGCCGATCGGCGGCCGGTCCGGCTCCTCCCCGCCCAGCCCTGCGGGGTCCTGACGGACCCCGGCGGACTCACCCGCGGACGCGGGTTCATCCCTCCACGGCCCGAAGGGGTGCCCCGGCCGACCCCACGCGGGCGGTGGCGCGAGCGTCCTCGCGAGCCCCGCTCCCCTCGGGGCGTACTCATCCTCGTCTCCGGGCCCCGCGGATTTCCCGAAAATCGCAGGGCTGCCATCGGCTCAGATCCTGCTTAGGATCCCTCCTCCGCCATGCGTCGCCTCCTCACCTGTCTTGTCGCGCTCCGCGTGCTCCTAGGGGTCGCCGTCCCCGTCGGATGGGCCGACACCATCCTGATCCCGTCGGGTTCCGTCTGGGCGTTCCGCAAGGGAACCGCCGCGGCGTCGGAGCCGGCGGATGCCTGGCGGCTGGCCGGGCATGACGATGCCGCGTGGCCCAAGGCGACCGCGCCGTTCTACTACGACACCTCCGGCGGATACACCGGACGTACCCAGCTGCCGGACATGCGCAACGGCTACACCAGCCTGTTCCTGCGGCGCGGGTTCGTGCTCACCAACACCGCCGCCGTGG
The DNA here is from genome assembly GCA_964525755.1 of uncultured Verrucomicrobiota bacterium. Classification (GTDB taxonomy): domain Bacteria; phylum Verrucomicrobiota; class Verrucomicrobiia; order Limisphaerales; family UBA9464; genus UBA6176. Next base: position 42,359 of record CAZGIK010000035.1, read on the forward strand.
GCACCCTCCAGCTGCGGTTCCTGTGCGACGACGGGTTCGTCCTCTGGATCAACGGCACCCGGGTCACCGCCCACAACCAGACGGCCATCAACCCCGCCCACGACTCCCTCGCCACGTCGGCCGCCTCCGAGCCCCTCGAGTGGCTGGGAACCACCCTGGCCGACCCGGCCCGGTACCTCGTCGAGGGCTACAACCAGGTGGCGGTCCAGGCGTTCAACGTCAGTCGGACCAGCAGCGACTTCATCATCGACCTCGAGCTGACCGCCGCCGTCCCCGACGCCGAGCCGCCGCGCATTGCATCGGTGGTCCCGCCTCCGGACACGACGATCGAGGAACTGTCCGAGGTGACCGTCCGCTTCACCGAACCGGTCGGCGGGATCGGGTTTTCGGACCTGCTGGTGAACGGCCGTCCGGCAACCGGCCTGCGGGGCTCGGGCGACACCTGGACGTTCACGGTGGAACCGGTGCTGTCGGGCCGCGCCGAGATCACCTGGGACGACGGTGCCGCGATCACCGACTTCGCATCGCCGCCCAACCGGTTCGCCATTGACGGCCCCGGGACGACGTGGAGCTACGAGGTGGTCGACACCCGGCCGCCACAGGTCGTCCGGATCCTCCCCCCGGCCGGGGTCACGGTGCGGGAGATGTCGGAGGTGGAGGTGCTGTTCTCCGAGGCGGTGGAGGGCGTGGTGGCCGGCGACCTGCAGGTCGATGGCCAGCCGGCGACCGCGGTGGAGGGCGACGGTGCCGGGCCGTACCGCTTCCGGCTGCCACCGGTCGCGCCCGGCGTCGTGCGCGTGAAATGGGCCGCGGGTTCGGCAATCGCCGACGCGGCCGGGAACCGCTTCACGGGGGATTCCTGGGAGGTGACGGTGGACCCGGACTTCGTGTTCCAGCCGGTGGTGATCAGCGAGTTCCTCGCCGTGGCGTCGGATGACGCCGGCCTGCGCGACGAGGACGACGAGGTGCAGGACTGGATCGAGCTGCACCATCGGGGCGACACGCCGGTGGACCTGGCCGGGTGGTCGCTCACGGACGATCCGGATCGCCCCGGGCAGTGGGTGTTTCCGTCGGTCGTCCTCCCCGCCGGAGGCCGGCTGGTGGTGTTCGCCAGCGGGAAGGACCGTCGGGTCACCGGCGCCGGTCGGCGCCTGCACACCAACTTCCGACTGGGGGGCGACGGCGAGTACCTGGCCCTGCTCACGGCCGATTCCCCCCGCCGCGTGGCCGGCGAGTTCGCGCCGGCCTACCCGGTGCAGCGTGCCGGCCATTCCTACGGCATCCCGGACGGCGCTCCGGACCCGGCCACCCCGGCGTACTTCCCGATCCCCACCCCCGGCGCGTCCAACACCGGTGCCACCGTGGCGGGCGTCGTCCCGCCGGTGACGGTCAACGTGGAGCGCGGCTTCTTCACCGTCCCCTTCGCCCTGCACCTCGCCTGCGCGCTCGAGGGGGCCCGGATCCGCTACACCACCGACGGGCAACCGCCCACGGCGGATACCGGGCGGGTCTATGACGGACCGGTCGACATCGCCACCACCACCATCCTGCGCGCCGCCGCGTTCGCCCCGGGGCGGTTGCCGTCGGAAGTGGCCACCCACACCTACGTGTTCCCCGACCAGGTCCTGCGCCAGCCGGCGCTTCCGCCGGGGGTTCCCGCCACGTGGATCGACACCCAGGGCCGGAGCTGGACGGCCGACTACGGGATGGATCCGGAGATCGTCGACGATCCCGCCCATGCCGGCCGTGTCCGCGAGGCGCTTCTCGCCCTGCCCTCGATCTCCATCGTCACCGCCCCGGCGGACCTCTTCGACAACTCCAACGGCATCTATCCGAAGTCCATGGCCCGCGGCCCCGCGTGGGAACGGGCCGCATCGGTCGAGTTCCTCTTCCCCGGCGGCGGCGACACCCTGCAGGTCGACTGCGGGGTCCAGATGCAGGGCAACTCCGTCCGCGACCCGGTCAAGACCGGCAAGCATGCGTTCCGCCTGGTGTTCAAGCGCGACTACGGGCCCGGCCGGCTGCGGTTGAGGGTGTTCCCGGATTCGCCGGTCACCGAGTTCAACACCCTCACGGTGCGGGCCGACTTCAACAACTCGTGGATGCACTGGAACGGCGAGCAGCGTCCGCGCGGGATGCGGGTGCGGGATGCGTTCATGAAGGACAGCTACCGGGACATGGGCCGGCTCGCCAGCCACAGCCGGTTCTTCCACCTCTACCTGAACGGCCTGTACTGGGGGATCTACGACCCGACCGAACGCCCCGACTCGTCCTTCGCCGCCTCCTACCTCGGCGGTGCGGAGGCCGAGTACGACGTGATGAACGAAGGCCAGCTGGTCGACGGCAGCCGCGCCGCCTACGACACCCTGCGGGGGCTGACCGGGGTGAACACACCGGCCGGCTACGCCCGTGTGGCCGACCACCTCGACATCCCCGCGTACATCGACTACGTGCTCCTCCACTTCTACACCGGGCACGAGGACTGGTTCACCGACAAGAACTGGTACGCGATCCGTCGGCGCCTCCCGGGCGCCGGATACCGGTACCTGCCGTGGGACGGCGAGCTGATGCTGAACTCGCCCAGCCGCGACATCACCACCCGGACCGACCAGCCGTCCGGCCTGCACCAGAAGCTCCTCGCCAGCGCCGAGTACCGGATGGCGTTCGCCGACCGGGCCCAGCGGCACCTGTTCGGCCGGGGCGCCCTCACGCCGGCGGCCGTCGCCGACCGCTACCAGCGCCGGGCGGACCAGGTGGCCCGGGCGATGGTGGCGGAGTCGGCCCGGTGGGGGGACTACCGGCGGGACGTGCATGCCTACTCGAGCGGTCCCTACCTGCTGTACACCGTCGACCAGCACTTCGAGACCGAGCGCCAGCGGCTCCTGACACAGTACTTCCCCCAGCGCACCGCGGTCGTGCTGGCCCAGCTCCGGGCGGCCGGGCTGTACCCGGCCAATGCCGTACCCCCCACCCTGCCCTCCGATCCCGGCCCGGTCCCGCCCGGACACCTCGTCCAGCTGGGGGTGCCGACCGGCACCGTGCACTACACCCTCGACGGCACCGATCCCCGCGTGCCCCACACCGGCGCGGTCGCCCCCGGGGCCCGGGTCTACTCCGGGCCGTTCCCCATCGGGCGCACCACCGTCGTGCGCGCCCGCACCCTGCGGAACGGCGAATGGAGCGCCCTGGTCGAGGCGACGTACACGGTCGGAACCCCCGCCGTTCCCCTCGCCGTCACCGAGATCCACTACAACCCGCCCGAGGGCGACCCCTACGAGTTCATCGAGCTCCGCCACCTCGGCGACGTGCCCCTCGACGTGGCGGGGTTCTCGTTCGACGGCATCGGCTACGTGTTCCCGCACGGGTCCAGCCTCGAGCCGGGGGCCGTGGTGGTCCTGGCTTCCGACCGGGCACCCGACGCCTTCGCCCTCCGGTACCCGGGCGTGCGGGTGGACGGGCATTTCTCCGGGTCGCTGGCCAACGGGGGGGAGCGGATCGCCCTGCGCGACCGGGACGGGCGGACGGTGCTGGCGTTCGCCTACGACGACGACCCGCCGTGGCCGGGGGAAGCCGACGGCGGCGGGGCGTCGCTCGAGCTCCGCGATCCCGGTCTGGATCCCGACTCGCCCGCCGCATGGCGCGCGGGACCGGTGGGCGGCGGACCGGGACAGGTGCCGTCGGCCGAACCGCCCCCGCCGGTCCGCCTGAACGAGATCCTGGCGGACAACGCCGGGAGTGTGTCCCACGCCGGCAGCCATCCGGACTGGGTGGAACTCCACAACCCGACCGACACCGAGCGGGACCTGGAGGGATGGTCGCTGGCCGATGCCGGTCCCAACCCGCCCTTCGCGTTCCCCGCCGGCACCCGGTTGCCCCCCGGCGGACACCTCGTGGTCTGGTGCGACGACGCCCATGACGCCCCCGGTCTCCACACGGGTTTCGGCCTGGGGCGGAACGCCGATGTCCTCCTGCTCCGGGACCCTGCCGGGAGGGTGGTGGACGCGGTCGGGTTCGGTCCGCAGCTGCCCGACCTGACCCTGGCCCGCGATGACGGCGGCGACTGGGTCCTCGGTCGGCCGACCCCGGGCGCGGCGAACGAACCGGTCTCCACCGCCGCGGCCACGGCGCTGCGGGTCAACGAGTGGCTGGCCGATCCGCCTCCCGGTGAACCCGACTGGCTGGAGCTGCACCTTCCCGCCGGGGGACAGCCCGTCGCCCTGCGGGGATTGTCGGTCGAGGTTCCCGGCGGCACGGCGACGATCCGGGCCCCGGGGTTCGTCGCGCCCGGCGGGTTCGTGCGGCTGTTCGCCGACGGGCCTGCGGGCGGGGACAACCTGCCCGTGCGGCTGCCGGCCGCCGGCGCCACGCTGGTGCTGCGGGATGGGCTCGGGCGGGAGATCCATTCCCTCACCTACGGGCCGCAGTTGCCCGGGGTCACCGCCGGCCTGTTTCCCGATGGGACGGGAACGACGATCTTCTTCCCCGGAAGCCCCACCCCGGGCGCCGCCAACATCCGGGTGACCCGGGATTCGGTGCTCCTCTCGGAGGTGCTCGCGATCGGCCCCGGGGGAACCCCGGGCTGGATCGAGCTTCACAATCCCACCGCGTCGGCGGTGGATCTCTCCGGCCATGAACTATCCACCGGTCCCGGGCAGCCCGGGACCTGGCAACTGCCCGCGGGGACCACCCTGGCCGCCGGCGGATATCTGGCCATCGGATGCGATCCGGCCCGCCCCGCCTCGATCCTTCCCGCCCCACCGATCAACGCCGGGCTCCGGCTCGAACCCGCGGGCGGCACCATCGTGCTCACCGGACCCGACGGCCGGGTCCTGGACGAGGTGGGCCACGGGCCGCAGGTCGCCGGGTGGACCATCGGACGCCAGGCCGGCCTGTGGCGACTGCTCGCCGCGCCGACCCCGGGTACCGCGAACGCCGGACCCGCCCCGCTCGCCGGTGCGGCGGGCCGTGTCCGCATCAACGAATGGCTGCCCAACCCGTCCGTCGGCGGCGACTGGATCGAACTCCACAACGCGTCCGATGACACCGTGCTCCTCACCGGCGTCTCGGTGTCCGACCGGCTCGACCTCTTCCGGCTGGATGCCTTCCGCTTCGGGCCCCTGGCGTTCCTCGGACCCCGGGGATACCTCCGCCTCGACGCCGTCTCCCCGGCCGGGGCCCGTCCCCTCGAGCTCGGGTTCGCCCTCGCCGCCACCGGCGAGGCGGTGGCCCTCGGCACGGCCGACGGTTCCGTGTTCGAGTGGGTGACCTTCGGTCCCCTCGACCCGGGGATCTCCGAGGGACGCCTGCCCGACGGCGGCGATGTGATCACGCGTTTCCAACGGAATCCCACCCCGGGCGCTCCCAACCTGCCCGACGGAGTGGATCCCACGCCGCCGTGGGTTGCGGGGATGGAAGTCGATGGCGACGTCCTCCGGTTGACCGTGACCGGGCCGGCCGGTGCGGTGCTGGTGCTGGAGTCGAGCGGGGACCTGCTCGGATGGGAACCGGTGGGCAGCCGCCTGATCGGCCCGGAATCGATCGTCTGGGAAGTGCCGTTCGACGGGCTGGAGGCGGGACACTTCTTCCGGGTCCGCCGGGAGTAGTTCTGATCGAGCCCGACGTCCGTAGCCGACGCCGGTAGGCGGCCGGTCCCCCGCCCCCCCGGCGGATTCATCATCCGCCGCCACTTTCAGCCCTTGGCCCTTGGCCTCTGCCGGAGCGCCGTGCTCCGTCGCGGCGTGCCCAATGCCCCTCGGGCCGTGGAGGGATGAACCCGCGCCAGCGGGTGAGTCCGACCGGGTCCGCCAGGACCCCGCAGGGGTTGCTGGGCCATGGGGCGTCGGCCCCTGACGGGACCGATCGGGCTCGCGGGCTCGCCCCTCCAGTGCGCCCAATGCCCCTCGGGCCGTGGAGGGATGAACCCGCGTCAGCGGGTGAGTCCGACGGGGTCTGCCAGGACCCCGCAGGGGTTGGTGGGCCATGGGGCGTCGGTCCCTGCCGGGACCGATCGGGCTCGCAGGCTCGCCCCACCGGCTTCGCCACCGCACTTGGACGGCCGGACGGCCCGGTGGCGCAAGCCGGGCATTGCCACACGCCCCCCCTGCCCCTTTTGCTCACGGCGATGCCGGACCCGGTCCAAAGCCTCTACATCCACGTGCCGTTCTGCGCCCACAAGTGCGAGTACTGCGCGTTCTACTCCGGGCCGCCGTCGGGCGACCTGGTGAACCGCTACGTCGAGGCCCTCGTCCGCGAACTGGAACTCGTCGCCCCCCGATGCCGCCCGGTCACGACCTTCTTCGGCGGCGGCACCCCCTCCCTCCTCACCCTCCGCCAGTGGGAGACCGTCCTCGGTGCCATGGACCGGGCCGGCCTGCTGGGCGCGGCCGAGTGGACGGTCGAATGCAACCCCGCCACGGTCTCGGCCGACAAGGCCCGCCTCCTGCGCGACCACGGCGTCAACCGCATCTCCATGGGGGTCCAGTCGCTCGACGAGGCGCTGCTCGACCGGCTCGGGAGGATCCACTCGCGCGACATGGTGTTCCGCAGTGTCGACATCCTCCGCGCCGCCGGCTTCGACAATCTCAACCTCGACCTGATGTTCGCCATCCCCGGCCAGACGCTCGACATCTGGCATCGGACACTCGACGAGACCCTCGCGCTCGGCCCCGAGCACCTGTCGTGCTACGAGGTCATCTACGAGGACGACACCCCCCTGTTCCATCAGCTGCAGGCGGGGGAGTTCGACGTGGACGAGGAACTGGCCTGCACGATGTACGACGCGCTGGTCGACCGTGCCGGATCCTCGGGGTTCGCCCAGTACGAGACCGCCAACTTCGCCCGGGACCGGCGTCCCGACGGCAGCCTCCCGTCGCGGCCCGCCGCCCTCGCCGACTGGCAACGCCTCCACCTGCCGGCGATCGATCTCCCCGGCTTTGCCTGTCGCCACAACGTGGCGTACTGGCGCGGCCTGGAATGGTTCGGCCTCGGGCCCAGTGCCAGCGAGTACGTCGACGGGGTCCGGTCCCGCAACTGGGCCAACACCGGGATGTACTGCGACCAGCTGGCCCGCGGGAACCGGGCGCGCGAGTTCACGGAACGCCTCGGCCCCGAGGCCCGCGCCGGGGAACTGGCGGCCTTCGGTCTCCGGATGAACGCCGGATGGGCGTTCGACGAGTTCACGGCGCGGACCGGCTTCGACCTGCGCACCGGATGGCGTTCGGATCTCGATGGACTCGTGCGGTGCGGCTGGGGTGAGGAATCCGCCGGCGGCTTCCGCCTCACCCGGGTGGGCCGAAGATTCGCCGATTCCGCCGGGGCCCGGCTGCTCCGCCCCGCCCCCGCCCCAGCGCTCCGGACAGGTTCCTAGCCGCCGCCGATCGGGGGCGGCTACTGGCATCGGGCGTCGGTCCCTGTCGGAACCGATCGGGCTCGCAGGTTCGCCCCTCCAGTGCGCCTGGCGCCCCTCGGGCCGTGGAGGGATGAGCCCGCGCCAGCGGGCGAGTCCGACGGGGTCCGCAAGGACCCCGCTGGGGGTGCGGGGTGAAGCGGGACCGGCCGCCGATCGGCGGCGGCTACTGGAGGAGGGCGGCACGGAAGGGCGTCGGTCCCTTTCGGGACCGAGCGGGCTCGCAGGCTCGCCCCAGTGCGCCTGGCGCCCCTCGGGCCGTGGAGGGATGAGCCCGCGCCAGCGGGCGAGTCCGACGGGG
>CAZGIK010000036.1:0-49247 GCA_964525755.1 uncultured Verrucomicrobiota bacterium
CGGGGTCCTGGCGGACCCCGTCGGACTCACCCGCTGGCGCGGGTTCATCCCTCCATCGCAAAGAGGCTCGTGCCCCCCGCCTCGACGGAGCGAGGCGCTCCGGAGAACGGCCGAAGGGTGGGGCGGCGTGAAGGGCGGCTCGGCAGGAGCCTCGCGCCACCGGTCCAGCCGGGGCGGGTGTCAGACCACCTCCACCGGACACTTCGGGATGGCGTCGAGGAAGGTCTTCCCGTAGCGCTTCGACAGGACCCGGTTGTCGAGGATGACGACGATTCCGGAATCGGTCCGGGTCCGGATCAGCCGGCCGACGCCCTGTCGGAACTTCAGCACCGCCTCCGGCAGGCTGAACTCGGCGAAGGCGTTGCCCCCGCGGGCCTCGATCCGTTCCAGCCGGGCCTCGATCAGGGGATGGTCCGGCACGGCGAACGGCAGGCGGGTGATGATCACGTTGCTCAGCGCCTCCCCGGGGACGTCCACCCCCTGCCAGAAGCTGTCGGTGCCGAACAGCACCGAGTCGACGTCCTCCTTGAACTTCTCCAGCAGCGTCGAGCGCGGCACCCCGGTGCCCTGGACGTGGCACCCGATCCCGAGCCGGTCGAAGAACGGTTCCATCCGCGCCGCCACGCCCTGCATCAGGCGGGTGCTGGTGAACAGGACGAACGCCTTGCCGTGGGTCTGGGTGACGAAGCGCTCGCTGGACTGGACGAGGGCGTCCTCGTAGCCCGGGTCGCGCGGGTCGGGCATGCGGCCCGCCACGTAGACCTTCATCTGCCGGGGGTAGTCGAATGGCGAACCCAGCTGGAGGGCCGGCGCGGCCTCGGCACCGACCCGCCGGGCGAAGTAGCGGAGGGACGGATGCTGTCCCGCGGGGACCGGCGGTGCCGTCGGATCCGACCCCGTCCCTCCCGCCGCGGTGCCGAGCGTGGCGCTGGTCATGATCACGCTGGTGCCGGAACCGAACAGGCGGTCCCGGAGGAACGCGGCCACGTCGACCGGCGCCGCGTTCAGCGAGAGGTTCCGCTGGGTGCGTCCGCCCCGTTCCACCCAGTACACGTGTTCCTCGGCGTCCTGCTTGAGGAAGCGCTGCACCGCGCCCCGCAGCTCCGCCAGGCGCCGGTTGCACTCGATCAGCTCCTCGCCCGTCTCCCGGTCGTCGGTGAGCTGCACCAGCTCATGCACCGACTCGCGGAGGCGCTGGATGGGCAGGGTGACGTTGTCCTCGACCAGGTCGGGCCGACGGATCCGCAGCTCGGTCCATCGTCGGGCCGCCCCGGCCGCGGGCGCTCCGCGACCCGCGGTGCCGCCGGGGGGCGCGGCGGCGGCGATCTCCTCGCAGGCGGACTCGACCCGGCTGAAGAAGTCGTCGCTGCCGCCCAGGACGTCGGACACCAGCTTCACGTTCTGTCCCGCCCGCAGGGTGGCGAGGAGGCCCTTCTGGGTGTTGGGATTCCAGAGCCGCTGGAGCGAATAGCGGAACTGTCCGCTGCTCACGCTCAACCCGATGTGCCGCGCGGCGACCTGCTCCACCGTGTGGGCCTCGTCGAAGATCACGAAGTCGTTCTTGAACAGCACCCCCTCCTCCGGCACCTGCTCGTCGTCGACACCGTTCAGCAGGGTGAAGAACAGCGTGTGGTTGAGGACGAGGACATCGGCCGAGAGGATCCGCTGCCGGGCCCGCTGGAAGAAGCACACGTGGCCTTCGTGGGCGAGGTCGCTCTGGAACCCGCATTTCTTCGGCGTGCAGAGCCCGCGCTCGGAGCAGACCTGTTCCCAGACCCGCGGATCGGGCTCGTGCTCGAAGTCGCTCAGGGAGCCGTCGGCGGTCCCGAGGCTCCATTCATGGATGCGGCGCAGCTCGGCGGCCTCGGGCGAGGTGAACAGGGCGTCGGCCTGCGACATCGCCTTGCGCAGGCGCCGGGTGCAGAGGTAGTTCGACCGGCCCTTCAGCATGGCGAAGCTGAAGTCGACCGGGAGGACGCGCTTGAGGAGGGGGAGGTCCTTCTCGACCAGCTGCTCCTGGAGGTTGATCGTGTGGGTCGAGATCACCGCCTTCCGTCGGGCGGCCACGGCGTAGAGGATGGCCGGGGCGAGGTAGCCGAAGCTCTTGCCGACCCCGGTGCCGGCCTCGACGAGGAGGTTTCCCCGGTCGACCAGGGTGCGGGCCACGGCCACCGCCATGGCTTGCTGCTCGGGACGGAACTCGAAGTTGCGGGCGGCGGCGAAGGCGCCCTCGGGGGAGAACAGCGCGGTCACCCGCTCCACCAGGTCCCCCAGTCCGGGTTCGGCGGAGGGTTCGGCGGGAGGGTTCACGGACGACGGTTTGGGGGAGGCGCGGGGGGGCTTGGGCGGGGGCTTCAGCCCACCGGGCCCCGCGGACGCAGCACCGAGACGTCGGTTGGCGCCCGGTTCTTGGCGATCATGTTGTCCGGCAGGATGCCGCGCCAGCAGACGTTGGGATAGACCAGCGCGCTGCGGCCGATGATCGAGCCGGGGTTCAGGACGGCGTTGCAGCCGATCTCCGCCTGATCCCCCACCAGCGCCCCGAGCTTGCGCATGCCGGTGTCGATGCACCGTCCGTCCATCTCGATCCAGACCGTCTCGGTGGCGAGCTTCAGGTTGGACAGCACCGCCCCGGCGCCGAGGTGGGCGCGGTGGCCGATGATCGAGTCGCCCACGTAGTTGAAGTGCGGCACCTGGGCGCCGTTGAGGAGGATGGCGTGCTTCAGTTCGCACGCGTTGCCCACCACGCAGTCGTCGCCGATCACCACGTTGCCGCGGATGTAGGCGTTGTGCCGGATCTGGCAGTTGCGTCCGATGATGGCCGGTCCCTGGATCATCGCCCCCTCCTCCACCACCGTGCCCTCGCCGATCTGCACCTCCTCGCCGATGAACGCGCGGCCCACCAGCCGGTGGTGCTGCTCTCCCGCCCGGAGGTTCTCCCGGATGTAGGCCGCCAGACGGCCCAGGGGCTCCCAGGGATAGGCGCAGTCGGCGAACAGGGCCGCGTGCGCGGTCTGTCCGACATCGAAGAGGTCGGCGACGGTGTACAGCACGGCGCCAGCCTAGAAATCCGCCGGCGGTGCGGCAAAACCAAATCCCGTCGCCTGGCCGGGCGGCGGCCCGGCGGCCCGTCATCCCGTGCCCGGGGTCTCGGGGCGGGCGGCGGGCGGCGGCCAAGCCTCGGCCCCGGTGACGATCCGGGCACCCCGCCGGTAGGTCAGGTAGGAGTAGGTCCACTGGAGCAGGACCGCCGCGCGGTTGCGGAACCCCAGCAGGAAGACGAGGTGGACGAACAGCCAGGCCAGCCACGCGACGAAGCCCGTCATCCGCAGGTCGCCCATCATCGCCACCGCGGCGGACCGGCCGATGGTCGCCATGGTCCCCTTGTCCCAGTAGCGGAACGGCGGCCGCGGGGCATCCGCCGGCCGCGACAGCTCGAGGGCATCCCCGAGGATCCGTGCCACGTGCACCGCCTCCTGCATGGCCGCCGGGGACACCCCGGGGACCGGGCGGCCATCGGCCTGGAGGACCAGCGCGTTGTCGCCGATCGCGAAGACCTCCGGATGGCCCGGCAGGCTGAGGTCGGGCTCCACCCGGATCCGGCCCGACCGGTCGACCGGGACGCCCAGCCGTCTCGTGAGCGGATTGGCCTCCACGCCCGCGCCCCAGAGGATGTTGGCCGCCTCGAGCACCGACCCGTCGGCGAGTTCCACCCGGCCGGGCCCGATGTCGCGGACCGGGGTGCCGGTCCGGACCTCCACGCCGATCGCCTCCAGTTGCCGGCGGGCCGCGTCGGAGAGGTCCCGGGGCAGGTGGCCGAGGATGGCCGGTCCGGCCTCCACCAGCACCACGTGGGCCTGGGCGGGGTCGATCCGACGGAAATCGCGTCGCAGCACATGCCGGGCGAGCTCCGCCAGGGCGCCGGCCAGCTCCACGCCGGTCGGCCCGCCGCCGATCACCACCAGCGTCATCAGGCGCCGCCGCACCGCGGGATCGGCCTCCATCTCCGCGCGCTCGAACGCCAGCAGCACCTCCCGTCGGATCCGCAACGCATCGGCCAACGACTTCAACCCCGGGGCATGCTCGGCCCATTCCGGGTGGCCGAAATACCCCGTCACGCCCCCCAGCGCGATGACCAGGTGGTCGTATCCCAGGATGCCGTCGCCCAACACCACCTCCCGCGAGTCCAGCCGGACCTCCCGGACTTCCGCGAGCCGGACCTCGACCCCGGGATGGTCCCGCAGGATCGACCGGATCGGCTGGGCGATCTCGGGTGCCGACAGCCCGGCGGTCGCCACCTGGTACAGCAGGGGCTGGAACAGGTGGTGGTTCTGGCGGTCCACCAGCGTGATCCGCGCCGGGCCGCGGAAGCGTCGACAGAAGGTCAGTCCGCCGAACCCCGCCCCCAGCACGACGATGCGGGGGCGCTTGATCTCGGCGTCCGGGTGGTTGGTGTCGCTTTGGCCCATGGGATTTCTCCTCGTTCAGGCTCCGCCTGATCCGGGATGGATGCAAGCGGACCGACCACCTTGCATTAGAGCCTGTCACCCTTGTCCGGGCGGCACATGGAGCCTGTCACCCCTGTGGCAAGGGCGAGGGTCTTGAGCCCGGGAAGGGATGCCCGTACGGTCCGGGGATGCGATCCGTCCTCGCCGCCGTCCTGCTTGCCGGTGGCCCACTTGCCGCGGAGACCCTGCAGCTTCGCGACGGGGCGTCGGTGACCGGCCGGATCCTGGCCGAGAAATCCGACCGGGTGGTGGTCGACCTGGGTTTCACCGTGATCGAGGTCCCGCGGTCGGAGATCGTGGCGGTGACCGGCACCGAAACCCCGCCGGCGCCTGCCGACGGATCCGTTGCCGTGCGGACCGGTGCGGCCGGGCTGTATGCCACCGCGGGGACGCCGCCGCCCGAGCGCCCGGTCCGGGAACTGGTCCGGGAACTGGGCGCCAGCGTGGTGCAGGTCCGCACCCCGGGCGGTCTCGGCTCGGGGTTCTTCGTCGATGCCGAGGGCCACCTGGTGACGAACTTCCATGTGATCGAGGGCGAGACCCGGATCTCGGTGGAGGTCTATCGGGAGTCCGGCGGGCAGCTGGAGCGGAGCAGCCACAAGGAGGTGCGGATCGTGGCGTTGAACCGGTTCGCCGACCTCGCCTTGCTCAAGGTCGAGGACGGGGGCGGGACGCCGTTTCCCCGGGTTCTCCTCGGCCGCCCGGGCATGCTGGAGGTCGGCGAGAGGGTGTTTGCCATCGGAAGCCCCTTGGGCCTGGAGCGCACCGTCACCGAGGGGATCGTGAGCACCCAGACCCGCGAGGTCGGGGGGGAACTCTATCTCCAGACCACCGCCCAGATCAACCCGGGCAACTCCGGCGGGCCGCTGTTCAACCTCCGTGGCGAGGTGGTGGGTGTGATCAACATGAAGCTCACCTTCGGCGAGGGCCTGGGCTTCGCCATTCCCGTGGACCGCCTCGCGCACTTCCTCACCCACCGCGACGCCTACGCCTACGACAACGACAACCCGAGCAATCCCTTCCGCTACCTCGAACCCCCGCGCCGCGCGGCCGTCGACAGGCCGAAGGAGCAGCCCTGAGCCGTCTCCATGCCGTCGGATGCCGGGACGCGGATGAATTCCCGCCCTTGCCTTCCGCCGGTTTCCCGCCGTCATTGGCGCGGCCGTTTTCCCGTCCGCAACCGCGGATGGATCCCGGTTTCCTAGATCCCATGAACCCCCGCCTCCTCCCCGTCCTGCTCGCCGGATTCCTGGCGGGCATCCCGGCCGTCCATGCCGACCTTCCGCCTGCGCCGCAGCTGTTGCCGTCGGACACGCTGGCCGTCGTCACGGTGCCCGACTGGACCCGGGCCTCGGAGCAGCTGGGCGCCAGCGCCGGCGGAAGGCTGTGGGGCGATCCCGCCATGCGACGCTTCCGTGAGCAGGTCGAGAAGACCCTGTCCGAGCGGCTGGCTGGCGACCTCGAGCCGCTCGGGATCCGGCCGGCGGATTTCCTCGCGCTCGCCCAGGGCCAGCTGACGCTGGCGCTCATCCGCGACGGCTGGACCGGTGCGCCGGGCACCGAGCCCGGTTGGCTCATCTGCCTCGATGCCCGGGGGGAATCCGAACGGCTCCGCGGGCGCATTGCCGAGGTGCGCCGGAAGCTCGGGGAAGGCGGCCAGGCGGTGGCGGACGTGACGGTGCGCGACCGCACGTTCCATCGGGTGGGCCGTGCGTCCGCCCCCGGAGCCGACGCCGACGCCGGACCGGCCCGCACGCTGTACTTCGGCCAGGTCGACACGGCCCTGGTCGTCTCCGGGTCGCTGCCTCCGCTGGAAAAGCTCCTGGCCCGGCTGGGCGGGGGGTCGGTGGCGGCGCTGGGCGACGACGAGGGGTTCCGGGCGGCGTCGGGTGCCTGGTTCCGGGACGCCTACGCCTACGGATGGGCGCAGGTGCCGCCGGTCCTCGACGCCATGACGCGGGAAGCCGCGGAGGGGGCCGGGGAAACCCTGCTGCCGGTCGACCCGTCCCTGGCGGTGAAGGCCCTCGGGCTCGACGGACTCCGGCAGGCGCTCTTCGCCCTGCGGGCCGATGCCGGCGGGACGGCGGTGGACCTGAGCCTCACGGTGCCGGAATCGGCCCGGGCCGGACTCTTCCGCATCCTCGCACCGGTCCCGGCCGATGCCTCCCCGCCGGCCTTCGTCCCCGCGGGGGCCGTCACCTTCCAGCGGTGGCGCATCAACCTGCGCGACGCCTGGGCGACCCTCGAGGGGTCCATCCGGCAGGCGTCGCCCCAGCTGGCGGCATTGGCCGAGCTGTTCCTGTCCACGGCCGGCAAGGATCGGGATCCCAACTTCGACCTGCGCCGTTCCCTGGTGGGCAATCTGGGCGACGACCTGGTGTCCTACGCCATGGCGCCGAATCCCGGCGCGACGGATCCGCTCACCAATCCCTCGATCACCCTGGTCGGGAGCGCTTCGGCCGATGCCCTCGCCGCGGCCATCCAGACCGCCGGCGGCCTGATTCCCGGGGCGGCTCCCGGGGCGGCGAGTCCGGATCGCGAGTTCAACGGACGGACCATCCGGTCGGTGCCCATGGCGCCGACCGCCGCCGGCGCGGGTGTCCGGCTGGAGATCGGGGTTGCCGCCGGATATGCGGCGCTGTCGACCGAGCCCGCCATCCTCGAGGGTTTCCTGCGCAGTGCCGAGGGCTCGGGGCGGGCCCTGCGGGATGATCCGGCGGTGCGGGCGGCGGCCCAGCGGGTGGGTGGCATGGGCACCGGGCTGTTCGGGTACGAGAACCAGCGCGAATCGGTCCGGCGCCAGTGGGAGTTCCTGCGGGGTGGCGGCGTGGGCGGATCACCGGTCGCGGGGGCCGTGCCCGGGCTGGACGAACTGCTCCGCTTCGACCTGCTGCCCCCGTTCGACGATGTGGCGCGGCATTTCGGCATCGCCGTCTACAGCGGCCAGGCCGACGCCCGCGGACTGCACCTCCGGTTCTTCAGCCCCGACCCGCGTCCCTGAACCGTTCCGGCCGGGCGCCTACTTGATGCCGGCCAGCCGCTCGCGCCAGATGTGGTAGAGCTCGGTGGTGGCCCGGACATCGCGCAGGCAGTACTCGGCGATCTCGCGGTGACGTCCCTCGGCCAGCAGGTCGTTGACGTCGGAACCGGTCACCCCCTGGGCCTTCGGCGAGGCGACGCCGAAGGCCTTGCAATAGAAGTCGAGGTTGAACCGGCGGGCGGCGCCGTCGCGTCCGCTCACGTTGTAGAAGGTGAGCTGCTCGGCCAGGTCGCAGTGCGGCTCGGTCTGGAAACGGTAGCCCAGCCAGTCCTTTCGCGAGATCGGCACGTTCAGCGCCGCCGAGCGGAGGTAGAGGAAGGGGATGTCGAAACCCCGCCCGTTGAAGGTCACGATCGCGTCGTACCGCCGGGCCACGTCCCAGAAGGCGGTCAGGAGTTCCCCCTCGTCCGGTTGCGGGGCGAACTCGACCCCGCCCGACTCCGGGACGGCGGGGGCGTCCTCGTCGAAGTCCTCCGCCTGGTACAGCACCTGGCCGCGGCCGGTGTCGGCGTTCACCATGGCGATGCACACCACCTGCGCGGTGAACGGCCACAGGTTGAACTGGCGCTGGATCTCCGAGCGCCGCAGGGCGCGCGCCGGTTCGTCCGCCTCCTGCTCGGCGGCGCGGAACAGGTACTCCTGCTGCGACGCATCGAAGGTCTCGAGCGGCAGGGCGGCGGTCTCGATGTCGAATACCAGTCGGGCCACGGGGGACGAGGGTATCGGGCGGACGCCGCCCGGGAAAGGGAAGAGGCGGAGGAGCGGCCGTGGGGCCGCCCCTCCGCCTCCGGTTCCGTGCGGGAAGAGTTACTTCTTCTTCGCAGGAGCCTTCTTGGCGGGGGCCTTCTTTGCAGGGGCCTTGGCCGCGGCCTTCTTGACGACGGCCTTCTTCACTGCGGGTTTCGTGGCGGCGGGCTTTTTGGCCGCCGGCTTCTTCGCCGCCGCCGGCTTGGCGGGGGCTTTCTTGGCGGGAGCTTTCTTTGCTGCCATGTATCTCACCTCCCTTCCCGATGGGATGAAAATCCGGTTGAGGAGCGGCACGGTGTGCCGCGGGGAAAATGGTCTTTCGGGGTTTCTGCCGATACTGCCGGGGCATCCCGAAAGGTCAACGCGTCTTTGCGGTGCACGGCATATTTCTGTCGCGACGCGCCCGTGCTTTGCCCCGACGCGCCGCTTCCATAACCTCCGGCCGTCATGTCCAGCGCCCCGCTCACGCCGATGATGGCGCAGTACCAGCGCATCAAGTCGGAGCTCCCCCGCGACACGCTGCTGCTGTTCCGGCTCGGCGACTTCTACGAGATGTTCTTCGAGGACGCGGAGGTCGGCGCCCGCGTGCTCAACCTCACGCTCACGCGGCGGAACGACGTGCCGATGTGCGGGCTGCCGTACCATGCCGCGTCGGGCTATCTCACCCGCCTGCTCCGCGCCGGACGCAAGGTGGCCATCTGCGACCAGACCGAGGAGGCGCGCCCGGGGAAGCTGGTGGAGCGCGCGGTCACCGCCATCCTGTCGCCCGGCACGCACTTCGACGAACGCCTGCTGGCGGCGGACCGGAACAACTTCCTCGCCGCCCTCCACCGGGTCGGCCCGGTGACGGCGCTTGCCTGTGTCGACCTCACCACGGGCGATTTCCGGGTGACGGAGCTGCCGGATGCCCAGCGGCTGGCCACCGAGCTCGACCGGCTCCGGCCCGCCGAGGTGATCCTCGCGCCCGGGTCGGAGGACCTGGCGTCGGCCGCCACCGCGGCGGGCGCGCAGGCGGGGGAGCACGAGGCGTGGACGTTCCAGGCCGAGGCGGCCGCCGACACCCTGTGCGGACACTTCGGCGTCGCGTCGCTTGACGGGTTCGGACTGCGGGGACGTCCGGCCGCCGTCGGGGCGGCGGGGGCGGTGATCCACTACCTGGTCCACAACCTCCGCCGCGACGTGGCCCATCTCACCCGGCTGACGTGCTACGAGGTCGCCGATCATCTCATCCTCGACGCCATCTCGCTCCGCAACCTCGAGCTGCTCGAGCCGCTCCGTCCGGATGCGGCGCGGAACACAACGCTGTTCGCCGCGGTGAACCGCACGGCGACGCCGATGGGCGCGCGCCGCCTGCGCGACTGGCTCACCCAGCCACTGGCGGCGCGGGAGCCCCTGGTGCGCCGGCAGGAGGCCGTCGGGGCCTGGCGCGGCAACCCCGCGGCCCTGGAGGCGTTCCGCACGCGGCTGCTGGAGGTCCGGGACCTCGAGCGCACCCTGTCCCGGCTCTCGCTCGGCTCCGGCAACGGCCGCGATCTCCTCGCCCTCCGCCTCGCCCTGGAGCAGGTCCCCCACCTCCGCGGCGTCCTCGTCCAGCTCGTCCCGGCACCCGCCGCCGAACTGATCGACGCGCCGGAGCCGGACGGTTCGGGCGCCGGCGAGATCGCCCGCCTCGGCGCGGCCCTCGCCGATCTCCCCGCCCTGGTGGAGCTGCTCGGCCGGGCGATCGTCGACGAGCCCCCGATGGCGGTCCGGGAGGGCGGTGTGATCCGGGACGGGTTCAGTCCGGAGCTGGACGAACTGCGCGACGCCGCGCGCAACGGACGCGAATGGATCGCCCGGCTCCAGCGCGAGGAGGTGGAGCGCACCGGCATCCCGTCCCTGAAGGTCGGGTTCAATTCCGTGTTCGGCTACTACCTCGAGGTCACCCGCGCCAACCTCTCCAAGGTCCCCCCCGAGTACATCCGCAAGCAGACGGTCGCCAACGGCGAGCGCTACATCACCCCGGAACTGAAGACGATGGAGCAGAAGATCCTCGGTGCCGAGGAGCGGGCCACCCGCCTGGAGTACGAGCTCTTCCTCCGGGTACGCGAGGAGGTGCTCGCCCACCTGCGGCCGATCCAGGACACCGCCGCGGCCCTGGCCCAGCTCGACGTCCTCGCCTCCTTCGCCCACCTCGCCCGGGAGCGGGACTGGGTGCGTCCGGTGGTGGGCGACGAGGGCCGCCTCGAGTTCGTCGAGGGCCGCCACCCGGTGCTCGAACAGGCCGTCGGCGGGGAACGGTTCGTGCCCAATGACACGCGGATGAACCCGGCATCCGACCAGATCCTGCTGCTGACCGGCCCGAACATGGCGGGCAAGAGCACCTACATCCGCCAGGTGGCCCTGCTGGCATTGCTGGCCCACACCGGGTCCTGCGTCCCCGCACGGGAGGCGCGGGTGGACCTGGTCGACCGGATATTCACCCGGATCGGCGCCAGCGACGACCTCGCACGGGGCCAGAGCACGTTCATGGTGGAGATGAGCGAGACGGCCAACATCCTCAACAACGCCACCCGACGGAGCCTGGTCATCCTCGACGAGGTGGGCCGGGGGACGAGCACCTTCGACGGCCTCAGCCTCGCGTGGAGCATCGTCGAGCACCTCCACCATCAGGTCGGCGCCAAGACCCTCTTCGCCACCCACTACCACGAGCTGACCGAGCTGGGATCGCATCCCGACACGCCCGGTGCGGCCGACGGGGTCCGCCTCCCGAGGGTGCGCAACTACCACGTCGCGGTCCGCGAATGGAACGAACAGCTGATCTTCCTCCACCAGGTGGTGCCCGGCGCGACCGACAAGAGCCATGGGATCCAGGTGGCACGCCTCGCCGGGGTCCCCCGGCCGGTGCTGGACCGCGCCCGGACCATCCTCCGCGTCCTGGAGGAGGCCGAGCTCAACCTCCAGGGGATCCAGGCCCCCGGGGAACCGGCCGGCTCGGCGCCGGCTCGGCGTCGACGCCCCGCCGACCGCGACCGCCTGCGCACCCTGGCCCCGAGCGGACAGCTCGACCTGTTCGGCTGATCTCAGCCTCTCAGCCGCCGGGCCGTCGGAGGCCGGTCAGCTCCAGCGCGAACGACACCACCTCGCGGGGCGGCACGTGGCGGCTGTGGGGCAGTCGACGGAGGAACCCGCCGAAGAGGCGCCATGCGGAGCGTCGATCCCCGCCGCGCAGGGCGTTGCGCGCGCCCCAGAATCGGGTGCGCTCCCGGATGGACCGCACCAGACTCCCATGGGTCGCCCCGTAGACGTCGACCAGCGTGTCGCAGAACTCCAGCTCGTGGGCGGACCGTTCCGCCGGCGTCAGCCGGGTCCACACCCCTCCCGGATGGATCCGGTAGACCGCCATGGGTTCCGGCAGATACCGGTAGTCGCCGTTTGCACTGACCAGCAGGTGGAAGCACCGGTCGCCGGCCAGGTGGCGGAAGTACCACGGCGGAAGCTCCGGCACGCAGGACCGCCGGACCATCACCGTCGCCGTCCGCGCCCGGCTGGCGTTGAGGAAGTCGACCCACCCGTACCGGTCCTTTCCCTCGGGCGGTTCCTCGAGGCGGGTCACGTGCGCGTAGGTTCCGTCCATCGCCCAGATCGCATGGAAGCACCCCGCCAGGTCCGGCGCGGCGTCGAGGACGGCCACCTGACGGGCGAGCTTCGACCGGTGGCACCAGAAGTCGTCGCCCTCCAGCATCGCCAGATACTCGCCCCGGGCCTGGGAGAGGAGGAACGCGAAGTTTCGCCGACCGGAACCGCCCAGGTTCGCGGGGTGGAGGAACACGCGGAGCCGGTCGGGATGCTCCTGCTGCAGGCGGCGCAGGATGTCCGGGGTCCCGTCCGGCGAGGCGTCGTCGCTCACCAGCACCTCCCAGTCGAACGGGGCGTCCTGATCCACCGCGCTCCGGACCGCCTGGGCGATGAACTCCGCGTGCCGGTAGGCGAGCATCAGCACGCTGACCCGCGGACGGGCCGGAAGGCGGCTCCGGTCCTCGAGGACGCTCATCACACCGCGCCCCCCGCCGCCCGTCGGATGGCCTCGGCGTGGTCGAGCGCCGTCCGCCAGCAGGCGCCGATCCGGTGGATCATCGCCGGCTCCACCGCGGTGCCGGTCGGCAGCACCATCACCCGCGGCGCGAGGCGTTCGGTCCCGGGCAGCCGGTCCGCCGCATCCGGCTCGCGCGACCGGTACGGCTCGAACCGGTGGACGCCCGGCCAGAAATATTTCCGGGCCAGCACCCCCTCGGCCTGCAGCACCGCCACCAGCTGGTCGCGGTCGAGGGGACTTGCATCCGGATCGACCTCCACCACCACATACTGGTGGTTGTGCCGCTCGCGCGGGTCGTACGCCAGGAGCCGCACCCCCGGCAGGTCGCGCAACGCGTCGGCATAGGCCGCGTGGTTCCGACGGTTCACCGCCATCAGGCGGTCGACGTCCTCGAGGCTCGTCAGACCCATGGCGGCGGACATCTCGGACATCTTCGCGTTCGTGCCCTCCAGGGTCACCCGGTCGTAGCCGGCGAACCCGAAGTTCGCCATGCGGCGGATGCGGTCGGCCAGCGCCGCGTCGCGCGTGGCCACGGCCCCGCCCTCGAAGGCGTTGACGAACTTCGTGGCGTGGAAGCTGAACACCTCCGCCCGGCCGAACCCTCCCACCGGACGTCCCCCGTGGGCGCATCCGAGCGCGTGGGCGGCGTCGAACACCAGCGCCAGACCCCGCCGGGCCGCGATCTCCTCCAGCCGTTCCACCGGACAGGGACGTCCCCAGACATGGGTGGCGAAGATCCCCGTCGTGCGGGACGTGATCCGGTCCTCGACCGACGCGGGATCGATGTTGTGGGTGGCCGGGTCGGTGTCGGCAAAGACCGGCCGGATCCGCTGCCACTCGAGGGCGTGGGCCGTGGCGACGAACGTGTAGGCGGGGACGATCACGTCGCCGGTCAGTCCGAGGGCGCGGGCGACCAGCTCGAGCCCGAGGGTGGCATTGGCGAGGCAGACCACATGGGGCACCTCCAGATACTCCGCCAGCCGCCGCTCGAACTCCTGCACCATCGGCCCGTGGTTCGAGAACCATCGGCTGTCCAGGATCGCGTCGAACCGCTGCTGCAGCCGGGCGCGGTCGCCCAGGTTGGGACGTCCGACGTGGAGCGGTTCCGGGAACGCCGGGGAACCGCCCAGGAGGGCGGGCAATGGGGACGGTTCGCGCATGGCCTCCCGGATGTCCGGGCGAGGCCGGGATGGATACCTGAGAGTGGGTAGGCTCGCCAAGTCCGGCGCGCAGCGGGGACGGATCCGGTGGTCAGGACCGGTCCGGAGGCCCGGAGGGGGCGTGCGGCGTCGGCCCGGGCGGCTCGAAGGCGCTGACCTCCGGATCCTCCAGCGCCGGGCAGCACGCGGGATCGTCGTAGCGGGCCCCGTCGACCACCACCCGATGCCCCTCCGTGCGGATCCTCCCGGCCGCGAGCCACCGGGTCACCTGCAGGACGGAACGGCACTGCTGGACGAACAGCCGGTGGCGCATCACCGCGTCGGGCAACCGGGGATCCCACGCCAGGCACGTCTGCTGGATGATCTTCCCGGCATCCATGCGCTCGTGGATGAACTCGACCGTGCTGCCCGCCAGGCAGACCCCGTAGTGGCGGACGTACTCCCAGGCGTCGTTCCCCGGGAATGCCGGCAGGAGGGAGGGGTGGAAGTTCACGATCCGGTCCGCCCACTGGCGTCGGAACCACTCCGGATAGAACCGGGTGGAGAAGGAGAGGATGTAGTCGATGCCATGTCGGGGCAGGTCGCGGGCGAGGTGGTCGGCGAACTCCTCGGCGGATTCCGACTCGCGGATCTCGGTGGCGATTCCCGCGTTCCGGCCGACCCCCACCGCCCCGCACGCCCGGTCGCACACCACCAGACCCACCCGTCCGCGGAAGAACGGATCGGCCAGGCACGCCGCCAGGACGGAGCCGGACGTCGAGGCGGTCACCGCCAGGCGGACGTGGGGGACGGGATGGGGGGTGTCGATGTTCAGGGAGCGGGTTTCCCGGGGTGGGTCCGATCGGCCGGACGGGATCGTCCGTTCGGTCGGGCGCCCCATGCGGTCTCGCATGGGAATCCCCCCGGAAGTCCGGATGCAACCCCGATTCCGTCCTCCCCGTGGCCGACGCCGATCGGCGGCCGGTGCCTCCTCGCCCCGTCCAAAGCGGTGTCGACGCTTTGCTCTGCCACCGCAGTCCAGAAAATGGGGGCGGTGCGGCGGGAAGCGCCTCGCGGGTTGCCCCGCCTGTCGACGCCGAGGGCCGTTTTCGGCAGGATCCGCTGCCGGGCATGACGCCAACCGGATACCTTCACGCGGACTACACCGCCTCCCTCTCCGAGTGGGGCCGTCCGCGGCTGCTGGAGCGTTCGGGCGGGTGGCTGCTCGAACGCGACCTGCCGTCCGGTGCGGCGGGTTGCGATGCCATGGGACCGTATCCGCTCTTCTGCTGCCGGGATTGGAACGCCCTGTCGGCCGATCTGGCGTCGGCGGGCGACCGCTGGGTGGCGGTGTCGCTGGTCGCGGATCCCCTCGCCGAGGCCGGTGGCGACGGCTGGCGGACCGCCTTCGACCGCGTCGTGCCGTTCCGGGACCACTTCGTGGTCGAGACCGGGTCGCCGCACTGGATGCAGGGCGTGCACGCGCGCCACCGGAAGCACGCACTGCGGGCGCTGGACGGGATGCGGGTGCGTCGGGTGGACGACCCCCCGGGCTGGCTCGACGCGTGGGATCGGCTCCACGCGGTGTTGGCCGAGCGGCATGGGATCACCGGGATGCGACGTTTCTCGCGGTCGGCGTTTGCCCGTCAGCTGGCGGTGCCGGGCCTGGTGATGTTTGCCGCCGAGCGGGGCGACGACCTGCTGGGGTTGGACCTCTGGTATGTGCAGGACGGGGTGGCGCAGGGCCATCTGGCGGCCTTCTCCCCCCTGGGCTACGAGCTGCGGGCTTCCTATGCCACGAAGTGGACGCTCCTCGGGCATTTTGCCGCGGAGGGGGTCCGGTGGGTGAACCTGGGCGGTGCGGCCGCCCCCGGGCTGAGGGATTTCAAGGCCGGGTGGACCCCGCACACCCGTCCCGCCTGGCTGTGCACCCGGATCCTGGAGCCCGCACGGTATGCCGAGCTGGCGCAGCAGTCCGGCCATGCCGGCTCCTCCTATTTCCCCGCCTACCGCACGGGGGAGTTCGGGTGACGGGGAAACCCCCGGCTGACGCGTTGCCACGCGGCGGACGCCGGCCCAGAGTGCCCTGCATGGAACGGGAGGCCCAAGGGCATGTCGCCGGAAGGGAATGACGGACTCCTGCTCACCTCGGTGGGCAAGGGGGCGGGGATCGTCTGCCAGTTCCGGGAGGCGCTGGCCCGCTGCGCCCACACGCGCGGATGGCACCTCTGGGCGGCCTCGTCGGATCCATTCCCGGCCGGGGCGACCTTCGCCGACCGGCGTGTCCAGTTGCCGCGCGCGGACGATCCGGACTTTCCGGGAGCCCTGCTGGAGGCGTGCCGGTTCGGGCGGATCCGGATGGTGGTGCCGTTGGCCGACCACGACCTCCGGCGCCTGGCCGGCGAGGTGGACCGCTTCGCGGATGCGGGGATCCGGCTGGTTTGTCCGCCCGTGCGGGTGGTGGCGTTGTGCGGGGACAAGGCGGGCTTTGCCCGATGGGCGGCCGACGCCGGCCTGCCCCATCCCCGGACCGTGCCGCCGGCGGGGGCGGATGGCCTCGCGTTCCCCGTGTTCGCCAAGCCGCGCCACGGCTCGGGCTCGGCCGGGGCCGCGCGGTGTGCCGACCCCGAGGCGGTGCGCGTCCACTGTTCGACCGGGGGCGAATGGATCGTGCAGGAGTTCCTGGACGGGCCCGAGTTCACGGTCGATGCCCACCTGGGCCCCCGCGGGGAGGTCACCGTCTGCGTGCCCCGGATCCGCCTGCGGGTCCAGGGTGGACAGTCGCAGGAGAGCCGGACGGTGGGCGACCACGGCGTGCGCAACCTTGCCCTCGAAACCCTGCGGCGGCTGGCCGCCGAGGGCCTGCGCGGACCGGCCAACGTGCAGGTGATCCGGGCTCCCGATCCGGTGCTCGTCGAGGTCAACCCCCGCCTCGGATCGGCCACGGTGCTCTCCAACCACGCCACCCGCGGCGCCCTCCTCGACCACGTCCTCGCCGGGGCACTCGGACTGGAGCCCGACGGGGGCCCGGCCGCGTACGAGGAAGGGCTCACCATGACCCGGTTCGTGGGCGAGGTGTTCCATCGGAACGGAACCGGGGTGACCCGCCAGCCGACATGAGACCGGACGATCTCCAGGCGGTCCTGCTCGATCTCGACGACACGCTCCACCCGGAGGCGGCGTTCGTGGAGGCCGGGTTGGCCGTGGTGGCGGACGAACTGGCCCGGCGCGGCGTCGGATCGGCACCGGACCTTCGCCGGCGACTCGCAACCCTCCAGGGCCGGGTGGATCGGACCCGGGTGCTGCAGGCCCTGGCGGAGGAGGTGGGATTCCCTGTCGACTGGATCCCGGAACTGGTCGACGTGTTCCGGGCCCATCAACCCCGGCTGGACCTCGCCCCGGAGGTGGCCGCCTCGCTGTCGGCATGGTCCCGCCGATGGTCCCTCGGCTGTGTCACCGACGGACGTCCCGAGACCCAGCATCGCAAGGTCCGGGCCCTCGGTCTGGGCCGGTGGATGGAGGTCCTCGTGTTCACCGACGGTTTCGGGCCGGGATGGCGGAAGCCCGACCCGCGGCCGTTCCATCTCGCGTGCGCCCTGCTGGACTGTGATCCCGCACGGACACTCTTCGTCGGCGACCACCCCGTGCGGGATGTCGGGGGCGCCCGGTCGGCCGGCCTGCGGGCGGTGCGGATCCGTCGGGCCGACGGATACCTCGGCGCCCTGCCGGACGCCCCGGACCCGGGGCCGGTGTTTCCCGACTGGGCGACGTTCGCGGCGTGGCTGGACGGGGGAATGGAGGGCGGCGCATGAACGGCGGCAGCCTTCCCCCGTGGGATCTCCCCCCGGACCCGGCCGGCGATGCCGCGGACCCGGACCCGGCCGTCCCGTTCCTCGACCGGTCGCTGGGCCCGGTGCACGTCTACGGGCGCAACCGGTATGCGGCGGCGGTGGCGGAACGGATGCCGGTGGCGGCGTTCATCGACGACTTCACCACCGAGCCCTCCTGGCTGGGACATCCGGTGTGTCCGCTGTCGGCCGTCCCGCGGGACGTGCCGGTGGTGTCCTGCGTGGTGGGCGCCTGGCCGGTGACCGCCCGGCGCCGACTGCGGGAGCACGGCGTGGGTCCGGTGGTCGACTACTTCCGTCTGGCCCGGTGTCGCCCGGACCTCTTCCCGGCCGTCCACTACCTGGAGGACGCCCCGGAGGACCTGCGGGACAACGCCGGGGAATACCGCTGGCTGGACGGGATCCTGGCGGATGAGGAATCCCGCGACACCCTCCGTCGACTGGTGCGGTTCCGATGCCTGGCGGATCTCGATGCGATGGAGGGGTTCCGGTACCGGGTCGACGAGCAGTACTTTCCCGACCTGATCGGACTGCGACCCGGGGCGGTGCTGGTGGACGGGGGGGCGTTCGACGGCGACACCGCGCTGGCGTTCCATCGGCGGTTTCCCGACCACGGGGAGATCCACTGCTTCGAGCCCGTCCCGGCCCTGCGCGACCGGGCGGCCGAACGGTTGGCCGGCGTTCCCGGGGTGCGCTGGGTGGAGCGGGGACTCTCCGACCGTCCGGGCACGGCACGCTTCCTGATCGATGCCGGGCCGGCCAACCGTGCGGATCCGGCCGGAAGCCTGACCGTGGCGCTGACGCCGCTGGATGCCGAGGTCGCCGGGCGGGTGGACTATCTCAAGCTCGACGTCGAGGGCGCCGAGACCGCCGCCCTGGCCGGGGCGGCGGGGGTGATCCGACGCGAACACCCCCACCTGGCGGTCTGCGTGTACCATCGGCAGTCCGACTTCCACCGGATTCCCCGCCAGGTGCTGGCGATCGAGCCCCGGTACCGGGTCCACCTGCGCCACTACACCGAGGGGTTTGTCGAGACGGTGATGTATTTCGTGCCGACGTGAGGGCCTGACCGGCGGCTTCCGCGGGTTTCCCCTTTGCTCCATGCCCCGACCGGGGCCAGATTGGCCCGACTGCCGATGTCCATGCGCCTCCATCGCATCCTCCGGCCTGCGTTCCGCGCGGCCGTCCTCCTGCTGTCCGGTGTGGCTGCGTCCGCGCGCCTCGGGGCGGCGGCACCCGACTTCAACCGCGATGTCCGTCCGATCCTCGCGGAGAACTGCCTGAACTGCCACGGGTTCGACGACAAGACCCGCAAGGCCGGCCTGCGTCTCGACGTGGGGGAGGATGCCTATCGGGGGGGGCGTTCGGGGACTCCGGCGGTGGTGCCGGGGCGGCCCGACGAGAGCGAGCTGATGCGGCGGGTCCTGACCGACGATCCCGACGACCTGATGCCGCCGCCCGAGACCGGGGCCCGGCTCACGGCGGCGCAGGTGGATGTTCTCCGTCTCTGGCTCGCGGACGGGGGGGAGTACAAGCCGCACTGGGCGTTCCTGACGCCGACCCGTCCCGAGCTGCCGGCGGTTCCCGACCCGTCCTGGCCGCGGAACGGGATCGATCATTTCGTCGCCGCCCGGCTGGCCGAGCAGGGGCTTTCCCCGCGGCCGGAGGCCGACCGGGAGACCCTGGTGCGGCGGGTCACCCTCGACCTGACCGGCCTGCCGCCCACCCCGGAGGAGATCGACGCATTCCTGGCCGACGGCACCCCCGAGGCGTACGAGCGGGTGGTCGACCGCCTCCTCGGCTCGGCCCGGTACGGCGAGCGCATGGCGCTGGAGTGGCTCGATGCCGCCCGCTATGCCGACACCCACGGGTACCACATCGACTCGGCGCGCGACATGACCCCGTGGCGGGACTGGGTGATCGCGGCGTTCAACCGGAACCAGCCCTTCGATCAGTTCACCATCGAGCAGCTGGCCGGAGACCTCCTGCCCTCGCCCACCCGGGACCAGCTCGTGGCCAGCGGCTTCAACCGCAACCACATGATCAACTACGAGGGGGGCGCCATCCCGGAGGAGTACCACACCGCGTACATCATCGACCGCATCAACACCACCAGCACCGTCTGGATGGGCCTCACGATGGCGTGCGCCCAGTGCCACGACCACAAGTACGACCCGGTCACGATGCGCGACTTCTACGGGATGTACGCCATCTTCAACAACGTCCCCGAGAACGGCCTCGACGGCCGCAACGGCAATGCAGTGCCGGTCGTGCAGCTGGCCACGCCGGAGCAGGAGGCGGAACGTGCGCGGCTCGACGCGGCGGTCCGCGGGGCGGAGGAACGCCTCGCCAGTCCGTCGGCCGACGTCGATGCGGGCCAGGCGCAGTGGGAGGCGTCCCTCGCGGCCGACGCCCCGCCGGAGTGGCTGCCGGCCACGGTGCTGGCGATCCGCGGGCGGAACGGCACGCAGTTCGACCGTCTCGATGACCGGTCCTGGCGGGCCACCGGACCGGCGCCCGACACCGAGGTGTACGAGGTCTCCCTCACGTCGGGACTGGACCGGGTGACGGCCCTCCGGATCGAGGCCCTGGCCGACGATTCCCTGCCCAAGGGCGGACCCGGCCGGTATGCGAACGGCAACCTGGTCCTCACCGACGCCTCGGTCCGCACCGGGCGCGGTCCGGTGCCCATCCGGGCCGCCTCGGCCGACCACAGCCAGCCCGGCCACCCGGCGGCCCAGGCCATCGACGACCAGCCCCGGACCGGCTGGGCCATCCTTCCGGAGGCTGGCCGTCCGCATCACCTGGTGCTGGAACTGGCCGAGCCCGTCGCCGGCGGCGAGGGCAGTCCCCCGCTCACCCTCCGCCTCGCCTTCGAGTCCGAGTTTCCCGCCCATCAGATCGGACGCCTGCGGGTGACCGTCACCGGATCCGATCGCCCCCACGGCATCCCCGAGGCCCCGCCGGAGATCCGGGACCTGGCGCGGATCCCGTCGGCCGACCGCACCCCCGACCAGGCCGACCGTCTGCGCCGGCACTACCGGGAGAAGGTGTCCGGCCCGATGCGGACCCTGCGCGAGGAGCTGGCGTCGGCCCGGAAGGCCCGGGACGCGTTCGTCCGCTCCCTGCCCACCAGCATGGTCATGGCCGAGATGAAGCAGCCCCGCGAGACCTTCATGCTGGTGCGGGGGCAGTACGACAAGAAGGGGGAAAAGGTCGGGCCGCGCCTTCCCGAGGTCCTTGCCCGGACCCCGTCCGAGACCCCGCCCGACCGCTTGGCGCTGGCCCGCTGGCTGGTGTCGCCCGGGCAGCCCCTCACCGCCCGGGTCACGGTGAACCGGTACTGGCAGATGTACTTCGGCGACGGGCTGGTGAAGTCGGCTGAGAACTTCGGCACCCAGGGTGACTGGCCGACCCATCCGGCGCTGCTGGACTGGCTGGCGACGGAGTTCATGCGGACCGGCTGGGATGTGAAGGCCATGCAGAAGCTCATCGTGATGAGCGCCACCTACCGTCAGTCGAGCCGGGCGCCCCGGGAGCTGTACGAGGCCGACCCCGAGAACCGGCTCCTCGCCCGCGGCCCGCGGGTGCGGTTGGCGGCGGAGTTCCTCCGTGATCTTTCCCTCGCCGCCAGCGGGCTGCTCGACCAGCGGATCGGCGGCGCCAGCGTCTTCCCCTACCAGCCGGCCGGGCTCTGGGAGGAGCTGATGTCCCGCGAGGACAACGACGCCTTCACCGCCCAGAAATACGTCCAGAGCCACGGCGCGGATCTCTACCGCCGCTCGATGTACACCTTCATCAAGCGCACCTCGCCCCATCCGCAGCTCACCGCGTTCGACGCCCCCGACCGTCAGGTCTGCACCGTGCGGCGTCCGCGGACCAACACCCCGCTGCAGGCCCTCGCGCTGATGAACGACGTGACCCACGTCGAGGCCGCCCGACGACTGGCGGAGAACGCGCTCCGGGCCGGGACGACCGCCGCCGCGCGGATCGAGTACGCGTTCCGTCGGGCCACCGGACGACGTCCGCTCCCGGCCGAGTCGGACGTCCTCCTGGAGCTGTGCCTTTCCCAGCGGGAGGTGTTCCGGGCCGATCCCGCGGCGGCCGCCCGGCTGGTGCGGGCCGGCGAGGCGCCGGTGGACCCGGCGCTCGACCCGGTCGAGCTGGCGGCCTGGACGGTGGTGATGAACGCCATCCTCAACCTCGACGAAACCGTGACCAAGGGCTGATCGAATGGACTTCCTCCAGGAACACCGCCGGCTGCAGACCCGGCGCCACTTTTTCGGACGCCTGAGCGCCGGACTCGGCACCACGGCGCTGGCCTCGCTGCTGAACCCGTCCGCGCTGGCCAACCCGTCCCACCTGCCCGCCGGACGCCTCCCCGACCTCCACTTCGCCCCCAAGGTCAAGCGGGTCATCTGGCTGTTCATGTCGGGCGGCCCGTCGCACATCGACCTCTTCGACCACAAGCCCGCCCTCCGGGAGCATCACGGGGAGGAACTCCCGGCGTCGGTCCGCATGGGCCAGCGCATCACCGGGATGACCAGCGGACAGAGCTCGTTCCCGTGCGTGGCGCCGATGTTCGAGTGGCGGCAGCACGGCCGGACGGGGCTGTGGTTGAGCGAGTTGCTGCCGCATACGGGGCGGATCGCCGACGACATCTGCCTGGTGAAGTCCATGTGGACCGAGGCGATCAACCATGACCCGGCGGTCACCTACATCCAGACCGGCCACCAGCAGGCGGGCCGGCCCGCCCTGGGGTCCTGGCTGAGCTACGGCATCGGCAGCGAGAACGCCCAGCTCCCGGCGTTCGTGGTGATGATCTCGCAGGGCAGCGGCAACAAGACCGACCAGCCCCTCAGCACCCGGTACTGGGGAAGCGGATTCCTGCCCGGCGAACACCAGGGCGTGCGCTTCCGGTCCCAGGGCGACCCGGTGCTGTACCTGTCGGATCCCGACGGACTCGACCGCGGTTCGCGCCGGCGCATGTTGGACGCGGTCGGCACGTTGAACGGGATGGCGGCCGAGGCGTTCGGCGACCCGGAGATCAACGCCCGCATCGCGCAGTACGAGATGGCGTACCGGATGCAGGCCAGCGTGCCGGACCTGACCGACCTCGGGAACGAGCCGGCATACATCCGCGAGATGTACGGGCTGAAGGACAACGCGGTCGACGGCGGGTTCGCCCGCAACTGCCTGCTCGCCCGGCGGATGATCGAGCGGGGCGTGCGGTTCGTTCAGCTCTTCCACCGGGGCTGGGACCAGCACGGCAACCTGCCCACGCAGATCCGCGGGCAGTGCCGCGACGTGGACCAGCCCGCGGCGGCGCTCGTCCAGGACCTCAAGCAGCGGGGACTGCTGGAGGACACCCTGGTGATCTTCGGCGGCGAGTTCGGCCGCACCGTCTATTCGCAGGGCCAGCTGACCAAGGACAACCACGGGCGCGACCATCACGGCCGATGCTTCTCCCTGTGGATGGCCGGTGCCGGCATCCGGCCCGGGATCACCTACGGCCGCACCGACGACTACTGCTACAACATCGTCGAGAACCCGGTGCACGTGCACGACCTCAACGCCACGCTCCTCCACCTGCTGGGCGTCGACCACACCCGGCTGACCTTCAAGTTCCAGGGCCGGCAGTTCCGCCTGACCGACGTCCACGGGGAACTGGTGAAGGGGATTCTGGCCTGACCCGGGAACTCGCCCGGGACCGGCTCCATGTCAGTGGGGCCGCCGGGCTCCCCGACGGACAGGGGGCGGAACGGTGGACCCGTCGGATTCCGCAACCGAACTGGAAGCTTGCCGCTCCGGATCCCCGGGCGCAGAACGGGAGTCCACTTCCCTGTCATGCACCGACGCACCTTCCTTTCCACCGGTCTGATGGCCGGCGGCGCGCTCGCATGGACCGGTCGACTTCCCCGGGTGTCCGCCGAGGAGACCCGTCTTCCGCCAGCTGCGGTCCGGTTGCACGCCGAGATCGAGCCCCTGGTCCGCCTGCTCGAGGACACGCCGCGTGAACGGGTCCTGGAGGAGGTGGCTGTGCGGGTCAAACGGGGGCTGCCCTACCGGAACGTGCTCGCGGCCCTGTTCCTCGCCGGGGTGCGCAACATCCAGCCGCGTCCCATCGGCTTCAAGTTCCACGCGGTCCTGGTGGTCAACTCGGCCCACCTCGCCAGCCTCGCCTCGTCCGATGCCGACCGCTGGCTTCCGATCTTCTGGGCGATCGACCAGTTCAAGGCGTCCCAGGCCCGGGACGTGGCCGAAGGGGACTGGACCCTCGGGCCGGTGGAGGAGGCCCGGGTGCCGGACAGCCGGAAGGCCCGGTCCGCGTTCATCGAGGCGATGGACCGGTGGGACGAGTCGGCGGCCGACGCGGCGGTGACCGGACTCGCCCGGACGGCCGGGGCGAACGAGATCTTCGAGCTGTTCCTCCGGTACGGGGTGCGTGACTTCCGTGAGATCGGCCACAAGGCGATCTACATCGCCAACAGCTTCCGCGCCCTGGAGGTCATCGGCTGGCACCACGCCGAGCCGGTCCTGCGCTCCCTCGCCTACGCCTTGCTCGACCGCGTCGGGGACCGCGGCAATCCGGCCGGGCTGGATCTGCCCGCGGACCGGCCCTTCCGCAGGAACCTGCCCCGCGTCGCGGCGATCCGCGACGGCTGGATGGACGGGCAGGTCGATTCCGACGCGGTCCGTCAGATGCTCGCGGCCGTCCGGTCGGGGTCGGCCCAGGACACGAGCGATCTCGCCGTGACCTTGCTGAACCGCGGGGCCGGGGCGGGGTCCCTGTTCACCGCGTACTTCCAAGGGGCCGGCGAGCTGCTCATGCAGTCGCCCGGGATCCTGTCCCTCCACGCCACGACCTTCACCAACGCGGTGCATTATGCATTCCGGCACAGCCAGGACTCCGCCACGCGCCGGCTGCTGCTCCTCCAGAATGCCGCGTTCCTGCCGTTGTTCCGTGGCAATGCGGCCGACAAGGGGATCCGGATCGACGCCCTCGAGCCGTTGTCGCCGCCTGCGAAGGGGGCGGAGGGTCCCGATGCCATCCTCGCCGGCCTCCATCCCGACCGCCTGAAGGCGGCGCGCCAGGTGCTGGGATGGCTGGCGGAGAACCCCGACCCCGAACCGTTCGCCGCCGCCGCCCGGCGATGGATCTTTCTCAAGGGGCGGGATTCGCACGACTACAAGTTCAGCTCGGCGGTGCTGGAGGATTACCACCAGCTGCCTGCGGTGTGGCGGGACCGTTTCCTCGCCGCGAGCGTGTTCAACCTGCGCGGTGGCGGTGACTCCGACAACGGGTTGACGGGCCGCATCCGGTCCGCCCTTGGGGGCTGATCACCGGGGACGGCGTCGCCGGGGCGTGCGGCGTGGCCCGTTCGGCCCCTACCAGGGGGTGTCGCGACGGGGCGGCGGGGCCCGGCGGGGTTTCCGGTTCTCCGGCGGGAGCACCGAGCCGATCAGCGACAGCAATGCCTGCCGACCCTCGCGCCGGGCCGACGACGTGGTCAGGATCATCGGCGGCGTCTCGCACAGGGCCCCGATCCACTCGCGGAACGCCGTGAGGTGCGCCTCCAGCTTCTCCGGGCCCGCCTTGTCGGTCTTGGTGAACACCACGACGAACGGCACCTGCTCGTCGACCAGCCACTCGATGAACTCGCGGTCGTTGGGGGGCAGGGGCACCGAGGAATCCACCAGCGTGAACACCAGCTGGAGGCTGCCCCGGGCCGTCAGGTACTCGGCCACCGACGAGCTGAACCGTCCCCGCTCCTCCCGCTCCACCCGGGCGTAGCCGTACCCGGGGAGGTCCACCAGGCGCCAGGACCCGTTGATGGTGAAGAAATTGAGGTGTCGGGTGTGGCCCGGTGTGGCGGAGACGTTCGCCAGGTTGCGCTGGCCGACGATCAGGTTGATCAGCGAGGACTTTCCCACGTTGGACCGCCCGGCAAAGGCGAACTCGGGCAGGGATTCGTCCGGGCACCCGTCGAGATTCGGTGCGCTGGAGAGAAACTGGGCGGTGGTGACGTGCATGGGATTCCCTGAAGGGCGCTCAGTCCCCGGCCCGCATGCTGTCGGGATCGATGCCCGCCGAGCGGCACCAGGCGACGTAGGCCAGGGGGGAGATCTCGCTGGGCTTGATCTCGCTCCGGCCGCCCCAGAAGACGTTGGTGTAGGACACCGGAATGCCCGCCTCGGCCAGGTGGCGGTCGATGGCGGCCTTGTGGGCGAGGACCATCTCCTTGTCGGTCCCGTGGGCCACGCCCATGATGTTCACGTTGCGGAACTCCGGCCCGCCCTCCCGCCAGTAGGCGTGGGTCATGATGTGGTGCCGACCCACCTCGCCGCCGGCCTCGAGTTCGCGTCCCGGGGGCACGGCCCAGTGGAAGAGGGCGTTGAACCGGGTGACCCGTTCGCCCGACGCGAGGGGCTTCACGTGCTCGAGGAAGGTGCTGAAGCGGCCCACCAGCCCGCGCTCCGCCAGGCCGCCGGCCACCCGGCAGAACTCGTCCGTGGAGACACCGGCCTCGGCGGCCCGCCGTTCCCATAGGCCGGGCCGGAGTTCCTCCGGGTCGAGCTCGCGCTTGAGTGTCTCGAGCACCCGCCACTCGGCGTCGGTCAGGGTCACCACGGCGACGTCGATCGCCTCGGCCGGGACGTCGGCCCGGCTTCCCGGCTCCATGCCGCGTCGCCGCACATGGCCCACGCCGAGGGCGAAGAGCTTCCGTGCGGGCATCAGCCGCCAGGCCTCGGCCCCGATCACCCCGGCGAGATGGGCGGCGTGCTTCGCCAGGGAGTACCCCTGGGGGACCTTCAGGGTGGTCCACAGCCGGTAGTTCGAGCCGGGCGTGGCGGCGTCGGTCGACCGGATCACCACGTGCCCGCTGAACGGGTCGTTGCGGAAGAGGTGGTCGAACGCCGCATCCAGCCGCTCCGGCGGAACCTGCCACGCGCAGAGCGCCCCCTCGGCCAGGCTGGTGGCGAGGAGGGTCTGGCGGATCCGCCGGATGGTTCCCGCCTCCAGCATGGCCCGGAGGCGCTCCAGGACCACGTCGAGGGGCAGCTTCGCCAGCCGGGCGATCTCGCCCAGGGGATCGGGGAGGAAGCCCTGGATGCGGTCCTCGCTCACCGCAAGGATGCGGGCGTTGACCGGGTCGCGGATCTCGATCGGCACGGTGGCGGCAGCGGACATGACCGGGACGGTGGCACATGGCCGGGGCGGCGTCAGGCGGGGAAATGAAGGCTTCCCCGCATCCACGGCCAAGGGGGCCGAGCAGGGGGGCGGGCGGCCCCGGTGCCGGTGGATCCCTCATCCGCCGCCATGAACCCGCCGTGGCCGACGCCGATCGGCGGCCGGTCCGCTTTCCGCCTTCCGCCCGCCCGCCTGCGCTTGGCATCGTCGACGCCAGTGCGCGAACGCTGGCAGAAGTTTCTCGAGGACGCGGAGACCTACCTCCTCGAGGTCATCTTCCAGGAGCGCCCGGGCAAGAAGGCGGCGCTGATCCGCGCCTCGCTGCTGGTGCTGTCCCATGTGTTCGCCGCGGCGGTGAAGTTGCGGCGGCTCCTGTACAGTGTCCGCCTGATCCGCGATGCAACCCTTGGGGTGCAGGTGATCGCGGTGGGCAACCTGACCGTGGGCGGCACGGGCAAGACCCCGGTGGTGGAGAAGTTCGCGCGCGCCCTCCAGGATGCCGGACGCCGGGTGGCGATCCTTTCCCGGGGCTACCGCTCCAAGCCCAAGCCCCTGCCGCAGCGCATCCGCGACAAGCTCCTCCTCCGCGACGACACCACCCCGCCCCGGATCGTGTCCGACGGCCATTCCCTGCTGCTCGACTCCTTCAGCTCGGGGGACGAGCCCTACATGCTGGCGTCGAACCTGCGCGACGTGGTGGTGCTGGTGGACAAGGACCGGGTGAAGGCGGGGCGGTATGCGGTGGAGAAGTTCGGATGCGACACGCTGCTGCTCGACGACGGGTTCCAGTACTGGCGGCTGGCGGGGCGGCGGACGGACGTGGTGCTGGTGGACTCGCAGCAGCCGTTCGGGAATGAGCGGCTGCTCCCGCGGGGGACGCTGCGGGAGCCGCCGTCGCATCTGGCCCGGGCCACGGTGGTGTTCCTCACCAAGGTCGACCGCAGCACGCCGGCCCGGAACGAGGCGGTGAACGCCCTCCGGGCCCGGGTCGCCCGGCTCAATCCCCGCGCCCGGATCATCGAGTGCGTCCACCATCCGCTCTTCTTCGAGGACGTGTTCACCGGCGAACGGGCCGGGCTCGACCTGGTCCGGGGCCGGCGGATCGCCAGCTTCAGCGGGATCGCCCAGCCGGAGAGCTTCGAGTCGAAACTCGCCGAACTGGGCGCCGAGATCGTCCTCGCCCGCCGCTTCGCCGACCACCACCGCTTCACCCAGCAGGAGGTCCTCGAGGCGATCAACCGGGCCAAGAAGCGGCAGGCCGACCTCGTCATCACCACCCAGAAGGACGCCGTCCGCTTCCCCAAGATCGACCGGCGGGACCTGCCCATCTACTTCATGCGCGTGGAGATCAAGATCATCGCCGGCGCCGACAACTTCGACGACTGCGTCCGCCAGATCTGCTTCCGCTGACAGGACGGTCCCCGACCCGCCGGTCGTGGTTTCACCGGCGGCTGACACGATCTTCGTCGGCCAGTCCGGCGCGCAGTCGGGCCATGACGGCATCGACATCGCCCCACCACGTGCCGGGCGCCGGACGGACGCGCGTCATCGTGTCCGACCCGACGTCCTCCGGACCCAGCACCTCCAGCATGTCGGCATCGGCCACCAGGAGCCGATGTCCCCCCGGGGCGAATTCCAACGCCTCGACCGCCGCCCCCCGCGCCACGGCCGCGAGTTCCCGGCCCGAAGTGGCCCGCCAAAGCCGGACCCAGCGGTCCGCACCGCCGGACACCACCGTCCGGCCGTCGGGCGACGCCGCCACGCACCGGACCGGACCGGAATGCGCCGGCCATCGGGCCTCGATCTTCCCCCGGCGTTCCCCCGTGAGAACAGCCAGCGAACCGGCCGCGTCCCCCACCAGGAGACGGTTTGAACCCGCCACCCAGTGGGCCGACCGGACATTGGGAATCGGCAGGGGATCGAGGGCGTCGGAGTCGACTTCCCAGAGGACGGTCCGGTCGCCATCCGACACCACCACATGCCGGCCGTCGGGTGACATCTCGAACCACCGGACCTCCATCCCGGGCAGGGTGTGGATCCGGCCGGTGGGGAGGTCGGCCTGGCGCAGGCGGCCGGCGGCATCGACCAGTCCGAGCCGGCGGCCGTCGCGGCTCAGGCGGGCCATGCGGCCCGGCAGGGTGACGCCCCGGTGGACCACGGTCTCGACCCGCGGGCCGGCGAGCGCGCCGACCACCAGGTCGCCGCCGGGTCGCCAGGCAAGGAGGCGCGGCGGATCGTCGTCGGACCACCCCACGGGCCACCCCGGTCCCGCCAGCCCGTGGCCGGGCAGGAGCTGGAACCGGCCCTCCCCGCCGTCGCCTGCCGCCCCGGTGGCGAGGCGGGATCCGTCGGACGTGAACACCGCGACCGGGCCCGCTGCCGGCGTGGAGGCCGAGGGCCGGGATACCCGGGCGTGGCCCGCGGTGGAGAGCTTCCAGGAGCGGACCGTGCCGTCGAGGGAGCACGAGTCGAGGATGCCGTGTCGGGCGACGAGGCGGAGGGCGGTGACCGGCTCGGCATGCCCGGTCAGGTTCCCCTGGAAGTCCAGCCCGGGCAGGCGCCAGACCCCGATCCTTGAATCGCCGTCCGGGGCGACGATGAGGTGATCGGCCGACACCGCGAGCAGTCCGCCGGGGAACCCGGGCCGGGATCCCTCGGCCACCACCCGGCGGGTGGCGAGGTCGACCACCCGGAGGACACCGGCCGATCCCGCGGTCGCCACCCTCCGTCCGTCGTCGGACACTGCCGCGGCGACGAGGGCGGCGTCGGGTGCGATCCGGATTTCGGCCACCGGCCGTGCGGGATGCCACACGCGGACCGCGCCATGGCGGTCCACCAAGACCCAGGCCGACTCCGGTTCGCACCAGCCCAGCGCGAGCCCCGCCCCGCCGGGCAACCCGCCCACCCGCCGGCCCTCGCGGTCGCACAGCGCCAGTCCACCGCCGGACTCCGGAGGCGAGGCGACCGCGAGGCGGGTGCCGTCGGGCGACCACATCAACCGGGCGACCGGTTCCCGGCCGGCCGCGACGGGTCCGTCGTTGTCCCGGCTCCAGATCCACAGGCCGGCGGGTCCGCCGAGGGCGATCCGGTCGCCGCCGGGGGACACGGCGTGGACCGTGGAACCGGCGGCTTCGCCGAGCGGGATCACCCGGGCGGGCTCCGGGGAGGGGCCCCGCCGCGGGAAGGGGGCGGGGATCAGAAGGTGGGTGCTGCCGAGGACCACCCCGAGGGTCGACACCGGATCCCGGTGGAAGCCGCGGACCGGTTCCCCCAGGCGCGCCACCATCGGCAGCTGCGGGCTGTGGCAGGCGTCCCGGAGCCAGTGCCACTCGAACCCCCGGCGGTCCGGTGCCCCGGGGCCCGGAACCAGCCGGTCGAGCAGGTCGGTCGCCGTCCCGATCCGCCCGTCCCGGAGGGCAAGGCCCGCCTGCCGGATGTCCGCCACGTAGCGCGCCTCGCCGGCGTCCCCCCGCAGGAGCGCCTCGATCCGGTCGGACCACGTCCGCTGGTGCGCGATGCGGAGCACGGCGGCGGTCACCGAGGTGGCCAGCAGGACGGTCACCCCGGCCAGCGCCGCCTGGGCGGGCCGACGTCGGCCCCACCGGACCGTCCGGCCGAGGGGGCTGTCCCGACGTGCCCGTACCGCGAGTCCCCCGAGGTGCCGTTCCAGGTCGTCGGCCACCTCGTCGGCCGTGGCGTAGCGCCGCCCGGGCTCGCGGGCGAGGCAGCGCAGGGTGATGGTCTCCAGGTTGGCGGGCACCGCCGGATTGTGGCACCGCGGCGGCCGCACCTCGTCGTTCAGCACCTGGCGGAGCGTTGAGGCGACGGAATCGGCCTGGAACGGGGGGCGTCCGGTGAGCAGGTGGTACAGGATCGCCCCGAGGCCGTAGACATCGCATCGGGCGTCGACGTCCCGTCGGCCCTCGGCCTGTTCCGGCGCCATGAAGCCGGGCGATCCGAGCACCTCGCCGGTCAGGGTCAGGGCCACCTCCTCGTCCAGGCGCTTGGCGAGGCCGAAGTCGGTGATGCGGGCGCGGCCGCCGGAGTCCACGAGGACGTTTCCCGGCTTGAGGTCCCGATGGATCACCCCGGCCCGATGGGCGTGGGCGACCGCCCGGGCGATCTCCGCCACCCGCTGCGCCGCCCGGGTCGCATCCACCGGACGTCCCCCGGACCCGGCGGACAGGTCCTGGCCGTCGACGTACTCCATGGCGTAGTACGGTCGGCCGTCCACCTCGCCGAAGTCGTGGACCGGGACGATGCCGGGGTGGTGGAGGCGTGCGGCGGCGAGGGCCTCGGTGTGGAAGCGGGCCACGGCGGAGGCCGAGGAGGTGGGGGGCAGGACCTTGAGGGCCACCTCGCGGTCGAGGGAGATCTGGCGGGCCAGGTAGACGACACCCATGCCGCCCCGGGCGATCTCCGACCGGAGCTCGTAGTCCCCGAACCGCCTGCCGGAGGACAGGACGGGCCCGTCGGCCCCGCCACCCGGCGGGACACCGGGCATCAGCCCGGCAAGGGCGCAACCCGGACAGACCCCGCCCGCAGCCGTCGCCATCAGCCCGGTGCCGCATCGCTGGCAGGTCCCGGCCGGCATCGTCTCCTCACCCGCCCGGGTCCATTCCCCGCGCGCTGAACAGCGTGAACAGCTCCGACAACTCGTGGAGCAGCGCGGCGTCGTCGGCCGGATTCGGCAGCGTCGCCCGGACCAGCCGGAACAACTCCCTCTGGAACCGTGCCCGCAACCGGTGGACCGTCACCTTCACCGCGGTCTCGCTGAGCTGGAAGCGCCGGCCGACCTCCGCATAGGGCACCACCGCGGCGGGATCCCCGAGCAGGCAGCCCTGGAGCGCGGTGAACAGGTCCGGACGTCCAAAGGCCTCGCGCGTCCGCTCCATCGCCTCCTCCAGCAGCCGCGCCACCCAGCGCTGCTCGTACAACCGGTCGGGCGTCAGGTCATCAGCCGGCTCCCGCAGGTAGGTGCGTTCCTCCTC
Source organism: uncultured Verrucomicrobiota bacterium (assembly GCA_964525755.1). GTDB lineage: Bacteria > Verrucomicrobiota > Verrucomicrobiia > Limisphaerales > UBA9464 > UBA6176. Next base: position 31,542 of record CAZGIK010000036.1, read on the forward strand.
GTCACAGTCCAGCGATGCCAGCAGCTGCCCGCCCCCGCGTTTCTCCCGGTGCTGATGCCGCCATTCGGACACGAGGTAGTTCTTCAGGGACGAGAGCAGGAACCCCCGGAAACGGCCCCGCTCCGGGTCGGCCATCCGGAGGCGGTCCCCGGAAAGGAGATGCGCGAAGAACCCCTGGGTCAGGTCCTTGGAATCCTCGGCCGACCGCCCCGACCGCCGCAGATACCAGTAGAGCGGCTGCCAGTAGCATTGGCACAACACCTCCAGCGACTCCGCCGAGCCGGGCCCGTCCTCCCGCGCCGCCCGGAGGATCAGACTCCAGTGCGTGGTCATGAACGGACCGGAATCGACGCCTCCCCCGGACTCCGACACCTGCGGCGGCGGGATCATGATCCCATTCTGTGGAAATCCCGTACGGGGACCAGTGCCCGGATTTGATTAGACAGCTCAGCGGGGCCGGATAAGCAGGGGTGCTTATCACCGGGCGCTTAACGGACAATTAGGAAGCGACAGGTTGGGAATTGAGGTCGACAGTGGGGCATGGGCATTCGGGTATTTCTGGTCGAGCCGTCGCCGATCGTCCGGGAGGGGCTGCGGGCGTGTCTGGCGTCGGAGAAGGACGTGACGGTTGCCGGTGTGGCCCCGGAGCTCCGGGCGGCGCTGCCGGCGCTGACGAAGGGCGGAGTGGATGTCGTGCTGGTGAACGAGGCGCAGACGCGGACCGAGGACGGGGATCCGTTGCATCATCTCCTGGAGCATTCGCCGCGTCCGGCGGTGCTGATCCTGGCGGAGGGCGAGGATGCGACCGGGGCCGAGCGGCTGCTGCAGGCCGGGGTGACCGGATACGTCAGCCAGAGCATCGATCCGGAGGCGCTGGTGAATGCGATCCGCTCGGTCGCCGCCGGCGAGGTGGTGGCGAGTCCGCGGGTGATGGCCGACGTCCTCCGCCGCCTCCGCCGGGGCGACACGGCCGACCACGACCCGGTGGCCCTGCTGTCGGACCGGGAGCGGGAGATCTTCCAGCTCACCGGGCAGGGGCTGGAGGCCAAGGAGATCGCCGACCGCCTCACGCTGAGCCCGCGGACGGTGGATGTCCACCGGGCGAACATCCGCAACAAGCTGGGGATCCGCGGGGCGCACGAGCTGATGCGCTACGCGATGCACTGGGAGCAGAACGGCCGGCTGGTGGAGCAGCTCCGGAGCTTCTGTCGGGAGCGCCGTCCGCTGCTGCTGGTGGAGGACGACGAGGTGGATGTGCTCAGCATCAAGCGGGCGCTGAACGAGCTCCGGTCGGAGACCCCCCTGGTGGTCACCCGGAACGGCGAGGAGGCGCTGGGCTACCTGCGCAACGAGACCCACACGGGTCCGTTCCTGATCCTGCTCGACATCAACATGCCGCGGATGAACGGCCATGAGTTCCTCGCCGAGCTGCGCAAGGACAAGGTCCACGGGAGCACCCCGGTGGTGGCTCTCAGCAGTTCGGAGCATGAGGAGGACAAGGCCCGGATGTATGGCCGGGGGGTGACCGGCTACCTGGTGAAGCCCAACACCTCGACGGAGTACATGGAGATGTTCCGCACCCTGGCCCAGTTCTGGGCCATCATCGCCAAGCCGGGCGATGCCGTGGTCAAGCCGGCCCGGCGGTAGCTCCCGGACCCCGTCGGACTCGCCCGCGAACGTGGGTTCATCCCTCCACGGCCGAAGGGGCGCCGGGCGCGATGGGGGGGCGAGCCCGCGAGCCCGATCGGTCCCGGGAGGGGCCGACGCCCTCCGCCCGTAGCCGCTGCCGATAGGCGGCCGGTCCGGCTTCACCCCGCTCCCCAGCGGGGACCTGACGGGCCCCGTCGGACTCACCCGCGGACGCGGGCTCATCCCTCCACGGCCCGAGGGGCGCTGGGCACGCCGCGACGGAGCACGGCGCTCCGGGAACGGGGTTGGGCGAGGCGCCCTCCCGCGTAGCCGCCGCCGGTAGGCGGCGGTTCCGCTTCACCCCGCCCCCCCAGCGGTGGCGCGAGCGTCCCCGCGAGCTGCTCCGGGAAGGACAAAGGACGGAGGGCGGGTCGGCTACCGGCCGACATCCCCGTGGAGCGTCAGCCAGATCGAGCCGCGCATCGGGCGCCGGTCGGCGTCATCGACGTTGTACTTCACCTCCACCTGCATGGCCGGGCCCAGGCCGGGAACCTCCAGCCGGACCGTCCGCCCGTCCTCCCCCACCCGGGCCGTGCGCACCTCGAGCGCATCCCGCCCCTCCCGGGCAGGATCGGCGACCGACCAGTCGGCCGATCCGTATGCCTGGCTGTAGCGGTAGTTCCACTGCTGCAGCCCATAGCTTCCCGGATCCTCGGCAGTCGATCGGTCGAGCGGCTCGGAAAAGGTGATCTCCAGTCCGCCTGGATGGGCTTTCCACGCCACCGGCAACCGGACGGGTTTCCCGGTGAAGCGAACCCGTTGCAGCGCCCCGTCCTTGATCGCGCTGGTCTGCCAGCCGGTGCTCCCGGCCACGTAGAGGTGGCCGTCCCGCGGATGGAACACGCCGCGGTTCGGTCCGCTGAGAAACCGGACCGGCAGCGGCACCACCGCGCCCTGGGGCAGGGGACCCGACGTGTCGCGCAGCACCAGCATCGCCGAGCAGCGTCCCCACAGCAGGTGCAGCATCTGCCCCCCCAGGGGACCCCACTGTCCGGCGGGCACCCACACCTGGCTGCCGCTGGAGTTGTCCACCGCGTGCGGGATCCAGCACAGGGGCGCATCGTAACCCGCCGGCCGACCCTCGGCGGTCCGCGGACCTCCATAGCCGCCATACAACCCGGGACGCACCTCCCAGATCCCCGACGAGGGCGTCCAGGTGCCCTGCTGCGGCGCCACCGTCACCACGCCGCCATCCGGTCGAACCCCCATGCCGTTGGGATTCCGGAAGCCGGTGCCAAGCGTGTCCATCCGGCTGCCGTCGGCCGCCACCCGATGCACCCCGGCCGGGTCGACGTAGTAGAGGCGTCCCTCGGCGTCCTGCTCCAGGGCGGTCACGTAGTCGTGGCCGCCGGTGGAGGTGGCGATGCCGTCGAAGAAGCTCTCGTAGAAGTCCGCCTCGCCGTCCCCGTCGGTGTCGTGCAGCCGGGTGATCCGGTCGCGCCCGAGCACATGCACGATCCCGTCGCGGACCTGAAGCCCGAGCGGCTGGAACAGCCCGGTGGCGAACCGATTCCAAGTCAGCTCGTCCAGCGTTTCGTCCACCCCCGTCACCCGCCAGACGTCCCCGTGGATCGTCGACACATACCCGGCCCCGTCCGGCGTGAACCCGACCCCGGAGCAGAACAGGAGCGCCCGATGGGGGTTGTCGTAGGGCAGTGTCAGGGTGTCGACCGCCAGGATGCCGGTGTCGGCGCCCCGCTGCCCGCGGGTCCGGATCGGTTCCGCTGCCGAACGGGACGCAGGCCGGGTGAGATCGGGCAAACCCGGCTCGCGCCCGGCCCTGGCGATCCGTTCATCGATCTCCCTCCGGTTGCCCCCGCCGCCGGTCCAGAGGTAGGCATCGAAGCGCCGGACGGCGTCCGATGCCGGCAATTCCATCCGCAGGGTGCCGTCCTCCGCGGTTCGGAGGCCGGCATCGATCCCGTCGACCCGGACCTCGAGGTGTCGGGACCCGGAAGTGATCCGGCCCGCGAGGCGTTCGGGTCCGGCGGTGACGGCGGTGGACCCGATGCCCTGTGCCAGGGGGATCAGGCCGCCGACAACCAGGGTCAGGGGGTGGGGGCAGGGGGCCACCTGGAAGCTGCGACGCACGATCGGTGTGGATCCCTCCAGCAGCCACGGCGATTCAAGGACCTGCACCCCGTCCACCGCGTGCTCCAGGACGATCCGTCGGCCGTGCCGATGCCATCCGCGGACCCGGTGGGTGTGTCCCGGCCAGGCGGGACTGGTGGGTGTTTCCCAGAGGTTGGTTCCCGCCGGGCGCGGGGGACCGATGAGTCCGAAGCGGCCGGGATCGAAGCGGAGGAACCCGCCGGTCCACCAGGCGCGAAGGCTGCCGGTGGCGGTGTCATACGCGACCGAACCGGATCGGTCGTCCCCCACCCGCACGGTGAGCGACCGTGCCACGGTTCCGCCCGGGAGGGGCAGGTTCGAGGCCAGCCAGTCGCCAACGTCGGCCGCCTGCCAGCGCGCATCCACCCAGTCCTGCTCCTTCTGCGTTCCCGGCTCGCGTCCGGAGATGGCCGGTTCGCCCGCCGTCGCGGGCGGCGGCTCGGCCAGCGGCGCGAGGCGCTCCAGGCCGGCGAGTTCCTTGCGGAGCTTCACCGCGGCGTCCTCGTCGGTGTGCCCGAGGATTCCCACCGGCCCGTTCCACCCGCTGGACCGCAGGATGCGGAGAAGGCGGAGTTCCTCGTCGCCGGTGCCGAGCGACAGGATCTTCCGCCCCGTCCGGTCGCCGTCGCGGACCATGCCGTTGAGGTTCACCGCCAGCAGATGGGGCTTCAGGATCTCCAGTTGGGCGGCGAAGGAATCGATGTGGGCGTGGCCGTGGTGGAGGTTGTACACGGCGCCCACGTTGGTATGGCCGGCGGCGGCCAGGCGGCGGATGAGGGCCACCTGGTTGGCTGGTTCGCCGAACCAGCCCAGGTGGTTGTACAACCCCACGGCGCAGCCGCGACGGGCCGCCTCGGTGCAGACCGGTGCGAGCGTGGCCAGCGCCGCGTCAAGCTTCGCGGCGAGCCGGACCGGGTCCGGCTCGGGCTCGGTGCCCATCGTCACCCACAGCTGGGGACGGATCCCCGTGCGGTCGATGCAGTCCAGAATCGCGCGGGCCTCGTCGTTCAGTCCGGCCGGAAACCACCACGCCATCAGCTCGATCCCGTGCCGCCGCATCGCCGCCACCTCGGTGTCGAAGGTCGGGATGTGTTCCGCACGCCAATCGTAGGCGAGGCGGCGGATCCCGAGTTCCGACAGCATGGCCGCCCGCGCCTCCGGGCTGCGGCGCTGGCTGTCGAACGGGACGATGCACCAGGCCACCAGGTTGGTCCTGCTGAAGAGGCCGGTCGGGGGCAGGGCCGCGCGGGCGGGGAGGAAGGCTCCGGAGACCAGGCCGGCCAGGAGGGCGAGACCCGCCATCCAGGCCACCCGGCGGGGCCGTGGGCGGCGAGTGGCGGGCTTCTGGCGTCGGGATCCGACGGTGACGGAGGGCATGTCCGGACTCTCCCGCTGCGGACCGGAACGCGCCAAGGAAAAGCTCCAGTCGCCCGCCTCCGGCCGTTGCCCCGCATCACCGACCGGAGAACACCCACACCGCCGCCGCCGGGAAAAGCAGCAGCGTGAGGCCGGCGACGATGTACGCCCACCGGGGGATCATCGGCTGACCGAAGCCATCCACCATGACGTCCCCCGTCACCCCCTTCCAGATCAGCCACAATCCGAGGCCGGCCAATGCCAGGAGGGCGGCACCCCCTTGCCGATGGATCATGAGTTCACTCCTCCCAAGACGCCGCCACGTCGTTCACCCGGGCCGCGGGAACCCGGAGTCGCCGCCCCCCGGGGTGGTTGGATGCGGCGCCTCCTCATGAGGCAAGCCTTTCGAACTCCGGGTCGAGGTCGGGGATCCATTCGTTGTCCTCGGCCTCCAATCCTGCCCACGGCAGTCGGGCAAATCAACTTGGGCGCCCACCACCACGGTGACAGGCACCCCATCGGGGCCACCCCCCCCGCCGGGCGACACCACGGTGACAGGCACCCGGTCCCGGGGTCGGGGGTGATCTGTACCGGGGTCGCAATCGGTATCGGGAACGACAGGGGTGACAGGCACCCCATCAGCACCGCGCATCCCACGGCGGCGTTGGGCGGGCAGGCGGGGTGGCTTTTCCCTCGCGGCGTCCCGGGCCGAACCATTGAATGGGCCCATGCGTTGTGGATGGTGGATCAGCGGGGCGATGGCGGCCCGTTTGACGGCGGCGGAGGTGGAACCTCCGGTCGCCCCGGGCGACCTGCCGCGCGTCCCGCCGACCCCGGCGGAATCGGCCGCGGCCTCATTCGATGTGCGTCCGGGCTTCCGGGCCGACCTCGTCGCTGCCGAACCGCTGGTCGTCGACCCCGTGGCCATGGCGTTCGATGCCGACGGACGCCTCTACGTGATCGAGATGCGGGACTATTCCGAACGTCGGCCGGAACGACTCGGACGGGTACGTCGGCTGGAGGATTCCGACGGCGACGGAACGATGGACCGGTCGACCGTGTTCCTGGACGGTCTTCCGTGGCCGACGGCCATCACCTGTTGGCGGGGCGGGGTGTTCGTGGGGTCGACGCCCGACCTGATCTACGCCCGGGACGACGATGGCGATGGCCGTGCGGACGTGCGGGAGACGGTGTTCACGGGTTTCGCCTCCGACTACGCCCCGTTCGCCACCAACCGCCTCAACGTGCAGGCGCTGATGAACTCGCTGCAGTGGGGGCCGGACCAGCGGATCCACGGCGCCACCAGCCTGAGCGGAGGGCGGGTGCGTCGGGTGGACAGCCCGTTCGTCCGAGCCTGGCTCCGCGAGGCGGGCGTGGCGGAGGACAGCCCACCGGCAGAGGTGGACCTGCGGGGATCCGACTTCTCCCTCGACCCGTGGAGGCTCGTCCTCCAGGCCGAGGCCGGCGGCGGTCAGCATGGGGTGAGTTTCGGTCCCGATGGCGACCGGTACGTCTGCTCGAACTCGGATCACCTCCAGTGGATCCGGCACGACGGACCCGCCCTTCCCGCCAACCCGTGGCATGACGCCCCGGCGGCGCGGGTGGGCATCGCGGCCGACGGGCCGGCGGCTCCGGTCTTCCGACGCAGCCCGGACGAACCCTGGCGGGTGCTGCGGACCCGATGGCGCGTGGCCGGGCTGGTGTCGGGCCCGGTCGAGGGCGGCGGCCGGCCCAGCGGCTACTTTACCGGCGCCACCGGCGTCACCCTCTATCGCGGCGACGCCTACGGTCCGGAGTTCTACGGCAACGCCTTCGTGGCCGACTGCGGCAGCAACCTCATCCACCGGAAACCCCTTCGCATCGGACCCGACGGCGTCCAACCGCTCGGCACCCGGGCAGATGACGAGGCGGGCCGGGAGTTTCTCGCCAGCACCGACACCTGGTTCCGTCCCGTCCAGTTCATCAATGCCCCGGACGGCTGCCTGTGGGTGGCCGACATGTACCGCGAGGTGATCGAGCACCCCTGGTCGCTGCCCGACGGGATCAAGTCGCAACTCGACCTGAACTCCGGGAACGACCGTGGCCGGATCTGGCGCCTGGCGCCGGAGGGGTTCCGTCCGGCGCCGGGCCGCACCGGATGGACCTCGGGAGACCTTCCCGGGCTCATTGCCCGGCTGGGGCATCCGGACGGTTGGCATCGCGACACCGCCGGCCGTCTCCTCGTGGAACGCCGGGATCCCGCGGCCCCCGTCCGGCTGCGGGACGTCCTCCGGAACGGATCCACGGCCGCGGCCCGTTCGGGTTCCCTGGCCGTGCTGGCGGCCCTGGATTCCCTCGGGGCCGATGACGTCGTGGCCGGTCTGGGGGATGCGGATCCGTCGGTCCGCCGGCGTACCCTGGCCATCCTGCGCCGGGTTCCCGATGTCCTGACGTCGGAGTCCGTCCGGGAGTCGATGCGCCGCCTGGCGGTCGGGGAATCGGACGCCCGGGTGCGCCACGAACTCATCCAGACCGCGGCCTTGCTGCCGGTCGAGGACCGGGTGGAAGTCCTGGCCCCGCACCTGGCCACGGGTCCGGCTTGGTTGCGGTCGCTCGCGATCCATGCAGCCGGCCCGGCGGCCGGTCGACTGGCGCTGCGGGTCCGCTCCGGCGGTCCGGCGGTCCCGGTCGACACCTGGGCCGAACTGGCGGGGGTGGTGGGACGTCAGGCGGACGGCCCGACGGTGACCGCCTGGGTTCGCGGGCTCGACCCGGTGGCCGATCCGTTGCGGGCCCTGGTCGGGGCCCGGGCGTTGTGGGACGGTCTGGATCCTGCCGGACGTGGACGGATCGACGACGCGGTCAGGTCCGGGCTCGCGCCGGTGACGGCGGTTGCCCGGAGGGCCCTGGCGACCGGTCCCGGCGAGGCGATTGCCCGGGCCGGTCTCGAATGGCTGGCGCGGGTCGATCCGGAGTCCGTGGGCTCCATCCTGCCCGACTGGCTGCAGGCGGCCGAATCCGCCCCGGCCGCATTGGCCGCGTTGGAGCGGGTCTCCGGGACCGCGGCCGCCCGATGGGAACCCCTCCTCGCCGCATGGAACCGGTATCCGTCGGATGTCCGGTCCCGCCTGACCGCCCTGGCCCGTCGTCGGGTGGAGGGCGTGGATGCGTTGCTGGGCGGCCTGGAGTCCGGGCGCCTCCGTGCTGCGGACCTGGCGGCGGTCGACCGTCAGGCGTTGCAGAACCATTCCGATGCGGCCCGACGCGACCGGGCCCGGGCGGTGCTGGGCGACCCGATCGCCGGCCGTGCCGGCGTCATCGCCGACCACCTCGCCGCGTTGGGGCGGTCGGGGGATCCGTCCGTGGGGCATGGGATCTTCCGCGAGCGGTGTGCCAGCTGCCATGCGCGATCCGGCGAGGGGGTGGCGGTGGGACCCGACCTGGCGTCCGTCGCATCCAATGGCCCGGAGAAGCTTTTGGTGGCGATTCTGGACCCGCACCGGGAGGTGGCCCCGGCCTTTGCCGCGTGGCGCATCGAGACCGTCGACGGCGAGACGGTCGATGGGCTCCGTGTCCGCGAGACCGACGCCGGGGTCACGCTGCGTCAGGCGGGCGGGGCCGAGGTGTCGGTCGAGCGCGCCCGGATCCGCCGTTTCGACAGCGACGGCCGGTCGCTCATGCCCGAGGGGCTCGAGGCCGGGCTGGGGGTGGAGGGAGTCGCCGCCCTGCTGGCGTGGCTCCAGCTGCCGCCCGGTGCGGGTGGGATCGGTGGCGGGGAGGGGAACTGATGAAGCTGCTCTTCTCCGAGACCACGCCGGACTACGCGCACTACGTCTACCCGTACGTGGTGTGGGGTTTTCCCGAGCCCGGCGAGACGCCGGCCGACGCCTTCTCCGCCGGGTTCCTGCCCGCGGCGCCCGACCTCTCCCGGTACTACCTCGTCCGCCAGGTCCGGGTCCCCCTGGCGGAATGGCGGCCCAGCTCGGAGAACCGTCGGCTCCTCCGCAAGGCCGCCGGGATCCGCGCCGAGCTGTTCCCCCGGGCGGCGTTTCCCGACACCCCGGAGCGCCGGGCCCGGTGGCTGGCCTATGCCGAGGCGCGGTTCGGACCCGGCGTGATGTCCGCCGAGCGGCTCGACGGGTTGATGGGCGGCCGCGTGATCTCGCACCTGCTGCACTTCACCGCCGCCGACACCGGCGCCGAGCTGGGGACCGTGCTGATGCACCTCGAGTCGCCGCGGGTCGCCTACTACTACTTCAGCTTCTACGACCTCGGCCACGCGGAGCGGAGCCTGGGGATGCAGCTCATGACCCGGGCTGTCGAGCAGTTCGCCGCCGGGGGATACACCCACCTCTACCTGGGCACCTGCGTCACGGCGAAGGCCCTGTACAAGGTGCAGTTCGAGCCGATGGAATTCTTCAACGGATTCCGCTGGTCGCGGGACATGGACGAGTTGCGTCACCTGGTCCGGACCGGCGTGGGTGATGGGCATCGGCTGCTGGATCCGGAGTTCCTGGCGCGGCAACCGGCCGACCTCCCCGGTCTCGCCGCGTCATCGGCGTTCCGGGCGGGCTGACCGGCAACATGCCGTCGGATCGGTTGTGCCGGGAAAGTCCGGATTCGTCGGTAACCTTTCGCGTCGCGTGGCGTAGGAGGGGGTGACGATGAAAACCCTCAAGATGATCCGCATGGGAGTCGTGGTGTCGGCGCTGGCATCCGGACTCGCCCCACTGGCCGAGGCGCAGATGTTCCTCGCCCGATGGGATTTCAACTCCGCGGTGCCCGATGCCGCGGTCGGCACGGGGAACCTCGACCCGGTCACCGGCACCGGCCAGATCCTGGGCGTGGGCGGCGTGAACCTCGGCTTCGCCGATGGCGCCGGTTCGTCGGATCCGGCCGTCGCGGACGACTCCGGGCTCAGCCTGAGCGGCTGGGCGTCCCAGGGCACCGGCAGCGGGACGCGCGGGCTGGAGATCCGGGTGCCGACCGTCGGGTACGAGCAGGTGGTGCTGCACTGGGACCAGCGTCTCAGCAACACGGGCAGCCGGTTCGCCGAGCTGCAGATCACCACCGACGGGTTGAACTACTCCACCGTCGCCACGCGCGAGCACACCGCCGGGGGCAACACCTGGGTCAACGGCCTCACCCTCGATCTCGCCGGGGTGCCGGGTGTGGCGGACAACCCGGACTTCGGATTCCGGATGGTCTCGGTGTTCGAGCCGGGCGGCTCCGACGCCTATGCCACCGCCGGTGGCGGCAGCTACAGCACGGCGGGCACGTGGCGGTTCGACCAGGTGGGTGTCAGCGGCACGCCGCTCACCGCGGTGCCCGAGCCGTCGGAGTACGGCCTGGCCGTGGGCCTGGCGTTGACGGGATTCGTCTGGTGGCGCCGGCGGCACCGGGGGTGACGCCCCCGCCGTCAGCGGCCGCGGGAATGGCGCCGAAGGGCCCCGCCGATCACCAAACCTGCCAAGGCCAGACCCGCCCCCACCGTCCCGGCTTCGGGCACCGGGACGATGTCTTCCGGCGGGATCTTCCCCGTGCTGAACTCGTCAGCTCCCACCTTCACGCTGCCCCCGTCGTCCAGTCCCTGCACATGCGCCACCGTGTAGAAGCCATCCTTGGGCCGGAACAGGAAGTCATCGGGCGTGATCCCGAGATCCGACGAAATCACGAAGCTCACCATCTCCCCCCCGGTGAACCGCCCGGCTCCGCTGGACCGACGGAACTCGAACTCGAGGTCGAACACCTCACCACCATTTCCCCATCCTTTGGAATCACCGGGTGAAAACCAGGAATCCGTCACGCTGATGTTCCCTTGAAGAACTGTCGGGGCAGAGATCGAGACATCGTCCGGTGCGTCAAACCGGTCCGGGTCCAACCGGAACGCCCAGCGGGTCGTGAACTCGGTCGCGGTCAGATTCGGCGCCGAGAGGGTCAGGGAGACGGATTTCGGGTCGATCGGCTCCAGCACCGCCCGCAACCACGGGGGGGCCCCCGCCGGGATTCCACCCGTGTACGCCACGTCCAGGTCGATGGTTACCGTTTGCGAAAAGCCGTTCAGGCTCACCAGTAGGCAGGGGGCCGCCAGGATTCGTTTCCAGTTCTTCATCGGTCAACGGGCTGAATGTTCGGTCGGTGCTACGCAATGTTGCGTAGTTCCGTGACTCAACCTATCGACCGGGGACTGGCTCTCAATGGGCGTCTGGCGCCCGCGGTTGGGGTGGGCAAGCAAAACGGCGCCGGGGGTCCCGGCGCCGTTGGATCCAGCGGAAAGGGTGGAGGGTGTCAGGCCCGGCCGATGCGGCGACGGGCAAAGCCGCCGGCCACCACGGCGAGCAGGCCCACCCCGGCGGCCACCGTGCCGGCCTCGGGAACGGCGACGGCGAACGCGTCGATCGAGACGTTGTAGTTGTCCCGCGCGGTGTCGTGATCAAAGAAGAAACCCACGGCCGAGACCGCTGAAAGCGTCAGCGGCGCGAAGGTTGCCGATCCGAAATCGACGTGCAGGTCGGTCCCTTCGGAGTTGGCAAAGCCGGGAGTCGACTGGGTCGGGTCATAGGCCACCCAGTCCGTGGCGTTCAGCTGGGCACCCGAGATGGTGTGGGTGTTCTGCGACACGCCGATGGTGAAGGTCGCCTCGGAGAGGTAGAACGTCCCGTTCTGGCGGATCAGCCAGCGCCCCACCTCATCCTTCTGCGCCTGGTCCGAGTTCACCGTCGTCACGCTCATGAAGCCATCATCACCGAAGCTGATCGGCGCGTTGCCGGTCAGAAAGTCGGCCTGATCCCAATAGAGGAGCAGGTGCATGATGTGCTGGTGGTTGGACTGCTGGATCTGGAAGCTGATCTGGTCGTTGGGTCCCTGGTTCTGCAGGGCCATCTGGTTCACGACATGATTCGGATCCGCCCCATAGTTGTACCCGTCCGACATGAACCCGCCGTAGAAGGTCGCACTGGTGCCGGAGTAGTTGGCCGCCGGGCTGAACGGCGTGGTGGCGCTGAACGGCCGTCCGACCCGGTGATCGTCGGCGACGGTATCGCCGTCGAGGTCGATCGGGTAATAGTTCACCTGGGTGTCGAAGCCCTGGAGATTCTGCGTGGAATTGACGTAGTTGCCGCCCCAGTTGACCGCCAACTGCGCCGCCGCCTGCAGCGGGATCACCGCCAGCGCCGCCGCCAGCGCCATCCGGCGTGCGATCCGAATATCGCGGGATTGAGACCAATTCATGGGGGGAATCCTGCCAAGTCGCCCGGGCCCACGGCAACCGGAGAGAGGCTTCCGGAGAGGGAAAAGAATTAGCAAAAATTGCTGTCCGCTTCGGCCCCTCCTGTCGTCCAGCGGAAGGATTCCTGGAGACCGCCCACCATCGGTATCGGGGAATCACGTGAGATGTCGCGCCTCAATGCCGCCGTGGAATCAACGCCATCGATTGCGTCACGAGATTTGAGTGGACGCGGGCAGATATCCGGGCGGAGGGTTGGATCGCTCCCTTCCCGCGTTGCTCCACTTCCTCCTTTGGAGGCCCCCATGACGACTGATCCCCCCACCGAGTCCGGGTTCAAGGTTCTGGCACTGGATGATGTCCTGTACGGCCCGGTGGCCATCCCGGTGCTGATCGAGTGGGCCGGCGACGAGCGGATCCTGGCCGACTCTTGGATCTACTGCGTCCGGTCGGGGACGTGGATCCGGGCGGGGCAGATTCCCGAGTTGCGCCGCTGCTTTGGGGAACCGGAGGCCGGAGAGGCGGCCGGAGGTGAGCCGGCCACGGGCATCCGCCCGGGCATGTTGCGCCGGGTGCGGGCGTTGGCGGAGTTGTCGGATGAGCAGTTGCTGACGTTTGCCCGGTTCTGCCGACTGGAACGCCACGCCGCCTTCACCCGGATCATGCAGGTGGGAACACCGGGAGATGCCTTCTATTTCGTGCTCGAGGGGGAGGTGCGGCAGCGGATTCCCCTCGGGGACCGGGAACTGGTGATCGGCATCCAGGAGACAGGCGGGGTGTTCGGGCAGATCTCCGTCTTTGACGGCGGTCCACGGGTCACCGATGCGATTGCCGACACGGAGACAGTCCTTCTCCGGGTGGCCGCCGCGGATTTCCGTCGGCTGTGCCGGCTCCATCCCGAGATCGCCAACTCCATCCTCCTCGCCTTGGGCCGCACCCTCGCCAGCCGGATCCGGTCGGACGACAAACACCTGTGCGAGGCGATGGAGATGCAGCGCCGGCGGATGTGACCCCTCGGAGTTTCCGGTCAGCCCAGGCGCCGGGATTGCCCCAAAACGCCTTCGGGATTGACCCGAAGCCCGGTCCGTTGGTAAGGCTTTGCGGTCACCAATTCACTTGGAATGCCCACGCACGTGTGTGCGTGTCGTCTGTCCGTCGCGAAGGCAGACGCGTTGGGTACCAGGTGGGACAGTAAATACAGACACCTATGCGAACTCAGAAACCCATGCATTGGTTGAAGTTGCTGGGTCTCGCCGGAGCTGCTTCGACGGCCTTCGGCGGATTGACCGAGATCAACTTCAATACCGATCCGTCCTCGATCGCCACCATTTCGGGCGTCGCGGAGTGGCGCCCCAACGGGGGCGCCTCCGGAGCCAACGGCGACGGCTACCTCAGCGTCACCGACGCGCGGGGCGGCCAGGCTGCCCAAGTGGTCTTCGACGACACCGACAACGGCCTGATCGTTGCATCCTTCAAGTTCGAGTGCGATCTCCGGATCGGCGGTGGTACCGCCCAGCCGGCCGACGGCTTCTCGATCAACTACGCCTCCGAGACCGACTCGATCGTGACCAGCGGCAGCGGCTGGTCCGGGACGGACTCCGAGCCGGCCCCCAGCGGCTTGGCCGAGGAAGGCACCCGTACCGGTCTCGCGATCGGCTTCGACACCTGGCAGAGCGCCCAGATCGGCGGCGTCCAGGACGTGGTCGGCATCAGCGTCCGGGTCGACGAGCAGCTGATCGTCCAGTTCCCGGTGCCCCTGCGCCCCGGAAACACGTTCCAGCCCGGCCAGCCGAACCCCGGCGCCCAGGGCGACCTGTACGAGTACAACGAGGCCCCGTACCGCAACCTCGCCACCACCGACGCCAACTACCTGCTGTCCATGCAGACCGGCGCGCTGAGCAGCTCGGATCTGAACGGGGACGGTGTGGTCGACGGTGCCGACGCGAATGCGCCGCAGCCCGAGTTCTTCGAGGGCGACACCGCGTGGCCGCTCTGGATCGAGAACCTGGTCTGGGAGCGGTTCACCGCCGAGCTGACCGCCGACTCCAAGGTCATCATCACTTGGAAGGGTGTCGAGCTGACCCCTCCCGGCGGCCTGACCGTCAGCTTCACCCCCCGCAAGGGCCGCATCGTCTTCGGTGCGCGTACCGGCGGTGCATGGGAAGCCCACCATGTCGACAACATCAAGCTGACCACCGAGGGCGCCGCGAGCATGATCCTGGGCGCCGCCTCCGGGAACCCGATCGGGTTCGACGTGTCGGTCGTCGACGGGCCCACCGCCCCGCGCGTGCTGGATCCGGCGACCATCGCCCTCAAGCTGAACGGAACCGCCGTCACCGGCGCGACCGTCAGCAAGACGGATGATGTCACCACGATCAGCTACCGGGACATCAACAACCCGCTGACCCCGGGCGCCGTCTACACGGTCGAACTGACTGCCAAGGACGTGGAGGGCACCGAGTTCACCCGCGTCAGCGAGTTCACCGCGCCGCAGTTCATCAACCTGCCGGCCGCCGCCGCCGTGACCGGCGTCGACACCACCAAGCCCGGCTTCGTCTTCCGTCCGCACCAGGTGGACGTCCCGACCGGCACCACCATCCGCCGCGCCGAGCTGCAGCTCCGCGGGGACTTGGGCGCCAACGTCGCCGACCTGTTCGGCACCGTGAACGGCGTGTTCGAGATCGCCGACGTGATCAACTTCGATCAGGCCGGGGCCGCCGCTGGCAATTTCAACGCCAACAACGGCTTCCCTGAGGGCTTCATTCCCGGTCTCCCCGGCAGCGGCACCCTCGGCGACTTCGTCGACAACGTGGCGGCTGAGATCACCACCTACGCCCACTTCGACAAGGCGGGCGTCTACACCATCATCTTCAACTCCGACGACGGTTTCCGGACCTACCTCGGTGAAGGTGAAGTGGTCAACTCGCTGATCCTCTCCCAGGCCGACGTGGGCCGTGGTGCCACCGATTCCCCGGTGACCCTGCTGGTCCAGACCCCCGGCTACTATCCGCTCAAGACCGTGTGGTTCGAGGGTGGCGGCGGCGCCAACCTCGAGTGGGTGGGTGTCAATGCCGACGGCGTCCGCGCCCTGCTGAACGACACCGCCAACGGCGGCATCCGCACCTACCGGGCGCGCACCAGTGCCAAGCCGGCCCAGGTCACCTTCGTGAACCCGAGCCGCGGCACGGGCAACCCGTACCTGGCCAACTCCCCGGTCGTGATCGACATCACCGACGGCGCCACCCCGGTGGATGGCGGCTCGATCGCCGTCACCGTCAACGGCACCGCGGCGGCCAATGCCTCCGTGAGCAAGAGCGGCGCGGTCACCACGGTCTCGATCCCGGCAGGCCTCCTGCCCGCCGGTACGGTCACCGTCGGCATCGCCTTCACCGCCGGTGCGCAGAACTACTCGGGCAGCTATGACTTCACCGTCAGCAGCTACGCCAACGTGCCGCCGTCCTTCGCGGTGAGCAACGTCGACACCACCAAGCCGGGCTTCGTGCTCAACATGTACCAGACGGCCATCGGCCACGGGACCACGACGGACGGTGCCGAGCGTCACCAGCTCGGAGCGTACGGTCCGAACATCGTCGATCCCGCCAACCTCGTGAATGGCAACCAGTGGATCGAGACCGGCGTGATCAACTACGACCAGGCCGCCGGCGCCCAAGGCAACTTCAACGGCAACAACGGCTTCGCGGAAGCGTTGATCCCCGGCATCCCGGGGACCACCGCCAGCACCGACAACATTTCCGCCGAGATCCTCACCGTGGTGAACTTCCCCACGGCCGGCCTGTACGTCCTCGGGTTCAACTCCGACGACGGCTTCCGCACCACCATCGGCGACCGCCGCGACGGCATGAAGATGTCCCTCGGCGAGTTCAACGGTGGCCGTGGCGCCAGCGACACCCTGTACTCCTTCTACATCAACCAGCCGGGCAACTACCCGCTGCGCACGGTGTGGTACGAGGGCGGCGGCGGCGCAAACCTGGAGTGGTTCTCGGTCGTCAACGGCGTCCGTCACCTCCTGAACGACAGCGCCAACCCGGCCTCGCTCAAGACCTACCAGTACGCGAACGTCAATGTTCCGTACGTGAAGACCATGACCCCGTGGCCCGGCTCGGTCCGCCATCCGGTGAACCAGGGCTTCCACGCGGTGATCGAGAACGCCTCGGCGATCGAGACCTCTGCCGTCAAGCTGTACGGCAACCCGGGAACCGCCGCGGCCAGCCCGCTGGTGGAACTGCCGGCGGTCGTCACCAAGGACGGCTCGCAGCTCAAGGTGGACCTCGACATCACCCTCGATGCGAACACCCAGTACTGGTTCCGCATGGTGATCGGTGACCGTACCATCAACGGCACCTTCACCACGGGCAGCCTCGACAAGGTCGCCTTCTTCATCGAGGCGGAGGACTTCAACCACAGCGGCGGACAGACCGAGGCGGCGGCCAGTGACATGGCCAGCTACCGCGGCGGCGCCTACGTCGGCAAGTCCGCGACGGTCGGTATCGACTACGGCCGCGACGGCAGCGTCGGGGACTCCCCGCTCTACCGTATCGGGGAAGACCCTCAGGTCCCGATGGATCCCACCGGCGACCGCAGCCGTGGCATCCAGTTCGTGGATTGGAACTACAAGCTCGGCTGGATTGGTGCCGGCCAGTGGTTCAACTACACCCGGACCTTCCCGGCCGGTGAGTACAACGTCTACGCGGGCCTGTCGCACGGCGAAGGCGCGGGCACGACGATGGCGGGCAGCCTCCAGTGGGTGACCGCTGGAGCCACCACCGCGAACCAGACCCTCGAGGAGCTCGGTACCTTCTCGGGACCGGGCACCGGTGGCTGGGGCAACAACGCGCTCATTCCCCTCATGGCGAATGGCGAGATGGTCAAGCTGGCCCTCAGCGGCACGCAGACGATCCGCATGACCCCGACCAACGGCGACTACGACTTCCTGTTGTTCGTCACCGCGGGTGAGGGCCCTGGCCCCGGCGGCGCGATCGCGGTCACCGTCAACGCCGACGGCACGATCACCCTCACCTATGAGGGCGTGCTGACGAGCGCGGCGACGCTGGGCGGCGCCTACGCCCCGGTTGCGGGTGCGTCGAGCCCGTACACGTTCACCCCGAGCGGCGACGCTGCGTTCTTCAAGACGCAGTAATCCTTCCGCTCCCACAGGGGGGGCCGGACCGCAAGGTCCGGCCCCCCTTTTTCGTCTCCGGAGCCGCACGCTCCCGTGCTCGCTGGGGCGAGCCTGCGAGCCCGATCGGTCCCGCCAGGGGCCGACGCCCTGATGCCTCCCCACCCCTGCGGGGTCCTGGCGGACCCCGTCGGACTCACCCGCTGAC
>CAZGIK010000037.1:0-47769 GCA_964525755.1 uncultured Verrucomicrobiota bacterium
TGCGGAAGAAGATCCAGCCGACACGACCGATCCGACGGCATGGTTCCGGCTCAGCAGGGCGGGAGGTGGGCGACGATCATCTCGGCGGTCCGTTCGACGCTGCCGAGGTTGGATTGGACCACCTCCCGGGCACGGCGCCCGAGAGCCTCCCGACGCGTCGGGTCGGCGAGAAGTTCCGCCAGGGCCTGTTCCAATCCGGCCGCATCGGGCACCTGGACGATGGCATCCGCCGCCAGGAACTGGGGCATGACCTGGGGGAAATTCCCCATGTGGGGTCCCACCACCACGGCCTTGCCGAGGGCCGCCGGCTCGATCGGGTTCTGCCCCCCCTCGGCCGTCAGGCTCTTGCCCACGAACACCACGTCGGCCCGCCCGTAGAAGAACCGCAGCTCGCCCGTCGTGTTCACGACCAGGCAGTCGACCGATCCCGGCTCGTGCCGGGTCTGGGCGGTGATGTCCCGACGGAAGACGAACCGGGTGCCGTGGGCGGACAGCTGCCGACCCACCTCGCCGCCGCGCTCGTGGTGGCGGGGCACGACGACGAGGAAGAGATCGGGAAAGCGCTTCCGCAGGCGGGCTGCCGCCTCGGCCAGGATCGCCTCCTCGCCGTCATGGGTGCTTCCCGCAACCACCACCCGGGCGTCGTCGGCCACCCCGAGCTGGCGGAGCATCGACGGGACGTCGAGCAGGCGCCGCTCGTCCAGCCGGGCCGAGTCGAACTTCAGGCTGCCCACCACCCGCACCGCATCCGGACGGCAACCGAGACGCCGGAGCCGGTCGGCATCGGCCTCGGTCTGGGCGCCCACGCCGGTGAAGCCGGCGAACAGGGATCGGAACAGGAACCCGAACAGCCGGTAGCCGCGGTAGGAGCGTTCGGACAGCCGGGCGTTCACCAGGAAATGGGGGATGCCCCTCCGCTGCAGGCTCCACAGGAAGTTCGGCCAGATCTCCGCCTCGACCAGCACCACCGCCTCGGGATGAATGTTCCCCATGGCGCGCTGCACATGCTTGCGGCGGTCGATGGGGTAGTAGATCGGGGTGATGTGGCCCGGGAGCAGCCGGCGCAGTTCGGCCATGCCGGTGGACGTGGTGGTGGAGACGACCAGCTTGTAGTTCGGGATCCGCGGTTCGAGCGCCTTGATCAGCTGGGTGCAGAGGTTGACCTCGCCCACCGACACCGCGTGCAGCCACAGGACATGGCGGTTGGTGAGGGAATGCTTCAGCCGGGTCGAGTACCGGCCGAAACGTTCCCCGAACCCGCCGCGCCAGTCGCCGCGGCGGACCATCTTCAGGAAGTAGAACGGGCTCGCCAGGACGAAGCCCACGTTGAACAGGACGTTGTAGCAGAAGCGCAGCACGGGACGTCGGCGCCCGGCCGACGGCGGCCATGCTAGCCCGTTGCGTGCCAGTCCGAAGGAAAAGTTGTGGCGATGACGTGGCGCGGCCGGCGCCTCATGGCGCCGCCACCACCCGCAGGACCACGCCGGTCGGACCCGGCACCGCCTCGACGGCGAACCCGGCCCCGAGGTTGCCCGGATCGGTGTCGCTGAAGGCAGCCGACGGGGCGGCGACCGAACGGAGGACCTCGAACTCCGCCCCGACGACCGGGGTGAGGCCCCCGGCCCGGGCGACGCCCAATGTCCCGCCAAGGGTCACGGGTCCATCGCCATCCAGGCGTCCGGACAGACTCCGGTCGTTGCCGAGTCCGATGGTCGGAACCAACCGCGAGCCAGTCCCCAGGGTGATGTTGCCGGTGACCCGCAGCGGGACAGTGGCCTGGTCGGGCTCGATCCGGCCCTCGGCGGTCAGGTCACCCTCGAGGGTTCCCCCGCCGCGCAGCACGCCGTCGGGCCCAAGGTCGATCCGGTCCGCGAGGAGCCGGCTGCCGGGACGAAGCCGGATCAGGGTTCGATCCACCGACACGGGCCCGCCGAGTTCCAGCACCGTGCCCTGGGAGATGTCGATGGAGGAGCCGATGTCGGACACCGGGCCCGTAAGGGCCGTCAGGGACGGGGCGACGATGCGGCTGCCGTTGCCGCTGACCAGAAGAGAGGTTCGTCCGGTGGCCGATGCCAGGCGGGGCAGCTCGATGAGTCCGCCGGTCCAGGCCTCGAAGCCGATCGACGGCACGCGGCGGATGTTCCAGTCGACCGGACCGTCCACGGACTCGAGGTTCGGCAGGACGATGCGGCTGCCGGCATCGAACGCCTTGAACGTGGTGGCGGCGGGCAGGAACAGGGTCAGGTCGCCCGGATCGTCGAGCTGGACCAGATCGGGAAGCTCCAGGACCGCGCCTTCCTCCACGGTCACCGTGGCGGCCGTCAGGCTGAGCGTTCCGTTCACCACGAGCCCGGCCGTGGGATCGGACAGGGTCAGGCTTCCACCGGCGGTCACGGTGAGATCGCCGGCGATCGTAAGCGGGCCGTAGGTCTCGAGGAGACCCGACCGGACCACCACCGGACCCGACAGGGTTCCACCCTGGTCCAGCCAGGCCCGACCGGATTCGAAGGTCACCGGACCGGTGGCCACCCAGGGTCCCTTGAGGGACAATCCGGCTCCGGCCGCCAGGACGATCGGGGCGTGCGTGGTCAGGGAGGTGACGTCGATCCGGGAGTCGACGGTGACGACGGCGTCCGCCTCCAACTCCCCGATGAACGCCTCCTCGAGGTTCGGCACCCGTCCCCGGGACCAGCGGCTGGGGTCGTTGAAATTGCCGCCCCCGGTTCCCAGCCAGAGGTTGGCGTCGGCCGGGGCTTCGAGCAGGGCGAACGCGACATCCACCCCGGACGCGAGCGGATTGCCGGACGCGTCCCGGACGGCCTCGGCGGGGATCACCACCCGATAGTTGCCCGGCGGCAGGGGCTGGTCCGGGGTCAGGACCAGACTGGCGGCGCCGGTGGCGAACCGGGCAACGGCCACCGCGCCGCCATCCCCATCGGTCCGCAGCCATTGCAGACCACCCCCGACCACCGGATCCACCCAGACCGGCTCGCTGAAGCGGAGCACGACCGGTGTTCCGAGCGACATCGCGCCGCCGTCCGCGGGCACCATGGCGAGGAGGGTCGGGGCGACGGCATCGGGTCGGACATCGAGACCGACGACATCCGAAAGGCCGATCCGTCCCGCGGTGTCCTCCACCAGGACCCGAAGGCTGGCTCCGGACGCGGACGCGGAGGGAGGCAGATGGAGCCGGAAAACCACCGGCCCGCCCCAGACCCGGTCCACCCGCTCGCCGTCGATCAGCAGGTCGGCCCGTCGGATGGGCTCGGCATCGGACACGATGGCGCGGACCCTCACCCAGGTTCCGGCGGTGACCTGGACGCCGTCGGACGCGGGATCCTCGTCCAGTGCGGCCAGGTCGATCGCCACATCGGGGGCGGACCCCGCGGAGGAAGCCGAGACGAAGTTCACCACGACCAGGCCGGATGTCTGGCCCGCCATCCAGGCGAATCCGCGCGACATGGCGAGATCGGCCGGCGTGGGGGGCATGGCGAAGCTGGAGAGGAAGCGGTCGGTGACCACCGGGTCGGAGGCGTCGTAGAGCGAGAAGTCGAGGGTGGATGTCCCACCGAAGCTGGAGATGATCCCGATCTTCCCCGAGCCATCATGGGCCATCGAGTGGATCGCCAGCTGGGTGGAACCGGGCGCCCCGACGAGGGTCGGGGCCGCCGGGTCGGAGAAGTCATAGGTCTCGTACCCGGTGAAACCACCCGCGTACACGAGATCCCCGTCGACCACCATCGGCTTGTCGCCGAGCGGCGACCCCCCCACCCCGGGCGTCACCCTCCCGAGCGGGATCGGGTCGAGGCCCAGGCCATCGACGGCGAAGGCGCCCAACTGGTCGTTCCACCGGACGAGAAACCGGTCGCCATCGGGCACCATCTGGCCCACGCCGGACAGGAAGGTCTGGCTGGTCAGCTCGGTGGCGGACACCGCGTCGTACACCCGGAGTTGATCCCGGACGATCACGAAGAACAGGCCGTCCTGTTCCGCAACGTGGTGGGCGAACACCCGCGGCGCGAGTCCATGCGATCGGACGAGCCGGGGCGTGGCCGGATCGGAAACGTCGACCAGGGAGATCGTGGCATCGCCGGCCGCGAACGTGGACTCGTAGGTGACCGCCATCACCGAGCGGCCCGAGGGGCTCACCGACAGGTCCTGCGCCCAGCCCGGCAGGGTGATCTCCCCGACCAGACGGGGTTGGAGCGGTTGTCCGATGTCGGCGATTCCAAGGTGGTAGTTGTTGCCGCGGCTGAACTGGAAGAAGGCGAGGTCGCCGGCAATCCGGACGATGTCCGTGTAATCCCCGACCTTGAGCCGGGCCACGATGCCCAACGGAAGGCTGATCCCGTCCAGGGGATTGTCCCCCGCCCTCACCTCGGCGGAGTCCGACAGCCCGTCGCCGTCGGTGTCGGCCACGTCGTCGCGTGTCCCGATCACCAGCTCGGCCAGCGCCGTGAGACCGTCACCATCGGCGTCGACCCCGGGATCGTCCCGGCCCGGCAGCCGGATGGGCGGGGCCGGGATCAGCGTGGTCTGTCCCAGGCCTGCGGAAACCCCCTTGATCTCCGCCGTCACGTTGAGGACCGGGTCGTAGATCGAGAACACGTAGGGGGTCTCGACCGGGAGGACGGGCAGGTCGAACGCCCCGAGGGAGCTGGCGCGGCCCCGGACCTCGAACCCGGAGTAGGCGATGCGGAACCAGGCGCCGGCGTAGCCCCCGAGGGAGGCCCGGAGCGGGCTGACGATGCCCGCGAGGTAGTCCTCGGTGGCGACGGCGACCGCGTCCAGCGGACCGGCGATCGCCAGGTCGGCATCGAGTGCCGCCTGCAGGGCGCGGGCGGCATCCAGGGCTTCCTGTCCGGCGGACAGGAACGCCGCCTGTTGCTCCGGGGTGAGCGTGGCGGGTGCCCCGGCCACCCGTGCCCGGGCGCCGCCGTTCCCCGAGGCGCCCCCCAGGGCCTCGCCCATCTTGCCGACGGCGAGGATGAGGTTCTCGAGCGGGGAATTGAACGTGGTCGACCAACCCTCCACGAACGTGTCGAGCAGGGTGAGGGCTTCCAGCAGGTCCTTGCACCAGGCCTGCTGCGCGGCCTGGACCGCCGGGTTGTCGGAGAGGCACTTGCCCAGCTCGCAGCCGAACTCGGCCTGCTCCTTCATCAGGGTGGTGAGGCAGTTGGCGATCGAGAGCGCCTTGCTCGCGGGATTGTCGTTGGCGAGCTCGTCGAGGTTCCCGACCACGAAGTCGGCCATATCGGAGATGACCTGCATGGCGGCGCCGGCCGCGGCCGCATCGTTTCCGGCCGCCACGGCGTCCATCCCTCCGGCGATGTTCTCGATCAGTCCCGGAACCCGGCTCGCCGCATCCAGGCCGATCTTCACCTTGTCGCTGAAGAGGTCGAACTCGAGCAGGCACTCCAGCTCGGCGACCTGCCCGTCGAGCCATTCCTTGGCGGCCTTCGCCGGGTCGCACTGCTCGTCCTCGGGCCGGGCCAGCGTGGGCGGAAAGAACGGCGGCGTGGCGGGATTCACCCCGTGCCACCCGGGCTGCCGGATGCCCACCCCGGGATCGCTCTCCGCAAACAGCCCGTCGGCCGAGATCGTCAGGGTCCCCTGGGGTTCCCAACGCCCGGTGTCGTGGTTGAAGCTCCACAGCCAGGTCTTCGAGCCCGGCGGCGCGACCTCGCCGGTCACCGGGTCGGGCAGATTGGGGAATCGCACCGGAACCGGGACGTCGAAGTTCGACGGCCCGTCCGTCTGCACGGTGATCACCAGGGGAAACCCGAGTCCGGGCGGAAGCGGCGAGGGAATCCGGTCGGGCTCGACCGGGGCCATCCCGATGCGGCCGCCCCGTGATCCGTCATCGGCGAACAGCGAATTGGCCGGGACGGTGAGGCGCACACCGGCCAGCTCCGGGTGCGCATCGACCACCGCCGACGGCATCCCCACCTCGGTGTCCCCGGTGGCGGACACCGCCTGCAACGTCCCTGGCACGATCCGCGGCAGGTAGATCCGCCCGGTCCCGCCGGCGAGATTGTTGGTGTACCCCGGGGTGGCCTCGAAGGTCTTCCCGACAAAGGGATAGTAGGCGCCATCCGGCCAATCGCTGCCCGCCGCCGTCCGTCCGTCGATGTGCACGAAGAACCGACCGGACGGCGCCGGGTCGAGCACGAAACGTCCATCGGGTCCGGTGACCGCCCGCAGGGTCTCCTCAGCCCCGTCGACCGTCACCTGCACCCCGGCCAAGGGCTGGTCCACCGGCCCGTCGGGACCGGTCACCGGCTCCGAGGCGAACACCCAGCCGACCACCGCGGTTCCCTCCAGCCCGGTGGTGCTCATGGTCTCGAACCGCACCGTCCCCACCCCCCCCGGCAGCCCATCCCGGTCGGCATCGACCGCCTGTCCGCGATGATCCCGCAGGCCCGCCCCGTCCACCACCACCTCCACGCGCGACCCGCCGGGCAGCGGTTCGAGGGGGAACAACGTCACCTGGCGGCGGTCGGAGGAGAGCTGCGTCCGGGAGAGGAGCCGACGGTCCCCGAGGCGCAGATGGACCGTGTCGCCGGTGAGGGCGACATCCCCGGCGAGCGGTTGGGAGAAGCGGAGGATCGTCTCCCGCTGCACCGACACCCCGTCCTCGCCATCGGCCGGGGAACTGGCGAAACGCGTCGCCAGCACCTCGGCGACCTGCAGGTCGGTACCGTCGAGGAACTCCCGGAGATTGCTCCGGCCATCATCATCCGCATCCTCGTCGGCGTCCGCCCGCCGCAGCGGGTCGAGGATCCCGGGATGGGCCAGTTCGAACGGGTCGGGCATCCCGTCGGCATCGACGTCGAGCGGCTGGTCCACGGGAACCTGGCGGATGCGGTAGAATCGCGATCCGTCGCCGGGGGGCGTCGGATCCTGCAACCGGGCGGTGCCATTGATCGCCGGTGCGAGGGCGATGGGGACCCCGGCCGCGGTGAGGGACGGCGACGCCTCGAGCACGGCGTAATGGCCCGGGATCGCCTCATAGGTCAGGCGCAGCCCGGCGTCGTCGGGCAGTTCGAAGCCGGTGATCGGGAACGGGGTTGCGGCCCGGACGGAAAACAGGCCGAGCATCGACAGCGCGGCAACGGAAAGGGCTCGGCGATGAAACGGCATGGCGGGGACTCCTCTTGCCGGACTTCCTACCATGAATTGACTCCCCCAGACGAGTCCGGAATCGGGTGCCGGGCGCTGCAGCGCCCATGGCACGTCCACCAGCACGTACGTCCAACACGACGTACGACCAGGGTCGTCACCGAGCAGACCTCGATCCTCCATCGGCCGCGGACTGCGGGGCTGTCCGAGGCGAATCCTCCGAGGCCCTTGGCCTCCGGCGGTCCCGTGCCTAGATTCCCGGCGACATGCCCGCGTTCGCCACCGAGATCCTCCTGCTCTTCCTGCTGCTGGGGGCCAACGGCGTGTTCGCCATGGCGGAGATCGCCGTGGTGTCCGCCCGCAAGGCCCGGCTCCGACAGCGGGCCGAGGCCGGCGACCACGGCGCCCGGCTTGCCCTTGAACTCGCCGAGTCCCCCAACCGCTTCCTCTCCACCGTCCAGGTGGGCATCACCCTCGTGGGCATCGTCGCCGGCGCCTTCGGCGGCACCACCCTCGCCCGACACCTGACCCCGTGGATCGCCCGGATCCCGGGCATCGAGGCCTCGGCCGACGAGATCGCCCTGATGCTGGTGGTGGTGGGCATCACCTACCTGTCCCTCGTCTTCGGGGAGCTGATCCCCAAACGCGTCGGGTTGAACAACCCGGAGGCCATCGCCATCCGCGTGGCACGTCCCATGACGTTCCTCTCGCGACTGGTGGGTCCGCTGGTGGCGGTGTTGTCCCACTCGACCGACACCCTGCTCCGGGTGCTGGGTTTCCGCGCCCGGGGGGATGTCAGCGTGAACGAGGAGGAGGTGCGGACCCTGATGCAGGAGGGCGTCCGGGCCGGGGCGTTCAACCAGGTGGAAAGCCGGATCGTCCACAACGCCCTCGAGCTCGACCTGCTGCCGGTGCGGGAGATCATGACCCCCCGGCCGAAGGTGATCTGGCTCAGTGCCGACGACTCCCACGAGGTGGCCTGGCACAAGATCGTGGTGAGCCGGCACTCGCATTTCCCCGTGTACGCCGGCAACCGGGACCACCCGATCGGCGTGGTCTCGGTGAAGTCCATCTACGCCAACCTCGCCGCCGGCGCCCCGGTGAACCTCCGGGCCCTGGCGGAGAAGCCGGTGGCCGTGCCGGAGACGCAGACCGTCGTGCAGCTGGTGGAGACCTTCAAGCAGGCCGGCCGCCACGTGGCCCTGGTGGTCGACGAGTACGGGGGCGTGGTCGGCATGGTGACGCTGCACGATGTGATGGAGGCGATCGTCGGCGAGTTCCCCGGCCAGGGGGAACGGGCCCGGCCGTGCGTGATGTCGCGTCCGGACGGGACCTGGCTGGTCGACGCCCTCGTGGACCTCGAGGCGGTTGAGGCCGCCCTTCCGGGGATGCGCTTCGGCGAGGAGGCGCACCGGGATTTCCAGACCCTCGCCGGATGGCTCCTCCTCAAGTTCGGCCATGTCCCCCGGGAAGGCGAAGCCTGCGAGGCCGGCGGGTATGTGTTCGAGGTCCTCGACATGGACCAGCACCGGATCGACAAGGTCCTGGTGCTGGAACGCCGTCCCGCGCCGGATGAGGCGCCGACCGGGACGCCCGGGGCGCCGTCGGCCGCCGATCCGGACACTCCCCCGCCCCCAGCCCCGTAGCCGACGCCACGTCCGACGGTGGCGCGAGGCTCCTGCCGAGCCCCTCCCAGGTGCCGCCCCCGCCCCGTGGCCGACGCCCACCGGCGGCCGATGCCGTCGAATTCCTTGTCCGGATCGGACGGTTCCGTAGTGTCCGGCCACCGGTCGACATTCCCTGATCCGACCGGCTCCCGTCCCGATGAACGAACCCGCCATCACCCCGGAACTGGTCCGGCAACACAACCTGACGGAGGACGAGTACGCGAAGGTCCTCGAGATCCTCGGCCGCACCCCGACCCACACCGAGCTGGGTGTCTTCTCGGTGATGTGGTCGGAGCATTGTTCCTACAAGAACACCCGACCGGTCCTGAAGGGCTTTCCCACCAAGGGTTCGCGCATCCTGGTGGGTGCAGGCGAGGAGAACGCCGGGATCATCGACATCGGCGACGGCATCGCGATCGCCTTCAAGATCGAGTCCCACAACCATCCCAGCGCGGTGGAGCCCTTCCAGGGAGCCGCCACCGGGGTGGGGGGGATCATCCGCGACATCTTCACCATGGGCGCCCGACCGGTCGCCGCCCTCAACTCCCTCCGCTTCGGCAAGCTTTCCAACCCCGAGGTGCGTCGGCTGTTCCGCGGCGTGGTGGGCGGCATCGCCCACTACGGGAACTGCTTCGGCATCCCCACCGTCGGGGGCGAGGTCTATTTCGACCGCAGCTACGAGGGGAATCCCCTGGTGAACGCCTTCGCCCTCGGCGTGCTGCGCCATGACCAGATCACCCGCGGCGCGGCCCACGGGGTGGGGAACCCGGTGTTCTACGTCGGGCCGGCCACCGGACGCGACGGCCTGGCCGGGGCGGCGTTCGCGTCGCAGGACCTCACCGAGGAGTCGGCCGAGCAGCAGCGCGGGGCGGTGCAGGTGGGCGACCCGTTCATGGAGAAGCTGGTGTGCGAGGCCTGCCTCGAGCTGCTGGCCACCGGGGCGGTGGCCGGCATGCAGGACATGGGCGCCGCCGGCCTCACCTGCTCCACCTGCGAGACCGCCGCCCGCGCCGGCACCGGCATCGAGATCGAACTCGACCGGGTCCCGCAGCGCGCTCCGAACATGTCGAGCTACGAGATCATGCTCTCGGAGTCGCAGGAACGCATGCTCATCGTCGTCCACAAGGGCCGTGAGGAGGAGGTGAAGCGGGTGTTCGACAAGTGGGACCTCCCCTGGGCGGAGATCGGCACCGTGACCGACACCGGCCGCATGGTGGTCCGCCACGGCGGCCGGGTGGTGGTGGACATCCCCGCCCGCAAGCTGGCCGACGAGTCCCCGATCTATTTCCGCGAATACCGCGAACCGGAATACCTCGCCGCGGTCCGGGCGTTCACCCTCGACGGGATCGCCGACACCACCGACCCGGTGGGGGACCTCACCCGGCTCCTGGCCGACCACACCCTGGCGTCGAAGAACTGGGTCTACAGCCAGTACGACCACATGGTCCGCGACGGCACGGTGGTGGGACCGGGCAGCGATGCGGCGGTGATCCGGATCAAGGCGGACAGCCTGCCGGTGACGGCCGCCGAGTACGCCGCCCGCCTGGCCGGCACGCCGCCCCCGCCCGCACCGGAGATCCCCGAGAAGTACGTGGCGATGTCGGTGGACTGCAACGGGGCCTACGTCCACCTCGACCCCTACGAGGGCGGCAAGGCGGCGGTGGCCGAGGCCTGTCGGAACCTCGCCTGCTCGGGCGCCCTGCCGCTCGGCTCGACCGACAACCTCAACTTCGGCAATCCCCACAACCCCGACATCTTCTGGCAGCTCCGCGAGTCGGTCCGGGGTGTGGCCGAGGCCTGCGGCGCGTTCGGCGCGCCGGTCACCGGGGGCAACGTCTCGCTCTACAACCAGCGGGGCGCCCTGGGAGCCATCGACCCCACCCCCACCGTGGCCGTGGTGGGCCTGGTGGAACGCCTGGAACACGTCACCACCCAGACGTTCAAGGACGCGGGCGACGCCGTGATCCTGCTCGGCGGGCCGGTGGACACCAACGACCCGCTCCAGGGCCTGGGCGGCAGCGCCCACCTGCGGGTGGTCCATGGACTCAAGACCGGCCGTCCCCCGCGGGTGGACCTGGAGGTCGCCCGGACGCTGCACACCACCGTGGTCGGGCTGATCCGGGAGGGCGTGGTGAAGGGCGCCCACGACTGCAGCGAGGGCGGCCTGGCGGTGGCGCTCGCGGAGTCCGCCATCAGCGGATCCGTCGCCCGCGGCACCCCCCGTCTCCTCGGCGCCGAGATCGACCTCACCGCCATCACCGGCACCCGCCTCGATGCCCTCCTGTTCGGCGAGACCCAGAACCGGGTGGTACTGACCGTGGCATCGGACGACGCCGGCCGGGTGGTGAAACAGGCCGGTCTCCTCGGGGTGCCGGCCCGGGTGATCGGCCGCGTCGGAGGCGACACCCTCGTGCTGAAGACCGCCGCCGGCGAGTTCACCGCCCCGCTGGCGGCACTCCACGACGCCTGGTGGAACAGCATCGACCGGGCGATGGCGGAGTGACCCGGCCGTTGCGCTTTGGCAACGGCCCGCTAGAACGGGCGGCGCCATGGCGCCGTTCCAGATCATCTTCAACCCGACCAGCGCGTCGGAGCTGGCCCGGATGCCGAAGGACCTGCAGCTGCACATCCTCGGCCAGTTCCGCGGCCTGCCCCAGGAACTCCAGCGGGAAGACGCCCACTGGGGGACGCTCGCCCGACAGGGACGCTCCCTCATCCGGTACCGGCTGGGCGACTACCGGGTGTATTTCGAGCGGCATCCGCTCGGCGTGGTGGTCCACCGCATCCTCAGCCGCAACACCCTCAAGGATTTCCTCTTCCGCTCCAGCCTCCCCACCCGCGAGGACGAGCAACTGCAGGACAACCCCGGTTTCTGGGAACTGATCGAGCAGACCCGCGGTCCGGAGGCCAAGGAGCCCACCCAGCCGAAGACGGAGGCCTAGACGGCCGGGGCTGTTGTTTCTTCCGTCCGGCGGCCCTTCGGCCGCATGCTCCGGGCATGCCATTCCGGAAGCCCCATCCCCCACTGGCCT
Source organism: uncultured Verrucomicrobiota bacterium (assembly GCA_964525755.1). Lineage (GTDB taxonomy): Bacteria > Verrucomicrobiota > Verrucomicrobiia > Limisphaerales > UBA9464 > UBA6176. The sequence goes on from CAZGIK010000037.1 coordinate 11,822, forward strand.
GGGCGCTGCTCCTGGCCACCTGCCTGCTGGGCTGCAAGCGGGAGTCCGAGAAGCCAGCCGACCCGCCGTCGCCCCAGGCCGATGCGGCGCCGGCGGCCATCGACGCGTCCGCCGCCCCCGCGGCCCCGGTCGAATCCACCCCGGTGAAGTCCGCCGGGACGGCTCCGACGGCGCCCGGTCCATCGACGAACCCGACCCCACCCGTCTCGGCTCCCGCCACTCCCCCGCCGGCCGCCGTCGCTCCCGTCACCCCGCCACCCGCCCCGGTCGCCCCCCTCCCCGCCGAGGTGCGTCGGGTGGTCGGACGGTGGGTGCGCCCGGACGGCGGGTACGTCCTCGACCTGAAGTCCCTCGCCGACGATGGCCGGTTGGCCGCCGCCTACCTGAATCCCCGTCCGATCCGGATCTCCCGGGCCGAGGCCCGGCTCGAGGACGGGCAGACCCGGGTGTTCGTCGAGCTGACCGACGAGAACTACCCGGGCTGCACCTACACCCTCACCTATCTCCCCCAGGCGGACCAGTTGCACGGGGTCTACTACCAGGCGCTGATGCAGGAGAGCTACGAGGTGCACTTTGTCCGTGAGACGTCGGCGCCCTGAACCCGGCCCGGGATCTGCGGCCCGGGGCATCAGCATCGGCGTGCTGGCCGCCGCGATCCTCGGCGTCGCCGCGCTGGCTCTCCGGATGGGTCGCGGCCCGGAGGGCACCGGACCCAGGCCGACGCCGGCCGTCCCGGGGTCGGCCGATCCCGTGGGAGGGATCCCGCCGATGGCGGAGACGTTCGCCGCCTATGCCGGATCGGAGAGCTGCCGGGAGTGCCACGCGGAGGCGTATGCGGCGTGGAAAGGCTCGCATCATGGCCGGGCGGAACGGGTTCCCGACCGGGCGGTGGACGGGCCGACCTTCGATCCCGCCCGGTTGATCACCGCGGGGGCCACCTCCGCCCGGGTTGGCTGGGATGACCCGGATCCGATGGTCACCCCGGTCCCGCCCCACGGCGACGAACGCCCCCGGCGCGTCGTCCGGGTCATCGGAGAAAGCCCGCTGGTCCAGTTCCTGGTGGAGGCCGGCAACGGCCGGTTGCAAACGCTCGACCTGTCGTGGGATCCGCAGCGCGGCGAGTGGTTCAACGTGTTCGGCGACGAGGACCGTCAGCCCGGGGAGTGGGGTCACTGGACGGGCCGGGGCATGAACTGGAACGCCATGTGTGCCGCCTGCCACAACACGCGGCTGCGGAAGAACTACGACGCGACGACGGATGTCTACCGGACGGCCGCGGTGGAGACCGGGGTGGGATGCGAGGCCTGCCATGGGCCGATGCGGGAGCACGTGGCCTGGCGGCAGGCGCATCCGGGGACGTCGGCACCCGACCCGACCCTCCATCGGCAGACACCCGACCAGTGGCGCGACACCTGCGGCAGCTGCCATGCCCGGCGGGGCGAACTGACGGGCGATTTCGTGCCCGGGGATGCATTCGACGACCACTTCGCGCTGGTGACGGTGGACGAGTCGGGGACGTTCCATCCGGACGGCCAGGTCCATGAGGAGGACTACGAGCTGTCGGCGTTCCTCGGGAGCCGGATGCATGCGGCCGGGGTGCGCTGCGGCGACTGCCATGATCCCCATGCGGCCCGGCCGCGCCTCGCGGGCGACGCGCTGTGCATGCGCTGCCACAGTGGCGGATTCCCCAAGGCGCCCGTCATCGTGCCCGCCGCCCACACGTTCCATCGTCCGGAGAGCTCCGGGGCCCGGTGCACGGCCTGCCACATGCCGCTGACCACCTTCATGCAGCGGCATCCCCGGCACGACCACGGCTTCACCGTGCCGGATCCTGTCCTGACCCAAGAACTCGGGATCCCCAACGCCTGCAACCGCTGTCACGTGGAGCACGACGCCGCGTGGGCGGCCGGGCATGTGGCGCGTTGGTACGGGGAGCGGATGCAGCGGCCCGCCCGCGAGCGGACCCGGGCCGTGGCGGCGGCGCGGCGCGGGGATCCATCGGGTCGCGACGGACTCCTCGGCCGACTCGGGACCGGCGATCCGCCGTACTGGGACGCGGTGGCGGCGCGGCTGCTGGCCCGATGGGCCACCGAGCCGCCGGTCCGGCGCGCCCTGCTCGGTCTTCTCGACCACACCAACGCGCTGGTCCGGGCCACCGCGGTCACCAGCCTCGGCGGAGGGGCGGAGGGCGACCCGTCCCTGGCGACGGCCCTGCGGCCGCGGCTCGGCGATCCGTCCCGGAATGTCCGGGTGGCGGCCGCCTGGGCGTTGCGGCGCGAGGTCGATCCGGGAAGCCGCGCCGGACGGGAACTGGCGTGGATGCTGGCCCACGCCGCGGACCAGCCCCTCGGCCAGGTCCAGCTGGGAGTCTATCACCTCGACCGCGGGGACATCGCATCGGCGCTCCCGCATTTCGGCCGGGCGGTGGCGTGGGATCCCGGCTCGGCTGCGGTCCGGCATGAACACGCGGTCGCCCTGAGCCTCGCCGGGCGATCCGCCGAGGCCGTTCGGGAGCTGCGGGAGGCGGTCCGACTGGAACCGGCCGAGGCCGAGTACCATTTCAAGCTGGGGCTGGCGCTGAATGAGGTCGGCGACCTGCCGGGGGTCCGGACCGCCCTCGAGGCGGCGGTGTCGCGGGACCCGGCTCATGGGCGGGCGTGGTACAACCTGGGCCTGGTGCGGGATGCGCTCGGGGATCCGGCCGGGGCGGTCGAGGCCTTGTACCGCGCGGAGTCGGTCGCCCCGGGAGACCCGGCCATCCCCTATGCCCGGGCCACGGTGCAGGCGCGGCAGGGGGATCTTCCCGCGGCGCGGACCGCCGCCCGGCGGGCCCTGGAGCTCGACCCCGGCTTCACCGCCGCCGCCGACCTCCTCCGTCAGCTGCCACCGTAGAGCCTGACCGGCCGGTCAGGCTCGTAGCCATAACCACGGGGTCGGCCCTCACGCGAGGACCCCGCGCACGATCTGGGCCGGCTCCACCCCGGTCAGGCGCTGGTCGAGACCCTGGAACTTGTAGGTGAAGCGCTCGTGGTCGATGCCCATGCAGTGCAGCAGGGTCGCGTTGAGGTCGTTCAGGTGCACCGGATCCTCGACGATGTTGTAGCTGAAGTCGTCAGTCCGCCCGTACACGGTCCCCCCCCGAACGCCGCCGCCGGCCATCCACATGCAGAAGTTCCGCGGATGATGGTCGCGCCCGTAATTCTCAGCAGTGAGGCGGCCCTGGCTGTAGACCGTGCGTCCAAACTCCCCACCCCAGACCACCAGCGTCGAGTCGAGCAGCCCGCGCTGCTTCAGGTCGCGCACCAGCGCGGCGGTGGGCTGGTCGGTGTCGAGGCACTGGTTGCGCAGGGCGGTGGGCAGGTTGTCGTGCTGGTCCCATCCGCGGTGGAGGATCTGCACCACTCGCACCCCCCGCTCCACCAGACGCCGGGCCATCAGGGCCGAGTGGGCGAAACTGCCGGAACGCCGGACGTCCGGCCCGTACATCTCGAGCGTCGACTCGCTCTCGCCCGCGAGATCCGTCAGCTCGGGCACACTCGACTGGAGCCGGAACGCCATCTCGTACTGGGCGATCCGCGTCTGGATCTCCGGATCGCCGAACCGCTCGAAGCTCCGCTGGTTCAGCCGTCCGAGGGCATCCAGCAGGGTCCGCCGGTCGCCGGCACTGACACCGTCCGGGTTGGGCAGGTACAGCACCGGATCACCCGTGCCGCGGAGTGCCACGCCGTTGTGGCGTCCGGGAAGGAAGCCGCTGCCCCACATGCGCTGGTACAGGGCCTGTCCGTTGCCGGAACTGGGAAAGGTGGGGGTGAAGACGACGAACGCCGGCAGGTCGTTGCTTTCGCTGCCCAGGCCGTACGCGAGCCAGGAGCCGATGCTCGCCTTGCCCGGGATCTCGCTGCCGGTCATCACGAAGGTGCAGGCCGGGTCGTGGTTGATGGCATTGGTATGCACCGACCGCATCAGCGCGATGTCGTCGACGATCCCCGCCGTGTGCGGCAGGAGTTCGCTGACCCACATGCCGGATTGGCCGTGCTGACGGAAGTTGAACCGGGACGGGGCGACCGGGAAGCGGGTCTGTCCGCTGGTCATGGTGCTCAGCCGCTGGTTCATCCGCACCGAGTCGGGCAGGTCCTTGTCGAAATGCTCCCGCAGCCCGGGCTTGTGGTCCCAGAGGTCGATCTGGGACGGCGCGCCGTTCATGTGGAGGTAGATCAGCGACCGGGCGCGCGGCGGGAAGTGCGGCATGCCGTCCAGCGGCGGATGCACCCGTGCGGCGGCCGGCCCGGACCCGGCGGCGGCGCCCGACGCGCCGTTGCCCAGGAGCCAGCCGAGGGCCAGCCCGCCGAGACGCAGGCCGGTGTGGCCGAAGAACTGCCTCCGGGTCTGGTGCATCCGGTATTGATGAAGGGGATCCATGGGTCAGTTGCGGGTCAGCGTTTCGTCGAGGTTCAGCAGCAGGTTGGCCACCAGGGTCCACGCGGCCAGCTCGGCCGGCGGATGGTCCGGGTCGGGACGGGATTCACCCACGGCCACCGCCCGGACGGCCGCGGCAGGATCGGCCGCATAGCGGGCCCGATGACGGGCCAGCGCACCCGCCGCCACGTCGAGTTCCTCCGGGTGCGCCTCGCGGGCCAGCACGACCCGCCAGCCGAAGGCCAGGCGGTCGGCGTCGGATTCGCCCCCCTCCCGCAGCATCCGGCCGGCCAGGGCCCGGGCGGCCTCGAAATGCTGCACGTCGTTCAGGAGCTGCAGCGCCTGGAGGGGGGTGTTGCTGCGCTCCCGACGGGAACACGACTGCTCGCGGTTCGGGGCGTCGAAGTTGGAGAGGAACGGCGCCGGTGCGGTGCGCTTGAGGAAGGTGTAGAGACTGCGCCGGTAGAGGGCGGGGCCGTCGTCCCGACGGTAATCGCGGGTGTTGGAGCCGACGAACCCGACCGGCTCCCAGATGTTGGGCGGCTGGTAGGTGCGGGCTCCCTTGCCGCCCATGGTGTCGACCAGCAGGCCGGCGACGTACAATGCGTTGTCGCGGATCTGCTCGGCCTCCAGCCGGAAACGCGGACCGCGGGCCAGGAGGCGGTTCTCCGGGTCGCGCGCCCACAGCTCCGCCGGGGCGGAGGATTCCTGGCGATAGGCGGCCGACGTGACCAGCTGCCGCACCAGCCGCTTCACATCCCAGCCATGGGTCCGGAAGTCCACCGCGAGCCAGTCCAGCAGGTCCGGATGGCTGGGCGGTTCGCCCTGGGAGCCGAAATCGCCGCTGGTCCGGACGAGCCCGGTGCCGAAGAACTGCTGCCACCAGCGGTTCACCGCCACCCGGGCGGTGAGGGGATGCTCCGGGGAGACCAGCCAACGGGCGAGGTCGAGCCGGCTGGGGGTGCCCTCCGCCGGGAGGGGCGGGAGGAAGGCCGGCACACCGCGGGTCACCTGCTCTCCCGGACGATCGTACTGCCCGCGCAGCATCACGAAGCTGTCCCGGGGTTTCTCGAGGTCGGCCCAGACAAAGGTCCTCGGGATGGCATCGGCCACCCGGTTGCGCTCGTCGCGCAGCGCCTTCACCCGCGCGGTCAACGGCTCGAAACGCTCCCGTCCGCCGCTCCAAACCGCGGCGACAAAATGGTCCCGGAGCAGCTGCCGGTCGGCATCGGAACGTTCCTCCGCCTTCACCTCCCGCAGGACACGCCGGACCGGGCCCGGCAGTCCGTCGCCCGCCTTCGGATCCTCCTGCTGACGGATCCACGCGGCGAGGGACAGCCGCGGGTCGCCGGCCGGATCGACCCGTCCGAGGACGCCGGCCCGGTCCCAGCCCACCGTCCCGCCGAACTGGGTGTACGCCATCGAACGGACCCGGTCCCCGGCCTTCAGCCCCACCTCCGCCGCCGGCACCTCGAGCCGCACCCAGCGACCCGCCTCCGGAAGCAGGCCCAGGGGACGTCGGCTGCCGGTCCCCTTCTCACCCCAGTTGATCGCGTCCGCGTCGCCCCACACCGCCCGATGCTCCCAGCCGTCCCGGAAGAACTGGACCATGATGGCCTGGGGCGGATCGGCGGGATCGAGGTGCACGTGGACGAAGAGTCGCGGTTCGGCCGGCAGCTCGAATCCGGGGGCCGGACCCTCGAACACATCCTGTCCCAGACCGCCCTCCCGTCGCCGCAGCGCGCCCGACCCCGAGAACACGGGGCCATCCGACGCGGTGACAAACCGGGGCGTGCCCTGCGCGTTGAAGCCCTCCGGCACGGCGTCATCCCACCATACGATCTCCTCGTCCCGCGCCTCCGGCCGCGGGTCCAGGTCGGCCGGGTCGCCGTAGTCCACCTCGCGCGCAGCATGCAGCACCGTCTCCTCGGCCGCGGCGATGTCCCGGTCCAGCGCCGCCAGCCGGGCCTCCTCGGACGCTCCGGGAAGGGTGATCACCGGCGGGGTGCGCAGCGCATTGCCGTCCATCGCCGGGTCGGCCGCACTGTGGAAGAAGGCGTAGAGGGAGTAGAACTCGCGCTGGGAGATGGGGTCGAACTTGTGGTCGTGGCACACCGCACAGCCCGCCGTCAGGCCCATCCACACCTGCACCGTGGTGTCGGTCCGGTCGACCGCGTAGCGGAAGATCAGCTCGCTGTCGATCGACCCGCCCTCGCTGGTGGTGACGTTGCACCGGTTGAACCCGGTGGCGATGCGCTGCTCGAGGGTGGCCCCGGGAACCAGGTCCCCGGCGAGCTGGTCGATCGTGAAGCGGTCGAAGGGCAGGTTGCGGTTGAACGCGCCCACCACCCAGTCGCGGTAGGCCCACATCTGCCGCTCGTTGTCGAGGTGCATCCCGTGGGTGTCGGCATAGCGCGCCAGGTCCAGCCACGGCACCGCCATCCGCTCCCCGTAGCGCGGCGAATCGAGCAGGCGGTCGACCAGCCGCTCATAGGCGTCGGGACGCCGGTCCTCCTCGAACACCCGGACCTCGTCCGGCGTGGGCGGCAGGCCGGTCAGGTCGAACGCCACCCGACGGATCAGCGTGGCCCGGTCGGCCTCCGGACGCGGCCGCAGGCCCTCGGCTTCCATGCGTGCCAGCAGGAACCGGTCGATCGTCCCACGGGGCCAGGCCATGTCCCGCACCGGTGGAACCTCCGCCGGGACCGGGGCCTCGAACGCCCAGTGCCGCTGGTACACGGCGCCATCCTGGATCCATCGCCGGATCAGGTCCCGCTGGGCGTCGCTGAGGGGCTTGTGGGCCTCGGGCGGCGGCATGAGGTCGTCGGGATCCGACGTCACCAGGCGCCGCCACACCTCGCTGCCCTCGGGGTCGCCGGGGAGGATGGCGGTGCGGCCCTTGTCGTTCGGACGGTTCACCGCCTCGGCCACGTCGAGCCGGAGGCCCGCCTTGCGCTTGGCGGCATCGAGGCCGTGGCAGGCGAAGCAGTGGTCGGAGAGGATCGGACGGATGTCCCGGTTGAACGAGATCCGGCCCGGGGCGGCAAACGCCCCGCCGGTCAACCCGAGCAGGGTCAGCACGGCGACGATGCCAACCCGGATCCGGCCCGGGTGCCCGGCGGCGGGGAGTTGGATCCGATGGGGATGCATGACCGTCATGATCGGTTCGACGGGCCCGAATTCAACCCCGCAGCCACACCGCTTTCAGCCCCTCGCCCTCCGGAGTCACCCGGGACGCTCCCGCCACCGCCACCGCCCACGGGCCCCCGGCCGGACCAATGCTTGAACCGGGCGCCCCGGTCGCGTACTCACCCACGGCGGCCGTCGATCGGCGGCCCGCCGGAGGTTTCATCCACCCCGGGGACATGGTTTCCGACATCCCGATGCACGTCGCCCTGGTCGTCCACGACTTTGACCCGAACTACGGTCAGGGCCGGTACTGCGTGGAACTGGTGGAACGACTGCACGGGCGGGTGCGGTTCTCGATCGTCTCGAACACCTGGAATGCCGGGCACTGGCCCGGGGTCGACTGGATCCGGGTACCGGCGTGCCGGATCAACGCACTCTGCCTGGTCTACAGCTTCATCCCCGCGGCCGAGCTCCGCGTCCGGCAGCTGAAGCCGGACCTGATCCATGCCCAGGGACTGACCTGCTGGCATTCGGACATCATCACCGGCCACATCTGCAACGCGGAGCGGATCAAGCGGTTCAACACCCGGTGGATCAAACCCCGGCTGTTCGCGGGCCTCGTCGTTCCCCTGGAACGCGCGTTCTATCGCCACGCCTCCACCCGCCACCTGATCGCCATCTCCCGCAAGCTCGAGTCCGAGGTCCGCTCGAACTACGGCTGGCGGAAGCCGGCGACGGTCATCTATCACGGCACCAACCTGCAGCAGTTCCAGCCCCCGACGGACGCGGCAGAGAAGGCCCGCTGGCGCGCCCACTACGGCCTGCCGGAGAACGCCTGGAACTGGCTCTTCATGGGCGAGGCGGTCAAGGGACTCCGCCAGAGCATCGACCAGCTGGTGCGGTTCCCCAAGGCCCGCCTGCTGGTCGTCACCCGGTCCGACCTCGAACGCTACCGCTTCCAGGCGGCCAACCTTGGGGTCTCCGAGCGGGTGGTCTTCCACGGGTTCGATCCCCACCCGGAACACGCCTTCCGCGCGGCCGACCTGTTCCTCTACCCGAGCGACTACGATCCCTTCGGCATGGTGGTGACCGAGGCGATGGCCAGCGGGCTCCCGGTGGCCGTGGGCAAGGACCTCGGCTCGGCCGAGCTGTTCCAGGACCAGGTCGGCGGCGTGGTGTTCGATCCGCACGACGCCGACGACATCACCCGGGCCCTCGCCTGGCTGGAGGCGGAACCGGCCCGCACCCACGCGCTGGCCCTGAAGGGTCGCGAGGAGGTCTCACGGATCACCTGGGACGCCTGCGCCGAGCAGACCCTCGCGGTGTACCAGCGGGTCCATCGGGAGAAGGCCGGCGGATGAGCCCGCCCCGGGTCCTGTTCCTGGTGCACGGGGGCCCGGCGAGCATCGAGCGGGTACGGGCCGATGAACTCGCGGTCGCCCTGCCACCCGGGCACACCCGCGTGGTCACCCGCCCTCCCGGGGCGGCCGCCGCCATCCGGGCGTGGCAGGCCGCGGTTCGGGAGTTCCGGCCGGACCTCGTCCACATCCTCAACACCGCCTTCCCGGGCGCCCTGCTCGGGCCCTGGTGGGCGGAGACCCGCGGACTGCCCTACCTGCTCGACACGGGCGATGCGGTGTTCGAGATGGCGCGCCGTTCCGGGGTGGGGGGCGGGCCGCGCCTGCCGATCCTCTGGGCGGCCGAACAGCTCGCCCAACGCCGCGCCGCCGCCGTCGTGGTGCGCGGAAGCGAGCACCAGGAATACCTCCGGCAACAGGGCCTGACCCGGGTCCATGTCCTGCCCGACGGCTTCCGGGATCCGGGCCCGGTGGACCCGGCGGACGTCGACGCCCTCCGCCGTTCGCTGGGGCTGGCCGGACGCCTCGTGGTGGGTGTGATGGGATCGACCGTCCACAGTCCCCGCCTCGACATCTGCTACGGCTGGGACCTGCTCGAGGCGCTGTCGGATCTCGGCGACCTGCCGGTGACCGGGGTGGTGATCGGCGACGGACCGGGGCTGCCCTGGCTGCGACGGCGGGCACAGGAGCTCGGGGTGGAGGACCGGGTGATCTTCACCGGGCGCATCCCCTACGCCGAGGTGCCCCGTCACCTCCGGTTGTTCGACGTGGCCCTCAGCACCCAGACCAACAATCTGCCCGGGCGGGTGCGGACCACCGGCAAGCTCCCCGAGTACATGGCCGCCGGATGCCATATCCTCGCCAGCCGGGTGGGCGAGGCCGCCCGGGTGCTGCCCGACGAAATGCTGGTGCCATTCCACGGCGAGGTCGACCGGGGTTACCCGGCCCGGCTGGCCGACCGGATCCGCGAGCTGGTCCGCGAACCGAACCGGCTGGAACTCCGTCGGACCCTGCCGGCCCGGGCCGCCGAACTCTTCGGCTACGACCGCCTCCGGACCCGCTGGCGGACGGTGGTGGATGCGGCCCTGGGGGATTCCGAGTCGTAGCGCCCCTCAGGCCTTGGAGGGATGAGCCCGCGCCAGCGGGCGAGTCCGTCGGGGTCCTCCAGGACCCCGCAGGGCGGGCGGGGAGCACGGGGCGTCGGCCCCTCGCGGGACCGATCGGGCTCGCAGGCTCGCCCCATCGCGTCCCGCGCCCCTCAGGCCGTGGAGGGATGAGCCCGCGTCCGCGGGTGAGTCCGACGGGGTCCGACAGGACCCCGCAGGGGTTGGGGAAGCACCGGGCGTCGGTCCCTTCCGGGACCGATCGGGCTCGCAGGCTCGCCCCTCCATTGCGCCCAGCGCCCCTCAGGCCGTGGAGGGATGAGCCCGCGTCCGCGGGCGAGTCCGACGGGGTCCGATAGGACCCCGCAGGGGTTGGGGGAGCACAGGGCGTCGGTCCCTTCCGGGACCGATCGGGCTCGATGGCTCGCCCCTCCATCGCGTCCCGCGCCCCTCGGGCCATGGAGGGATGAACCCGCGTCCGCGGGTGAGTCCGACGGGGTCCGACAAGACCCCGCAGGGGTTGGGGGAGCACGGGGCGTCGCTCCCTTCCCGGACCGATCGGGCTCGCAGGCTCGCCCCTCCATCGCGTCCCGCGCCCCTCGGGCCGTGGAGGGATGAGCCCGCGCCAGCGGGCGAGTCCGTCGGGGTCCTCCAGGACCCCGCAGGGCGGGCGGGGAGCACGGGGCGTCGGCCCCTCGCGGGACCGATCGGGCTCGCAGGCTCGCCCCATCGCGTCCCGCGCCCCTCAGGCCGTGGAGGGATGAGCCCGCGTCCGCGGGTGAGTCCGACGGGGTCCGACAGGACCCCGCAGGGGTTGGGGAAGCACCGGGCGTCGGTCCCTTCCGGGGCCGATCGGGCTCGCAGGCTCGCTCCTCCATTGCGCCCAGCGCCCCTCAGGCCGTGGCCGGCCGGGGCCGGGGAGCCGGACCCGAACCCGACGCCGCGCCGCCGCCCGGGCCGCCGTCGCGGAAACTCCGCCACCACGGCGACGGCATCAGGCCCAGACCCATCAACGCCAGCTGGCTGAACACGAGGATCATCAGCCAACGGAACGCCGCGTCGGTGAACCCGTAGCTGTGCAGGCCGATGCCCAGCATGTTGGTCCCGAACCAGGACCAGCTGGTCACGATGTTCCCGCCGATCGACAGCACGTGAAGCCCGCGCTCGCGCACCAGTCCCCCCCAACGGGCATGCAGGATCAGGGCGTTCCACAGCACGATGATCAGCGCGCCGTTCTCCTTCGGATCCCATCCCCAGAACCGGCCCCACGACTGGTCGGCCCAGATCCCCCCGAGGACCGTTCCCACGAAGCTGAACAGCGTGGCGAAGCAGACGATCCCGTAGACCGCCCGCGTCAGGGCCCGGGACATGGCCGCATCCACCACCCGGGTGAAGACGCCGAGGACCACGAAGAGCACCGACAGGAACCCCGCAACATACGTCGCCGCATACCCGAGCGTCACCACCACCACATGCGTCGCCAGCCAGAAATTCGTGTCGAGCACCGCCCGCATCATTTCCAGGGTGTCCCCGCCCAAGGACAGGTGATGGGCGATGATCAGCGAGGCGAAACCGATGACCGACGCCACGGCCAGGCCGATCGCGTTGCGCCACAAATACTCGAGGATCAGCCCCAGCCCCACCGCGCCCCAGCCGATGAAGATGGCGGAGCTGTAGAGATTGGTGACCGGCGGACGGCCCTCGATCCACATCCGGACCGCGATGCCGAGCGTGTGGACGACCAGCCCGACCAGCAGGACGGAGACGGCGGTCCGTCGGGTGGTCTCCGAGGCCGTGGCCCAGAAGGCGCACGCGAGAAGGAAGCCGAGGACGTCGAGCACCAGCGCCTTGTAGAACGGCTGGAAGTGGTTGAACGCATCCTCCCGGGCGACCCGGGCCAGCTGGGGAGCGAACGTGGCCGACAAGGCCTCCCGATGGGCCGCCACCTCGCGGTTGAAATCCTCGGTCCGGCCCTCCCGGAACGCATCGGCCATCCGCGCCAGGACATCGATCGACGCCGGCAGCGGCGCCTTTCCGGCCTCCGCCACCAGCCGGGCCACCTCGGCGTCGGCGAGGGGCTTCTGTCCCATCAGATGCAACAGCAGCGGCGCCGGCAGCGAGGCGTCCAGCAGCGCATCCCCCATCCGACGCCAGCCGTCGTTCCCCGGAAGGGGCGCCGGGGGCGGCACGACCAGGGGCGGTTCCATCCGGTGCATGGCAAGGAACCGCTCGGCATGGACCAACGTGGCGGTGAGGGCGTTGGTGTCGAACTCCGCGCCCGACATCCGCGCCCGGAACGCTTCCACCCCGGCCGGGATCCCCTGCCGGTACTCCGCCAGCTCGGCCACCAGTCCGACGGAATCCATCGGCTGCACCGTGTTCTGGAGCCGCAGGTACAGCGTCATCGCCTCATACAGCCGCAACGTGGCCTGCTCGAAGGGCGTCCGCTGGGAGGCGTCGCGACCGCGGGCCCGTCGGGCCTGCTCCTCCAGCTCCTTCAGCCGCGGGGCCAGCTGGGACCAGGAGTAGTGCTTGCCGTCCTCGCCACTCCCCGGAGCCGGATCGGCCGGCAGGCCGAACAGTCCCTTCAGGTCCGGGTTGTCGATCCGGAAGGACTTCCGGTCATCCGCCGCCCGCGGCTTGAACATCACCTCGAGCAGCCAGGCCGTGGCACTGAGGGTGGATCCATCGGACGGATCCCGCAGGGTCTGCTTTTCCCGCATCTGCAGGAGCGAATTGCGGGCGAGGGAGTCGAAGGGCTGGAGCCGGCCGTTGAACACCACCGGCAACCGCCCGAAGGCCTCGACGGCCAGGCCGGTGTCGCGGGGCTGACGGAGTGAGCCGACCAGCCATCCGGTCAGGACGGCGGCCACGATCCAGGGAAGCCAGCGTTTCATCGGTTCAGGGAAGGGCGTTCGGGAATCCGGTTCAGGCGGCGGCGGGGACCGGGGTGGACGGGGACCGGCGGCGGGTCAGGAACCCGACGAGATGGAGGAGGAACTGAACCAGCAGGCCCACGCCCACCAGGATGCAGCCGAGATACGGCGTGAGCCACGACGGGTTGCGGACCACCTGCAGGGCGCTGGTGCCCCGCCCGCCCCGCTCGAGCTGCTCGCGGCCCATCTGGTACTGGTAGAAGGTCAACCCGCCGTAGCGCAGCGGATTGTTCATGTAGATGTCCACCTCCCGCTCCTCGCCGCGGGACGGGTTCTCGATCCGCACCCGGCTCTGGAAGTTCCGCGGCAGGTCGGTGCCCGGGTACACCTCGTGGGTGGTCTTCAGGAGGGTGAGCTGGAACGGCTCGTAGTACCGGACCGGACGCAGCTCGACCCGCCACGCGGTGCCGCCCACGTCCACGGAGTCGGACCGCAGCAGGGCCGAGGTCAGCCAGGTGCCCCGGCTGGTGCCGCCCTCCTCGAGCTCGAGGACCGCCGCCGGCATGCTCTTGCCGTCCATCGAGCGGTCCGGCGGCAACGGCTCCAGGACCAGCCGGGCCCCCATGCCCGCCGTGCTGGCCGGCGAACGGTTGGTGTCGACCATCGGCGCAAACCGGCGCACGTCGGCGTTCTCATGGAACGCCTTGACCCGGACGGTGAACGGCAGCTCCGGGTGCCGCACCTCGGCCCCCGGCGCCAACTGGGACGCGGGAATCGACACGATCCGCTCGGTGTCGGGCTGCGAACCGGGTCGGGCGAAGACCAGCTCGTGCTTGTGGAAGTCCTCGCTGTAGTTCCGGGATTCCCCCTCGCGGAAGCTCATCTGGCTCTCGCGCGACAGCATGTCGGTGGCGAGCTGGCCGAGGAGCAGCAGGAGGATCCCCAGGTGGGCGAGGAGGATGCCGCTCTTCTTCCAGCTGAACTGGAACCGGGCGGCGTGGGCCGCGAGCAGGTTCAACACCAGCAGCGTCCCCAGCAGGTAGCCGCCGGGCATCGGAACCCGCAGCCACGGCGATCCCACCGGATGCCACGTCGTCCACCAGCTCCGGAAATACCGCGCCTGCGCCTCATACAGGCCGTCGCTCACCTGGCCCAACGTCCCGAAGAACACCAGGACAATCCCCAGCGCCAGCAGCGCGACCGTCAGGCGCAGGGAGCTCAGGACCTTGAGGGACCGTTTCAGCATCGGGCGAACCTAGACGCAGTCGGAAGGGAACGCATTCCCCGAATTTTTTCCCATGGGGCGAACTGCCGGTCTGCCGGGGCGGACCGGATTCACAGGCGGGCGGACTCGACGAACGCCCGGAAAGCGGCCGATTCCCGTGTGATCAGCGCCGGCGGGGCGGTCAGCTTGAAGAACCAGGTCCGGTCCCCGGCCGGCACCACCGCGGCCAGGATGGAGCTGGAGCCGCCCCCGAGGTTCACCAGGATCCCCGACTGGCCGCTGGCGAGGCGGATCGGCACCGCCGCCGCCTGGAGGCCGGCCTCGTCGAACGGTGCCAGCCCCACCTGACCCCGCCACCGGTTGACGTTGGCCAGCAGCCCCCCGCCGTCGCCACCCAGCGAACTCACCGACACATCGCCGGTCACCCCCCCGTCGCCCGGGATCTCGAAGCTGGCGAGGCGCATCGGACGCGGCCCGCTGTCGCGCCAGTGCCCCGGGACGGTCCATTGGGGCCCATCCGACGCCCCGGCCGACGGTGCCGGAGTCGACCCGGCACCGGCGGCCGCCGGTGCGGATTCAGCCGGACCGGTCAGGACCGAACCCAGCCAGGCGATGAAGTTCTTCTTCTCGTCGGCCACCAGCCGGGCCTCGCCCTTGGCCTTGAAGAAGACGGTCATGCCCCCCGCCGGCAGCATGGCGGCCAGGGTCCGGACCGGTGCCGACGCCCCGGGACCGGCGCCCTCGCTCACCAGGTCGTAGAGGAAGCCGTCCTGCCGGCCGATCCGGACCGGCGACCGGAGGGCGTCCAGGCCTGCCTCGGCCACCTCGGCCAGGCCCAGCTCCCGGCGCCACCGGTTCACGTTGTCCAGGACCGAACCCGCCTGCTCGCCGAGGGCCACGACCGACACATCCATCTCCCGGCCGTCCGGCAGGGTCACGCCATAGCTCGCCGCCCGCATGCCCGCCGGATCGGGACGTTCCTGCCACCCGGACGGAACCACCCAGGGGGCGGACGGGCGGGCGGGGGGCGTGGCGTCGACAGGGGCCGACGCCGACGCGGGGGCGGCCGGGGTCGACGCCGACGGGGCCGCACCCGGATCCTTGGGCGCCTCATACACCTGGACCTCCTCCTGTCGACAGGCCGTCAGGAAAAGAACCGGCCCGATCGCCCAGGCCCACCGCGGAAAGCTACGCATACGGGGTAAGTATGGGCGAACCCGGGCCGACGCAAGGCCCGGGCGGCCCCGCGCCCCGGCCGGACCCGGGTGTCACGGGGTCCCGGCGGGGTGGGCTCGGCGCACGACGAACGTGTAGTCCCAACCAACCGACGAGTTCTTCGGACGGTCGGCAAACTCCACACCCCCATCGTCCGTCAGGTCGTCGCCCACACTGTAGACGACATGGCCGCCGTCGAGCCGGCGGTACCGGAGCGGCAGGCCGTCCATCGGATCCGTGGGCACCGCCGGCAGGAACCGTGGAACGAGTTCATCCAGCGAATCGGGCAGCCGGCCGTCGGCGAGGCGGAAGCGTTCCAACGCCAGTCCCGCCATCGCGCAGCGGATCGTCGCCGCGCTGCGCAGCTCCTTGGCCAGGATCTTCGACAGCCCCGCGAGAATCATCCGGGACAGGATTCGGGTCACCCCGATCCGGTTCCCGCCCATCTTCTGATCGAACGTCACCATGGCTGTCCGCATCTCCGGCCCCGGCGGCATGGCCGCCGCCTCCAGCAGGTCCCCCATCCGGTCGAGATAGAAGCGGTGATCAGCCGCCTGGAGCCCGCTGCCCGCGTACAGCCAGGATCCGGCCGCGACCAAGGACGTCCGGGGCGATCCGGCAATGGATGGCATCAAGTCACCCGAAGGGAGGGCGAACAGGCCCGACCCGTAGGCCCGCTCCGCCGCCAGGGCCCGGAAAAGGGTGTTCGTCCCGATGGCCCCCGAGAACCCCGCCTGCACGCCCGCCAGCTGCGGGTCATCGGGGGACGTCCGGCTCAGGACCTGCTCGAGGGCGGACACGGCGATGGCCAACTCGGCCACGCGGACGAGCTGACTGATCAGGATCGGCTCCCCGTCGAGCGTGCGGGCCAGAGCCAGGATGTCCTGCACATTCCGCACCGCGCCGTCCGGATCGTTCCCGACCGCTGCGTGGATCGCCTCGAAGCGCAACCACTGGGCGCCCTGCTTGTGGTCGGAGAGGTGCGACAGCGCCAGGTTGGTGACGCTCCCGAAGTTCATTTGGAATCGCCACTGCCTCGCCCGGAGCGCCTCGTGGAGGGCGGCGGCCGCCTGCGCGTTTCGTTCGGCCTGGTCCGCCGCCCAGGAACGGTTCGCGTCGGTCCACGGCTCGTCGCGTCCGGGAAGGACCGTGCGGGTGTCGAAACGCAGTCCTCCCAGCGCCTCCAGGAGCGCCGGCGCCCCATTCTCCCCGGACGCCACCTGGGGATACATCGCCTCCACTTCCTCCCACACGGCCGGCAAACCCGCCGCGCGGATCGCCTCCAAGCGCCGCGTCACGGTGCCGGGACGGCCCACCAAAAGACCGACCACGGCGGCCACCCCGACCAGGATGGCCAGTCGCCGGAGCCAGGTTGCCGCGGCGGAATTCATGAAGCTTAGCAGGGCCGGAGCCGCACGGGCACGTCAAGCCCGCGGGCGTCGCGATCCCGGCCGTTCCCACGCGGTGGGGAAGGAAGTGGCGGCACAGCAGATTCTTTCGTCGGCCGAGGAATTCCCATACGACGAGCGCGTCCGAATGAAAGGAAAGTGTATGAAGGCTGAGGAACTGGATGAAATCTTCGACGCCGGGGAGGAGGACATCCTTCCCTACCTCGACCTGGCGAAGGCGGTACGACCCGGCCATGCCGCAAAGCGGGTGAATGTCGACTTCCCCGAGTGGATGCTCTCCCGGTTGGACCTCGAGGCCGACCGGCTCGGCATTCCGCGACAGTCCCTGATCAAGGTCTGGATCGGAGAGCGTCTGGCGGAGGGACGCCGCAGGGAGTCCCGGACCGGACGCACTTGACCGCCGGAATTCCCACCCGGCAGCCTCCCTGCATCAGCGCCGCCCAGCCCATCGCCGCCGCTCCCACCCTGTCCGCGCCGGCACCGTCGGCCGTCGAGATCCTCCCCGTCACCTCACGACCGGCCGACCTCCGGCGGTTCTGGTGCGTGATGCTCGGGGCGTCCGGACGGGAACCCCGGGCGGTGATCCCCCTCGCCGATGCGGTGGTGGAGGTGCTGTCGGATGCCAACCCGTTCTTCACCCGCGCCCGCCGCGCCCTGTGGATCGCCCGGGTGGGCGGCCGGGATGTCGGCCGCCTCGCGACGTTCATCGATCCGGAATGGCAGGCCGGCCATGGCCCGGACACCGGTTTCTTCGGCTTCTACGAGGATGCCGGGCATCCCGGGGTGACCCCGGCTCTGTTCGCCGCCGCCGATGCCTGGGGACGGGCGCACGGGATCCGACGCTGGCTGGGTCCGCTGAACCCGAATCTCAACGAGGAGGCGGGCCTGCTGGTGGACGGCTTCGACCAGCCCAACGCCATCCTCATGCCCCACAACCCACCCGACTACGCGGAACGCCTCACCGCGGTCGGCTGCCGGGGGGTGAAGGACCTGCTGGCCTTCGAGATCGAGGTGGCCCGGAGCCCGGCCGGACGCCTGGAACGGATCTCGGCAGGCCTCCAGCGACGGGTTCCCGAGATCCGGTTCCGTCCGGTGTCCCGTCGGTCCCTGGCGTCGGACCTTCCCCTCATCAAGGAGGTGTACAACGCCGCCTGGGAACGGAACTGGGGCGCCAGCCCAATGACCGGCCCCGAGATCGACTTCCTCGCCGCCCGGCTCCGCCCCCTGCTGGTGGAGGGCCTGGTGTGGCTGGCCACGGGCCCCGGCGGACCGGCCGGCCTGCTGCTGGCCCTGCCGGATCTCAATGAGGTCCTCGGACCGATGCGCGGTCGGCTGTTCTGTCCCGCCGCCCTGAAGGCGTTGCCGTACCTCGCCGGTTGGCGTCGTCCCCGCGGCTTCCGACTGGTCGCACTGGGCGTCACGCCGGGGTATCGCGGACGCGGCGTGGAGGCGGTCCTGTTCGCCCGGACCCTCCAGACCGCGCTCACGCTGGGATTCCGGCACTGCGAGGCCTCCTGGGTCCTGGAGGACAACGTCGCCGTGCATCGGCTGGTCGACCAGTTCGAGGGGCGCCGGTCGAAGACCTACCGGCTCTACGAACGGGACGTTCCCACCGGTTGAGAACCCGCCCCGTCACCCCAACGCCGCCAGAGCCACTCCGCCCCGAGGAGCATCAACGGCGCCGCCACCAGCGCCGCGAGGACGTCGACGACGTAATGGTAGCGGCAGTAGACGGTGGACGCGGCGAGCGCGACCACGGCGAGCGCATGGGGGAGGCGGATCCGGGGAAGGTAGGTCCACGTGAATCGCAACGTCACAATCGCCACCACCACATGGCTGCTCGGGAACGCGGCGCCCTCGGTCTCGAAGTGCCGGTACAGGAACCGCATCACCGCGGCCATCGGCCCCGACCCGAACCCGGCGGGCACCTCCGGCGGCAGGTCCATGTCCAGATCCAGGAGGACCTCCCCGGGAAGCACGGACTGGCTCAGGATCCGGGGTCCCATGACCGGGACGAACAGGTAGACGAGATAGCAGCCGTAGAAGACGAGGCACACCACGGTGAGGAAATGCCGGAAGGCCCTCCGGTCCCGGGCGAGCAGCCAGAGGGCGGTGCCGCCGATCATCAGGTAGTAGCTGAAGTACGCGGTGTGGAAGAACTCGGCCACCCAGACCGACGGCCATCGGAGCATCCACTCCACGCTGGCCTGCCCGCCGAACCACGCCTGCTCCCAGCGGAGCATCACCGGGTCGAGGAACCGGTCGACGAACATCCGGTTGATCCGGCCCAGTTCCCGGAACCAGAACGGCAGCAGAAGCACCGGATAGTATTCGCGGAGGAACACCGCACACCGGTCGCCCGGCCCGGAATCGGACCCGGTTTTCCGCGGGGTGCGGACCAGGAACAGGTGCAGGGCCACGGCCAAGACCAGGTGCCCGGCCACCCGCAGCGGCCAGTCGGGCACCGCATCGCCATGGAACAGCAACACCAGCCCGCCCACGGTCAGCCCGTAGGCCTGGGTGGCGACATCCACCAGGCGGTAGGCCGGGGACATGGAACCGGACCGCGGCACACCCCGGTCGGCGATCAGCGGGTGAGGAACCCGGACGGGCGGGAGGGTTCGAACGCCGGATGGGGCAGGGTACCCGGGGTCACCCGGACATCGGTGGTGAGCTTCAACGGCGCCGCGGCCCCCACGTCGAAGGTCAACTCCACCATGTAGGCGGTCCAGCCCGCGGTGGGTGCCCCGACCTGCGCCGTGTACACGCCACCGCCCTGGTCGGCGAGATCGGTGGGCCACCACGCCGGACCGGTCACCTCCAGGCGGAAGTCGCGCGTCGACGGGTTCGTGGCCTGCCAAAGACGGACCGCCTTGGGTGCGGTGCGGCTGACCACCCGGATCGACCCGTCGGCCCCATGCGACCAGTCGAACTCGGGCAGCGGGGTCCGGTTGAGGGTGACATGATGCCACGCCGCCAGCGTCTGGTAGGCATCGCTCCCCCGCAGGGAATGGTCGGCGTTCGGGACATACCGCAGGAACTTCGGACCCGGCAGCTGGTCGAAGTAGAACTGCGAGGAGTCGGGCAGGAAGAACTGGTCCCCGCAGGCGTTCATCAGGAGCTTGGGCAGCTGGTACCGGTCGCGGTAGAAGTACGGGTCCTCGATGCGCTGGAGGGCCTTCATCTCGGGGGTTCCCATCCAGCGCATCACGTCGTGCTGCACGTAGTTCCCGACCGCCTCGGCGAATCCCCCGTACGCGGCGGAGTGGTGGGCCATCTGGGGTTCCATGTTCAGGACGTCGATCACGATCGGACAGATGGCGACCACCCGGGGGTCCACCGCGGCGGTGGTCCACGTGGTCCACCCGCGCTTGGATCCGCCGGCAACAACGAACCGGTCGATCCGACGTCCGGCACCGGCGGCCGGGCCGGAGGTGAACTCGGTGATCGTGTCCATCGCCCGCACCGCCGCCTTGGTCATCGGAAGCCGTGCCGGCCACCGTTCGTCGCCCGTGCGCAGGTACTGGTCCCAGGTGTACGCGATCAGGTCGTCCTCATAGCGGCCCTCGCCGTCCCCGTTGAAGCTGAGCGGCTGGTTCGGAACCATCTTCAGCTCGGCCACCACCGACCGGGTCGCCCGGGCCACCGCGATCATCTCGGCCGCCGGCCGCGGAGGCTTGTCATCCCGGTTGCTCCCGCCGGAAATGAACAGCAGGCCCGTGGAATGGGCGACGTCGTCCGGCGTCACCACCATGAGCCAGTGCCGCCAGACCGTCCGATCCACCTCGCCCGGCGCCAGCCAGGTCTGCGAGGTCAGGTCGATCGCCGTCACGGTGGCCCCGTCGACCGGCACCGACTGGACCGCCTTCCACGCATACGACGGGTCGGGCGCGGCGACGTACCGGTCGAGGGCGGTCGGCTGCCCGCCGCGGGTGTCGCCGACCGATCCCGGTCGGGAGGCGCAGCCGACGGCCAGCAGGGCGAGGACGAGGGCGGGCCAGGTCGGATGGAGCCGGGACAGGGGAGCTTTCATCGGGGAATGAGGCCCCCCACAGAGCCGCGGCCTCATCCGACTGTCAAACCCGAAGGATTGCCGATGTAACCATCGGCCCGCGGCGGCGTATTGGAGACTGCCGGAACATGCAAATCGGTGCGCGGGGTCGGGCGGCGGTTGACCGACCCCCCGTGCTCCCCTATTCCCATGCAAAAGTCATCTCTGACCCTTCCCTCCATGGCCGAAAAGACCCCCGACAAGTCCGCCGACAAGACCCCTGACCGCAAGGCCGCCGCCGAACCCAAGGCGGCAGCCGCCGATGCCAGCCGCCTCACCCCGGCCCGGCAGCGGGACCTGGAGGCGGCGATCTCCTCGATCACCAAGTCGTTCGGCGACGGGGCGATCATGCGGCTCGGGGCGGCCCAGGCGAACCGCCAGATCGAGGTGATCCCGACCGGATCCTTCGGGGTCGACCTCGCCCTGGGGGTCGGCGGGGTCCCCCGCGGCCGGGTGGTCGAGATCTACGGGCCGGAGTCCTCGGGCAAGACCACCCTCATGCTCCACATCATCGCCAACGCCCAGCGCGCGGGGGGCATGGCGGCGTTCATCGATGCGGAGCATGCCCTCGACCCCGCCTACGCCAAGCGCCTGGGGGTCAACCTGGACGACCTGCTCGTCTCGCAGCCGGACTCGGGCGAGGAGGCGCTCACGATCTGCGAGACCCTCGCCCGGTCGAATGCGCTCGACGTGATCGTGGTCGACTCGGTGGCGGCGTTGGTGCCCAAGGCGGAACTCGAGGGCGAGATGGGCATGGCCACCATGGGCATGCAGGCGCGCCTGATGTCCCAGGCCCTCCGCAAGCTGACCGCCATCCTCAACAAGGCCCGCACCACCTGCATCTTCACCAACCAGATCCGCGAGAAGGTGGGCGTGATGTTCGGCAACCCGGAAACCACCCCGGGCGGCAAGGCGCTCAAGTTCTACGCCAGCGTCCGCATCGACATCCGCCGCAAGGAGGCGATCAAGGACGGCTCGGGCAACGCCGTGGGCAACCACGTGAAGGTGAAGATCGTAAAGAACAAGGTGGCCCCGCCGTTCGCCGAGGCCGAGTTCGACATCCTCTTCAACCACGGCATCGACCAGGAGGGCAGCATCCTCGAGGCGGGGCTCCTGGCGGGCGTGGTGGACAAGAAGGGGGCCTGGTTCCAGTTCGCCGGGGAGCTGGTCGGACAGGGCAAGGAGGCCGCCCGCAAGGCGCTGGCGGACAAGCCGGAGCTCGCCGCCAAGATCCGAGCGGCCGTGCTGGAGAAGCGGGACGCCGCCGCGGCGGCAGCGGACGCCGCGAAGGCCACCAAGGCGTGATGCCGCCCTCCCCGACCCGGGGAGGCCTTCCCGGACAGGGATGGGGCGGGCGGTGGGTTGCTCGGCGGGAGCCTCGCGCCACCGGTCACGCCAGACGCCCCGAGGCGGTGGCGCGAGCGTCCTCGCGAGCCCTCATCCTACCTCCGAGGCGGCTTGGCGCTGACGCTTCCCGCCGCACTCCACATCCGCGCCGCACCCCTTTTTGGACTGCGGTGGCTGAGCGAAGCGTCGACACCGCTATGGACGGGTCGGCGAGACTCCGGCCGCCTACCGGCGGCGGCTACGGAGAATCCGACGCCGTCCGGGCTCGGAACAGATAGTGGCTGACATGCCACTCGTTCCCGCCCCGGAACGCCCACAGCTCCTCGCACGCCAGGAAGAAGACCTTCCAGTACACCCACCAACGGGTCTCGTCGGCCGCACCGTAGGTCTCCCGCAGGATGCCCCGGACCTCCCCCTCGTTCGCCTCCATGTTCCTCAGCCACTGCCGCGCCGTCCGCGCGTAGTGTCGCCCGTTCACCACCCAGTGCCGCTCCACCTCGAGGTCACGCTGGAAGTACAGCAGCAGGTCGTCGGATGGCATGATCCCGCCGGTGAAGAAGTACCGCGCCATCCAGTCGGAGGCATCGCGGGCGACGAAGTGGTAGGCGTGCTGGCGGTGGGTGAAGATGTGCACGAACAGCCGGCCGTCGGGTCGCAGCCAGCGGCCGATGCGGCCCATCAGCTCCTGGTAGTTCTTCATGTGCTCGAACATCTCGACCGACACCACCCGGTCGAAACGGTGGCGACACGGCCCCGGCCCGCCATCGGCCGACGGCGGCTCGAACACGTTCATGTCGCAGGTGATCACCGTGACGTTCCGCAGCCCGCGGCGCTCGCACTCGGACTCGATGTGAAGCCGCTGGGTTCGCGAGTTGGACACCGCCGTGATCCGGGCCCCGGGAAAGCGCTCGGCCATCCAGAGGGTCAGCGATCCCCACCCGCACCCCAGCTCCAGGATCTCCTGCCCGTCGGCCAGCTCCGCCCGCGCCGCGGTCAGTTCCAGCATCCGCTCCTCGCCCTCGGCCAGCGCCTCGGTGAGCGTCGGATAGTAGCCGGAGGAGTACTTGAGACGCGGTCCGAGGCAGCACTGGTAGAAACGGGTCGGCACCTCGTAGTGCTGCTCGTTGGCGGCGGCGGTCTCCACCGCCACCGGCGAGCTCCGGAGTTCCTCCACCAGGGACATCCGACGCGCCTGCCAGTCGGCGACATCGCCCGCCGATTCCTCCCGCAGCCGTTGGCGGAGCAGTTGGCGGATGCCGATCCGGAGGAGCGGCTCGGGAAAGACGTCGAGGGGGAGCAGTCGATCGATCATGGACAAGGACCGGCGCCGCGTCAGGGGCGCCGGGGAAACCAGGGGAAGAAGGCGCTCGTGGTCCGCTGATACTCGCGGTAGGCCTCGCCGCGTTTCTGCACCGACAGCGCCTCGGTCATGGGGATGCCGGTGACGTTGATGAGGAAATGGGCCATGAGCAGGGGCGACAACCAGCCCAGCCAGCCGAGCGGCGAGCCGGTGGCGAACAGGGCGAAGCCCACCCAGACGAGCCACTCGAAGAAGTAGTTGGGATGGCGCGAGTAGCGCCACAGGCCCTCCCGGCAGACCTGGCCGCGACGGGCCGGATCGGACCGGAACCGCGTCAGCTGGACATCAGCCACCGCCTCGCCGCAGATCCCGACCATCCAGAACGCCGTGCCCGCCCATTCCCACGGGGAGAGGCCGGCCCAGGCCCCGGCCGGATGGCCGTTGGCGTGCACCAGGAGGAACGGCAGCGCCAACACCACCTGCAACACCCCCTGGAGCAGGTAGAAGCCGTACATCCTGCGGTCGACATCGCCGCCCCATTTCTTCCGGAGCTCCGCGTACCGCACGTCCTCGGTCGGATGATGCCCGGCGATGCGCAGTCCCAGGTGCGTCCCCAGCCGCCCACTCCAGACCAGCACCAGGCCGGTGAGGAGGAACCATCGGATCGGGGCATCGGACGCCACCGTCGCCCGGGGCGTCGCCGCGAGCCATAGCAGGGCGATCGGCCCGAAGCCGAACGACCACACCGCGTCGACGATCCCGAAGTTCCGCAGGCGGCGGGCGACGAAGAACGTCAGGGTCATCTCGAGGAACACGAACCCGAGGCCCAGTGCGAGGGGCAGGAGCAGCGCGGTCACGGCCGATCCTCCCGGGGTGCCGGACGAAGCAGCAGGCGCTCCAGCGGGGCGTCCGCCGGCAGCCGGAACAGCAGCAGCAGCAGGTAGACCGCCATGGCGATGTTCCCGAGGAGCAGGATGGCGACGAGCCAGCCAAGCCGCCGAGGCCAGGTCCGCTCCCGATACGCCACCCAACACCAGAAGGTGAGGAACCCGAAGTACGCGTCGGCCAGCGTGGCGAGAAACCAGGGATGTCCCCCGACTTCCCGCGGGATGTCCCACAGGGCCGTGTGCCGGCTGGCCCAGCCGGTCACGGCCAGCATGGACACCAGCACGCCGGAGAACACGATGCGGAGCAGGACGATCATGGGCGGTCGAGGGGATGGTTCGGCGGGGCCCAGGTGGCCTGCACCACGCTGATGTTCCTCCAGGCGAACGCCGCCTCGCAGTAGGCCAGGTAGTAGTTCCACGAACGGATGAACCGCTCGTCAAAGCCCATCGCCCGAACCGCGTCCAGCCGACCGTTGAAGCGCTCCCGCCAGCTCCGGAGGGTCCGCGCATAGTCGGCCCCGAGATCGTGCAGCGTGTGCAACGACAGGTTGCCGGTCCGCTGGACGGCCTGTCCCACCCGGTTCAGGGACAGCAGGAGGGATCCGGGGAAGATGTGCTTCTGGATCCAGTCCACCCCGCGCCGCAGATCGTCGTACCGCGCCTCGGGACAGGTGATGAACTGCGCAGCGAACAGGCCGCCGGGCCGGAGCACGGACTGGACCTTGCCGAAGTAGGTCTCGAGGAACTCGTCGCCCACCGCCTCCAGCATCTCGATCGACACCACCTTGTCGAACCTGCCCGTGACCGCCCGGTAGTCCTGGAGACGGACCTCCGCGCGGTCGGCGATGCCCATCCGCTGGAACCGCTCGGCGGCGTACCGTTGCTGCTCGGTGCTCAGGGTCAGGGTGGTGACCCGGCAGCCGTGGCGCCGCACGGCGTGTTCGGCAAAGCCACCCCAGCCCGAGCCGATCTCCAGGACATGATCCTCGGGACGCAGCCGCAGCTGGCGGCAGAGACGCTCGTACTTGGCCTCCTGCGCCGCCGCCAGGTCCTCGTCGGGACCGTCGAACAGCGCCGCGGAGTAGGTCATGGTCCGGTCAAGCCACAGGGAGTAGAACGCGTTCCCCAGGTCGTAGTGGGCGTGGATGTTGGCCCGGGACCCCCGGGGGGTGTTGCGGTTCCACCGGTGTCGCCACCGGTTCAGATGCCGGCCCAGGTTGACCGTCCAGGCACCGCGCCGACGCGACCCGCTCAGGGTGGGGGCCTCCTCGGCGTTGGCGCAGAACCAGGCCACGACCGACACCAGGTCGGGCGTGTCCCATTCCCCCGCCTGATAGGCCTCGCCGAAGCCGATGTCCCCGGCCGTCACGCAGCGCCGGAAGAACCCGGCGGTTCGGATCTGCATCTCGGCGATCGGACCGGAACCCGGATCCTGCCCGAAGGTGCGAACACCCCCGTCGGGAAGCCGCAAGGTGAGCCGCCCCCGGGTCATCGGCCGCAGGGCCCGGCACACCAGGCCCTCGGCCGCCCGGTCAATCCAGGAGGCCGGTCGGGTCACCGGAAGCTCCGCTTCGTCCGGAGCCAGGGCCAGGGGGGGGAGATCCAGGTCGTTCACGATGAAATCGGGGGAACAGGTGCGGAAGCGGCGGGACGAAGGGTACCGGGCCGGAGGACTCCGCGCTGCGCCTCGGGACGGTCGGCCTTGCGATGCCAGGGCACCCGGCGTGCCCACAGCCGGAAGGCATGCCAGTGGATCAGCGTGATCACCCGGAGCGTCACCAGCGGGTAGCGGGCCGTCAGGCGGAGGAGCATTCCATCCGTCAACGGCAGACGTCGCCCCTCCAACCGGCTGATCAGCACCTCGGAGCCATCGGCCGCCAGGTCGTCCACCGCCAGGTCCAGATCCTCCGTCGGCGTCCGCAGGCGGAAATCGAACCGGAGGTCCAGGTCGCTGAACGGCGAGACGTAGAACTCCTTGGGGACGATCCGACGAAACCCACCCCCGACCGGGTCCACCGGCACCCGGTAGGGCTTCATCTCGCCGAAGGTGTTCCCGACCTCGGCCACCGAGACCACCGGGGAACCGTCGGCCGCCTCGACGAAGTAGAAGCTGACCGGATTGAAGACGTACCCCGCGACCCGCGGCAGGGTGAGGAGGCTGATCCGGGCGCCGTGGGGAACAGCGACCCCCTCCCCATCCAGCCAGGCGATCAGCGCCGCCCGGACCCCGCCGTCGCCCC
This sequence comes from uncultured Verrucomicrobiota bacterium, assembly GCA_964525755.1. Classification (GTDB taxonomy): domain Bacteria; phylum Verrucomicrobiota; class Verrucomicrobiia; order Limisphaerales; family UBA9464; genus UBA6176. Next base: position 38,378 of record CAZGIK010000037.1, read on the forward strand.
GGCCGCCGGGATGGGGCAGGTGATCGGAGTCCCGGAACTCGTACAGATTGGTCCGGTTCCGACTGAAAAGCCGCAGGTCGCGATCCAGCTCGTCCAGTTCGTCCAGATCCAGGTGGAGGAGGAACAGGCCGTGCCGGAACCGGTTCACCCTCGGAGACCGCCGGGCGTGCAGGACCGACCCTGCGTAGAGGCAGGAGCGGCGGGGCGCAGGGCGGTTGGGGTCGGATGCCATTCGATAGCCGTCCGGGATCCCCCCCGAACAGGCGGCCTCCACAAAAGCACAGGTCCGCCCATTCGTCACCTTTCGCCCCGAAACCGGTCCGTCCGTGCCGCCCGGACGGTCGGTCGCGCGGGAACCGGTGGGTCGTCTCAGCCGCGGGCCGGGAGTTTCTTCTCCACCGGCACCCGGGCCAGGGTCACGTACTTCGGCAGGCCGTTCTCGGTCGGCACCGGCACCTCGCCCACGATCAGCGGCGCGGCATACTCCACGAACTTCTCGTTCGGCAGGAAACCGTCCTCGCTGATCCAGTCGCGGGGGATGAAATGCTCGACGTTGGCGATGTTCGCCAACGGCTCGAGCTCGATGTCCCACTGGTACGGCTCGCTGCTGCGGCGGACGATCTTCGGCATGTAGCCGGACTGGCCATGGACGGCCGATCGCACGGCCGCGGCGCCGCAGGCGTAGGCTTCCTCCATGTCGGTCTTGCTCGCCCAGTGCGCCGCCGCCCGTTGGGCGTATCCCAGCAACACGGTGCGGGTCTTCAGGTTGAGCCGACCCTGGACGATCTCCTTGAGCTTCTCCGACGCCCCGGCCAGGACCGCGTGCCCGAAGGCGTCGCGACGGGTCTTGTCGGCACCGATCTCCTCGCCCTGGGCATTCTTCACGCCCTCGCCACAGACCACGATGCAGTACTTGTTCGCCGCCACGGTCTCCTTCACCCGCGCGAGGAAGGCGTCCTCGTCGAACGGAATCTCGGGCAGGAGGATGATGTGCGGCGGATTGGCCGGGTTGCCCTGCTTGGCCAGCACCGTGCCCGCCGCAATCCACCCGGCCGCCCGACCCATCACCTCGATGATGCAGCACGAGCCGTCGTCGGTGGCCATCGACCCGACATCCAGACCCACCTCCATCACCGTGGCGCAGTTGTACTTCACCACCGAGCCGTAGCCCGGGCAGTGGTCGGTGTGGGGCAGGTCGTTGTCGATCGTCTTCGGCACCCCCATCACCCGCATCTCGTACCCGCGCTTCACCGCCTCCAGATGGATCTTGTGGGCCGTGTCCTGGGAGTCGTTGCCGCCGGCGTAGAAGAAGTACCGGATGTTGTGCGCCGCAAAGACCTCGAACAACCGGTCCATGTCCTTGGCCGCCTGCTCGGGCTTCTTGTCGAAGTTGATCTTGTACCGGCAGGTCCCCAGCGCCGCCGCCGGCGTGTGCTTCAATCCCTCGACCGATCGGGCTGTCTCGTCGCCGATATCGATAAGCTCCTCATTGAGGATGCCGAGGATGCCGTTCAGGCCGCCGTAGATCTCCTCGATGCACTCGTGGTGCCCGGCCTCGGTGATGACCCCGGCGACGCTGGCGTTGATGACGCTGGTGGGTCCGCCCGACTGGGCCACGAGGAGATTGCCGTTCAGTTCTGCCATATGCGTGAAAAGTCGGCGCGAACATGCCCGGCGCCTGAAGCCTGAAGCAAGGCGGGAATCGGGAACCGGCCCGCGGCAGCGCCCGGGGTGGCCTTTGGCAGGAGCCCGGCGGCGCGAGGCTCCCGCCATGCCCTGCCCCGCTTCCGCCCGAATCGGTCGGGAGCCGCTCGCGGGGACGCTCGCGCCACCGCCCACCAGAAGCGCGGGGCAGGATCGGTGGGGCGACGCCCCGGCCCCGGGGCAAGAAACAGCCGGGTCCGGGCAATTCCCGGTATGGCCCCCGGACCGCCCCCGGGGCAGGGTCCCTCCATGCCCGAGCCCATGGCGTCCCCCGCGCCCCGCCGCATCCCCGGCCGGCCATGCCCGGCCTTGGCCGGCTGCCTCGGCGTTCTGGTCGGGATCGTTTCGGCTCTCGCCGATTTCCAGGGCGCCACGCATCTGGTGGAGATCGACGAGGGGACGATGAAGTACAGCCAGACCCCCGCCACCGGTCCGGTCGCCCGGCTGCTGGCGGAGCTGGAGGCCGGTCGGGCCACGCTCCGACGGGACGACCGGCTGGGCTACCTGCCCGGCCTGCTGGAGGCGCTCGCCGTGCCCGCCAGCAGCCAGATGCTCGTCTTCTCCAAGACCTCCCTCCAACGCGAACGCATCAGCCCCACCAACCCTCGCGCCGTCTTCTTCAACGACGACGTGTACGTGGGCTACATCCCGGGGGCGCCGCTTCTCGAGATTTCCGAGGCCGATCCCCAGCTGGGCGGCGTCTTCTACACGTTGGAACAGGACCCCGACCGCAAGCCCCGACTGGTCCGGGTGGACAACTGCCTCGAATGCCACGCCTCGGCCCGGACACTCGGGGTGCCGGGACATCTCGTCCGCTCCTTCGAGACCGACGAGAGCGGCATCGTCGACCTCCTGTCGGGCACCGGATCGGTCGACCACCGGACGCCCCTCGCGGACCGCTGGGGCGGCTGGTACGTCACAGGATTCCACGGTGCCCAAGCCCATCGGGGCAACCTGTTCGGACGCGACGCCTTCACCCGCCACAAGGAGGAACCCAACTTCGCCGGCAACCGGGCCGACCTGAAGGACGCCTTCGATGGTGCCCGGTATCCGCGCGCCGACAGCGACGTGGTGACGCTGATGGTGTTCGAGCACCAGGCGCACCTGCACAACCTGCTGACCCGGGTGCACTACATGGCGCGTCAGCACCTCGCCGCCTACGGGCACATCAATTACCTCAAGTCCCCCGTCGAGGCCGTCCTCCGCTACCTGCTGTTCACGGAGGAAACACCCCTGACCGAGCCGATCCGCCCCGCATCGGGGGACTTCACCCGGGAGTTCGTCGCCGCTGGACCGAGGGATGCCCATGGACGGTCCCTGCGGGATCTCGACCTGCAGACGCGCCTGTTCCGGCATCCGTGCAGTTTCCTCATCTATTCCCCCGCCTTCCGCGACCTGCCGATGCCCCTGCGGGAGCGCCTGATGGTTCGGCTGGGGGAGATTCTCGACGGCACCGACACGTCGGAAGCCTATGCGCGGCTGACCGCCGCCGACCGCCGGGCCATCCGCGAGATCCTCGGCGAGACATTGCCATGGGCACCGGATTCATGGCGCGGTGGGGCGGGGGAGTGACCGGCCGGCACCGGGCATGTCCCTACGGTGCCGACTTCGGGGACCCCTCGGTCCGAGGGTAGGGGAGCCGGGCGTCGCAGAAGGCCAGCAACGCCTGCCCCGCCCCGCTGTCCGCCGCAAACCCGTACCAGCCCGCAACGCCGGGATACACGGTCACGTAGTAGTTGCTGCATTGCCGCCGATCTCACCCCGGCGTCCACCCGAGCACCACGTCGAACCGGGCGGCCAGCTCGCCGGCCCGACTTCCCGGCAACGGCTCGAAACCCACCGTCACCGAGTCCCGTTGGCGTGGGTCGGAGATGCCCTTCCAGATGGAGTCCTTCTCGTTGCCGGGATGGCCCTTCACGTACATCTGCGTGGTCAGCAGGTCCGTGCCGTTCCGACGGATCTTGAAGTGGATGTGCGGGGTGCGCGGGACGTAGGGGACGGGCTTGATGGTCCGGAAGAGATACTCCCCGGTGCTCCCGGTGAGGAACCGGCCAAACCCCTGGAAGTGCCAGTCCTGCTTCGACCGGTTGGCGGTATCGGCACTGTGCAGGTACACCCCGTTGTTGTCGCACTGCCAGATCTCGACCATCGCGTTCCGGACCGGCTCGCCGCGCCCGTCCAGGATCCGTCCGCTGACATAGGCCACCTCACCGACGCCGGCCGTGAGGCCGTTGTTGATCACAATCAGGTCGTTGTCGGTGTCGAGCGGCAGGTGGTCGGGATAGTACGGACCCTCGGTCTGGGCGGGCGTCCGGGTGAGGGCCTCGGCAAAGGCCCCAGGCGCAGCCAGCAACGCGGCGCCCAGGCCGGCCCGGCGGAGGAAGGAACGGCGGGTCTTGAGGGGCAGGAGCAGGTTCATGGGAGGAACGGGATTCTTGGGGAGGAAACGCCCGTCGCCGGCGTTGGGCCAGACAATTCCGGCCTCCCCGCCTTGGCTGGGGCCGTGACCACCCGGCCGGCCCGGCAGGAGCCCCGCGCCGCCCACTGCTCCGGCCTCCCCGCCCGGGAGCAACCCACCGCCAGTTTCCGGCAAGAATGCGAAAGTGCATTCCGGACCGGTTTCGCTACCGTTTCGCGCGTGTCGGGTACGTCCAAACGCCCGGGTCCGCCGTCCGTCCGGCGGGACGCCGGGTTCACGCTCATCGAGCTGCTGGTGGTGATCGCCATCATCGCCCTGCTCGCCGGGCTGCTCGTGCCCGCCCTGGGCAAGGCGCGCTACAAGGCGGCCCAGATCGCCGAGATCTCCGCCGCACGGCAGATCCTGCTGGCCTGGACGCTCTACGCCAACGACCACGGCGACCGGGTCCTGCCCGGCTACCGGTACGGATTCGAGGCCCGGGATCTCCAGGGCCGCGACGTGCCGCATCCCATCAACGCCCGCTACCCCTGGCGCCTCGCCCCCTACCTCGGCAAGAGCTTCCAGGCGATGTACGTGAACGAGAACCGCGCCCTCCTGGAGAGCTTCCAGCGGATGGACGACCCGTCCCTCTCGGTCTACGCCGCCAGCGTTTTTCCGTCGCTCGGGATCAACTCGGTCTTCGTCGGCGGCGACGATCTCGAGCTTCCCCCCAGCCCGGCTGCGTTGTCCAAGTTCGGACCGTTCTGCGTGCTCCAGCTGGGCGAGGTCCGACGCCCCGCCGAACTGGCCGTCTTCATCTCGGCCCGGGGCCCGTTCGAGGGCCGGATCGTCAACGGCTTCTACACCGTCAAGCCACCCTACCTCGTCGCCCGCCGATGGGCCGTGGAGTGGAACCCGGCCGATGGCCCCGAGGCCTGGGGCTATGTCCATCCGAGATTCGGCGGGCGGGCGGTGGCGGGGTTCGTCGACGGACACGCCGCCACCCTGAATCGGGACCAGCTGCAGGACATGCGGCATTGGGCCAACCATGCCGACCGGCCCGACTGGTCCCTCCGGGCCGACCGCGACTGACCCGCGCCGCCATGACCTCCATCCCGCCCGGATCCACCCAACCCGCCCACCGGGTCCTGTCGGAGGTCGAGGTCGTCAGCCTCCACGTTTCACCGGGCCACAACTTCTTCGGTCACCACGGCCAACCCCCGGGTGCACACCCCACCCTGGAGGTCGACTCGATCCGCTGCCTCGCCGGACGGGGCATCGAGGGGGACCGGTTTCTCGGGTTTCGGGACAACTACAAGGGACAGATCACGTTCCTTTCCGAGGAGGTCCTGCGCGACGTCTGCCGCCGCGGCGCTTGGGACGTCGCGTCGGGCGGGGTGGCCCGGAGGAACGTCGTCACCCGCGGCATCGACCTGAACGAGTTGGTTGGCGTCGAGTTCGAGCTCCAGGGGGTCCGGTTCCAGGGCACCGAGGAATGCCGGCCCTGCGAGTGGATGAACCACGCCATCGGACCGGGCGCCGAAGAACTTCTCCGCGGGCGCGGCGGTCTGCGGGCGCGGATCCTGTCCGACGGCATCCTCCGTCGGACCGCCCATCACCCTTCCCCGCGGACGCCGTGAATGCCCCCGTTCCCACCGGCCATCGATCCGGCTGCGGACGAACGTTCCGCACCGGTTTGTCCCTGGCCTGGATGCTTTGCTGTTTCGCCTCCGTCCGGGGGGACGGTCCCGACGACGAGTCGGTCTATCGGGAGGGCCGCCATGTGTACGAGCGCAACTGCCTCATCTGCCATGGCCGCTGGGGCGACGGTCGGGGGGAGATGGCGCAGGGGATGATTCCGAAGCCCCGACGGTTCTCGGCGGCGCGATTCAAGTACCGGTCCACACCATCGGGGTTCCTGCCCACCGACGACGACCTCGTCCGCACCATCCGGACCGGCATCGCCAACACGGCCATGCCGGCGTTCGGGCACCTTTCGGACCGGGAACTCCGGGCGGTGGTGTTCTATGTGAAGTCGTTCTCCACCCGCTGGCGCAAACCCGATGCCCTGGCGCCGCCGGTGACGCTGGAGGCGATCCCGGCCTGGTGGGATCGGCCGTCCGAGCGGGCCGCCCATGCCGAGGCCGGCGCCGGGCTGTACCGCTCTCTGTGCGCCCCGTGCCATGGCGAATCCGGACGTGGCGACGGTCCCGCCGCGGCGGAACTGGTGGATGAACGGGATGAACCGGCACTGCCATCCGACCTCACCCGTCCGTTGTGGAGCAGCGGACCGGGTCCGATCGACCTGTTCCGGACCCTGACCACCGGGCTCGACGGGACGCCCATGCCTTCCTTCGCCGAGGCCATCCCACCCGGTCAGCGCTGGGACCTGGTGGCGTGGCTCGACACCCTGCGGCGACGCGAAGCCCTGTAGCCGACGTCGTTTGGGAGGAGCCCGCGGGGACGCTCGCGCCACCGCTGGGAGGCTGCGCGGCATCGGTTTCGGGGGTCGGGGTCGGCCGAGGAATCGAATCGCCCCGCCGCCGGTCTCCTGATACATCCCCCTTCATGAACCGCCGCTCGTTCGTCGCCGCCGCCCTCGGGGCCGCCGGAGCCACCGGCATCTCTCCCGGGGTCACCGCAGCGCCGACATCCGTTGTCCCACCCGGTCGAATCGCCCTGGCCATCTCCAGCTACTCCTACTGGCACTTCAAGACCGAGCGGGTGCCGATCGAGACCGTCATCGACAAGGCCGCCGCCCTGGGGGTGGAGGGGGTCGACATCCTCCACCGGCAGATGGACATCCCCGAGAAGGAGCCCCTCACCGCCGACCACCGGGCCTACCTCGCCCGGTTGAAACGCCACGCGTTCCGACGCGGCATCGACCTGGTCGCGCTCTCCATCCATCAGGACTTCGTCGACCCCGACCCCGCGTACCGTCGGGCCCAGGTCGAACACACGCTCAAGTGCATCGAGATCGCCCAAGCTCTGGGGATTCCCTGCATCCGCCTGAATTCCGGCCGGTGGAACACCATTGCGTCATTCGACGACCTGATGGCCGCGCGCGGCATCGAGCCGGTGCTGCCGGGGTACAGCGAGGAGGACGGTTTCCGGTGGTGCCGCGAGTGCATTGAGGCCTGCCTGCCCAAGGCCGCCGAGAGCGGCGTCCTGCTTGCCCTGGAGAACCACTGGGGCCTCACCCGGACTCCCGAAGGCCTGCTGCGTCTGGTCGAAGGGATCGACTCCCCCTGGCTGGGGGCTCTCATGGACACCGGCAATTTCCTCGAGGATCCGTACCCCAAGCTCGAGAAGATCGCTCCGCGGACGGTGTTCGTTCAGGCCAAGACCTATCCGGGGGGAGGGGAGTGGTACACGCTCGACCTCGACTACCGCCGCATCGCGCGGATCCTCCGTGCCGCAGGTTACTCGGGATACGTCTCCCTGGAGATGGAGGGCAAGGCACCGGCCGACGAAGCGGTCCGACGCAGCATCCGCCTCCTACGCCGGGCGTTTGCCTGAGCCGCCGGCCGTCCCTGAAGCCTTCCACCGCCCGGTGCGTCATGGTGCCCCTCGTCGAATCCCGCCTCGCCTGCCACATCGACCCCGAGGTCCGTCCGCTGCTGGTCGACGGGGCCGAAACCCGACGACTCCGTACCGGTGACGTGCTGTTCGAGGAGGGCCAGGCCGGCGATGGGCTCTATGTGGTCGAGTCGGGCGCCGTGGAGATCGCGGCCCGGTCCATGCCCGGACGGATGCATCGGTTGGCGGTCATGGAGCCCGGGGATTACTTCGGCGAGATGTCGGTCTTCGACGGCGGACCCCGATCCGCCACCGCCACGGCGCTGGGCGATGCCACCGTCCACTTTGTCGACACCCCGACGATCCGGCGGGTGTTGGATCATTCGCCCCGGCTGGCTGCGGCCATGGTGCGGGATGCCAGCCTGCGGGTCCGTCAATTCAACCGACGTTTTCTCCTCGAGGTGCTGAAGGCTGAACGGCTGTCACTGGTCGAGCGCCTGGCCCGGACCATCGTCCACGACTTCCGCAATCCGCTGAACGTCATTGGCTTGGCCGCCGACCTCGCCGCGCGGCCGGCAGCCGGACCCGCCGAACGGGCCCATGCCCGGGACCGGATCCGGAAGCAGGTCGAGGTCCTCAATCGGATGATGCAGGAGCTGCTCGAGTTCACCCGGGCGATGCCTCCCCAGCGGATCCTGGGACGCCAGCCCTACGCCTCCTTCCTCGCCGAGGCGCTGCTTGAACTCCACCCCGAGGCGACCCGACGCGGGGTCCATCTGGTGGTTGAACAACCTCTCCCTGAAGTCGAGGTCCGCTGCGATCCTCCGCGTCTACTCCGGGTCCTCACCAACCTGTTGCAGAACGCGTTCGACGCCCTGTCCGATCGCCCCGACGGGACTGTCCGGGTGCGTTTCCGGTCCGATGGGGACGTGGTGGAGACCGATGTTGCGGACAATGGGCCCGGGGTTCCGGCGGAGGTGTTGCCCGACGTCTTCCAGCCCTTTGTCACCTTCGGCAAGGCCCATGGCACCGGGTTGGGGTTGGCCATCTGCGAGCGGATTGTGGGCGAGCACGGGGGCCATATCTCGGTCCACAACGATCCGGGAGGGGGTGCGGTGTTTCGATTCACCCTCCCCATTGCCCGTCCTGGCGATACGGACCACACACCGGCTCCCGGCCGGTAGGACCGACCAACCGTTCGGACCCGCCAGGCCGGCTGCCTTCCATTCATCCGGTGCGGCCGAACTTCTTCTCCAGCTCCCGCCAGCCCAGTTCGATCAACGTCGGCCGGTCGTGCGGGCAGGTGTAGGGCATGTCGCAGCGGCGCAGGTCCTCCACCAGACGGTCCAGCTCAGGCCCCCGCAGGGGGTCGTTGGCCTTGATTGCGTGCCGACAGACGGTCTTCGCCACGACGTCCTCGCCCAGGCGTGCCGTGTTGACTCCGCCCCCGGCCGCCGGGAGGGGGCGTTTCCATGGTGACAGGCACGCCATCGGGGGGCACCCCGCCACGGCGGTGACAGACTTGATCGCAGCACGGTGCCATGACTGGGGTGACAGGCACCCTGGCGATGGGCGGGGATGCGACAGGAGTGACAGACTTCTTTGGTGGGGGCCGCCCACCCCCACAGGGGTGACAGTCTCCTCCGAATGTAACCTTCGCCCTTTCTTGGCGTAGTTCCCCTTGTCATGCGCATGGCCCGTATCAAGGCCGCCCCGGGCGGCCCAGCCGCCGACGGCTCCTCCGTCTTCCACTGCATCTCCCGCACCGTCG
>CAZGIK010000038.1:0-45571 GCA_964525755.1 uncultured Verrucomicrobiota bacterium
CGGCGGCGGCTACGGGAGAGAGGGCGTCGGCCCCTCCCGGGGCCGATCGGGCTCGCAGGCTCGCCCCATCGAAGAGGGCGAAGGGCGAAGGGCCGACGGCAAAGGTCAGGCTGTGAGGCCCGGCGGATTCATCCTCCGCCGCCACTTCAAGCATTCGTGGCGGAGGCCGATAGGCCGCCGTCGTCTATCGGGGTCGGGGTCGGAGTCGGAATCGGAATCGATCCCTCCGGTCCCTTCGCCCTTCGTCCCATCCGGAGCAAAAAAGGCCGCCGGGCGAACCCGGCGGCCTTTGATTTGCAGGAACCGCGCCCGGCTCAGTACGCCGCCTGGGCGCCGCCGGTCGACCGCTTCTGCATCCACGGCATCATCGCCCGGAGCTTGGCGCCGGTCTTCTCGATGGGATGCTTCTCCCCCGCCTTGAGCAGGGCGTTGTAGCGCTTGTAGCCGGTCTCGTACTCCTTGACCCAGTCCTTGGCGAACTTGCCGGACTGGATGTCCTTGAGCGCCGCCTTCATCCGCTTCTTGACCGAGGCGTCGATGATCTTCGGGCCCACCGTCACGTCGCCCCACTTGGCCGTCTCGGAGATCGAGAACCGCATCCCGCTGATGCCCGCCTCGTTCATGAGGTCGACGATCAACTTCAGCTCGTGGAGGCACTCGAAGTAGGCCATCTCCGGGGAGTAGCCGGCTTCCACCAGCACCTCGAACCCGGCCTGGACCAGCGCGCTGGCGCCGCCGCACAGGACGGTCTGCTCACCGAACAGATCCGTCTCGGTCTCCTCCTTGAACGAGGTCTCGATGACCCCCGCCCGGGTGCCGCCGATGCCCTTGGCCCAGGCCAGGGCGGTCTTCTTCGCCTTCTTGGACGGGTTCTGGAAGATGGCGATCAGCGAGGGAACACCCTTCCCCTCCACGTACTGCCGGCGGACGATGTGCCCGGGGCCCTTCGGCGCCACGAGGATCACGTCGATGTCCTTGGGCGGGACGATGGTCTTGTAGTGGATCGAGAAGCCGTGGCTGAACAGCAGCGTCTTGCCCTGGGTGAGGTTCGGCGCGATGTCCTCGGCGTACACCTTGGCCTGCTTGGTGTCCGGCAACGCCACGAAGATCACGTCGGCCCGCCGGACCGCCTCGGCGGTCGACACCACCTCGAAGCCCTTCTCACGGGCGGGCTTGATGGACTTGGAGCCCTCGTACAGGCCGATGATGACCTGGCAGCCGGAGTCCTTGAGGTTGAGGGCGTGCGCGTGGCCCTGGGAGCCGAAGCCGAGCACGGCGAGGGTTTTGCCTTTGAAGAAGCCGAGGTCGGCGTCCTTGTCGCGGAATACTTTAGCCATAGCGGGGTTGTGGGATTCTATGCGGAATGAAACGGGTCAGTCACGCGGCAGCGCCACCTGCCCGGTGCGGGTCAGGTCGAGGATGCCGAAGTCCTTCATCAGCGAGATGAACTTCTCCACCTTGGCCTCGGTGCCGGTGATCTCGATGGTGAGGCTGGCGGGCTGGACGTCGACGACCTTGGCCCGGAACAGCTCGGCCAGCTGGGCCACCTCGGCCCGGTTGTTGGCGCCGGTCTGGACCTTGATCAGCACCAGCTCGCGGTCGATGTACTCGCCGGCCAGGTAGTTGATCACCTTCACCACGTCGACCAGCTTGTCGAGCTGCTTGCAGATCTGCTCGACCGTCGCGTCGTCGCCGCGGGTGACGATGGTCATGCGGCTGAGGGACGGGTCGTGGGTCGGCCCGACATTCAGGGTGTCGATGTTGTAGCCGCGGCCGGAAAAGAGGCCGGCGACGCGCGTCAGCACGCCGAACTTGTTCTCAACCAGGACCGAGATGGTGTGTCTCATGGGATGTGTCTTGTGCCGTGGCGCGGCCGTGGACCGTTGACCATCGACCCTCGGAACCACGCCCACGCCGGCAACCGGCCTCCCGAAAGTCGAAAACCCGCGTCCCTCACAGAACCGCGGGCGACCTGGGAGCCGGTGGACACGCCACGCGTCGCCTCAGGCCCGGAGGGCCGGAGATACGACGACGCGACGGGCTGCCGGAAACATCGGCGCGGACGCTATCGGATGCCGGGTCGGAAGCAATGCGAAACTTTCAGCCGGGCGCCCCGCCGGGTGTCCGTCGGCGCAGGGTCTGCCTCGGCTCCGGCTCCTTGTAGTGGCGCTTCATGCCATGGTCGGCCAGGGCCGCCGCCGGCACATGGGCGATGAACTCGGCGAAGCTCCGCTCGGTCCGGTCCTTCAGGAGCTTGAGTCCGGCCTTGGTCTCCCAGAACTCCTCCTCGATCGCGGCCAATGCCCGGGACGCCTCCTCCGGCGCCAGGTCCTCGCGCCGCGCCAGCACCCACAGCAGGTCGGGATCCTCGGGCAGGGCCACCGGGAACGGCACCATGGGCGCCTTCACCTCCTCGGCCGGTTCCGATCCCTCGGGCATCACCCGCACCCGCTGCTGCAGGACCCGGTCGGGCAGATCCACCTCGATCGCCACCGCATCCCCCGCCTCGGACGGGGTTACGCGGACCTTCTCCGCCCCGAAGTTCTCCTCCAGCTGCGCGGTGAACTGGCCCACGGTCTCGGGCTCGAGGTCGGGCAACGACCCCTCGGTGCAGAACTGCTCGAGGGACCGGACATGGTTGATCCGACGGATCTCCCGGGCCACGCGCTCGTAGATGGCGTCGGCCAGGCGCGGGTCGGGCGTGGCGTCGGGAAGGACCTGTCGCAGGAGGTCGAGGAACTGCGACTCGTTCAGGGCGGGCTTCTTCTTCATTGCGGATGCGCGGATGCCGGCCGGGACCGGGCCGGACGTTTTCCCCCGGCCGGACGCCGGGGGCAATCCCGGACACGGACAAAAGAGCGCCGCCCCCGGCGGACCGGAGGCGGCGCAGCGTCGGTTGGGGTTGGCAGGAAGACGTTGTTCAGCGCCGGCGGAGGCCCCAGGCGAGGGCGCCCAGCCCGAGGCCCATCAGGGCCCAGGTCTGCGGCTCCGGGACGACCCGAAACGCGGCCACCCCGTTGTTGGGGGCCACCACGTAGACCACCGAGCCGTCGGCATTGAAATCAACCGCTCCGACGCCGTTGGCGTTGGCGTTGGCGGTGCCGAGGATCTGCTGGTCCGCCGGGCTGTTCGGGTCGCTCGTCGACAGCGTGGCCATCTCGTAGAGGTTGACCGAGTTCACACCCGAGTTGCCCGAGGTGCCGTAGGCGTAGCCGACGAGCAGCGAGCCGTCCGGGGAGATGCCGATCGGCCCGACCGTCCCGCCGCCGTTCGGCACGGCGAACGTGTAGCTGGCGGTCAACTCCGCCGTTCCGGCACCGAGGTCGTAGCCGATCAGCCGCGCCGGGCCGGCCTGCTTGGCCACGATGGCGTCCGCCCCGAGGAAATCGATCCCGAGCCGCAGGTCGCCCCCGGCGATTCCCCCGACGGTGAGGCCCTGGGCGTTGAAGGTGGTTCCGTCGGCGGTGGTGAGGAAGGCCAGCAGCACGCCGCTGCCGCCCGCGCCGGCGATGATCTGGGTGTCGGCGCCGCCGCCGCGGACGCGGAAGTCGTCCCCGAACCGCAGGCTGGCGTCGCCGGCCGGATTGCCCTCGTACACCACCACCGGCTCGGCGCCCTCGCTGGCCCAACGGTACACCTTGAAGGGGCTGGTCGACGACGCGGTGGTCAGGTTGGCGGCGTAGATCGCGCCGTCGCTCCCCACGTCGAGCATGTTGATGGCGAAGGTTCCGCCGCTGATGCCAGCCACGCTGAGCGACCCCACCTGGGCGCCGGTCTGGCCGTTCAGGACCTGGACGCTGTTCCCGCCGGTGCGGCTCACCACGTAGAAGTTGCCGGTGACCGGATTGTATCCGCCGCCGCGGGCGGCGTTGTCATTGGCCAGGTAGGCGCGGTCCCCGGGGGCGACCGCCCAGAGGGGTTCGAGGGCGTACTGCGCGAGGGCGGACCCGGGCAGGGCGGCCAGGGCGGCTCCGAGGATCAGGGTGGAGGGTTTCATGGGGTCAGGGTTGGTGCGACGCTTTGTTCCAAACCGACCTTCCGCGGTCAAGATGGCTGTCCGGACCCGACTGGAACGAAAGGACCAGCCTGAGGAAATCAGCGCCCCGCCCCGACCCGGTACACGTGGGTCCGGGTGCGCAGGATCAGCGAACGGCCGGCCACCGCCGGGCTGGCCATGAACCCGTCGGGCAGCGTGTTCACCGCCAGCTTCCGGAAAACCCGATCCGTCGCCACCACCGTGGTCTCACCTTCCTCCGAACAGAAATAGATCCGCCCGTCGGCCGCCACCGGCGACGCCGAGTGGTTGCCACCAATCCGCTCGTTCCACTGGACCTTGCCCGTGGTCGCCTCCCAGCAGGTGGCAATCCCGCTGTCGTCGATCCCGAACAGCAGGTCGCCCACCAGCGTCAGCGCCGGCTTCTTCGGCACGCTGCGCCGGGTCCGCCACGCCACTTCCAGCTGCAGCCCCTCCGGCGCCGCCGCGTTGGCATCGAGGACCTCGCCCGCCCGACCCGGCCGCACGGCCAGGACCTGGCCCTGGGACCAGCCGGTGGGAAAGAACACCAGCCCATGGCCCACCACCGGCCGGGTGCCGCCGGAATGACTGGTCCGCTCCTCCACCCGCCACAACTCGTCGCCCGTGGCCGGATCGTAGCTGTAAAACGCCTTGGCCCCCTGGCTCAGCAGCTGGAGCCGCCCGTCCAGTTCGGCCACATGCGCCGTGGCAAACGCCTTCCGCATGTCCCCCTCCGCCTCGGGCTGGCCATCCGGCCCTAGGTCCCGGAAGTCGATGCTCCGGTCCCGACGCCACACCGTCCGGCCGGTCGACCGGTCGAGGGCGATCACGAACTGATGGTCGCTGCCATCGAAGTTCAGGATCAGGAGGTCGCCGTGCAGGATCGGCGACGACCCGGCGCCCCGGTAGTGGTTGCACTCGATGTCCCGACGGGCCCACAGCACCTGGCCGCTGGCCGCGTCGAGGCAGGCGGTGCCGGGGGAGCCGAAGCTGACGTACACCCGGCCGTCGGCGGCGACCGGTGTGGGCGAGGCGGCGGAGTTGAACTTGTGGATGAACTGGGGGTTCTCGACGGCGAACAACTGCCGGTCGAGGACCACGCGTCCGGTTGCCAGGTCCAGGCTCACGACCGACAGCTCCCGGCCGTCCTCGGTGGCGGTGGTCAGCCAGACCCGGTTGCCGAACACCACCGGCGAGGACCAGGCCTTGCCGTGGACCGGCGTGCTCCAGGCGATGTTCTCCGATTCCGACCAGGTAAGGGGCAGACCGGTCGAGGTCGAGACCCCGTCGCCGCGGGGCCCGCGGAACTGGGGCCAGTCGAGGTCCATGGCGGCGACGGTGCCCGTGAAGGCTGCCAGGAGGCCGCAGAGCAGGAGGGAGCGCATGGGCCGACCCTACCGCGGAGCCCCCCGGGGACGCCAGAGCGGGGGGAAGGCTACGGGGACGGGGCGGCGGCCATTTGGACTGCGGTGGCAGAGCGAAGCGTCGACACCGCTTTGGTCGGGGCGATGAGGCACCGGCCGCCGATCGGCGTCGGCTACGGGAGAACCGCGGCGATCAAGGACGGGGGAGACGCTCCAGCCCGTCGGCTCCCCACCCATGCCGCCCCGCTCCCCTTCTCGGGGTCGGGAGTCGGGGTCGGTATCGGAATCGAACTCCCTCCCCTTTTCCGGGCACGCTGCGACGGAGCGCAGCGCTCCGGATGGGGAGAAGCTCGAAGGGGAGGAGGGGGATCGATTCCGATACCGACCCCGAAGCCGAAGTGGGATCGGCCGGAAATGAAGGGGATGGTGCGCGCGGCAGGACTTGAACCTGCACGATGTTACTCACTAGAACCTGAATCTAGCGCGTCTGCCAATTCCGCCACGCGCGCACAAGCGACCAGCTAGGTAGGGCGGGATCCGGTCCGGGACAAGGACATTTTTCAGGCATTGCCGCGGGGGGCATGCCCCCCGCGGCCATCCCGCCGGTCACCTCACTCCCCGGCGCCGGCCGGATCCCGCACCAGCCGATACCACCGGGCTCCCTCCCCGGGAACCACCGGCCGACTCCAATCGGGGTCCCCGACCGGCACCTCGACCACCCGCGTCCATTCCCCTGCCCCACCCAGCGCATCGGCGGACTCCAGAACCCAGCCCGCCCCCACGGACGCGTCGAGGCGCAGGAGGAGCGTCCCGTCCGGATCCCGCTCCAGACGCAGCCCCGGCGCCGGCTCGCGACCGGCCACGGCCCGCAGGAAGCCGTCCGGATCCAGGTCGTCCAGCACGGTCTGGGTGGCGGTCGGGACCAAAGTCCGGATCACCCGCCACCCGTCGCCTCCCGTCAGGACGTCGCGTTGTTCGATGTCGCACACCCGCCCGGGCAGGCTGAACAGGGTAACCACCCGGCGGCCGTCCTCGAGTCCCGCCAACAACACCGGGGCATCCCCCACGCGCACCAGGTACCCGTTCACCGCCCGGCCCCGTGCCGGATCGGTCCCGGTGGGACGGGTTCCGGTCAGGCGGCTGATCCGGATCCGCACATGGGCCGACACCGGCTCGTCGGCCGGCGGGAAGACCAGCCGGACCAGTTCCCGGATGCCCTGCAGGGGCCGGGCGGGATCGGCCGTGAGGCCCACCCGGTACCTCCCGTCGCCGAGCGACTGGAAGGCGACGCCGGTCACATCCGGATCCGTCGCCTCGAGGGTCGGCGCCGGCACGGGATCGCCCAGCAGCTCGAGATCGAAGTCCACCGCCACCAGCGGCTGGCCGGAGTCGATGGAGATCGGGTGCCGCGCGACGACATCCGCCAGGGCCCACCCCACGCTCGAATAGAGGGTGAAGTCGGTCAGGACATCGTCCACCAGCACGGTGAAGTAGCGGACGGCCGACCGGGGCGGCGTGCCGTTGTCGGTGACCTCGGCGCCGAACACGTACTGCGCCCCGCCCTGCGAGGAATCGGGTGTCCAGCGGAAGGTTCCCGTGACCGGGTCGAGGGAGGCCCCGGCCGGCGGTTCGCCCAGCAGGCCGAACCGCAGGGTATTCGCCGGGAGATCGGCGTCGCGTGCCGCCAGTTCGAGCACCACCGACTCGCCCTCGCCCACCCGCACGTCGGGCACCGGATCCAGCTCGGGCGCCGCGTTCACCTCGAACACCTCGACCGCCACCTCGGCGCCGACCCCCTGCATGGGAATGCCGTCGTCCCACACCTCCACCGGGATCCGGTGCACCGACGGCCCGATGGCCTCGCTGGTGTTCCACACCAGGCGGCCGGTGACCGGATTCAACTGGACCCCGGCCGGGGCGCCGGGTCCGAGACGGAAGGTCAGCCGGTCCAGGGGTTCGTCGGGATCGGACGCCACCAGGTCGACCTGCACCGTCCCGCCCTCGTCGACCGTCACGGGCGCCGGTGGTGTCAGGACGGGCGGGCGGTTGGTGAGGCTGGTGAAGGTGGAGGCGTCGGCCGAGCCCGGTGCGGCCTCCCGGTTGCCCGCGAGGTCGGTGGCGACGCTGTAGAACGCGTACGCCTTCCCCGGCTCACCCAGCCAGGTGGCCGCGGTGGCCCGGGTGCCGCGCAGCCACGGCTCGAACGGACCCCGGTCGATCGCCACATAGACATCGAACACATCCACCCCGCTGCCGCCGGGTTCGTCGGCACCGGACCAGCTCACCGGAATGCGCGGCGTGCTGGCCTCGGGCAAACCGGCCACGGCACTGGCCGGCGCCCGGTCATCCACCGGCGGCGGCGCGTCGTACATCAGC
Organism: uncultured Verrucomicrobiota bacterium; assembly: GCA_964525755.1. Taxonomy (GTDB): domain Bacteria; phylum Verrucomicrobiota; class Verrucomicrobiia; order Limisphaerales; family UBA9464; genus UBA6176. Next base: position 7,756 of record CAZGIK010000038.1, read on the forward strand.
GTGTAGGTCCCGGGTCCGTCCCGGTCGAGCAGGTGCAGCACGTGCTCGTACACCGGCCGACGCCCCCCGGCGATGAACGTCCGGTCGCTCACCCAGAAGTTGTCGGCCGGCACCAGGGAACCGTCCGGCCGACGGATCGCGCGGAGCACCAGGTCCCCGTCCGACGGATCGGGCAGCCGCAGGTAGCCCCATCCGGGGGGGAACGTCGCGCTGAGGACCACCTCGAGGCGATCGGCAGCGGGCGCGGCATCGACACTTCCCGTGAGCACCGCGCCGACCGGCTCGATGCCGCCGCCGCTCAGGTGGAGCGTGTCGGGCAGGAAGGCGTCGTCGGCCAGGTCGTTGGCCAGGAAGTCGGCGCGCGGATCGGCATCGCCGGCGTCGACGATCCGGATCAGCTCGTGGATCTCCACCCCCTCGATGAGCGACAGGCGCGGGTCGCCGAGGCCGTCGAGGTGCTCGAACGTCGCGGCGTACTCGATGAACTGTCCCTGCAGGGTCGACGTGAGCAGCCAGCGGCCGATGGCGATGTCGCCCGCGGCGATGTCGCCCAGGTCCACCGTGAGCGACGGCGACAGGCCGCGGCCGTCGACCTCGGTGCCGATGATCTGGAAGTCGATGAGCAGACCCTTCTCGTTCTCGACGATCTGCGGCTGGGCCGAGGCGATCCGCACGTTCCGGGCCTCGCCGCGTCCGCGGTTCTCGACCAGCACCCCGAGCGAGTACGGGACCGACGGCTCCACCACGTCGGGCGTGAAGGGGTCGTCGGCCAGCACGTCGCGCTGGTGGAAGTACTTCACCAGGAGGCTGGCGTTGGGCAGCACGTCGATTGCCGCCCGGGCCAGCGGGATGGTCACGGCGATGCCTTCCTCCACGTACTCCAGGCGACCGGCCACGGTGAACACCGCCGGGCCGTCCGGCGCGGCGTCGGAGGTCGGGATCAACGTCCAGGCCGCCGTGCCGGTGGTCTGGGCGGGGACCTCCCCGGTGCCGTCGACCGCCCCCATGCCGGTGACCACGGGCTGTCGGATGCCGAACCGGTCGTTGGCCAGGACGCCGTCGGCGTCGCGGATCTCGAGGGTCACGCGGAGGTTTCGGAGGGGGATCCCCTGGCGGTTCTCGACCTCGAGGCGGGCCTCGAAGGCGTCGCGGGTGATCACCGCCTCCTGGTCCAACCGGAGCCGGACCCGGGCGCAGATCCCGGCATCGCCCGGGGCCGGAGCCGCGGCCGGCATCGCGCCGGCGGTTCCCACGAGGGCCGTCCCCGACTCGAACCGGACGAGGCCCGAGGCCCGGACGGCGTCGAGCCAATCCCGGGCGGACGCCTGGAGCGCCAGCACCGGGTCGTCATGGCCGGTGGCCTCGGTGGCCACGATCGCGTCGCGGGTCCGGCCCGAGGCGGCCAGCAACTCGTCGAACGCGATGAAGTCGGGGTTCTCCCCGGACGGCAGGTCGGCCCGGTCGAGGATCCCGCGGCCGTAGTAGTCGACGGTGCGGTTCCACCGGTCGATGAGCCGGTGCAGGTCCGCCGCCTCCAGTCCCGGGGGAACCGGTCCGGCGGTGAGGACGGCCCGTTCGGCCAGGTCGATCCGCTCGCCGAGCGGTGTGCCCGGGAGGGCGGCGGCCCGGAGGGCCTCGAACCAGGTGCCGAACGACTCGTCCATGGACGGGTTGAACCACGCCTCGTTGCCGACCAGCGCCTGGTAGACCACGAGCGTGTCCGAGAGCGACCGCAACCGGACCTCGAGTTCCTCGAACCGGACGAGCAGGTCCGCCGGGAGATCGTATTCCCAGGCGGCGAGGCGGGCGCCGCCGGCTTCCTTCTCCTTCTTGGCCTTCTCAAGGCACTCGGCCACCGAGCGCATCCCGTCGAGGCATTGCGCGAGGGCGATGCCGCCGGAGATGACCGGATTGATCGACTTGCCACCGGCGGCGGCGCAGTCGAGGGCGGTGCCGAGGCAGGTGAGCGCCGTGCTCCCGGTGGCGCCGCCCGAGGCTGCGCCGCTGAGGCAGTCATACACCCCCTTGCCGCATTTCCAGCCGTCCTTCAGCGGCAGGATGGAGAACGCGCAGTCGAAGGCCCACTTCCCGATCTGCGCCGCGCACGGGCCCGGTCCGCACTTGGAGTCGAACGACACCGCGCGCGGGGCGGTGAACGCTCCCCCGGCCCCGTCGCCACCCCCGGCCCACGCCCCGCCCCCGCCCAGGGGACAACCGCTGCCGTCATTGTGGAGTCCGATGTTCACCGAGTAGGTGTTGTTGAACGGTCCGCAGACCAGCCGGTAGAGCAGCCGCGCCGCGGCACAGCCCCCGCCACCCGCGGCGGGCACCGCCGCCCGGTCGGACGCCGTGACCCGTCGGATGATCACCGGAATGGTGAATGAACTCCGCGCCGGCAAGTCTCCCAACTCGGTCACCAACGGCTCGATCACCCAGTCGGGCAGCTGGGGGAAGTCGATCTCGACGTCGTTGGCGGCGATCAACCCGTGGTTGGTCACCTTCAGGTCGACCTGCGACACGTCGGACGTGAAGTCGGCAAAGTCGATGACTGACGGTTCCACCACCACGACGGGCGCCGGGACCACCGTCTCGAACACCGCCTCCACCGTGATCCGGGTCCGGTCCTCGATCTCCGTGGGGGTCACCGTCCAGCGGTATTCCACGGTGTTGCGCGACAGGAACAGGGTCCGGGACGTGGTCTGTCCCGCGGGGACCAGCGCCACGGCCGCCGCGCGGGTGTGTCCGTCGGCGGTGGCCTCGATCCGGTGATACCCCTCGCGCAGGTCGGGGAACTCCACCCGGCCGTCGGCATCGGTCACCCCGGCGGCGACGACCTCGCCGGTCAACTCATCGGTCACCACCACCGCGGCCCCCGCCAGCCGTGGCGACCCGGCGGCGTAGTAGGTGAACTCGTCGACGGTCTCGACCGCCAGGGTTCCGGTGGCGGTGGAAAGCGCGAGGAAGGAGAATGGCACGCTGGTCGCCGTCCCCGTCCCGCCCGCGACCAGTGATCCCTCGTAGCGTCCCAGCGGCAGGTCGTCCGGCGGCGCGAGGCGCAGGGTGACGTCCACTTCGTCGCCGGGCGCGAGCGACGGCAGGGGCTGGGCCGACGCCACGGTCATCCAGGGGAAGTCGGGCAACTGGATCGACACCGGCCCGGTGGCGGCGCCGCCGTCGTTGCGCAGGCGCAGCGCCAGCAGGGTCTGGTCGCCCCGCAGCATCCCGGCCTCCAGCCGACCCGGCACGGCCACCAACCGCGGCACCCGGGGCTGGACCCGCAGGGTGAAGGGCAGCCGCGCGAGGAGTCCGCCGTCGGCCCGGACCTCCACCGTCACCTCGGCCACGGCCGCGGTGTCCCGGGCATGGACCGCCTCGTAGCCGACCGTGACCGCGCCGTCGCCCGGGAGCGCGTCCGGAACCGTCACGTCCATCTCCAGCCAGTCGGGCAATCCGGTGACGGTCGCCACCAGTCCGGCCAAGGGCACGTCGCTGAGGTTCCGAAGCTCGAACCCGCCCTCGAAGGTGCCGGGCCCGTTCACCACCCGCGAGGCCTCACGGGGATCGAACCGCATCCCGAGCAGGGTGAAGGTGTCCTGCACCGGCGCCTCGTCCGCGCCGGGATGGGCCGCCCCGACGGTGTACACCCCGGCCTCGCCGGGCAGCGGAAGGAAGCTGGCGGTGAACCGTCCCTGGGCGTCGGTCAACGCCGAGAGGACCCGACGGGTATCGCCCCGGCGCACGTGGATGTTCACCAGTTCGAACGCCGCCGGGGTCTCCGTCCCGGCCAGCACCGCCCGTCCGGTGAAGGGCACCGGCGTCCCCGCCGGGGCCGTCTCGACGGTGGTGGCCACCTCGGCCGTGTAGGCCGGCGTCACCTCGATCGGCACCGCGGCGACCACCGTGTTGTTCCCTTCCAGCAGTTCGGACACCGCGTTGTCGGGATCGGACACCGCCACCAGCCAGTAGGTTCCCGGCGTGGCGGGCAGCCGGAACTGCAGGGTGCGCTCGAAGTAGAGGCCCGGCGCCAGCGTGCCGGTGAAGCCGACCGTCCCGAGCAGCAGGTCGTCGCCGGGCAGCGGATCGGCCGACAGGTACAGCGCCTGACGCCATTCGCCGGCCGCCGCGGCCAGGCCGCGGTTGACCTCGCGGAAGGTCACCTGGAACGGCGCCAGGGTTCGGCCGGCCGAGGGACCGGTCAGGGACTCGATCACGAGGTCGGGCAGCTGGATGTCCGACACCACCACCACGTCGCTTCCGGACACGAAACCCGCGGCCGACGCCGTCACGGTCACGGTCTGGTTGCCGTCGGGCACCCCGTCGTCGACCGAATCCAGCGCCACGACGACCTCCTGGTCGCCCGAGGCGAGGATCACCTCCACGGGCACCACGGCCTCGCCGGGGTCGCTGGAGGTCAGGGTGACGGTCACCGGGGCGTCGGTGGGCTGGTTGCCGCGGATGCGGACCAGCGCGGCCGGGGCGAGTCCCTCGGCCACCACGTCGCGGTCGATGTCCACGCTGAGGGCCGCGGAATCATCGTCGGTCACCGTCACTGCCGCGCGCACCGCCTCGCCGAACACCCGGCCGGTCGGTGCGTCGATCCACGACACCACGATCTCCGCCCCCTGCGGTCCATCGACCGCGATGTCATCGACCGCCGACACCGGGAAAGACACCGACGCGGCCCCGCCGGGGAGGGTCACGGTGGACGGCACCCGGGCGGCCGTGGGTTCGGTGGATGCGAGGGCGACCCGGAGGGCGCCCACGCCGGCCGGCTGCCGGGTCAGGGTGGCGGTGGCCGCGGTGGGACCACCGCCCTCGGAGAACACCGACGGCACCACCGTCAGCCGGAGGATGGGCGCATCATTGTCCACCACCCCCACCGGCGCGGTCGCCGCCACGAAACCCTCGGCCGATGCCGTCACGTCCACCGTCACCGCATCCTCGACGTCCCCGTCATCCACCGCCGTGACATCGAACGTCGCCGACGCCTCGCCGTCGGCGATCACCACCTCGGCGGGAACCCGCAACTGGGCGGGGTTGCGGCTGTCCAGGCGGACCGTCAGCGCCCCCGGCGTCAGGGGTTCGCGGCGCACCGTGGCGGTCACCGATCGGCCCTCGGACACGGACCCGGATGCCAGCTCCAGCCGGAGCAGCGGCACGTTCACGTCGCGCACCACCACTCCGGCCGTTCCGTCCACGAACCCGGCGGCCGTCGCCGTCAGGGCCACCGGACGGTCGCCGTCGACCACCCCGTCATTCAGCGGCGTGGCGAGGAACGTGGCCGACGCCTGGCCGGCGGGAAGCACCACGGTGTCAGGCACCCCCAACTCGCCGGCCGGTTCGGCGACGAGGGCGACCTCCAGGGGCGCGGCGAGGTCGCCATTCCGGCGGACGATCACCTGGAACACCGGGTCGCCCTCGGCCACCGACGACCGGGCGGGCTGCAGGCTGAGCCCGGGGGCGATCCGGGTCACGGTCGTGGCCACCGCCGCGTTGTTCACCTCGGACTCCTCGGGAACGGTCCCGTTGGCATCGGCCACCACCACGAAGCGCAGGTCGCCCGCCACCCCGGTGAAGGGAAGCACCACCGCCTGGGTGCGGACGAGGCCCGCCCCCGGGGCCAGCAGTTCCGCGATCCGCACATCGGTCACGTCGGTGTCGCCGCCGGGCAGTTCGTCCGCCGACAACCGCACCGCCTCGAACCACGGGGCCACGGCCGCGGCCGCGCCGAGGTTGGTCACCCGCCAGGTCACCACGACGGATTCGCCCGGGACGCCCGTGGAGGGCGCGGTCACCTCGGTCACCACCAGGTCGGGCAGCGACAGCGTGAAGGCACCGCGGAACACGTCGTCACCCGGCTCGCCGTTGATCCCGTCCCCGTCCTGGTCCATCGGCGCCCGGTTGAGCCCGAGGATCCCCGGACCGGCTTCCACCGTGTAGGCCCCGCTCTGCCGCTGCTCGGGCAGCCGGATGCGGAGCACGTCGGGCGCCGGACGCTCCACGGCCACGGGCGGGATGGGACCCGACGGGCCGGTGACAGACACGTCGGACACCGACACGCTCGACGCGAGGAGATCGCGGTCGAAGAGGAGGTCGATCGTCGCCACCGGCAGACCGACCTCGCCGGATGGGGTCATCGACACGACCCGGGGTCCGGCATGATCGACCCACACCTCGAGGGTCTGGACGGCGCCGAGCGGCGGGACCTGGTCGTCGACGACGCCCACCTCCACCCCGTACACCCCAGCCGGCACGGAACGGTCGGGCGCCCAGGCGATCCGACCGGTCGCCGGGTCGATGGACATCCCGGCCGGCGCCCCGTCACCGAGGGCGAAGGTCAGCACCTGCGCGGGCAGGTCGGGATCGAACGCCACCGCATCGACGACCAGCGGGCTGTCGGCCGACACGTACTGGGGCGGGAACGGCTGGAGGGTCGGGGGCAGGTTCACCTCCCGCACGCCGATCGCCACCTCCTGCTCGGCCGCCTGGGGCGGCTCGCCATCGTCGGTGGCCACCACCACCACGACGTATTCGCCCGGGCCGTGGATCTCGGAGGTGTTCCAGGTGAACTCCCCGGTGACCGGGTCGATCGCCGCACCCGCCGGCCCGCCGGCCCGGAGGCTGAACCGCACCACCTGGCCCTCGTCGGGATCGGTGGCCTCGGCCCGGAAGGCGACGGTCCCGCCCTCGTCCACCGTGACGTCCGGGATCTGCGACAGGATCGGCGGCAGGTTCAGGGGCACCGGGGTGGCGAAGCTCACATGGTCGATCGCCACCGGGTCGGCGGCGTCGAGCTGGGTGACGCGCACCCGGGCGATCTGCGGGGCACCGATGACCACCTGCTCCCGCGCGGCGGCGCCCCCGTGGAATTCCTCGTCGAAGACCTTGGTTCCCGAACCGTCGAACGCCTCCACCCGGACGCCCCCCTCCTCGGCGTCGATCACGAAGAAGCTGACGAACGGGGTCGCGCCCGGGAACCCGCCGTCGGGCGTGACGAACGTGAACTCGACCGTGAACGGCTCCGCCAGCGGGTCCGGCTCGCCCAGGACATGGGGCGGGGAGACCGGCACCAAGCGGTCGGGATCATCCGCTGTGACCCGGGGGTTGCCGGCGAGGGTGCTGAACACCACGCCCTCCGCCGCATACTGCCCGGCCACCTCCGCGCCGGCCTCGAGATCGTCGAACGTCACCAGCCGGTCGCCCAGCGGCACGCCCCGGTAGAGGGCGTCCTGCGGGACGACCTGCTGGCCGGAACGGGCGGTGCGCCAGGAGAACTCCAGGCCGCTCGACCCGACGGCGTTGGCGGCGAACAGCAGGCGCACCGGATACAGCCCCCCGGTGGGGAACGAGACCGTGTACCAGGAGTACTGGAACCCGCGATCCCCGGCGCTCCCGAGCTCCACCGAGCCCACCCGGAGCCGGAACCCGTCGTCGCTGCCCACCCCGAGGTCGATGTCCACCTCGGGGGTGTCCGGATGCAGGTCGTCGGCCGGGTCGACCTTCAGCAGGAACTCGTGGTCGAGGAGGAAGTTGGCCGCCGCGACGGCCGACAGGCTCGCCGGCGGCGTGGTGGTGTCGGCGAAGAAGGTGTCGAAGCTCGTGCCGACGGCGATGGTGCTGCCCGGCCGGGGGAAGTCGATGAACGGACTGGGTGTCGACCCCGTCGGCGACACTCCCTCCAGGTCCTCGAACGTCGGCGCCCGCCCCCCGCCGATCGCGTTGTACACGTCCACCTCCACCCCGTCGCCGCCGATCGCCGGCACCGCGGCGAGGACGGCGTCCTCGACCGGGATCAGCGTCCCGACGGCCGGCAGGACCGTCAGCAGAGCCTCCTCGCTGGTCACGGTCCCCGCCTCGTTGGAGACCACCAACCGGTAGGTGCCGGCCTGTTCGGGCTGGACCCCGGTCAGGGCGAGGACCGGGGCGGTTTCCCCGTCCAGATCCTCGCCATCGCGCTGCCACTGGAAGCCCAGGGGACCCGTGCCGTTGGCGGTGACGAAGAACTCCGCCGTGCGCCCCTTCACCACGGTGACCGGCACGGGCTGCGCGACGATCGACGGCGGACGGTTGGTGGCGTCCGCCGCGTCGATGACCGAGAGCCGGAAGGCGCCGGTCGTGTACTCGGGCAGCCAGGCCCGGTCCGCGGGCAGCGCGGGAAGCTCCACCGTGCCGTAGGCGCCACGAACCCCGGTGAAAGTCAGCACCGGCAACACATCTCCCACCATGGGCACGAACTCGTCGGTCAGCACCAGGCGCAGCGTGCCGCCCAGGCGGGCCGTGCCGTCGATCGCCAAACGGTCGAGGCTCACCCCGGCCTCCACGCCCGCTGCCTCCAGATCGAGCTGGTGCGACGGTCCGAACGCGGGGTTTCCCCGGATGGTCAGCGCCCCGGGAGAGGCGCCCGGCGAGACCGTCCCGGCGTCGGCGTACGCCACCCCCTGGACGTCGAGCGTCCCCACCCCCTCCAGCCGTCCAGTGACCGACTGTTCCAGGCCCGATCCGGAGACGGTGAGTGTCGCCCCGCCCTCGATCCGGATCGTGCCGGTGTTCACATGGCCGGCACCGGCCCGGCCGAGGCTGGCGGTGGTGGCCACCTGCAGGACGCCCTCGTTCTGCAGCTCGGCGGAGAGCTGCCGGTCATCCCCCGCCCCCGGCAGGATCTCGATCCGGCCGTCGACGGCATTCCGCAGCACGCCGGCGGTGACGGCCAGGTGGCTGCTGCGGTCCGCGAAGTCGTTGTTCGCCGTCTCGAGGCGGAGGGTCCCGTGGTTGACGAACCCCTCCGGCGCCGTGAGCCGGGCGAGGCCCCACCCCGTGGTGCCCCGGATCCAGACGGTGTAGCCCGGGAAGACATCGCCGACCCACCGGTTGCCGGTCCCGTACACCGGCAGCACGGACGGCTGCGAGGCCGGGCGCCAGGTGGCGATGTCGGTGTTGAACAGGCGGAGCTCGCCCGAGACCGACCCGCCGTCCAGATCCAGCCGTTCGTACACGTTCAGCGCGGTCTCCGGTCCGATCTCGATCACGCCCTGGTGCCAGAGATGGCCGGTGAGGTTCCGCGAATCCCCGGCGGCCGCCTCGACCGTGATCCGGCCGGTGGGCGCGTTGGTGAGGGTCATCCCGGGCTCCACCAGGAGGTAGGCACTGCGGTCCGCGAAGTCGTTGCTGGTGGTGGTCAGGTGGATCGTCCCGGCCGACACGGTGCTCCCGGGCACGGTCAGACGCGACAGGCCCCAGGCCGTCGTCCCCTCGATCCAGAGCGCCACCCCGCGTGCCTCGTGGCGTTCCAGGACGTTGCCCGCCCCCACCATCCGGACCGTCCCCGGAGCGGTCATTGCGGCGTCGGTCCGCACCCGGCTGTTCCGTGCGCGCACCAGTCCCGACAGCTCGCCGCCCGCCAGGTGGAACGTACCGGTCTCAAGGAAGAACTGCCCGTCCGCCACCAAGCTGCCCGCCGACTGGGTGAACACGGGGGCGTCCCCCTGCAGGGTCAGGGTGATGCCCTCCTCCACCTCGATCGTTCCCTCGTTGAGCAGACTGCCCACAAACCGCCGCCCGTCGCCCTCCACCGCCCGGACCTCCAGCCGGCCACCGGCACGGTTGGTGAAGGTTCCGTCCGCCACCACCACCTCGGGCGACAGGTCGCGGAAATCATTTCCCACAAGGGCCAGGCGCAGGACACCGTCGTTGGCCACACCCTCCGGGAGGGTCAGCCGGGCGAATCCCTGCGGCACCGTGCTGGTCACCTGCACCGTGGTGCCGGACGGAATGCCGGTCAGCAGCCGGTTGTCCGGGCCGTAGAGGAACAGGGTGGTGGGTTCCGACGGCTCCGCGGTCAGGGACAGGTCGGAGGCGAAGAACCGGACGTCCCCCTCGTAGATCCCCCCGCGCGACTCCAGCGCCCCGCGGAACTCGAGGGCGGTGTCCGGCGCCTCGATCGATCCCTCGTTCAGCAGCCCGCCGGCGATGGTCCGGCCATCCCCGGTACCCGCCTCGGCCACGATCCGCCCGGTCGACCGGTTGTGCAGGCGGGCGCCCGTGGGGATGTCGAGGTAGCAGCCCAGGTCGCGGAAGTCGTTGGAGCTGGTCCGCAGCAGGAGGATCCCCTCGTTCACCGCCCCGCCCTCCACCGCCAGCCGGGACTGTCCCCACGGGACATTCGACTCGACCCACAGGGTGACCCCGGGCGAGGCGTTTCCGACGAACACGTTGCCCGGGCCCATGGCCCGCAGCGTGGCGGGACCGGCGATGCCGGGGCCGATCTCGAACCGGCAGTTCCGGCCCCGCACCGTCCCCGACACCGCACCCCCGGTGTAGCGGAAACTTCCGGACTCGAGGACGAACTCGCCGTCGGCCGACAAAGCACCTCCCGCCTGGGTGAACTCCGGTCCCGTCCCCTGGACGGTCAGGATGATCCCCGGCTCGACGGCGATCGTGCCCTCGTTGCGCAGGCTGCCGGTGAAGCGGCGGGAATCCCCCTGCACCGCCCGGACCTCCAGCCGACCCGACGCGCGGTTGGTGAAGGTCCCCTCCGAGACCACCACCTCGGGCGAGAGATCCCGGAAATCATCGTCGGCGAGAGCCAGTCGCAGCACGCCGTCATTCCCCACCCCGACCGGCAGCGTGAGCCGGGAGATCCCGAACCCGACAGTGCTCGTCACCTGGACCGTCGTGTCGGCCGGGATGTCCGAGAGCAGCCGGTTGGCGGTCCCGTGGAGGAGCAGGGTGGCGGCCTCCGTCGGCACGGCCGTCAGGCGCAGGGTCGATTCGAGGATCCGGACATTCCCCAGATACCGTCCGCCCCGCGACTCCAACGCCCCCCGGTACTGCAGCTCCACCCCCGTCGCCTCGACCACGCCCTCATTCAGCAGCGGTCCGTCGAAGCGGCGCCCATCCCCCGCCCCGGGCTCGGCCACGACCCGGCCCCCGGGAAGGTTCCGGAACAGGGCCCCCTCCGGCACAGAGAGGTACGCACCCCGGTCCATGAAATCATTCGATACCGAAGTCAGCCGGACGATGCCGCGATTGAGCCACTCCCCCTCGACGGACCAGCGCGACAACCCCTCGGCCACGCTCCCCTCGAGGGCGGCGATGGCATCGGCCGGGAGTTCGCCGGTGAAGGTGCCGGTCCCGCGCAGGTGGAACGTCACGCCGGCGGCGGTTCCTCCGGTCAGGGCCAGCCGGCCCCGGACCAGGGTCACATCCCCCGTCACCGCGCCACCCGCCTGCTCGAACGCGCCGTCGATCACCGTGAGGCTGCCGGACGACAGCGAGCCGCCCTCCAGTCGCAGCACCTGGTTGCGGACGGTGGCCGCCCCGGTGACCGTCAGACCGTCCCCCGCCAGGGTGAGCGTCTCGCGGCAGTCCAGCACCGCCACGGTCACGGCGGGGCCCGTCAGCACCACCGCCGGTTCGGCCGCGACGTTCAGCACGGCGGTGTCATCGGGTCCCGGCAGGACGTCACTCGACCAGTTCAGGGGATCCGACCACGAGGTGCCATCGCCGCCGCCATCCCAGGAGACGGTGGCGGCGCCGACGGATGCCGACGGGAGAAGGGTGAACGCGGCCAGCGCCCCCAGGGCGCAGCCAACACGACGGACACGGGTGTTGTGGGACATGGATCTCCTTCCGACCCGCTGCGGGCCATCCGCATGGGTCGCTGACTCGGTTATGTCAAAGCTGGCAGTCCACGGCCAGTCCGCCGGACCGATTGGGGCGAAAAGCCCTCGCATCTTGCCATGCCGACCGCCCGGCACCCCCGATGGAAGGATCGGCTCCTGCCGGTTTGTCAGGATTCTCCGTGCCGTCCGTTCCACTCGCCAGGAACCAACCGTCGCATCCGGCGGGGGGTCCACGGTGCATGAACGATTCGCAGCAGACCGGGGCCGGTGATCCCGCGACGACGCCCCGGGCCCCCGACCGGGCCCGGCGGGTGCAGGGGGTCGTCGCTGTCGCCGTCCTCGCCCTGGGGGTGGCCGGGTACGGCTTCCTGTCGCGCAAGCCGGCCCGGCAATCCCCGCCGCCGGCCGTTCCCCCGCCGATCCGCACCCGTGCCGTCGAGCTGGTTTCGCGGGATTTCCCGGTGGTCGTCCGCTCGCTGGGGGTGGTTCGCGCCCGGGAGGAGGTCCCCCTCAGCGCCCAGGTCGCCGGCCGGGTGGCCCGGGTGGCGCCGGAGTTCGAGGACGGCGCGTTCTTCGGGGCCGGTTCGGTGCTCGTCGAGCTGGACGACGGGGATCATCGCAACGCGCTCGCCATGGCCGAGGCCCGGGTGCAGGCGGCCGGGGCCGCCGCCCGTCTGGCGGAGCTCAACCAGCAGCGGGACGCCGAGCTGCTCCGGAACAACCTCCTCCCCACCGCCCAGGCGGAGACCACGGCCGCCCTCCTCGCCCAGGCCCGTGCCGACGCGGCCACCGCGGCCGCCCAGCTGGACCGGGCCCGTCGCGACCTGGAGCGGACCCGGGTGCGGGCACCCTTCGACGGATGCGTCCGACGTCGGACGGTCGGTCCGGGCCAGTGGGTCACCCCCGGCACGCCCCTGGGCGAGGTGTTCGCCGTCGATGCCATCGAGGTCCGGCTGCCGGTGTCCGGCGCCGCCCTCGACTTCCTGAGGCTCCCGGGCGAACGGATCCGACAGGTCGAGGTTCCCCCCAGCCCGGGACGTGCCACGGCATTCCGGGTCGAGGTTCCGGAAGAACCGCTCCTGCCGGTGGCCCTGCAGGATTCCCTCGACCCCGACCCCGCCTTCCATTGGCGGGGCCATGTGGTGCGCGGGGAGCAGGTCCTCGACGGCAACACCTTGGAACGGTTCGTCATCGTCCGCGTGGACGACCCGTTCGGCGTTGAGAGCGGCCTGCCGCCGCTCCGCCCGGGCCAGCCGGTGACCGGGTTCCTGCCGGGCTCGACCCTGACCAACGTCCTCGTCGTGCCGCGGATCGCCGTGAGGGAACTCGACCGCATCCACCTGGTGGATCCCGCCACGCTCACCCTGTCCTCCCGACGCATCACACCCATCTGGTCGGACGAGGAGCATGTCATCGCCCGGGACCCCGGGATTCCGTCCGGCGCGCTCGTGGCCACCACCCACCTGGTCTACGCGCCCGAGGGGGCCCGGGTGGAGATCATTCCGGCCGCCGACGCCGACACGCTCCGTCCGACCGGCACGAACGGTCCGGCCGCCCCGCGAGGTGCCCCATGATCCGCTGGTTCGCCCACAACGGCATCGCGGCCAACTTCCTCATGGTCGCCATCCTGCTGGCGGGCCTGCACTCCGCCTTCTTCCGGGTGCCGCTCGAGGTGACCCCGGCGCTGAGCTGGAACACCGTGATGATCGAGATGCCGTACCGGGGGGCGACGGCCAAGGACGTGGAGCGGGCGATCCTGATCCCGATCGAGGAGGCGCTGGAGGGGGTGCAGGGCATCCGGCAGCTCAATGCCGACGGTTCACGCGGCTACGCCCGGTTCTACCTCCAGCTGGAGCCGGGGGCGGATCCGCAGCGGGTGATGGACGACGTGAAGGCGCGGGTCGACGCGATCACGACCTTCCCCGGCGAGACCGAACGCCCCCGGGTGTTCATCCCCGAATCCGGCAACTACCTGCCGGTGCTCACGGTGGCGGTCACGGGGAGCGTGGCCCCGGCCGAACTGAGCCGGCTGGCCCGGCGCGTCCAGGAGGACCTGCTCGAACTGCCGGGCCTGAGCCGCGCCGTGCTGGACGGCGCCCGCCGCTTCGAGATCGGCATCGAGGCCGGCCCCGAGCGGCTCCAGGCCTACGGGCTCACCTTCCAGGACCTTGCCGACGCCATCCGCCGCTTCTCCATCGACCTGCCGGCGGGATCGATCGAGAGCCGCAGCGGACGGCTGATCGTCCGCACCCGGGGCCAGGCCTACACCGGGGAGGACTTCGCCCGGATCCCCCTGCGGGCGGCCGACGGCTCGGAGCTGCGCCTCGGCGACGTGGCGCGGATCCTCGACGGATTCGAGGAGGACCTGAAACGCATCGAGTTCAACGGCCGGCCGGCGCTCTTCGTGCAGGTGATGCGGACCGGCGGCGAGAGCGCCCTCGCCATCTCCCGACAGGTCCGCGACTACGTGGACGGCGCCCGGGAGCGGTTCCCCGAGGGGATCGGGCTGCATGTCTGGAGCGACGAATCGCGGGTGATCCGGGACCGGCTCGCGACCCTCGTCTCCGGCATGGCCCAGGGGGCGTTCCTGGTCCTGCTGGTGCTCGGCCTGTTCCTCCGGCCCATGCTCGCCTTCTGGATCCTGTGGGGGATCCCGGTCGCCTTCGCCGGCTCGCTCCTCGTCCTGCCCTGGCTGGGCGTCACCCTGAACGTGATGAGCCTGTTCGGCTTCATCCTCGTGCTCGGCATGGTGGTCGACGACGCCATCGTCACCGGCGAGAACGTCCACGCCCACATGCAGGCGGGCCTGCCCCCGCTCGAGGCGGCGGTGACCGGCACCCGCGAGATCGCCCTGCCGGTGACCTTCGGCGTCCTGACCACAGTGGTCGCCTTCCTCCCGATGTTCTTCTTCGAGGGGACCTGGGGCGACTACGCCAAACAGGTGCCGCCGGTGGTGGTCCCGGTCCTCCTGTTCTCCCTGATCGAGTCCAAGCTCATCCTGCCCGCCCACCTCAAGCACCTGCACGCCTCGCCGTCCACCCACGCGTTCGCCCGGCTCCAGGCGCGGGTCGCAGACGGCCTGGAACGGTTCATCCGGCGCATCTACCGCCCGGTCCTGGAACGGGCCGTGGCCTGGCGGGGAACCGTCCTCTGCACCTTCGTCACCCTCGCCCTGCTGATGGCCGGGTGGATCCGCGGCGGACGGATGCCGTTCGTGTCCTTCCCGTCGGTCGACACCCTGCGCATCACCGCCATCCTCGACCTGCCCGACGACACCCCGCTGGACGTGACCTCGCGCTATGTCGACCGCCTGCATGCCGCGCTGGAGCAGGTCCGTCGGGAGTACGTGGACCCGGGCACCGGGGAATCCCTCGTCCGCAACGTCGCCCTGGTCGCCGGCGGATACGGTCCGGGCGGCGGCTTCGACCGGTCGCGGGGCTCGGTGTCGGTGGAGATCACCGATCCCGGCGACCGCACCACGCCCGGTCCGCGCAACGGCGAGATCGCGCGGCGGTGGACCGAGCTCGTCGGGCCGATCCCCGAGGCGGTCACGTTCCGCATCCTCGCCGAGCGTTCCCTGGAGGCGGGACGGGAGTACGCCGACGAGAGCCTGCACCTCGAGTTGCGCGGCCCCACCTCGGCGGAAAAGGCGGCGGTGGCCGAGCAGATGAAGGCGCTGATCCAGGCGCAGCCGGGCATCCGGACCGCGTGGGCCCAAGTGAACTTCGGACAGGACGAGCTCGAGCTCACCCTGCGTCCGCGCGCGGCCGAACTGGGCCTCACCCAGGCGCTCCTCGCACGGCAGGTCCGCCAGGCCTTCTTCGGCGAGGAGGCCCAGCGGGTGCAGCGGGGCGTCGACGACCTCCGCGTCATGGTCCGGCTTCCCCGGGCCGACCGCGAGACCCTCCACACGCTGGACCGGATGAAGATCCGGACACCGCGCGGCGTGGATGTGCCCCTCGACGCGGTCGCGGAGATCCGCTTCACCAAGGCCCCCTCGTTCGTCGAGCGCAACGACCGCGCGGAGGTGATCCGCATCGGCGGCCAGCCGGCGGACGAGACGGTCGACGTCCTCGCGGTGGCGCGGGATCTGGAGCCCCGGCTGCGGGAGCTCTGCCGGGAGGCGGGGGACCTGAGCTTCCAGTTCAAGGGCCGGGTGGCCGAGGCGGTGGAGACCCGGCGCCGCACCCTGCTCGGTTCCGCCGCCCTCCTGCTCGCCCTCTACGCGATGCTCGCCATCCCGTTCCGGTCCCTGCTGCAGCCCCTGTTCGTGATGCTCGCCATCCCGTTCGCCGTCCTCGGCGCCCTCGCCGGCCACCTCCTCCTCGGCGTCACCCCCTCCTACCTTTCCGTGTTCGGGATGCTCGCCCTGGCCGGGGTGGCGGTGAACGACTCGATCGTCCTCATGGACCACATCAACAGGAGCCGCGCCACCGGCCGCCCGCTGCGCGAGGCGGCCATCGAGGCCGGTGTCCGCCGCTTCCGGCCGATCCTCCTCACCTCCACCACGACCTTCGCCGGCCTCGCCCCCCTGATGCTGGCGAAGTCGCTCCAGGCCCAGTTCCTCATCCCGATGGCCGTCTCGCTCGGGTTCGGCGTCCTGTTCGGCGCCGCCATCACCCTGATCCTCGTCCCCTGCGTGCTGGTGCTCGCGGAGGAAGTCGCCCGGGCCTGGCGCCGGACGCCCTGACGACGACGCGCCCGCTCCTTCACCACCCATGACACCCGCCGCCTCCTCCCATCAGCGACTCCACGACCTCGACGCCCTGCGCGCCGCCGCGATGCTCATCGGCATCGTCTACCACGCCGCCCTCTCCTTCGCGGCCGGGTTCCCGTGGATGGTGCAGGACATCGCCCAGGCCCGATGGCCCTTCATCTTCCAGGCCTGGGTCCACGGCTTCCGCATGCAGCTCTTCATGCTCGTCAGCGGGTTCTTCACGGCGATGCTCTGGCGACGCAAGGGGCTGCGGGCCCTGCTCTGGCACCGCACCCGACGTGTCCTCATCCCCTGCCTGCTGGGCCTGGTCACCGTCGCCCCGGCGGTGAACTGGTCGGTGGGCTTCGCCTTCCGCCAGGCCTCGGCGAACCCGGCAGCACCGGGAGCCGCCCGGGCTGCTGCGCCCAGCCTGTGGAACGCTCTCCGGGAGGGCGACCTGGCGGTCGCCCGGGACCTCCTGCGGACTCCCGCGGACGTCACCAACCTGCACCCCGTCTTCGGCGTGACCCCGCTCCAGTGGGCGGCGCTCAACGGGCAACCGGACGCAGCCGAACTGCTCCTCGACCAGGGCTCGCCCGTGGACATCCCCAACCGGGACGGCCATACCGCCCTGCACGGCGCGGCGTTCCTCGGACATGCCGATGTCGTCGGCCTGCTGATCGGGCGGGGTGCCGACGTCAACGCCCGGAGCCGGGACGGGGAGACCCCCCTGCGGAGCGCCGGACAGGACTTCGCCGCCGTCCAGTACATCGGCGGGCTGCTGGGGATCGCGGTCGACCGGGCCCGGTGGGCGGAGGGCCGGGAGACGGTCCGCGGGCTGCTCACCGCGGCCGGGGCCGAGGCCGTTCCAACGGCGGGCCCACGGCCCGGCGCAGCTTCACCCGGGCAGGGTCTCTGGGACCTGCTGGTGCATCGGCCGATCTTCACCCTGATCTGGTTCCTGTGGTTCCTGGTGTGGCTGGTGGCCATCTTCTCGGTCTACGCGCTCCTCGCCCGGCGGTTCGGATGGCGGGTGCGGCCCCACGGGCTGATCCTCTCGCCCGCCAGCCTCCTCTGGCTTGTTCCCCTCACCGCCATCCCAACCGCCCTGATGGAATTCAACCTCGGCCTCGGACCGGACACCTCGATGGGCGTGATCCCGATGCCGCATGTCCTTCTCTACTACGCGATCTTCTTCTTCTTCGGCGCGGTCTGGCACGACGGCGACGACCATGCCGGCCGGTTGGGGGCGGAATGGCGTTGGATCCTGCCGATCACGATGCTGGTCGTCTTCCCGTCGGCCCTCGAGTTCGCCACCGGGATGTTCGGGTTCCGGGACACCCTGCTCCCGCCGTCGCTCCACCGGACCGCCTCCGTCCTCCTCCAGTCCCTCTTCGCCTGGGGCATGTGCCTGGGCGGGATCGGGATGTTCCGTTCCCTGCTCACCCGTGAGAACCGGACGATCCGGTACGTGTCCGACGCGTCCTACTGGCTCTACCTCGCCCACCTGCCGCTGTGCATCGCCGGCCAGGCGCTCATCAGCCGATGGCCCGCCCCGGCCTGGGTCAAGTTGCCCCTGTTCTCGATCCTCCTGACCGCGATCCTGCTGCTGTCCTACCACTTCCTCGTCCGCTACACATGGATCGGCCGCCTGTTGAACGGCCCGCGGCAGCGTCCCGTGCGGCGCGCAGCCGACGAATGTCCCGCGCCCACACCGTCATGAACCCCGCCGCGAAGCTGGCCGAGTCGGAGATCCTCCAGTGCCTGATGCAGGCGCGGACCCGGCTCTCCGCGGCCGCGTGGCTGGTGGTGAGGGACACCCACGCCGCCGAGGACCTGTTCCAGAACGTCACCCTCAAGGCCATGTCCGGCCGCACCCCCTTCCCCGGCGAGGGCGCACTGCTGTCCTGGGCGTTCATCTCCATCCGCCGCGAGGGCATCGACTGGCTGCGTCGCCACCGGCGGGAGAGGGTCGGGCTCGACGACGGCGTCCTGGACCTGCTGGACCGGGAATGGCAGTCGGACATCCCCGCCGGCAGCGAACGGCTGGACGCCCTGGCCGAGTGCCTCCGGGCCGCACCCGAGGCGGCCCGGTCCCTGCTCCGGCTCCGCTACTTCGAGGGACACAGCTGCGAGGAGGTCGCGGCGCGGCTCGGACTGGGACTCGACGCGGTCTACCAGCGGCTGTCCCGGCTGCATCGGCAGTTGCGGGAATGCGTGGAGGGCCGGATGGCCGGCCCGGCGGAGGGGGTGCGGTGAAGGACGGGAACTCCCGGATCGAGCGTCTGGTGCGGCTCCTCGACGGGACGGCCGACGCGGCGGAGCGTGCGGCCCTCGAGGCCGAACTGGCCGCGGATCCCGGGGCCCGGAGGCTGTTGCGCGACCTGGCGGAACAGGCGGTCGCCGCGGCCGACCTCGATCGGACCGGGGCGGCCCTTGCCCATGACGGCATGCCCCCCGTGCCGTTCCCCGGGAATCCGCCCCGACGGCACCGCTGGATCCCGGCGGCCGCCGCCGCCGCCGTGGCGATGCTTCTCGGCGTCGGCATCCTCTGGCTCCGCTCCGGGGGGCGCGAGGTGGCGCGGGTCACCAAGGTCACCGGCGCCAGCGGGTTCTTCGGAACCCGCGGCTCGGCCGAGCGCGCCGTGCCGCTCGGCGCGCGCCTCCGCGCGGGCGACGTGGTCGGGACACGCTCCTGCGACTCGTGGATCGAGCTGGAGCTGCGCGACGGATCCCGGCTCACCGTGGCCGGGGAATCCGCCATGCGCCTCGTCCGCCCGGAAGCCGGCACCACCCGCGTCAGCCTGGAACGCGGAAACCTCTGGTTCAGCCCGTCCGTCGACCGCCCGCCCGCCCGGCTGTCCGTGCGGACGCCGACCGCCGTCCTGGAGGCCTCCGGCGCCCAGTTCGACCTGCAGGCGACCGCCGGCGAGACGATCGTCCGGGTGAACGAGGGGCTGGCCCGGGTGGGGCAGGTTCCCGACGGCGCGGCGAGGGCGATCCCCGCCGGCTTCCAGGCGCGCGTCGCCCTGTCCCCCGCCCGGCCGCCCGTCATCGGGCCCCAGCCGCCACCCGTCACCGCCTGGCGCTGCGCCGCGGAGGACTTTCCCGCCGTGGTCCTCGGGCACTGGAGGTCCCCGGAGGACGGCCTTCCGGCCCGCCTCCGCGCCGTGCCGTTGCTCTGGCCGGTTCCCAACCATCCGCCCGTGATGCTGCATGTCGTCGGCGTCTCCGCGTTCCTCACCGCGGGCCGCCCCGTCGAGCTCCGGCCCGACTCCCGGGTGCGGTTCACCGGACGCACCCTGCGGGAGCACACCGTGCGACTCGGCTTCAGCACCCAGCGCATGCGCGGTGTCTTCGCCGGGAAATTCGAGGTGGATGTCCCCGCATCCGCGCTCGGACCGGCCGGGGAGACGTGGACGGTGGAGCTGCCCGTGTCCGCCTTCCGCCCCCTGCAGCCCGAACTCTCCCCATCGCCCACCGGGCTCGAGCTCAACGACATCTACGCCCTCACGGTCGTCGAGGATGCCGGACTCGAGCTGCATCGGGTCGAGATCACGGAGCGGCACCTGAAGCGGCCGGAGTGAGGATGAACGCCGGATTCCACCACGACGGGTTCTGCACGGCCCGCGCCCTGGTCCAACCGGGGCAGGTTGATGCGCTCCTGGCCGCGCTCGGCCCCGTCGACCGCGCCGGACGCCGCGGCCTGCTTGCCCACCCGGCAGTCCATCGGTTGGCGACCTCCGCGGCCTTCCTCGATGTCGTGTCCCCGCTGATGAGCGGCACGCCACGTCCGGTGAGGGGAATCCTCTTCGACAAGTCCCCGGCGACCAACTGGCTGGTGCCGTGGCACCAGGACCTGACCATCGTCGTGCAGCGCCGGACCGGGGTTTCGGGTTTCGGCCCCTGGAGCCGGAAGGACGGGAGAGTCCATGTCCAGCCGCCTGCGGAGATCCTCCGCCACATGGTGACGGTCCGGCTGCACCTCGACGATGTCGACGCCTCGAACGGCGCCCTGCGCATCCTGCCGGGCTCGCATCGACAGGGACGCCTCGGGGCGGACGGGATCGAGCGCCTCCGCACCGTCACTCCCGAGGTGGTCTGCGAGGCCCGCCGGGGCGACGCCCTGTTGATGTGCCCCCTGATCCTGCACGCGTCGGGCCGATCGACCTCGGAACGCCACCGCCGGGTGCTGCACCTCGAGTACGCCGGGGTCGACCTGCCGGGTGGGCTGGAGTGGGACCCGGCGGGGTAACGCACGCGGAAGAACCCTGGGGATCGTCCCCACCCCCATGCGGTGGCGCGAGCGTCCCCGCGGGCTCCGTCCGGCCTCCAAAGCGGCGTGGCGCTGACGCTTCCCGCCGCACTCCACATCCGCGCGGCGCCCATTTGGACTGCGGTGGCAGAGTGGAGCGTCGACACCGCTTTGGACGGGGCGATGCGGCACCGGCCGCCTATCGGCGGCGGCTACGGGGAGCGCGGCGGCAGCGGAGCAGCTCGGCGGGAGCCTCGCGCCACCGTCCTGTCGAACGGCCTCCAAAGCGGTGGCGCGAGCGTCCCCGCGAGCTCCGTCCGGCCTCCAAAGCGGCGTGGCGCTGACGCTTCCCGCCGCACTCCACATCCGCGCGGCGCCCATTTGGACTGCGGTGGCAGAGTGGAGCGTCGACACCGCTTTGGACGGGGCGATGCGGCACCGGCCGCCTATCGGCGGCGGCTACGGGGAGCGCGGCGGCAGCGGAGCAGCTCGGCGGGAGCCTCGCGCCACCGATTCCCGGCCCAGACACCCAACCCGAGCGTCCCTGCGAGCCGGCTTACCCCTCGGGGTCGGGGTCGGAATCGATCCGGATCGCAGGCTCGCCCCGACGGAGCCGAGCGATTCTCAGGGCTGGGTCACGCGGAAGAACCCGGCGGAACCGTCCGCACCCACCGCGGCACTCAACGCGGTCGTGGGCTCGCCAACATCGACCCAGATTCCGGTCAGCAGGTCCGGCCGGCGCTGCACCTGGTAGGGTCCGGTTCCACCCCGCCATTGCAGCAGCAGGAGATCGCCTCCCGCCGGCGCGAGACCGGTGAGCTGGATCCCGTTGAGGTTGGCGATGAAGTTGTCGGCGATCGGAACACTGTTGCCGTTGGACTGAAGCTGCACCCAGAGGGCGTTCCAGAAGGCCGGGCGCGCGCCCGGGGCCAGCCGGAGCAGGCCCAACGGCTGGTTGCGCACACCGGGGACGGAATGGAAGCCCGTGTCACCATCCGTGAGGTTCCTGAACAGCAGCGTCCCCAGGCCGTCGCCACCATTGGCCGTGAAGTCCAGCCGGAGCCGGATCTGGTAGTAGTCGTTGCCGCTGTTGGCGTCGCCACCGCCGATGTTGAAGTTGTCGTCGTGCACGGCTCCCAGGTTGGCCTCCTGGATGCGGAACCGGCGGTCATGTACCCCGAAAGCCGGCCCGATCTCCCCCTTGTCGGCCGTCAGATGGCCATCCCCATCCAGATCCCGCCCGAGGGCGAAGAGCGCCACGTGTTCACCGGTGGCCTCGAACTGGAGGACGGCATTCGTCTCGTGGCCGGTGAAGCCGACGAAGTCGAACCGTGCATCGCTGATCCGGGTGGCGAAGGCCGGTTGATTCTGCGGGACGGTATCCCGATGCCGGAGCACGACGGTGGCATTCTCATCCAGACCACCCGGCGCCACGTCCACGGTGCCCTGTCCCGGGAGCAGGCGCCATCCGTCCTGGCCGTCCAGTGGTTGGTTGATCGTGAGCACCTCACAGTCATAGACCTCAGCCGCCCGGACCGGGAACCCGGTGAGGCAGATCCACAGCAGTGCAAGGATCCACCGGCCGTCGGCCGCCCCCGGTGGCGCTGGGACGCGCCCGATCGGCCGGGCCGGAGGGTGTGATGTGTTCATGGTTCCATCCTCGCCGATGCGCTTTCGGGATCACCCTGTTTTGCCAACCCCATATTGCCATCAGCGCACCTCCAAAGCCGCGTGGCGCCGACGCTTCCCGTGGCAGTCCACATCGCCCGGCGCCCATTTGGACTGCGGTGGCAAAGCGAAGCGTCGACAGCGCTTTGGCCGGGGCGATGAGGCACCGGCCGCCTATCGGCGGCGGCTACAGGGAGCGGGGCGGGTTGGAGGCGGCTCGGCAGGAGCCTCGCGCCACCGTCCCCAAGCTAGGATGGCCGGCGGGTCGGCGGCAGGTCGCTGAGGGGAAGCTCCGGATGGTTCTGGGCGAAATAGTTCATCGCCCAGTCGCTCGGGAAGAGCGCCACCGGCTGCTGGTCGGCATCGAAGGCGAAGCGTCCCCCCGTGGGGAGACTGAGGGCATCGAGTGTCTCGGCGGACGTCCCCGGGGGAAGCCAGCGGACGGCGGTGAAGGGGGCGGGCTCACGTCGGGTCTCCGCCCCGTACTCCGTCTCCAGGCGATATTGCAGCACCTCGAACTGCAGCGGCCCGACCGCCGCCAGGAGGGGCACCCGGCTGGCGGTGTCCTTGAGCTGGAACGCCTGGGCCACCCCCTCCCGCAGCAGTTGGTCGAGACCCTGCCGGAACTGCTTGAACTTGGCCGTGTTCGGGTTGTGGAAGTACTCGAACACCTCGGGCGTGAAGCGCGGGATCTCGTCGAAGCAGATCCGGGCGTCGGTGGTCAGCGTGTCGCCGATCCCGAACCCGTCGTGCCCCACCAGGCCGATGATGTCCCCCGGCCACGCCTCGTCGACCGTTTCGCGGTCGTTTCCGAAGAGCTTGTGGGAGGAGCTGAGGCGGACCTTGCGTCCGGACTGGACGTGCTGGACGACCATGTCCCGTTCGAACTTCCCGCTCACCACGCGGACGAAGGCGATGCGGTCGCGGTGCTTGGGGTCCATGTTGGCCTGGATCTTGAAGATGAACCCGGAGAAGTCCGGCCGGGTCGGATCGACCACGACCGGGTCGGCATCCGGGCCGGCGCCGGGTGGTCGGGCGACCCGTTCCCGTGGCTCGGCGGCGTGGCGCAGGAAGCTGTCGAGCAGCAGTTGGACACCGAAGTTGTTCACACCTGATCCGAAGTAGACCGGGGTGAGCTTGCCGGCCAGCACCTGGGCGTGGTCGAACCCGGCCCCGGCCATCTCGATCATCTCGATCTGCTCCACGACGGTGCGGTAGGTGTCGGGATCGAGGCGGGAGCGGACCTGGGGGTCGTCGAGGCCGGTCACGTTGACCGGGGCTCGGTACATGCCGCCGGTGACACGTTCGAACAGGTGCACCTGCCGTTCGGCCCGGTCATACACCCCCTTGAAGTCGACCCCGCTCCCCAGCGGCCAGTTCATGGCGCATGAACGGATGCCGAGGACCGCCTCCAGCTCATCCATGAGCCGGATCGGATCCAGCGCCGGCCGGTCGAGCTTGTTCATGAACGTGAAGATCGGCACCCCGCGACGGGCGCAGACCTCGAAGAGCTTCCGCGTCTGGGCCTCCACGCCCTTGCCGGCGTCGATGACCATGATCACCGCGTCCACCGCGGTGAGCACCCGGTAGGTGTCCTCGGAGAAGTCCTTGTGGCCCGGGGTGTCGAGGAGGTTGATCCGGTAGCCGTCGTAGTCGAACTGGAGGACGGTGGAGCTGATCGAGATACCGCGCTTCTTCTCCAGTTCCATCCAGTCGGAGCTGGTGGCCCGTTGGTTCTTTCGGGCGGTGACCGATCCGGCCAGCTGCACGGCGCCGCCATAGAGCAGGAGCTTCTCGGTCAGCGTCGTCTTGCCGGCGTCGGGATGGGAGATGATCGCGAACGTCCGACGACGGCGGATTTCCTCAGGTGCGGTCACAGGAGGAGCGATCGTACGGGCCGGGGCGGAATTGTGAACCGGGAAAAGGGATGAACCACGTTCCGTCGGTCGACGGCTCGCGGTCGTGGCGGATGGGACGGGCTCCGCTGCGGCGTTTGGCTCCGAAGCGTTCCCGGTAACGCACAAACACCGACTCGGTGATCAGAGGTCGGCGGGGAGGCGTTGGCCGCCGACGGTGCGGGAGATGCAATGGAAGACGGAGGAGCCGTCGGCGGCGGGGCCGCCCGGGGCGGCCTTGATACGGGCCATGCGCATGACAAGGGGAACTACGCCAAGAAAGGGCGAAGGTTACATTCGGAGGAGTCTGTCACCCCCGTGGGGGCGAGCCGGCCCGCGAAGGTGCCTGTCACTCCTGTCGCATCCCCGCCCATCGCGAAGGTGCCTGTCACCCCTGTCGAGGCCCCCCGCCGCGAAGGAGTCTGTCACCGCCGTGGCGGGGTGCTCGTCGATGACGTGCCTGTCACCATGGAAACGCCGGTTGGTCAGGGTGGCCGGATACCCACCGTGCCGGTCACCACCGGGGAGGTGCGCCGGCAGATGATGAACCTGTCATCGGCTGCCGGCCGTGACCTCCAACTCGTCTGCTTTTTCAGCGGTCCCCGTCGGCTGGGGGTCCATCCGACCGGAGGACTGGCGCGCCGGGGCCGGGCTCTCCCGACCGGTTCCGGGGTCGGTGGAGACTGCCGGCAATGGCCACGGCGAGATTGGCCGCAAGGCCGTAGAGGCCGTGATGGAATCCCGAGCGGGCCACTGCCTCGTTGCCGTAGAGCGAATAGGTGACCGCAAGACCGGTCAGGAAACCGGCACAGACCGGCCCGCCACGGAGGCGGTGCCAGTGGATCCCCAGCATGAACGCCGGCACGAACTGGACGAGCAGATCGAACTTGAGGTCGAGGAGCCGCACGAGCGTGGGGGTGGCGGGGCGTGTCTCCAGCCAGATGGCGATCCCCGCCGCAACCGCCACCACCACCCAGGACAACACCTTCCCCATGCGGGTCAGCGAAGCCTCGGAGGCATCGGGGTTGAGGAAACGCTGGTAGACGTCCTTGGTGGCCATGCTGGAAATGGTCAGGAGGCAGGAGTCGGCGGTCGACATCAGCGCGGCGAGCACAGCGGAGAAAAGGAGCACGACCAGGGCGTGACCGAGGGGCGACGCCTGCTGGATCTCCCGGCAGAGGAGGGTGAGGATCCGGTCGGAATCACTCCCCGTGAGGCCCGGGTGGTGGGCGGCTCCGACCACTCCCACCAGCACGGCGAAGCCCGCGGTGAGCAGCGGCATGAAGGCCATGAGGGCAAGGCTGCGGGCGAGCACTCGGGCGGATCGTGCGGCGTAGAGCCGTTGGATCGCCTGGGGATACAGCGCCGCCCCAAGGCCGAAGATCAGGATGTAGCTGAGCCAGCTCCGGAGGGCCGGCCCGTCGGGTGGCAGGACCCGGTCGCGCGTCGCGGAACCCTCTTCGAGCAGCATCCGGGTGGCGTCCCCCAATCCGCCGTAGCGGACCAGGATCATCCCGGTGAGCGCCACGATCCCGCTCATCAGGATCACTCCCTGGATGACGTCGGTCCACGCCACGGCCCGAAACCCGCCCAACGTCTCGTACACCAGCATCACCCCCGCCAGCAGGACGACCCCCCAGACGAACGCGGTGTGGTCCGGAAGCGTGGTGAGGCCCTGCAGGGCGCGTCCCATGGCGATCAGCTGCGCGAGCAGGAAGTTGGCGAGGGCGGCGATCATGACCAGCGGTCCGACCAGGTCGAAGAGACGGGACCGGTACCGGTGGTGGAGGAAGTCCTGCGGGGTGATGTACCCGTGTTGTCGCGACCGGGCGTGGAGCGCGGGGGCGAAGAGAAGGTAGCCCACCGTGATGGCGGTCATGAAGTGCACGCAGGTGATCCAGGAAAAGCCCACCCGGTAGGCCTTGCCGCTGAATCCGAACAGCGTGTTGCCGCTGTACTGGGTGGCATAGAGGGTGAGGAACAGGACCAGAAGCCCCGTGGAGCCGCCGCCGAGATAGAAGTCCCGGAGCGTGTCCTCGCGCCGGGCGCGGCCACCCAGCCAGCCGAGCACCAGCAATGCGGCGAGGTAGAACCCGATGAACGTCAGGGCCCCCGGACCGAACGGCAGCACGGCGGGTTCGTTCATGACGGGTTCCCGTGTCGACGGACGTCGGGCCCGTCCGTTCCGGGTTCGTCCGGCCAGTGACGCAGCAGCAGCCAGGCGGTGAATGTCGAGATGGCGGCGGAGGCGCCGAACGAGACCACGGCCCACAGGGGAACGCCGAGAAGCAGCCGGGGTTCGCCCGATGGCCAGTACCACGGGATGGCAACCGCCAGCAGGGCCGCGTAGGTCAGCCAGGTGGAGCCGGAGACGAACGGGTGTCGGGGGGGGGACGAGGGCACGGCCCGGGTTTAGCGGCCGACGGAGGGGACGGAAACCAGAAACCCGTTCCTGTCAGGGCAGGCCGGGGTTGAAGTCGGACGCCGGAGAAGGGAGGGTGCGGGTCGCATGGAGGTCGAGGCCAGCTGGGTCTATCTGGTCAGCGAGTGGCTGATCCGCCTCTCCATGCTGGTGTACGTGCCGCAGCGACGCCCGCCGGCGGCGGCCCGGACGTGGCTCCTGCTGATCTTCCTCTTCCCGTGGCCGGGCTTGCTGCTCTACCTGGTGATCGGTCAGGTCTACCTCCCGCGCCGCCGACGGGAGTGGATCGAGGAAATCTCGGGTCGGGTCCGGCAGGCGGTGTCCGAGCTGCCTACGCGGGTGTGTCCACGGCAGGACGGCCTGCCTCCCCAACTGCGCGCCGCGGCGGCCCTCGGCGAGAACCTCACCGCGTTTCCCCTCCAGAGCGGGAACCGCGTCGAGGTCGTCACCGGCTACGAGGAGTCGATCGACCGGCTGGTGGCCGACATCCGGTCGGCCAGGGAGCATGTGCACCTGCTGACCTACATCTATGGCGCCGACGAGGTCGGCGGGCGGGTGAGCGCGGCGTTGGAGGAGGCGGCGGCCCGGGGCGTGACCTGCCGGCTGGTCCTCGACGCCTACGGATCCAAGGGCGGGCTTGGCCGATTCGGCTCCCGATGGAGACGGGCCGGGATCGAGGTCACCGCCTCCCTGCCGGTCGGCCTCCGGCGCCGCAACCGCGCCCGGATCGACCTCCGCAACCACCGCAAGGTCGTCGTGATCGACGGGCGCATCGGACACATCGGCTCCCAGAACATCGTCTCGCCCGACTTCGTCCCGGGCCATCCCAACCAGGAGCTGGTGGCCCGCATCGAGGGTCCGGCGGTGGCGCAGATGCAGGCGGTGTTCCTGTGCGACCGGTTCATCGAACGGTCCGACGCGATCTTCCATCCGTCGTTGTTCCCGGAGGTGCCGGCCGACGGCCCGGCGGCCGTGCAGGTGATCCCGGCCGGACCCGGGTACCGCTTCCGCAACCTCGAGACGCTGGTGGTGAGCCTGGTCCACGGGGCGCGCCACCGGGTGGGCATCGTCACCCCCTACTTCGTGCCCAGCGAACCGTTGCTCGACGCGCTCCGGACAGCGGTGCTGCGCGGCGTGTCGGTGCACCTGCTGGTGTCGGCGGAGTCGAACCAGCGGTTCACCATCCTCGCGCAGCGGTCGTACTTCGAGGAACTGCTCGAGGCCGGCGTGCGGATCCACTGGCACCGGCCCCGGTTCCTGCATGCGAAGCTGCTGACCATCGATGATTCCGTGGCGATGTTCGGCTCGGCCAACATGGACATCCGGTCCTTCGCGCTGAACGCGGAGGTGGGGGTTCTGGTGGACGGGCCGGGGACCGGGGGTGCGTTCCGGGCCGCGGAGGAGCGGTGGCTGGCGGACAGCTCGGAACTGACGCTGGCGGAGTGGCGTCGCCGCCCCTGGCGGGCGCGGGTGGCGCAGAACATCGCCCGCCTCGCCGATTCGCTGCTGTAAGAAACTCCGGGGGGATCAGTCCCGACGCGGCGACAGGTCGGGCATCTTCTTGAAGCGGGCGAGGGCGTCGGTCCGCCAGTCGGCGGCGGGAGCCGGGGCGGCAGCCGGAGGTCCGGCGGGCTCCGCGGGTCCGGGCGCGGTGGGAGCGGTTGGGACCAAGGGGCGGGGAGGGGACGGAGGCCGCGGCTCGAAGAACGATCCGGCGCCGAAGCCGGACGCCAGGGTGTCGGGGCGGGCGGGGGGGGACCCGGGTTCGGATCGGGACGGTGGAGTCGTTGGGGCGGGAGGGGTCGGCAGGCGGGGCGGGGTTCCGGCGGCCTGCGGTTGCGGTCCGCCCCGGCGCCATCCGAGGCGGAGCGTGGGGGTCGGGCCCAGCTCCACCCGCACCTCCCGGTAGGCCAACGGGGGCAGGTTGACCTGTCCGGCCAGTTCGGCGGCGCGGAACAGGGCGTTGAGGACGGCATGGGTGGTCCGTCGGCCCGCGTGCCGCCCGGCGAGTCGCTGGCGCAGTTCGGGGTCCGGATCCGACGCCCGCTCGAACACCACGGTGAGGCGTGGGGAGATCCCCGGTTCCAGATCGAGGCCGGCCAGTTCGTACCCGGCCTCGGCGAAGACGGCGACATCCTCCTCGAGTTCCGTGAGCATGGCGGCGAGATCGGTGTCGGTGCCGGCGCGGAGGGCGGCGACGCTGGCCTGCACCCCGCTGCGGAGCTCATGGATCTGGCCCGCGGTGAAGGTCACCGCATCCCGCAGCCGGTTCATCCGGTCCGGGGCGGCGTCCACCGCCTGCTGGAGTTGCTGGGCCTTCTGGCCGAGCTGCTGGAGGGTGCTGACGACCTTCTTCATGGGGTGTCGGGTGGGGGCGGGGTTGCCGGTGGACCGGGGCGCCTGTCATCCGTGGCCCCCGAGAGGATCTGCTGGAAGCGTTCGAGAAGGGCCGCCTGATTGGACAGCATTTCCTGGGTCACCTCGATCTCGACCGTCCCCTGCCGGGCCCGGGCGGCCAGCAGGTCGCGGGCGTCGCGAAGCTGGTCCCGGTGCTGGGCGGCCACGTCCTTCAGGGTGGCGAGGGTGGAATGGATCATCTCCAGCTCGTGCAGGAGGCTCCGGATCTGGTGGGGAGACGCCTCCGGGGGGGAGTCCGCATCCCCGGGTGTGGACCCGGGCCTCGGGGTCCGCAGGGCCTCGGTGACCGCCCCCAGGGCCCTTTCGATCGGGGAGAGATCCGGCGGCGGCGGGGGGGGAGCGGGCGGAGCGGGTGCCGGGCGGCTGGCCAGGGCCGAGCGGATCGCCTCGAGGCCGTCCTGGACGGTGGCGAGCTGGGCGACGACCCGGCCGGCGGCATCGCCCGAGTCCGCGCCCCGGAGCGTCTGGAGGCGTCGGAACGTCCGGCAGATCTCCTCCCACCGTGCGTCCTCCTCCGGGGTCTGGAGGCCGAGGATGCGGCGCAGCTTGAGGCGGTTCGCCTCGGCCCCGGCGGCGAGGGTCTGGGCCTCCGACTCGTAGTGGTCGAGCAGCAGGGCCTGGAGTTCGGCGTCGTTGAGGGTCGGCACCACCTTCTCCGCGAGCCGGTTCATGTTGCGGTACGAACCCTGGAGCCGGAACGGGGGTTCGGTGCGGAAGTCGTCCGACTGCCCGGCGGACCGGATGTACTCCTGGTTCACGCGGAGCAGGGCGTCGCGCAGGGTGACGAGGCGGCGGAGGACGGCGAGGATCTCGTCGACCTCCCCCTCGGAGTACGACCCGTCGAGCGGCACCGCCTCGCGGTCGCCGGTGGTGGCGATGCGGATGAAGGCCCGGACGTCGGCCGGACTGCGTCCGGCGAGGGGTGCGAGGACGGGGTTGGAGGTGACGGCGTTCTCGAGGTAGCTGGCGGCGAAGCGGTCGGCGCTGCCGCCGATGATGTCGCCCAGGTTGTAGGTGTCGGCCCGGTTGGCGAGCATGTCCGGCAGCTGGAAGCGGCCCCCGCTTTCGGTGAAGGGATTCCCGGCCATCACCACCGCGAACTTGCGTCCCCGCAGGTCATAGGTCCGGGTCTGCCCGTTCCACACGCCCTCGATCTTCCGCTGGGCGTCGCACAGGGAGATGAACTTCTGGAGGAACTCGGGATGGCAGTGCTGGATGTCGTCCACGCAGAGCAGGACGTTGTCCCCCATCTCGAGGGCGAGGTTGAGCCGGTTGATCTCCGAACGGGCGGCCGCATTGGGGGCCTCGGCCGGGTCGAGGGAGCGCACCGCATGGCCGAGGGCCGGTCCGTTGACCTTCACGAACACCAGTCCGAGCCGGCTGGCGAGGTACTCCAGCAGCGTGGTCTTGCCGTAGCCGGGAGGGGAGATCAGGAGCAGGAGGCCCATGAGGTCGGTGCGCTTCCGGTCGCCGGCGGCGCCGACCTGCTTGGCGAGGTTGTCGCCGACCAGGGGCAGGTACACCTCGTCGATGAGCTGGTTGCGGACGAAGGAGGTGAGGACCCGCGGACGGAACTCTTCCAGGCGCAACCGGGCGCGTTCGGCCTCCAGGAGCGCCTGCTTCCGGGCCTGCCATGCGGCGAAACGGGGGGAGGCCTCGGCATGGAACCGGGCAAGGCGTGAGCGGAAATCGAGGAGGTCGACCCGGCAGGTGCCGTCGACGATGCGGGGATGCGCCCCGCGGCAGCCGGTGATCTCCATCGTGCCGGCGGCGCCGGTGGCCCGGGGGATCCAGTCCCCGCCGAGAAACACACGGACCGCGGTTTCATCGAGCCACTGGAGGATCTCCGACCGGCGGACGAGGTACCCGCGGACCCAGTCGCGCACCAGCTCGAACTCCCGGGCCGGGTCGGTGGAGAGCGTTCGGCGGGCGACCTCGAGCGCCTCGCCCGCGCCGCGGGCGGCGAGCTGGTTGGCGAAGTCCGACGCGGCCCGGTCGGCCTCCCCGGAGATGCCGAAGTCCGCGCCGCCGGTCAGCTCCGACACCAGGTAGGCGCCGGCTCCGGCGAGTGTGGACGGGTCGAAGAGGGCGGTCTCGCGGGCGAACCGCTCCACGGCCTCCTGGATCCGGGCGGCATGGTGGGCCGGGATGGCATCGCCGGGGAACGCCCGGTCGCGTTCGCCGAGCGCCCGCAGGGTCGCGGTCCAGCGCCCGCGGTCGTCGTCGGGACAGAACCGATGCCACCACAGCACGGCGGCCGCCCGGGGGGTGGGTGGGTGGGCGACGGGGCCGAGCGTCGAGGCGGCGCTGAGCACCGCTGCGAGGATCCGGGCCGCGTCGACGTCGTGGATGCCGCGCGTGTAGCCCTCGGCATAGCGATCGGCCATGAAGGCCTGGACCCGGGCGAGCCGATCCTCCTCCGTCGCGGCGAGGAACCGGGCCACCCCCTCCGTCCCTTCCTCCGTCCCGAGGGCGGCCGCCATCCGGTCGGCGAGGTACTCCCCGCGGTAAACCGACGCGTCCTCGGACGGCACCTCGCAATCCCATGCGTCCCGGGTGGCGAGGTAGGCGGCGTCGGTGACGGGCGAGAAGTACCGGGTCCCGGTGACGTGGAGGTGCGGTTCCCCCTCGCGGAGGACGATCGCCAGGTCGAGCGGCTGGGTGTTGACGTGGAACGTGTGCCGTCCCAACCGGACCATCCCGGGACCGTCGGCCGAGAGCTCCCGGCGGTCGCGGAGCTGGCGGACCGCGTCCTGCTGGACCGACTTCAGGCGGCCCTCGATTCCGTCGGCCCGGACCGGGTCGCCCATCGCGAGGAGGCGGGCAACGAGGTCCCGGACCCGGGCGACCATGGAATCCGACGCCATGTAGGCGTGGAGATCGTCGGGGGAATCGAAGGTGGAGAGGCGGTGGGCGACCACCTTGAGGATCCGGTCCGCGGAGGATTCGAGCGAAGCGGCGCGCCGGTTGTGCTCCTCCTCGAGGGCCAGTCGCCGCTGTTCGAACGCCGCGTGGAGTTCGGTGCGGCGGGTGTCGATCTGGACGATGTACTCGTCGAACCCGGCGAAGGCGCCCTCGAGTTCCTCGAGCTGGACGGTGAGGCGGTTGAGGAACTCGTCGCAGCGGGCCGGGGTGTCGCACTGGTCGAGGTAGCCGGCGGCGGTCTGGCCGAGGAGCTTGATCTGGGCGGCGAAGCGGGCGGCGCCCTCGGACGTGACCAGGTCGCGGAGCCGCCGTTTCAGGGCGGCCCGGGCCTGGTTGAGGACCGAATAGACCGCGGTGATGGCATCGAGGATGCGGGTGGTCTCGGCCGGGTCCTCGATCGGCAGGCCGTTGACGATCTCCGTCAGGAGGTCGAGGGCGGCCGCCTCCGCGGTGAGCGCCTCGTCGATCCGCCGGGCATCCACCGTCCGCCCGACCCCGGGGACTGCGGCCAGGTGCGCCTCGGCGCGTTGGCGGTGGGGTCCGAGGGCCGCGGGATCGAGCAGGAAGCGCACGCAGCCCCGGGTGAGTTCGTCCGCCTGGGCGGCGACCCCGGCCGTGGCGGCATCCAGGGAGGTCGGGTCGACATGGGGATCCTCCCGGGCGGAAGCCAGTTCGCCCCGCAGATGGCGCAGGGCGGCGAGCTGGGCGGTGAAGTCGTCGATCTCCCGGAACGGGGTGCGTCGGATCTCCTGGAGGCGGGCGGCCACCCGGCCGGTGAGCTCCCGGACGCGGGCGGCGGCCTCCTCGCGACGTCGCCGGACACGATCGAACTCGTCCACCGCCTGCCCGGCGGTCTCCCGCATCCCGTGGAGGATGCCGTCGATGCCGAACCCGTCCTCCGACGCGAGCCACGGGTGGGCATCCGCCAGGCTCTGGCAGCGGCGGTGGAGATCGGCGTAGAGCTCGGGGTAGGGCGGTTCCCGTCCCGCCAGGGCGAGCACCTCCCGGAGGTCGGCGAGGCCACGGACCACCTGGCGGTTGCCGACCCGGTGCAGGTAGGCGTCCTCCTGTCCGGGCGGTTCGAATCCGGGCTGGTGGAACGGGGTCTGGCGGAGCTGGAGCTGGTGGTGCTTCTGCGGACCGTTGTCGGCCCGGAAGAGCAGCAGCTGCCCGTTCGGGAAGAGCGAGAACCCGTGGCAGGCGATGCGTTCCTCCACCCGCCGGGTGGTCACCCGGTAGGGCATGAGGACGTACTCCCCGGTCTCGCGGTGGTAGAACACGTACAGCGAGTCCTCCCCGTTGGGGGCGTGGAGGATCCTTTCCAGAACGAACCCCCGCGAGTCGGTGTCGAAACGCTTCAGCTCGCCGGTGGCGAGGTAGTAGCCGTCGGGGAACACCAGGCCCTGGTCGGCCGGCAACAGGGCGCAGGAGTCGCCGACCGGGTCGGCCCGGACGACCGCGCCGAGCCGGGCGTTGAAGATGAAATGGCGCGGGGCCGGCTCCTTGTAGGGTCGGATCCGGAGCAGGACGAGCGCTCCCACGATCGCGTAGGCGATCTCGGCGTCGTCGACCTTCTGGTGGCGGTCGTCGACGGGTTCCGAGTGGATGCCCTCCCCGGTGCCGGTGTTGTCTTCGACCTTGATGGTGAGGTCGCCGCCCACGCATTCGACGAACACGCGGTCCTCGATGGAGACGTGGGGATGGTCGCCGTAGCGGAACGACTGGCGGTCGGGGGTGCGCCAGGCGAACTGGTGGGCGGGTGGCAGGCCGACCCGCCGGTACTCCGCCTCAGCCCGCCCGTCCACGTAGCGCAAGCCATCGCCCGGGGCGAGCCACTTGAGGACCGAGACATCGGCCGGGCCGGGACCGATGTGGAACACCATGTAGAGGTGGCCGTCGATCAGGGAGAACTTCCGGAAGGTGGTCCGCTCGTAGACATGGTAAAGGCGGCGGAAGTCGGCCAGGAACCGGGAATCCCCGAGGAGCGACAGGTCCTCCTCGCGGAGGGTGCCGTCGGCGTCGTCCCGGCGGTACACCGCGAAGACGTCCGACGGTTCGGCCCCGCGTTTCAGCCCCAGCTGGAGGTTGAACCCGAAGAGGAAGCGGCCGTGGTCCAGCTGGACCATGTCCTGGGGCACGCAGTTGTGGGCGGTGGTGATCCGCTCGGCGCGGAGGATTCGATGGTCGATGCCTCCGAAGACCTCGCGTCGGCGGGCATCCAGCCGGTCGAGCCGCGTGCGGAGTTCCCCGGCGTGGGCGTGGAGTCGGCGTCGGACGACCTCGTAGGCGGCGTGCCCGGACCCGTCGGCCGCCGCCGCGGCCGGGGGCGGGGGCGGGGCGCCATCCGCGGGCGCGCCGGGGGTCTTCTCCGGGGATTCGGCCATGGTCTCTGGACGGTATTCGGGCGGGCGTCCCTCCCGGGGCAGGCCCGGGGTCGGGGATCAGGACTCGAGGATCTTGGCCGCGGGGCTGTCGGCCAGGCCGTGGCGCCGGGCGAGGTCGAGTCCGGCCTGGAGCTTCTCGCGGATCGACTGGTCGCCGGTGGCGGCGAGCAGGCGTCCGACGAGGGCGGCCACGCTCAGGTTGCGGAGGTCGGCGGTGGGGATGCCGAAGTCCTCGATCCACTGGCGCACCTGGGCGCGGAAGTGGGCGGGGTCGCCGTTGAAGAACGTGTTCTTCACGTCGGAGACGGTGCGGCTGCTGTCGACCAGGCGGTCGACCGCCTTCCCGGTGCCGACGGCGCGGACGACCTTGTCGAGGAACTCGTCCGAGCCGCCGACCAGTTCGATGCGGGCGTGGCGGAGGGCCTCGCCGACGACGGCGGCGTGGGCCTGGGCGACGTCCTTCTGGGTGGTGAGGGTGGCGAGTTCGACATCGCGTTCCTTCTGGAGCCGGAGTCGGAACTCCTCGTGCTGCTGGCCGGCCTCGTGGAGGAGCTTCATGGCGCGGGCCTTCTCCTCGATGGCCTTGGCCTCGGCGAGCCCGCGGGCCTCGATGCCCGCGGCGGTGGCCAGTTCGCGGTCGCGGGTTCCCTCGGCCTCGGCCTCGCCCTGTTTCTCGGTGACGGCGGCCCGGACCTCGCCCTGGACGCGGAGCACCTCGGCCTCGGCGAGGCCGACCTCGCGGACGGCCTCCGCCTCGGCCTTGCGGGCGTTGGCCTTGGCGGTGATGACGCGGGCCTCGGCCAGTCCGGGGGCCGCCTCGCGGGCGGCGCTGCCCTCGGCCTCCTGTTCGGCGGCGTGGCGGCGCTTCTCGGCCACGCGGGACTCGGCCTCGGCGAGCGTCTGCAGGCGTTCCGCCTCCCGCTGGGCGGCATCCCTCTGGGCTTCCGCCCCGGTGACCAGCCGGATCCGTTCCGCGTCGGCCAGGTGCCGTTCCGCCTCCCGCTGGGCCTCGGCCGCCACCACCTTCTCCACCTGCTGGCGCTTGGCGTTCATGTCGGCCTCGATCAGCGTCACCTCCCGCACCCGCTCGGCGGTCATGCGGGCCTCGATGTTGCGCTTCTCCTCCTCCTGGGAGACCACGGCCTTTTGCTCGGCCACCACGCTGGCGCGGCGGCGTTCCGCCTCGATCGCGGTGTCGGCGACCTGGATCTGCTTGTCGAGCTCGGCCAGGGCAACCGTGCGCTCCCGGCGGACGCGGGCCTCCTCGCCCTCCTGCAGGGACTCCTGCTCCAGGCGCTGCTGTTCCTTGCGCACGGTGAACTGGCGTTCCTGGACCGCCCGGTTCATGTCCTCCGTCCGCAGGTGGATGGACTCCTCGGTCTCCAGGCGCCGGGCCTCCACCTCGAGGCGCCGGGCCTCGATCACCTTGCGGGCCTCGGCCTCCTCGTTGGCCTTCACCTCGGTGATCGCCCGGTGCTGGCGGGCGTCGTCCTCCTCGTTGCGCCGCCGCTGCTCCCGCTTGGCGATGTCCGCATCGGCGTTCTCCTTCTCCACCTGCACCTGGGCGCGCTGGGAGAACTCGTTCGACAGCACCCGCTCGCGCTGGGTGATCTCGGTGATCTTCTTGATGCCCTCGGCGTCGAGCACGTTCTCCGGGTCATGCTGCTCCAGCGGGGTCTGCTCGAGGTAGTCGATCGCCACGTCCTGGAGGAGGAACCCGTCGAGATCCTTGCCGATGGTGGCCTGGATCTGGTCGCGGAACTTGATGCGCTCGGTGAACAGCTCGTGGAACTCCATCTGCTTGCCCGCGGTCTTGAGCGCCTCGGAGAACTTCGCCTCGAACAACTCGCGGAGCTGGTTCACGTCGGAGACCCGTTCCGGGGTGAGCATCTGGGCGACCTTGCGAACGCTTTCCTCGGTGGCCTCGACGCGGATGTAGAAGGCGACGGCGATGTCGGCCCGCATGTTGTCCTTGCACACCAGGCCGTCCTTGCCCTTGCGCTGGATCTCGATCTTTTTCACCGAGATGTCCACCACCTCGTAGTTCTGGATGAGGGGGATGCGGAACATCCAGTCGAACGCCACCCGGAGGCCGCCCCAGCCGACGGTCACCCCCGCCTTGCCGGGAGCGATCTTGCGCACGCAGAAGACCGTGAGGAGGGCGCCAATGAACAGCAGCAGCAGGACGACGGCGATGATGATGTAGGTGGGCATGGGCCGGGGAGGTTCTGGATCCGGGGATCGTGGGTCGGGGGGCTCCTGGAACGGCCAAGGAACTACCGGAAGCCACCCTCCGGGGCCACTGGAAAGAACGCCGCCGGATTCCCCGGAAGGCCCGAAGGGGGATTCGTCCCCTGATCCGCGCGTGGGCAGCCGG
The DNA here is from genome assembly GCA_964525755.1 of uncultured Verrucomicrobiota bacterium. Classification (GTDB taxonomy): domain Bacteria; phylum Verrucomicrobiota; class Verrucomicrobiia; order Limisphaerales; family UBA9464; genus UBA6176. The sequence continues at coordinate 44,417 of CAZGIK010000038.1, forward strand.
GCCGGTCGCGGCCTTGCATCCCGTCACCGGGTGGAGCGATAAGGGTCCCATGCACCTCCGCAGAAGCCCGTCCGGCTGCGGTTCGTGATGCGGGATGCCGACCGTTATGCATTGCAGTTCACACCCTGAGAATCAGCCGCCGACCGGGCGGTCCAGCCGCCGCCAGTTCCTTGCCCGGACAGGTGTCGGGCTGCTGACCGGTCTCGCCTGCCGCGATGTGCAGGGTACGGAGGCTGCCCGGCGCTGGACCTGGGACCTGACCCCGGGCGCGGTCGGCGTCTCGGGCAGGCTCGACGACCTGATCCCGGTGGCCGCCCGGCACGGGTTCGAGTCGCTGGCCCCGGATGCCCCCGCCCTGGCGCGGATGGATGCCGACCGGCGCCGTCGGATCGTTGCCCGCCTCGAGTCGGCCGGCCTGCGCTGGGGCTCCGCCGGTTTGCCGGTGGATTTCCGCGGCGACGAGGCCGCGTTCGACCGGGACCTGGCGCAGCTGCCTTCGGCGGCACAGGCCTTGGCCGACGTGGGGGGAAGGCGGATGAACACCTGGCTGATGCCCGGCCACGCCACCCTCACCCGTACTGAGAACCTCGACCTCCACGCCCGGCGCCTCGGTCGGGTGGCGGCGGTGCTCGGGGACCACGGCATCCGACTTGGCCTGGAATACGTGGGCACCCCCAGTCTCCGGACCCGGTTCAGCCATCCATTTGTCCACTCCCTGCCCGGCGCCCGGGAACTGATCCGGGCCATCGGACGGGACAACGTGGGCCTGGTGCTGGACTCCTGGCACTGGTGGACGGCAGGCGACACGGCGGCCGGGCTCGATGCGCTGCGGAACGCCGACGTGGTGGCGGTGGACCTCAACGACGCGCCGGCGGGCGTGGCACTGGCGGACCAGCAGGATGGACGACGGGAACTTCCCGCCGCAACCGGCGTCATCCCGGTGGCGGACTTCCTCCGGGCCCTGCTCCGGATGGGCTACGACGGACCGGTTCGGGCGGAGCCCTTCAACGCCCCGCTCAACCAACTCGACAACGACCCCGCCTGCACCCGGGTGATCACCGCCCTGCGCGCAGCGGGTCGGCTGGCCGGAGTCTGATCAGGGCAGGAAGCGCACGCGGTAGAAGCGGTGGGGGAAGAGGTCGCTCTCGGGATCGA
>CAZGIK010000039.1:0-42239 GCA_964525755.1 uncultured Verrucomicrobiota bacterium
GCCCGTAGCCGACGCCGATAGGCGGCCGGTCCCCGCTTCACCCCACCCCCGCGGGCTCCTGCCGGACCCCGTCGGACTCACCCGCTGGCGCGGGCTCATCCCTCCACGGCCCGAGAGGCGCCGAGCGCGGTGGAGGGGCGAGCCTGCGAGCCCGATCGGCCCCGCCAGGGGCCGACGCCCCGTGACCCCAATCCCCCTGCGGGGTCCTGGCGGACCCCGTCGGACTCACCCGCTGGCGCGGGTTCATCCCTCCACGGCCCGAGAGGCGCCGAGCGCGGTGGAGGGGCGAGCCTGCGAGCCCGATCGGCCCCGCCAGGGGCCGACGCCCCGTGACCCCAATCCCCCTGCGGGGTCCTGGCGGACCCCGTCGGACTCACCCGCTGGCGCGGGCTCATCCCTCCACGGCCCGAGGGGCGAAGTAGAGGGGAACTCGATTCCGACACCGACACCGACCCCGACACCCAATACGGGAAATCTTCAGGAAAAAACTCTTCATCCCTTTGTCCCTTCGTTGTTCCTCCGATTTTTGAGTTCTTTGCGTTCTCTGCGGCAAAAGACCGCCTTTCGCCCGTTGTTCATCCAGGACTGGCGATCACCCCGGGGACCCGACTAGGTTTCCCCCATGCCGATCTACGAATTCCACTGCGCCGCCTGCGACCACGACAGCGAGGTGCTGGTCCGGTCCTCCGACTGGAAGGGCACCCCGTGCCCCCACTGCGGCTCCACCCGCCTGGAGAAACGCTTCTCGACGTTCGCCGCGTCCGTTGCCGGCGGCGGTGCGGCCGACAGCGGGCCGGCCTGCTCCGGAGTGCCATCCTCCTGCGGCATGTGCGGCACCGGACGCCCCCACTCGCACTAGCCCGCACGGCGGCGGCCCCGTCACATCCCCCGGAACCCGCCCATCCCGGGCATGCCCCCGGGCATCTTCCCGCCGAACTTCGACATCATCTTCTGGAACTTGCCCATCTTGCGCATCATCTCGCGCATCTCCTCGAAGCGGCGGAGGACGTTGTTCACCTCCGCCACGTTCACCCCGCTGCCCTTGGCGATCCGCTGACGCCGCTTGGCGTTGAGGATCTGCGGGGTGGCCCGCTCCTTCGGGGTCATGGAGCAGAGGATGCCTTCCATCCGACGGAACTCGCGTTCGCTCTTCGAGAGGTCGGCGCCCTTGACCATCTGGTCGCCGCCGGGGAGCAGGCTGACGATGTCCTGGAGCGGTCCGAGCTTCTTCATGGCCCGCATCTGGTCGAGGAAGTCCTGGAGGGTGAAGCCGCCCTTGCGCATCTTCTCCTCCATCCGGGCGGCCTCCTCCATGTCCACCGCCGCCGCGGCCTTCTCCACCAGCGTCACCACGTCGCCCATGCCCAGGATCCGCTGGGCCATGCGCTCCGGATGGAAGGGCTCGAAATCCTCGGGCTTCTCGCCGATGCCCATGAACTTGATGGGCCGGCCGACCACCGACTTGAACGACAGCGCCGCACCACCCCGGGCATCGCCGTCGAGCTTGGTGAGGATCGCCCCGGTGACGTTCAGGGCCTTGTCGAAGTGGGTGGCGACGTTCACCGCCTCCTGCCCCGTGGCGGCGTCGAGGACCAGGAGGATCTCGGCCGGCTTCACCAGGTCGCGCAGCCGCACGAGTTCCTGCACCAGGGGTTCGTCGATCTGGAGCCGTCCGGCGGTGTCGAAGATCACCACGTTCCGCTGCTGGATGCGGGCCACGTCGAGGGCGTTGCGGGCGATCTTCAGGACGTCGGTCTCGCCCGCCTCCACGTGGACCGGGATCCCCAGCTGGTCGCCCAGCACCTTCAGCTGGTCCATGGCAGCGGGACGGTAGACATCGGCCGCCACCAGCAACGGCGCCCGGCCCTGCTTGGCCAGCATCCGGGCCAGCTTGGCGCTGGAGGTGGTCTTGCCCGAGCCGTGCAGGCCGCACATGAGGATGCAGGCCGGACTGCCCGAGAGCTCCAGCCCGGCGTTCTGGGTCCCGAGCAACTCCACGAGCTCGTCGTGGATGATCTTCACCATCTGCTGGCCCGGCTGGACCGACTGGATCACCTGCTCGCCGAGGGCCTTGGTCTTGACCGTCTCGATGAAATCCCGGGCCACCTTGAAGTGGACGTCGGCCTCGAGCAGGGCGAGACGGACGTCGCGCAGGGCGTCGCTGACGTTGCTCTCGGAGATCTTGCCGAGCCCGCGCAGGTTGCGGAACACGTTCTGCAGTCGGCCGCTCAGGGAATCGAACATGGGCCGGGACGTTAGGAACCGCCGGCCGCGCGGGCAAAGGGGAAAACCATCCGGGGACGCCCTCCCTCCACCCCGTTCCGAAACGGTGGCGCGAGGCTCCCGCCGAGCTGCTCGGTGGCCTCAGCCTCTTGCAGACTCCCGCTGAGGCGCGGAGACGCAGAGGTTCCCGCCCCCTCTCCCTCAGCGCCTCGGCGCCTCAGCGGGAAAATCTCTCTCAAGGACGAGCCTGCGAGTCGCCATTCGTGGCGGAGGCCGTGAGGCCGCCGTCCCGCATCGGGCGTCGGGGTCGGGATCGGGATCGGAATCGAGTTCCCCTTCGCTCTGCCCCCCCTTCCGGGGCGCCGAGCTCCGTCGCGGCGTGCCAGGAACCCATCCCGCTTCGCGGGACCGCACGACGGAGCGTGCGGCTCCGGAGTCCCGCGGATTCCCATCCGCCGCCGCGAAGGAGGGGGAGGATTCAACCCCGATCCCGACCCCGACATCCGACCCCGAGGGGAGCGGGGCTCGCGGGGACGCTCGCGCCACCGCACGTGGGCAGCCCGGAAGGAACGGTGGCGCGAGGCTCCCGCCGAGCTGCTCAGTGGCTTCAGCCTCTTGCAGACTCCCGCTGAGGCGCGGAGACGCAGAGGTTCCCGCTCCCTCTCCCTCAGCGCCTCGGCGCCTCAGCGGGAGAATCTCTCTCATGGACGAGCCTGCGAGTCGCCATTCGTGGCGGAGGCCGTGAGGCCGCCGTCCCGCATCGGGCGTCGGGGTCGGGATCGGGATCGGAATCGAGTCCCCTTCCCCCCGCTTTTCCCCCTTTCCCGCCCCGGGCAGGCCCGGACAGTATCGCCCCCGCATGAACCCCGCCGACCACTACATCGAGCGCGTCGTCGACCTGCTCGAGCCCGAGGTCAACCGGATCCACAACATGACGGTCGACGACGCCCGGGAGCGGGTCCGGTCGGGCGACCCGTCCGCGGTGGCGGGGATCGACGGCTCGTTCGCGCTGCTGGCGCGCGACGGGCGGACGGTGCGGATGGCCCGCTCCCTGGACCGGCCGATGCGCTACTTCCTCGCCAAACGCCAGGAGGGTCCGGCGCTGATCGTGGCCGACCGGATCGATGCCCTCCGGGAACAGCTGGCCCGCGAGGGCCTGGCCGACCAGTTCCATCCCAGCTACACCCGCATGGTCCCCGCCCACCACGTGGTGGAGATCCAGCTGGTCGGCTGCCCCGATCCCGACCCCACCTACACCCGGTACTTCACCCCGGAACGCAACAGCCTCCCGGCCGACCTCGACGAGATCGGCCGCCGGTACATCGGGGCGCTGGCCGACGAGATCACAAAGTGGCTGCAGTCGATCCCCGCCCACGAGCCGGTGGGAGTGGCGTTCTCCGGCGGGATCGATTCCGGCGCGGTGTTCCTCGTGACCTACCACGTGATGCGCCGCCTCGGGATGAACCCCGCCCGGCTGAAGGCCTTCACCCTGAGCCTGGGCGACGGACCCGACCTGGCCCAGGCCCGCGAGTTCCTCGGACGCCTCGACCTCGGCCTGTTCCTCGAGGCGATCGAGGCCGATCCGGGCGACCTGGACGTGGCCGAGACCCTGCGGGTGATCGAGGACTACAAGGCGCTCGACGTCGAATGCGCCGCCATGGGCCTGGCGCTGTGCCGGGGGATCCGCCGTCGGTATCCCGACTGGCGTCACCTCGTCGACGGCGACGGCGGCGACGAGAACCTCAAGGACTATCCGATCGAGGAGAACCCGGAGCTGACCATCCGGAGCGTGGTGCACAACCTCATGCTCTACCACGAGGGCTGGGGGGTCGGACGGATCAAGCATTCCCTCACCTACAGCGGCGGCCTCAGTCGCGCCTACGTGCGCACCTACGCCCCGGCACGCCTGCACGGATTCTCATCCTTCAGCCCCTACACCCGCCCCGCGGTGATCGCGGTGTCGGAAGGGATCCCGTTCATCGACCTCACCCGGTACGACGTCCCCACCCTCTACTCGCTCAAGGGCGAGGTGGTGGCCCGCGGGGTGCGGGCGGTCACCGGACTGGAGATGCCGGTGTTCGAGAAACGCCGCTTCCAGCACGGCGCGCTTCCGGTCGATGCCCTGCGCCACCGGCTGCCCGGACGGGAATCCGACTACCGTCGGCAGTTCCTGTCGTTCTACGCCTGACCTCCCCCCGGGCGATGAACACCCCCGCCACCGACGCGCCACCGCCGCACGATCCCTCCCGGCTGCGCTCCGCCCGCTGGTTCGGCCCGGCCGACCTGCGGTCGTTCGGCCACCGGTCCCGCGCCCGACAGATGGGACTCGACGTCCCCGACTGGGAGGGCAAGCCGGTGATCGGGATCCTCAACACCTGGTCCGAACTCAACCCCTGCCACCTCCACTTCCAGATCCTCGCCCAGCAGGTGAAGCGCGGGGTGCTGCAGGCCGGGGGGCTTCCGGTGGAGATCCCCGTGCTCTCGCTCAGCGAGACCTACATGAAGCCCACCACCATGCTCTATCGCAACCTGCTGGCGATGGAGGCCGAGGAGGTGATGCGATGCCATCCGCTCGACGGCGCGGTCCTGCTGGGCGGATGCGACAAGACGGTCCCGGCGCTGATGATGGCCGCCTTTTCGACCGACCTGCCGTCGGTCTTCGTCCCGGCCGGGCCGATGCTCCGCGGCAACTGGCACGGGCAGGTGCTGGGCAGCGGGTCCGATGCGTGGAAGTACTGGGACGAGAAGCGGGCGGGCCGCCTCACGGAATGCGAGTGGCTGGAGATCGAGGAGGGCATCGCCCGCTCGCACGGCCACTGCATGACCATGGGCACCGCCTCCACCATGACGGCGATCGTCGAGGCCCTCGGGTTCTCGCTGCCCGGCGCCTCGTCGGTGCCCGCGGCCGACGCGCTCCAGAGCCGGATGGCGACCCGGGCGGGACGGGTGGCGGTGGAGGCGGTGTGGGCCGACCGGCGCCCGTCGCGCCTGGTCTCCGACGCCGCGTTCGACAACGCCATCACCACCCTCGTGGCCCTCGGCGGATCGACCAACGCCCTCATCCACCTGGTCGCCATGGCCGGCCGCGCGGGGATCCGGCTGCCCCTGGACCGGTTCGACGTCCTCTCGCGCCGGACCCCGCACCTGGCCGACATCCGGCCCGCCGGCCGGTTCCTGATGGAGGACTTCCACTACGCCGGCGGACTGCGGGCCCTGCTGCGGGAACTGGGCGACCTGCTCGCGGGATCCTGTCCCACGGTCAACGGCCACACGCTGGCGGAGAACCTCGACGGGGCGTCGATCCACAACCCGGAGGTGATCCGGCCCCGGTCGAACCCGGTGTCGGCCGAGGGCGGCCTCGCGGTCCTGCGGGGCTCGCTGGCGCCGGACGGGGCGGTCATCAAGCACGCCGCCTCCAGTCCGCATCTGCTCCAGCATACCGGCCCGGCCATCGTGTTCCGCGACTACAACGACCTCGCCGCCCGGCTCGACGACCCCTCCCTGCCCTTCACCGCCGACTCGGTGATGGTCCTGCAGAACGCCGGTCCGGTGGGCGCCCCGGGCATGCCCGAGTGGGGCATGCTGCCGCTGCCCAAGCGACTCCTCGAACAGGGCGTCCGGGACATCGTCCGGATCTCCGACGCCCGCATGAGCGGCACCAGCTACGGCACCTGCGTGCTGCACGTGGCGCCCGAATCCGCCGTGGGCGGACCGCTGGCCCTGGTCCGGGATGGCGACCCGGTCCGGCTCGACGTCCCGGGCCGTCGGATCGACCTCCTCGTCGACGACGGGGAGCTCGCGCGGCGCCGGGCGGCGTGGCGTCGGCCCGAGCCCCGGAATCGTCGGGGCTACACCGCGCTGTTCCTCGACCAGGTCACCCAGGCCCCGGAGGGCTGCGACTTCCGCATCCTCCATTCCGGCCCGCCCGATCCGGAGCCGGAAATCCATTGATCCCGGTTCGCCGGGGACGGGATGCTCCCGGGAACGCGTGAAAACCTCCCTCCCGCCCGGCGACCTCTCCCGCTCGGTCATCGCCGTCCCGCCGCTCTGCCGGCACCCCGACCTCAAGTTCGCCGCCGGCGCCAACGCCCGGCTCGTGCGCCACCTCGAGAACGGCGGCGTGCGCATCCTCCTCCACGGGGGGAACGCCAACTTCTACAACGTGGGCCTCCACGAGTATGAGGCGATCCTCGAGGGCCTCGAGGCCGCCACCGGCCCGGAGACGGTCGTGATCCCGTCGGTCGGACCGTTCTTCGGCACCCTCATGGACCAGGCGACGATCCTCGCCCGCCGGCGGTTCCCCACCGCCATGCTCCTGCCCACCCTCTTCCCCAGCCATCCCGAGGGCGTGGCCGACGCCGTCCGGCGCTTCGTCGACCGGGTCGGCCGCCCGGTCGTGCTCTACATCAAGGACGAGAAATACCTGACCCCGTCCGTCGTCCGGTCCCTGGTGGACGCCGGGATGGTCTCGTGGATCAAGTACGCCGTGGTGCGACCGGACCCGGCGGCGGATCCTCTGCTCGAAGCGCTGCTGGAAGTGGTCGACCCGCGGCTGGTGATCAGCGGCATCGGCGAACAACCCGCCCCGGTCCACCTCCGGCAGTTCCGGCTGGCCGGGTTCACCTCCGGCTGCGTCTGCATCGCCCCGGGCCTCTCCACCGCGCTGCTCCGGGCCCTGCAGGCCGGACAGTCCGACGAGGTGGAACGGATCCGCGCGTTGTTCCGTCCGCTGGAGGACCTCCGCAACGCCCACGGCCCCATCCCGGTGCTCCACCACGCGGTGGCCCTGACGGGGGTGGCGGATACCGGTCCGATGCTCCCCCTGCTGGCCCCGCTCCCGGCCGCGGTACAGGACCGGATCCGGGAGGCGGCCACCGCCCTGCTCGAGGCGGAGGTGCCGGCGGCCCGGTAGGGCCTGGCCGACATGCCGCTTCCCAGCGGCCGCCCGCGGGGCATCCTCTCCCCATGCGCGCACCCACCCACCTCCTCGCCGTCGGCCTGGCCCTCGCACCGGGGGCCAGCCCCCTGGCGGCCGCCGACCATCCCCAGTTCGGCCAGGCGTGGTCCCGCAACATGGTGTCCGCCGAGACCGGCCTGCCCGACCGGTTCGACCCCGCCACCGGTGGGAACATCCGCTGGTCGGTCCCGCTCGGAACCGAGTCCCATTCCACCCCGGTCGTCGCCGACGGCCGGGTGTACATCGGCACCAACAATGGCAACCCCCGCGACCCGCAGCACGTCGGCGACCGCGGCGTGCTGATGTGCCTGTCCGAGGCCGACGGCCACCTGCTCTGGCAGCTGGTGGTTCCGAAGCGCGAGGAGGACCCCTACCACGACTGGCCCCGGAGCGGGATCTCGTCGCCGGCCACCGTCGCCGACGGACACGTCTACCTGGTCGACAACCGCGGGGTGGTCCTGTGCCTCGACCCCGACGGGATGGCCGACGGCAACGACGGGCCGTTCCGGGACGAGGCAGCGTATTTCCGTCCGGCGGGCACCAACGTCGTGGACGTCCCCCCGGGCGCCACGCGCCTCGCGCCGGAGGCGGCGGGGCCGCTGGATGCCGACATCCTCTGGCGGTTCGACCTCACCGCCGGGGCCGGGATCTGGTCGCACGACGCCGCCCATTCCTCGATCCTCGTCCACGGGGACCACCTCTACCTCAACACCGGCACCGGGGTGGACAACACCCACAAGCGGATCCGGACCCCCGACGCCCCGAGCCTGGTGGTCCTCGACCGGCGCACCGGACGGTACCTGGCACGCGACGACGAGGGCATCGCCCCCCGCATCTTCCACTGCACCTGGTCGTCCCCCTCGCTGGGACGGATCAACGGACGTGACGTGGTGTTCCTCGCCGGCGGCGACGGGGTCCTGTACGGGTTCGATCCGCTGCCGACGGGCTTCGAGCCCGGGGGCGACGGGCCGGCGACGTTGCGTCGGGTGTGGCGTTTCGACTGCGACCCCGCGGCGCCGAAGGACGAGGTCCACCGCTTCAACGGCAACCGCACCACCAGCCCGAGCAACATCTACGGGATGCCGGTGGTCCTCGATGGCCGGGTGTACGTGGCCGGGGGCGGTGACTGGTTCTGGGGAAAGAATGCGGCGTGGTTGAAGTGCCTTGATGCCACCGGTTCCGGCGATGTCACCGCCACCGCCACCCGATGGTCCGTTCCCCTCGGGCGCCACACCATGGTCACGCCGGCGGTGGCCGACGGACTCGTGTACGCCACGGATTCGCAGCGGATGTTGCACTGTCTGGATGCGGCGACCGGGGACACGGTCTGGACCCACGAGCTGCAGGGCGAGCTGTGGGCGTCGCCGCTGGTGGCCGACGGCAAGGTGTACCTGGGGACGCGGCGGGGGGATTTCTGGATCCTGGCCGCCGGACGGGAGAAGCGGGTCCTGCACCAGACCCACCTCGGCGCGGGCATCAGCGCCACGGCCGTCGCCGCCAACGGCACCCTCTACGTGGCCACCATGGAACGCCTGCTCGCACTGGCATCCCCGGCCGCCCGCTGAGCGCAGTAAGCGTGGTGTGCCAGACACCCCCATGCCTCCCTTCGACGCGCTGGAGGGGCAAGCCTGCGAGCCCGATCGGTCCCGACAGGGGCCGACACCCCGTGGTCCCCGCCCCGAGCAGAGTCCTGACGGACCCCGCCGGACTCACCCGCTGGCGAGGGCTCATCCACGGTCCGAGGGGTCCGCAGGCTCGCTCGACAGGGCACGTACCTGGTCTGAAGGAAACAGCCCGTAGGGACGCCCGCGCCACCGGCCGAGTGGCGTTCGCCGGGGCTCGCCCACACGCCGGAGAAACAGGATTTCCTTCAACCTCGGGCCGAAACTTTCCAAGGCCCAACCTTGACGGGGCCTCCCCCATCTGTGGTAGCCGATTTCCACAGTCCTCAAGGAGACCCTTCCCCCGACGTTCAACAGCGCCCCGGGTCGTGTCGCCACCAGTCGACCATGAAACTTGATTCGTTTCCCCTGTTGAGCGTCTTGGCACGCTTCCTGCCCCCCCAACAGCCCTTCTGATCTTTGTGTTGATCGGAAGTCCGGTGTCTGTCCGAGGTGGTGTGAATCACTACTGGCTCTCCCCCACAGGCACGAACACCTGGCCCGGAGTGGAGGGCAATCCGGCGGCGTTCGATGCGGATGAGCTCTGGTTCGATTTTGCCTGGGAGAGTTCCCAGCAGTCGGCCCCGATTGAGTTTCACTACCATCTGGCTGCCGGCACCTACGCGGACGCTTGGTTTGCCCTCGAGCCGGACCCGGAAAAGGCCAAGGACACGAAGGTGTTCATCTCCGGACCGAGCGGCCAATCGCCCGATGACACGGTCCTCCGTTTTCCGTCCGACAAGAACTGGGCGCGGAATCCGCACGGCACCAACGTCGTCGCCGTTTTCAGTGTTTCCTCCTCCGAACCGTACGGACCCATCGCGCACTTCCAGATGGAGAACCTCACGCTGGACGGCAACTGGTCCAACCAGTTGGCCAACACGAGTCCATCCTACGAAGGCGAGGCCCGGATGAACGGCCTGACTGTGGTGAGTTACACCGGCCTCATCCGGAACGTCATCGTCCGCAATGTCGGGGTCCACGGGCGGGTTCCCCACTCCCGGTACAGTTCGCCCTCCTTCACCGAGGGCTTCGTCTTCAACGTGGTGGCGCCCGACATCGGACAGGCCGCACCGGCCGGCCAGAACCTGCCGTGGGTGATCGAGGACTGCGAACTGAACGACTTCGGTTCGGTCTACAACGGCTACGTCACCGCCTTCCACTGCGGCCCGTTGGCCTGGCACTCGAACCTCAGCTACGTGCCGTCGGGCGACCAGTCGAAGGTCGACTCCACCCTCTTCAATCACACGACCCGCCGGATCATGGCGATCCGGCGCAACCAGGTCCGGCCCGCCCCGGGCTTCCCCGGGCACGCCACCGGGATGGCCGCCCCGACCACCGGCACGGCCGACTGCTTCGCCGTCTGGTCGGACAACGCCCTGCTGAACACCACCCGGGCCTTCAACGACGACACCGGCCTGCTGTGGCGGATCGACTTCACCAACAACGTCTGTCTGGACGTCCAGCAGGTGTTCAAGGCGGGTCTCGCCAACCACGATGACGGCGACTTCCGGCACCGATACCTGAACCTTTCCGGAAACACCGCCCGGCTCGACCGACGGCGGACGCAGGCCTACTACGGGGACTTCATCTGGCGGTTGCAGCCGAACGGGATGGGTGGGGAGCGGATCTCCGACAAGACCCAGGTGATCGGCGGGCTCCAGACCAACCGGTTGGCCGCCATGGTCACCCCGGGCGGCCTGGGCGACCTCACGATGAAGGACAACTGGTTCACCACCCGGCCCCTGGCGGAGTGGACCCCGGCCCCCTCGGGGGCCGGACACCTGGCCCAGTTCAAGCTACTGTGGAAGACGAACCCCACCGACCTGAGCGACCGGACCTACACCTTCGAGGATCCGGACACGCCCTACTTCGTGAGCGACTACGTCACCGTGGCCCTGTCGGACAACAAGGTGTCGAACACGGCGATGGACTTCGCCGGACTCACCTCGGCGGCCTCGCTGACCGGGAACTACGCCTACAATCAGTCCAACAGCCACAACACCTACCGGGACCCCCTCACCGGGCCCTCGGGGTTCACCCCGTACGGGGACCTGCGCCGGGTGCAGTCGGTGTACGCGACCAGCAACATCACCTACACCACCCTGGTTCGGAGCGGTCCGACCAACAGTTACTCCTACACAACGTACACCAACGCCTCGGACACCAAGGTCCTGATCGGCGCGTACGAACTGGTGGCGGGCACTCCCCAGCACACCAGCAACAATTACACCGTCTCGCTCCGCCTGCGGTTCCATCCGACCCCGACCCTCCAGGCCAACCAGTCGCTTGTGCGCCAGTCCACGGCCCATCCGACCAACGTCTACGTGGAGGTGCTCAGCGGCGGTGCGTCGTCGGTCGGGATCCGGACGAACGCGATCGACGCCAACGGGGTGGCATCGTTCACGATCACCCCGTCCGGGTCGGGGGTCGACCGGTTGCGCTTCTGGTACGACGGAGTGGGGCACACCCATGCGACGGCAGCCGAGTTCGACGAGTACTACGATGCGTGGGGGACGGCCGAGGTGCCGGTCGGGCCGATGGTGAGCCTGGTGGCCCTTCCCGACGTGGCGGACGACCAGTGGCTGCAACCCGGTCTGCTGCGCTTCCATCGGACCAGCACCAACGGGACGCTGCAGGTCAACTTCACCCTGCCGACCTACATGGCGGTGGAGTTCAACAGTTCCGGGGTGCTGGTGACCAACAACCGGACGGCCGTCCGGAACAGCGACTACCTGCTGCAGTACAGCACGAACAACCAACCGATCGCCTCCTCGATTTCCGGCAGCAACGGGAGCGTGACGTTTGGATCCGGCCAGTCGGAGGTTCATCTGAGGATCACCCCGATCTCGGACTTCAACACCGAGGGCGAGGTGGTGGCGATGCAGTTGACCAGCGGTTCGGGCTACACGGTGGGGCCGAGGAGCCTCGCCACGGTGTACATCTGGGACGGCCCGGAATGGCGGGTGTATCCGCTGACGTCATCGTCGTCCGGCTTCTACACATCGAAGGCGTACGCGATCAACAATGAGACCAATCCCCGGGTGGCCGGAAAGACCGTCTTCTACTATGGCTCCGGCGGTGCGGAGTATGGCGTCTACTGGACGACCCCGTCATGGACGGCACCCACGATCATATCCGGGCTCGCCGAACCGTTGGGCATCAGCACGGCGAGCGGCGGGAACCCCCTGACGGTCGTCGGCTACTCCGGCACCTCGGCCCGGAAATGGGTTTCCGGGAGCGGCCTGACGACCCTCAGCAACCTGATCTCCGCCCCGAGTCGGGCCAATGCGATCAGTCCGAATGCGAGCTACGTGGTGGGGGAGAGCCTGGGCACGAACGGGTACACATCCACACTGTACACCCGGGCCGTCCGATGGAATGGGACGGCGGCCGAGTCCCTCACCGACGACATCGTGGCTACGAACGGCGCGTCCTACGCCCATTCGGTGAACCTCTCGGGGATGATCGCCGGAAGATACGACCGACGGATAACACCCACGATTGTCCGCAGGCGCGGCTTCACGACCGAAGGAGGATCCTCAGTTGGCACCGTCAACGATGAACTCCCGCCCTCCCTGAACTGGGGCGGATCCAGCCCCACGTTCAACGATACAACCAACATCACTTGGGCGTACTCAGTGAATGGAAGTGGACGGGTTGTTGGCGGGGAAAGCCCGTGGTTTGAAGTCGAGACAAATGCCTTCCCTGTCTGTTGGTTGGCCCGTGGGAACAACGCCACCTTCACTGAGGCACTACGATTGGGGACCTGGGTTTCGGATGGTGGCGGGGGTACCGCCGTCAACCGGCAGGGGATCGCCCGTGCCGTTGGGGACACGGGCCTGATCGCGGGCGGCGTCTTCGTGGCGGGCGTGGAGGAGCCCTGCCTGTGGGACAATGTGTATGCCCCGGCTTTCATCCCCATGACGGACAGCAACCGGATCTACCTGCCCTCGGGATGGATCATCACCCGGATCCATCAGATCAACGCATCCGGCGCCTTCACCGGTGAGGCCACCGTGAGCGGATCGGCTCGCGGCTTCATCGCAGTCCGCCGGTAACCCGAACTGTGAGGACCATGACCATGAAGAACCTTGCATTGATCGCCGCCGCAACCGTCGTGATGGCCGCAGCGATCCCGGCACACTCCCAAGCCTATACGGAGCCGTTCGGTCTCGAGGAATTGAACATCTCATTTGGCGACATGCAGATCGCTCTGCCCACGCGGGTCGATGTCTGGACCTATGTGACGCCGATGATGACCGAGTACACATGCCGGCAGAGGTTGGCACGACCGGATCCCGTGGAGTTTCTGGTGCCGGCTCTTCCCGGCACCTTTGATCCGGGACAGGGGTTCCCTCGTCGTGTCGCCTTTCTTCCGTTGGAAACGATCGACGGCCGATGGGCGCTGTGGCCCCGGTCCGAAGTCGCAATCGGTCTCGTCGGATACACTTGGAGCCAGACCCGTCCAGATTGGCCACCTGGATTTGCTAGTGACCTCGACATGACCGGGGGAAAGGACTCGTTCCTCATCGGATTCCGAGTCGCCCACTCGGATGGCAACCATCATGGCTGGCTGCGGATGACCCGCCCGGCCGTGACCGTCACGAACTTCTTCAAGTTTGATTCCTACGCCATCCATCCCGTCCCGGGTGAACCGATCCGCGCCGGCGTTGAGCCGCCCGTCCCGGTCCTCACCGCCCACCCCGGCGACCCGGCCCAGGGCACGGCCTTCGTCCTGCGATGGCCGGCCGGGTACAGCGACAATGCCGGGTATCAGCTAGAAACGGCGGTGGACCTCACCCCGCCGACGGAATGGGAACTGGTGCCATCCTATCCGGGGGAATACCCGGTGCCGGTGGGCACGGAGGACCGGTTCTTTCGACTCAAGAGCCCATGAGACGGTCGATGGACCATCGGCCCGGACCCATCCCGGCTCGGAGCCTGCCCGACATCCCCGGGGACCGGAAGGGGTTCACCCTGATCGAACTGCTGGTGGTGATCGCCATCATCGCCATCCTCGCAGGGTTGCTGGTGCCGGCACTGGCGAAGGCGCGGGAGAAGGCCCACCGGGTCGGCTGCATCGGCAACCTCCGGCAGCTCAACGTGGGGTGGCACCTCTACGCCATGGACCATGACGGGCGGGTTTCCGGCCCCGCCAACGGCTGGGTCGCGGGACTGCCGGACGGCATTCCGTCCTGGACCGCCGGTTGGTTGCGGTACGCCGGCTACAACCTGATCTCCGACGCCACCAACGCCGCCCTCATGGTGGCGCCGAACCCCGGCAACATCGGCCCGTGGGTCGGATCCCCAAAGGTGTACCGATGCCCGGGAGACCGCAGCACCGCCATCTGGCGCTCGCCCGGTCCGCCCCGGGTTCGGAGCTATTCCATGAACTCGAGGATGGGTACCTACCGGACCCGGGGAATGATCGACACCGTCGAGTTCCATCGGATGGACGACTTCGGAAGGTACACCTCTCCGAGCCAGATCTACGTGTTTGTCGACGAATCCGAGGAGTCGCTGGACGACGGGAACTTCGAGGTATCCGTGGGGATTGTGCCGCCGGGATTCGCGTGGTCGAACCTGCCGGCGTCCCGCCACGGTCGCACGGGGGCGTTCGGCTTCGCCGACGGCCACGTGGAGAATCCCCGCTGGCGCGATCCCACGACGTGGTCCCAGTACCCGTTCTGGGAACCCACCAGCACCCGGTGCCCGAACAGTCCGGATTTCGCCTGGGTGATGGAGCGGACCACCGTGTTCATCCCGGGCCGGCCGGTGATCGGGCAGTGACCCGGCCGCCCGCTGAGTGTCCGGATCAGATCTCCACCTGCATCCCCAGCTCGACCACCCGGTTGGCCGGGAGGCGGAAGAAGGCGGTGGCGCTCTGGGCGTTGCGCGACATGACCGCAAACAACTGCTCGCGCCACAGGGCCATGCCGGTCTTGCGGGCGGGAATGATGGTCTCGCGGCTGAGGAAGAAGGTGGTCTCCAACTCCTTGAACTCCAGCCCCCGCTCGCCACACCGCCGCAGGATGTCCCGCACGTCCGGCTCCTCCATGAACCCGTACAAGCCCCTCACCCGCCAGCAGCCCGCCTCCAGCTCCTCCACCGTCACCCGCTCCGCCTCGTCCACCCGCGCGTCCTCCTCGGCAATGGCAATGGTCAGGAAGACCACCCGACGGTGCAGCACCTTGTTGTGCTTGAGATTGTGCAGCAGGGCGAGCGGGGTGCCGTCGGGATTGCTCGCCATGTAGACCGCCGTCCCCGCCACCCGCGGGATGTCCCGCCGCTCGAGGTCGGCCACGAACCGGTCGAGGGGAACCATCGCGTCCCGGAGCCGTTCCCCCACCAGCCGACGTCCCTTCTTCCAAGTGGACATCAGCAGGAACACCCCGGCCGCCACCGCCAGGGGGAACCACCCGCCATGCGGGAGCTTGAGCAGGTTGGAGAACGCCAGGGGCACCTCGACGGCCAGCATCATCAGGCACACCGCCCCGGCCTGGAGGACGTTCCATCGGAACACCCGGCGGGCGGCGAAGAAGAACAGGATGGTGGTGGTGATCATGGTGAACGTCACCGCCACGCCATAGGCCGACGCCAGGCGGTCGGACGTGCGGAACTCGATGATCAGCCAGATGCAGGCGACCATCAGCGCCCAGTTGACCTGGGGCATGTAGATCTGGCCCCGCTCGCTCTCCGACGTGTGCTCGATGACCAGCCGCGGCATGTAGCCCAGCTGAATGGCATGCATGGTCAGGGAATAGGCCCCGGAGATCAGGGCCTGGGAGGCGATGATCGCCGCCGCCGTGGCCATGAAGATCATCGGGATGACCGCCCACCGCGGACACAACTGGTAGAACGGGTTGAAGCTCGGGCCGTCGACCAGCTCCGGCCGGGCCAGCAGCAGCGCTCCCTGGCCCAGGTAGTTGAGCAGCAGCGCGGGCAGGACGATGGTGAACCAGGCGAGACGGATCGGACGGCGTCCGAAGTGCCCCATGTCCGCGTACAGCGCCTCGCCGCCGGTGACCACCAGCACCACCGCCCCGAGGACCACCAGGCCGACCATCCGGCCCTCGGCCAGGAAACGCAGCCCGTGGATCGGGTTCACCGCGGCCAGCACCCCGGGCTCGGCCAGGATCCCCCGCACCCCCAGCATCCCAAGGCACAGGAACCACACCAGGGTGATCGGGCCGAAGACCCGTCCCACCCGCGCGGTGCCGGCACGCTGGGCAGTGAACAGGGCGATGAGGACGACGACCGCCAGCGGCAGGATGCCGGGCGCGAGCCGCGGCGTGACCACCGCCAGCCCCTCCAGCGCCCCGAGGACCGAGATCGCCGGGGTGATGATCCCGTCGCCATACAGCAGGCACGCCCCCAGCACCCCGAAGGCCATCATCGCCGCCGGAAACCATCCGCTCCGCACCCGCCCCCGGCGCTCGGGAAACGCCAGCGACAACAACGCAAGGATCCCCCCCTCGCCCTTGTTGTCGGCCCGCAGCACGAAGGTCAGGTACTTGACCGACACCACCAGGATGAGCGCCCAGGTGATCAGGGACATCACCCCGAGGATGTTCGCCGGCGTCGGCTCGGCCCCGTGCCCCGGGGCGAAGCACTCCTTCACCGCGTAGAGCGGGCTGGTGCCGATGTCCCCGTAGACGATGCCCAGGGCCGCGAGGGTGAGTCCGGCCAGGCGACGGCGATCCGGGGCGCCCTCACTCATGGGGTCCGGATTCCATGGCGTCGTCGCCGTCCGCGCCGGCTTCCATCCCACCGTCCCCGCCGGCGTACCTTCGGAGGTACTTCAGCGCGACCTCGAAGTCCCGCGGCCAGGGGGCCTCGATGTCCACCGGCACCCCGGTGGCCGGGTGCGCGAAGGAAAGCCGCCAGGCATGCAGGGCCACCGTGGGGGTCAGCGGCCGCTCGTCCCGGTCCTCCCGGAACCGGTAGTCGCGCTTGATCCGACTCAGGTAGAGCCGACGTCCCCCGCCGTACACCGCGTCGCCGAGGATCGGATACCCCACCGCCTCGAGGTGGACCCGGATCTGGTGGGTCCGTCCGGTCACCGGGACACATTCCAGCAGCGCATAGCCGCGGAACCGTTCCCGGACGCGGAACCGGGTCAGGGACTTCTTCCCGTGCCGGTTCCAGCGCATGCGCCCGGGAACCCGGGGATCGGGCATCAGGTTGAGGTCGCACTCGAACTCGTCCTCCGGCGGCACCCCCGCCACCAGGGCCACGTAGGTCTTCAGCGGCTTCTCGGAGCCGAACAGGTTGGCCAGGGCGACCAGGGTCGGCTTGTCCTTGGACAGCAGCAGGATGCCGGTGGTCTCGAAGTCCAGGCGGTGGGCGTTGGCGAGGTAGGTGAGGCCGCGCTGCGCCGCCCAGGGCTTCCCCTCCGCCACCCCGGCATGCAGCAGCCGCATCAGGTTCGGCCGCTCCGGATCATACCGGTCCGGCGAGGTCAGCAGCCGCGCCGGCTTGCTGATCGCCAAGAGGTGGGCGTCCTCGTGCAGGACCGGGATCTCCCAGAATTCCTTGGTGGCCGGAGACGAAAGCTTGATGACCGGTGGTCCGGATTTCTTCGACACGCGGGCCGGACCGTAACGGGATCGCCGGCCGGTGTAACGTCGGATTCCAAGGGGTCGGAATCGGGATCGAACAAGGCTCCGCCATGTCACGGTCCCTGCGGGCCTGAGGGAGAGGGACTCGACCCCGACCCCGAGGGGAGCGGAGCTCGCGGGGACGCTCGCGCCACCGCACGTGGGCCGCCCGCAAGGAACGGTGGCGCGAGGCTCCCGCCGAGCTGCTTCCCAGCCGCCCCACCCCTCCCGCACTCGTGACGGAGATCGTGGGGCCGCCGCGGGTCTGATCGACGTCGGGGTCGGGATCGGAATCGAGTTCCCCTTCGCTCCGCCCCTCCCGGAGCGCCGAGCTCCTGCGAGGCGCGCCCTTTGCCCCTCGGGCCACGGATGAACCCGCGTCAGCGGGTGAGTCCGACGGGGTCCGCCAGGACCCCGCGGGGTTGGGGGGGGTGCAGCCGGACCGGCCGCCGATCGGCGGCGGCTACGGGAGCGGGGCTCGCGGGGACGCTCGCGCCACCGCACGTGGGCCGCCTGGCCGGAACGGTGGCGCGAGGCTCCCGCCGAGCTGCTCCGCTTCCGCCCCTCCCGGAGCGCCGAGCTCCTGCGAGGCGTGCCAGGAGCTTCATCCCGCTTTGCGGGCCCGCACGACGGAGCGTGCGGCTCCGGATCAGCCCGAGGGGCTGGAGGGAGGCTGGGCTCCGGCGGATTCATCATCCGCCGCCACGAACCCGCCCTTCGCCTGTTTCGACGCGGCTCGCGGGGACGCTCGCGCCACCTCCAACGGGCGCCGGGCATCGAGAAAGCGCTTCAGCTCCCCCGCCGCCCGCCCGCCAAACCCGGGAACGGTCCGGATCTCCTCCTCGCCGGCCACCCGCAGCCGGGCCACCGAGCCGAACTTCCGCAGCAGCGCCTGCTTGCGCGCCTCGCCGATGCCCGGGAACTCGTCGAGAAGGCTCTCGCTGATCTTCCTCAGCCGCAGCTGCGCGTTGTACGTGTTGGCGAACCGATGGGCCTCGTCGCGCACCCGCTGCAGCAGCTTCACCGCCGGACGGTCCAGACCCGGACGCAACGGCAGGGCATCGCCGGGCCGATGGATCTCCTCGAACTCCTTCGCCAAGCCGATGACCGCGATGCCCCCCAGCCCCAGCCGCTCCAACTCGGCACACGCGGCGTTCAGCTGGCCCCGCCCGCCGTCGATCAGGATCAGGTCCGGAAGCCGCGGCTTCGCCGGCGGACGCGGCACCCAGGCCGGCATCGCCTCGTCCGACCCGCCCACCGCCGCCGCATCGGTCAGGACCGCCGGCCTCGCGCCGGAGCCCACCCGCCCGATGTCCGCCATCGCCTCGCGCAACACCGCCGGGTCGGCCGCCCCCCCCTCGGGCTCGCCTCCGGGTTCGCGGGCCTCCAGCCGACCGGACTTCACCTCCCGCAGGAGCCGGGAGTAGCGGCGTCGGATGGTCTCCGCCATGCAGGCGAAGTCGTTCTGCTCGGTGACGGTCTTCATCCGGAACCGGCGGTAGTTCGCCCGGTCGGGCCGCCCGTGCCAGAAGCTCACCATCGACGCCACCATGAAGGTGCCGCTGATGTTCGAGATGTCGTACCCCTCGATCCGGGCCGGCACCCCGGGCAGGTCGAGCAGGCGCGCGAGGTCGCGAAGGTCGGACTCGGGGTTCACCGCCACCGGAAGCTTGTACGGCACCCGCTCGAACTTCTCCGTCCGCTGGGTCGCCTGGCGCAGGTCGGCGATGGCATCCCGCAGGCGCGCCGCCTGCTCGAAGTCCAGCCGCTCGGCCGCCCGTCGCATCTCGGTCTCCAGCTCCGCCTGCATCTCCCCCGCGCTCCCCTCCAGGAACTCGATCCCCGCCCGCACCTGGGCGAGGTACTCGTCGCGGGTGACGTTGCCGATGCACGGCGCCGTGCAGTGGCTCAGGTTGCCGTACAGGCAGTGGCGGTAGTCGGCCTCGCCCGGGGTGAGCGGACGGCACCCGCGGAGGCGGAACCGCCGGCGCATCATCGTCAGCACCCGACGCACGCTCCCGCTGTGGGCGAACGGTCCGAAGTACACCGCGCCGTCGTCCTGCCGGAGCCGGGTCAGGGTGAACCTCGGGATCGGATCGTTCAGGTTGACCTTGAGCAGCAGGAACCGCTTGTCGTCGCGGAAGTCGATGTTGAACCGCGGCCGCAACTCCTTGATGAGCCGGCCCTCCAGCAGCAGCGACTCGGCATCCGACTTCACCACGTGCCAGTCGAGGTCATGGATCGCCTCCACCAGCGCGTTGAACTTCAGGTCCCAGCCCTGCCGACGCGACGGATGGAAGTACTGGGACACCCGGCGCCTCAGGTCGCGCGCCTTGCCCACGTAGATCACCGTCCCGAACCGGTCCTTGTGCAGGTACACGCCCGGTCGATGCGGGATCTGCGAGAGCTTGTTGCGGATGGCGTCGCTGATGGGCATGGGACACTCCCGCCGGCGGGATCGCGGAACCCGGCGGGGTTCAGCCCGCCCACTCGGGATTCTCGATGAACGCGTACGCCAGCAGGTGCAGGATGGTCATCTGCGCGTCCTCGACCCGCCCGTAGTGGCCGTCGGGGATCACCACCAGCTGGTCCGAGAAGTCGGCCATCCGGCCCCGCTTGTTCCCCACCAGCCCGACGGTCTTCACCCCGGTGGCCCGCGCCCAGTCGAACGCCCGGACACAGTTCGGCGAGTTGCCGCTGACGCTGATCCCGATCAGCACGTCGCCCTCCCGGGCGAAGTTCATCAACTGGCGGACGAACACGTCCTCGTAGCTGTAGTCGTTCCCCAGGGCGGTCATCCAGGCGACGTTGTCCGTGAGGGACAACACCCGGAACCGGCGCGGCAGCACGTCGCTGGCGCCCTTGCCGAGGTCCACCGCGAAATGGCTGGCGTTGGCCGCGCTCCCGCCGTTCCCGATCAGGAAGACCTGCGCGTCCCGGCGATGGGCGTCCTGGAGGGTCTCCACCAGGCCCGCGATCTCCTCCGGGGACAGGGCGGCGAGCAGGCGTTGCTGGGCGGTGAGGTAGTCCGATATCCACTTCTGCATGGCTCAACGGTGGTCCGGATCCGACCCGACGTCGAGCCGCGACGCGGCCAGCAGCAGGGCACCCACCGGCACGGAGTCCTCGCCCAGCCCGGCCAGGACGACCCGGGGACCGGGCTGGAAGGAGTCCATGACGTACCGCGGCAGGCGCCCGGCCACCGCCGACCGCAACGGCTCCCCCACCAGCGACAGGCCGCCGCCCAGCACCACGACCTCCGGATGGAACAGCTGGACGGCATGGGACAGGGCGAAGGCGAGGTCGTCGGCCACCTCGTCGAGGACCCGGGTGGCGACCGGATCCCCGGCCGCCAGCGCCGCCGGCAGCTGACGGGCCTCGCCGCCCGCCGGGCGTCCCGCCAGGGCCCGCCCGAGGAAGGTGTCGGGCCGGGACCCGACCGCCTCGCGGAGCCGCCGGTCCACGGCCCACCCGGAGCAGCGGTCCTCGACGCGGGTGCCCTGGCGGTCGAGGAGAACGTGTCCGATCTCGGCCTCGCCCGGGGAGAGGCCGTGGTAGAGGCGGCCGCCGACCACGAGCCCGCCGCCGACGCCGCTTCCCATGTTGATCCAGAACACCGGATCGGCGCCCCGTCCCGCCCCGGCAAGGGCCTCGCCCAGGGCGGCGACATTCGCGTCGTTCTCCACCGCCACCGGCAGACCCGTCATCTCCCGGAACCACGTTCCCAGCCCGAACCCGTGCCACCCCGCGACCTGGTGCGAGCAGCAGATGTGTCCCGACCGCGGGTCCACCGGCCCGCCGAATCCCACCCCGATCCCCACCGCCCCGTGGGCGGCGATGAGGGCCGGGACACAGTCGGCGAGCTGTCGACGGATCCCCTCGCCGCCGGCCGACGGGTCGACGGCGAAACGTTCCCGGGCGTGGATCCGGCCGGAGGCATCCCCGGCCACCACCTGCAGCTTGGTTCCGCCGATCTCCACCCCGATCAGGACGCGGTGATCCGTCGGGGCGGTCTCCCCTGCCGTGCTCGCCATCGCTGCCGGAACGATCATGGGCCGGGACCCTGCCGTGCGGTCGGTGGTTTTCCAAGGGCGAGCCGCTCCGCCGCCGCCCCGCCGCTCCGCCGTCCCGCATCGGGCGTCGGGGTCGGTATCGGGATCGGAATCGAGTTCCCCTTCGCTCCGCCCTTCCGGAGCGCCGTGCTCCTGCGAGGCGTGCCCAAGAGCCCCTCAGGCCGTGGGATGAACCCGCGCCAGCGGGTGAGTCCAACGGGGTCCGCCAGGACCCCGCAGGGCCGGGCGGGCGGGCGGGACCGGCCGCCTATCGGCGGCGGCTACGGGCGGAGGGCGGCAGGGAAGGGCGTCGGCCCCTCCCGGGACCGAGCGGGCTCGCCGGCTCGCCACAGTGGACGGACCGACGGCAACGGTGGCGCGAGGCTCCCGCCGAGCCCCTCCCCAGCCGCCCGGCCGTCCTGCATCGGGCGTCGGGGTCGGTATCGGAATCGGGTTCCCCTTCGCTCCGCCCTTCCGGAGCGCCGTGCTCCTGCGAGGCGTGCCCAAGAGCCCCTCAGGCCGTGGGATGAACCCGCGCCAGCGGGTGAGTCCAACGGGGTCCGCCAGGACCCCGCAGGGCCGGGCGGGCGGGCGGGACCGGCCGCCTATCGGCGGCGGCTACGGGCGGAGGGCGGCAGGGAAGGGCGTCGGCCCCCGCGGGGCCGATCGGGATCGCCGGCTCGCCCCAGTGGACGGACCGACGGCCCGGTGGCGCGAGGCTCCCGCCGAGCTGCTCATCGCCGCCCCGCCGTCCTGCATCGGGCGTCGGGGTCGGTATCATTCTTCGCACCCTTCGTCCCTTCATTGTCCCTCTCCCCCCGGCGGATTCATCATCCGCCACTGTCCAAATCCGCCCACCATGGACCGTCGCTGGCGAACTTTGGCCCGGATGGCGATTTGCCTCGTGCCCGACTGGCCACGGCCCGGCACGACAACAACACCCACCCGTCGGACTTTCCCAACGCCTGCACCCCACCCGCTGGCACAACCCGACAGCCACCCCACAGGGAATACAAACTTCTGCGAATGAACACCTCCCAAGCGATCCTCCACGTTCAACGACTGGGATCCGACCGCGTCGGCACGGGATGCACGCCCCGCCGACCGCAACCTGATGGCGAGGTTGGCACGATCCCTGATTCGCCTCGATTCGCACGCCGTTGGCGTCTTACCCAGCGCCCTCGGCTTCACGCTTCGGCGTGAGCACCGTGGAGTGGGGAACTGGGCGCGGGCACCGTTGGGCAGAGCGGTGCCCGCGTTCCATTTCCGGAAGTCCCCACCGTACACGCCCTCAGCGCCCTCCACGCCCCGTCGCTCCGGGGCCCGGCCCTACCCGCCATTCCCGGCACCGGTCCGGACGTGCGTCCGACCCGGTTTCCCATCACTGTCCGCCCATGTCGTTGGCCGTCGCCAAGCTGCGTCATGGGGAACTGGTCCGGGAGATCCGCCACCACGATCACGCCTACTACGTCCGCGCCCGACCGGTGGTGAGCGACCGCGAGTACGACCGGCTCTACCGGGAACTGCTGGAACTCGAGGCGGCCCATCCGGAACTGGTCACCGCCGATTCCCCCTCCCAACGCGTGGGAGGCGCCCCGCTCAAGGGGTTTCCCCAAGTCCGGCATTCCGTCCCGATGATGAGCCTGGACAACACCTACTCGGCCGCCGAGGTCCGGGCGTTCATCGGGCGGGTGCGAAAGAACCTGCCCGACCCGCCGCTGGACTGGACGGTCGAACCCAAGGTCGACGGCATCGCCGTCTCGCTGCGGTACGAGCAGGGCGTGTTCGTCCGCGGCGCCACCCGCGGCGACGGGGTCACCGGGGACGACATCACCGCCAACCTGCGGACCATCCGGTCCCTGCCCCTCCGGCTGACGCCGGTGTCGGCGGGAGGCGACGGGCCCGACCTGTTCGGCGGGGGCGACATCGGCCTGCCGCCGGTGCTGGAGGTGCGGGGCGAGGTCTACCTGCCGACCGCGGCCTTCGATCGGCTGAACGCGGACCGGGAGGAGGCCGGGGAGGAACGGTTCGCCAATCCGCGGAACGCCGCCGCCGGATCCCTCAAGCAACTGGACTCCCGCCTCGTGGCCCGACGCCCGCTCGCCCTCACCGTGTACGGCCTCGGCGAGGCCCCCGGCACCCGGGTGCCCCCGACCCAGGCGGAACTGATCGGCTGGCTGCGCCAACTCGGGTTCCCCGTACCGGAACGGCTGTGGGTGTGCGGATCGGAAGACGATGTCCTGGCGGCGATCGACGAACTGGACCGCCTGCGGGGGGGATTCGCCTACGAGACCGACGGCGCGGTGGTGAAACTGAACCGCATCGCCCTGCGGGAAGGACTCGGTGCCACCGCCAAGGCGCCGCGCTGGGCCATGGCCTACAAGTACGCGTCCGAGCAGGCCACCACCCGCCTGCGGGACATCACCATCCAGGTCGGTCGCACCGGCGCCCTGACCCCGGTGGCCGAGCTGGAACCGGTCCCCCTCGCCGGCAGCACCGTGGCCCGCGCCACCCTCCACAACGAGGAGGAGCTCCGACGCAAGGACATCCGGATCGGCGACACGGTGGTGATCGAGAAGGCCGGCGAGGTCATCCCGGCGGTGGTCCGGGTGGTGACCGACGCCCGGACCGGCACCGAGAAGGTGTTCGACTTCCCCCGGCACTGCCCGGAATGCGGAACGGCCGCCGTGCGGGAGAAGACCGCCGGGGGGGAGGGCGCGGTGTGGCGCTGTCCGAACCCCGGATGCCCCGCCCAGGTCCGCGGCCGGGTCCTTCACTGGTGCTCGCGCGGCGCCATGGACATCGAGGGTGGCGGCGAGGTGCGGGTGGGCCAGCTGGTCGCCGCCGGACTGGTGCGCGACCCGGCCGACCTCTACCACCTCGGGGCCGCCCAGGTGGCCGCACTGGAACGGATGGGGGAGAAGTCGGCCGCCAACTTCATCGCCGGGATCGAGGCCAGCCGCACCCGCGACCTCTGGCGGGTGCTGTTCGGACTCGGGATCCTCCACGTCGGCTCCGGCGTGGCCAAGGTGCTCGCCCGCCACTTCCCCGACATCGACCCCCTGGCCCGGGCCACCCGGGAGGAGCTGGAGACGGTCGAGGACATCGGCGAGGTCATCGCCGCGAGCGTCGTGGACTGGTTCGCCACCCCGGCCAACCGGGAACTGGTCGAACGCCTCCGCGCGGCCGGGATCAACCTCCGGTCCTCGCTGTACCAGCCGCGCTCCGAGCCCCCCCGGGGACCGTTCGCCGGCCTGTCCGTCGTCCTCACCGGCACCCTGCCCTCCCTCACCCGCGAGGAGGCCACCGCCCGCATCGAGGCCCTCGGCGGACGGGTCACCTCGGGCGTCAGCCGCAAGACCCACCTGGTCCTGGCCGGGGAGGATGCGGGGTCGAAACTCGACAAGGCCCGGGCCCTCGGGATCGAGGTGATCGACGAGGCGGAGTTCCTCCGCCGGGCGGCCGGGTGATCCGTCCCCCGGTTTTCAGGTTCATCCGGACGCGGCCCACGGTACGCTCCCGCCATGCAGTGCTTCGTCACGGGCGCGTCGGGATTCATCGGGGCCAACCTGGTCCACGAACTGGTCGCGCGCGGCCACAAGGTCCGATGCCTCCTCCGACCGGGCGCCGACACCCGCGGCCTCGCCGGGGTCCGGTACGAGGCGGTGACGGGCGACATCACCGACAAGTCGGACCAGCTCGCCCGGGCGATGGAGGACTGCAACTGGGTGTTCCACGTGGCGGCGAGCTACCACCTCTGGCTCCCGGACTACGGCCCGATGTACAAGGCGAACGTGGTGGGCACCCAGAAGATCCTCCGCGCCGCCGCCAAGGCCCGGTGCCCGCGGGTGGTCTACACCAGCACGGTCGGGTGCATCGGACTGCCCCGGGCCGACGCCTCCGGCCGGGTGCATCCGACCAACGAGGAGACCCGGGTTTCGGAAGCCCAGATGTCGAACCATTACAAGCGGTCCAAATGGCAGGCGGAGGTGGTCGCCCGGGAGGCGGCGATGAAGGGGCAGCCGGTGGTGATCGTGAATCCCAGCGCGCCGGTGGGGCCGCGCGACGTCAAGCCCACGCCGACCGGCCGGGTGATCGTGGACTTCCTCAACCGCGCCATGCCGGCCTACCTCGACACCGGCCTGAACTGGGTCCATGTGCGGGACGTGGCGGTGGGACACATCCTCGCCGCCGAGAAGGGCCGGGTGGGCGAACGCTACATCCTCGGCCACGCGGGGGGGAACTGGTCGATGCGGGAGGCCTTCGACCGCCTCGCCGGGATCACCGGCGTGCCGGCACCCCGCCGCCAGGTCCCGTACGCCGTCGCCCTCGCCGCCGCCCACGCGAACGAGTGGCTCTCCCGCGTCACCCGACGCCCCCCCAAGGCGCCGGTCGCCGGCGTCCGGATGGCCCGCTACAAGATGTGGTTCGACCCGGCCAAGGCGATCTCCGAGCTGGGCCTCCCCCAGACCCCGCCGGAGACGGCCCTCGAGGATGCCGTCCGGTGGTTCGTCGACCACGGCTACGCCCGACGCGATCCCGCCCGTCCGGGATCCGGGACCGGCGCGACGGAGGACCCCGCGGCGGGTTCGACGCGATGAGCGACCCGACCTCCACCGCCCCCGTCCCGGGCACGCCACCGCCCCCGGGGACCGTGCGGCGTGCGGTGATCGACATCGGCACCAACTCGGTGAAGGTGCTGGTGGGCGACGTCGCCCACGGCACCGTGGTGCCGGTCTGGGAGACCAGCGAGCAGACACGCCTCGGGCGGGGGTTCTACGACGACCACCGGCTCCAGCCGGGGCCGGTGGCCGACACGGCCCGGGCCGTGGCCTCCTTCGCCGCCGCGGCCTCCCGCCTCGGCGCCCCCCATCCCCGCGTGCTCGCCACCAGCGCCGTCCGCGACGCGGCCAATGCCGACGACCTGCGGCGGGCGGTCCGGGCGGCGGCCGGACTCGACATCGAGGTGGTCGGGGGGGAACAGGAGGCGGAGTGGGGTTTCCTCGGGGTGGCCACCAACCCGGACCTGCACGACCGACACCTGCTCGTGCTCGACGTGGGGGGAGGCAGCACCGAGTTCATCCTCGGCCGCCAGGCCCCCGGGTTCCGCCACAGCGCCCAGATGGGCAGCGTCCGGCTGCTCGAGGAGATGCCCCCCTCCGACCCGCCCACCGACGCCGACCGACACCGGGTCCGGGACTGGCTGGACCGGTTCCTCGACCGCGAGATCCTCCCGCGGATCGGACCCGTCCTCGACCAGGACGGCCGTCCGGACCTGGCCGTGGGGATCGGCGGCACCACCGCCATCCTCGCCCTGATCCGGCTCCGCCGCGACGACTTCGACCGCGAGGGCATCGAGGCGACCCGGTTCTCGAGGGACGACCTGACGGCCATGACCGACCGCCTCTGGTCGCTCCGGCTCGACGCGCGTCGGGCGCTGCCGGGGATGCCGCCCGAGCGGGCGGATGTCATCCTGTTCGGCGCGGCGATCTACGAGGCGATCCTGCGGCGCCTCGACCTGCCCACCCTCGGCATCAGCACCCGCGGCCTGCGCTTCGCCGCCCTGCTCGACGGCTCCGGACCCGGCACCCCGTGACCCCCGACCCCCACCCGCCGTCCACGCCCGACGTGGAGGACCTGCTGGAACGGTTCGAGACCGAGCCGGCCCATCCGCGCCATGTCTGCGGGCTGGCGCTGGCCCTCTTCGACCAGGCCGGCCCGTGGCTCGGCGGCACGTCCGCCGACCGCCACCTGCTCGCCGTGGCCGCCCTGCTCCATGACATCGGCTGGACCGTCACCGGCCCCGACGGCCGCGGCCACCACAAGGCCACCGCCCGCCTCATCCGGGAACATCCCTGGCGCGACCTCGATCCACCCGACGTCCTGCTCGTGGCCGCCGTGGCGCGGTACCATCGGAAGTCCCTGCCCCGGGAGGACCACCCGGAGTACGCCGCCGTCCCGGTCGCGTCCCGCGGTCGGGTCCGACACCTGGCGGCCCTCCTGCGGGTGGCGGATGCGCTGGACCGCCGGCACCTGCAACGGGTCACCGGCGTCACGCTGGAGGCGACGCCGGGCGCCCTGCGCCTCACCGCCCACTCCCCGTGGACCGTCGAGCCCGAACTCGAGGCAGTCGACCGCAAGGGCGACCTGCTGCGGGAACTCGTTCCCGGACGGCTCGATCTGATCGGGTAGTCCGGATCCGCGGAGCCTGCCGCGGTGGCGCGAGCGTCCCCGCGAGCTGCTTCCCGTCGCAGTCCAGATCCGCGCGGCGCCCCGTAGCTGCGGATGATAATCCGCGGTCCCCCGGCGGCTCGACACCGCGAGCCGTTCCAGGCGCAGTCCAGATCCATGGCAGACCCTTTTGAGTTCTTTGCGATCCTTGCGGTCCAATCTCCGCTCATCTCCCGGCATCCCCTCCGTGTCTTTGTGGCTCTGTGTGAGGCCCATCCGGAACCCACCCGCAACGGTCTCGGCATGGCCACCCTCCACCAAGAGAACTCATCCAGTGCAAATAGCGGGGGCTGACCCGAATGGCCTTCCGACGGACCCGCGGCTACGGGGAAGCGCAGGCAGCGGGCAGCAGGGCCCCGAGCGAGGGAAGACATCCCAGATCTTCGTCCCTTCGCGCCCTTTGTTGTTCTCCCATCCCCTGCTCCGGAGCCTCCCGGCGTCTGCGGAAATCGGCGAAATCTGCGGATGAAAATGAGTTCTTCTTGTCTGCCCCGCCTCGCAGGAGCTCGGCGCTCCGGAAGAAGGCCTGGATCGATGGGAGAGAGGCGATCCATGCGGTGGGTACTCCGGCCTGCCGGCACCGGCCTCCTACCCGGGGTCGACCTCCTCCACGCCGACCGGACGCCATCGCCCCGGGGCCAGATCCCCGAGCTCCAGCCGGCCGAACCGGCTTCGATGGAGGGCGGTGACCTCCAGTCCCTGCGCGGCAAACATGCGCTTCACCTGATGGAACCGTCCCTCCACGAGTTCCAGCCGCGCGGTCCGGGGACCGGTGGCCTCGAGGGTCGCCGGGAGACACGGACGGTCCTCGCCCTCCAGCATCAGCGTCCCCGAGGCAAACAGCTCCGCAAGCCCCGCCGGCAGGTCGGCGTCGACCGTCACCTCGTACACCTTCGGAACCTTCCGCTTCGGCGATGTCCACCGCTGCACCAGCGTCCCGTCGTCGGTGAGCAGCAGCACCCCGGTGGTGTCGCGGTCGAGCCGTCCGACGGTGGTCACGACCGGATTCCGGTTCCGCCAGCGTGCCGGCAGCAGGTCGTACACCGTCTGCCCCTCGCCCGTGTCATGGCTGCAGACGCATCCGGCCGGCTTGTGCAGCACCACCAGGATGCCGTCGGGATGGTCCACCGGCTCGCCGTCGATCCGGACCGACCCGACCGGCACCCGCTGGTCGGTCGACCGCGCCGGCGCGCCGTCCACGAGCACCCGTCCCGCCGCGAGCCACGCCCGGGCCTCCCGCCGGGAACAGTAGCCGTACTGGGAGAGGAGCTGATCGATCCGGTGGGTTTTTCCGACGGGCATGCCCGACGACCATTCCCGCCCGGGCCGGGACCGGGCCAGCCGAAACGTCCGGCAAGAAGCCCGCTTGCCCGCCGGGACCGCCTGCGGGAACGTCGCCTCCGATGCATCCCGTGATCCCGCCGTTCCACTGGGCGGCCCGCCATCCGGTCTTCGTGGGGGTGGTCCACGTCCGTCCCCTCCCCGGGTCCCCGAGGTGGCGTGGCGACATGCCGCAGGTGCTTGCCCAGGCCCTCGCCGATGCCCGGGCCTATGCCCGGGGCGGGGCCGATGCGCTGGTCCTCGAGAACTTCGGGGATCTCCCCTTCAGCCGCGGCCCGGTGGGCCCGGAAACGGTGGCCGGCCTCGCCGTGGTGGCCGCGGCCGTCCGCGCCGCCGTGAAGTTGCCCATCGGCTTCAACGTCCTCCGCAACGATCCGCGCGCCGGCCTCGCCCTGGCCGCCGCCACCCACGGCGCCTTCATCCGCGTCAACGTCCATACCGGGGTCATGGTCGCCGACCAGGGGGTCATCGAGGGCGACGCCCACGGCACCCTGCGGGAACGCGCCCGCCTCGCCCCGGACGTCCAGATCCTGGCGGACGTCCATGTGAAGCACGCCGCACCGCTCGCACCACGGGACATCGGGGCCGCCGCCCGGGACATGGTCGACCGCGGCCTCGCCGACGCGCTGATCATCACCGGCGAGGGCACGGGCCTCACCACGGCGCTTTCCGACGTCGAATCCGTGCGCCAGGCCTGCCCGAGAGTCCCCCTGCTGATCGGCAGCGGGGTGGACGCGGGGAACGTGGTCGACTACCTGCGCCTGGCGGATGGGGTGATCGTGGGATCGTCGCTGAAGTTCGACGGGCGGGTGGAGGAGCCGGTCGATGTGGAGAGGGTCCGTCAGCTGGCCCGGGTGATCCGGAAGGTCCCCGCGGCCCAACGCTGACCGGGTCGCTGGGGGGCGCCACCAACCCACCCGGCCCGCCGTGCCTCCTCCGGAGGCCGTGCTCCTGGGCAGCCGGGCAACGGGGCCGAGCCTCCCGCTTTCGCGGGACCGCTCGCAGGAGCGTGCGGCTCCGGACCAACCGCGGGGTCGCCCGGACGCCCGCGCACCCGTCATCCGCCGCCGCGCACGCCGGACCCTCTCGGACCCGGCGTCGGATCGGGGACAAATCAACCGATCCCGGCGGTCCGCTTCACGGCGTCGACAATCGCGCGGTCGTCATCCCCGTGCTTCCAGACCAGGCGGAGGAAGTCCGCGAGGGTGGTGTGCATGCGGCGGACGAACGGCCGGTCGCCACCGCAGCCGTACATCAGGTCGGGCGGCATCTCGCCCCGGAGCTTGAGCCGCGCCTTCACGATGAGCCGGGGCAGCCAAGGGATCCCGTACACCTCCTGCACCTTGGGCGGCAGGTCCTCCATCCGGGCCTCGTGCCCGGTCGTCCGCCCCTTCATGACGTCCCGGAAATACTCGGCCCGCACCATCTGGATGTCGCGGACGGTCTCGTAGTCGGGCTCGCCATAGATCTGGAGGTCGTCCACGAAGTCGAACAGTTCGTGGGCGGTGCAGCCGATGGCGGCGAGGAAGTCGATGTCCTCGTCGTCGAGCAGTGTGGCGGGTGTCCGCCGTCCGGATTTCCAGGCCGCGACCGCCCGCTCGAACACGCCGCGGAACTGGGGCTCCCAATCGGTTCGGATCATGGCCGGACTCTCGCACGCCGCCCGACGGGTTGCCAGCGCAACCCCGGACCCGGAGAAAGGGTGGAATTATCGAGGACGAGGACGAACCCGACCGCGTGGCGTCGGGCGGAGCTCGTACGCGTACTCAGCCCGAAGGGCGGTACTCGTGCTCGAGAGGGAAAGCCACGGGACCCGATGACGATCACGAGCACGAACCCGGCCACATGGCGCCCGCCGGGACCCGTCCGCCTCCCCGCCCCCCGGCCGGCGGCGAACTTGCCACGGCAGGGTCCCACCCTACTGTGGGCCGCATGGCCAAGGCCAAGCCATCCCCCAAGGCGATGATCCTCGGCGTCGGACTCGACGACGACGGGCACAAGCGCGTGACCACGGGAAAGAATTTCGCGCTGGTGGGCGGCTCGAAGGAGACGCACGAGGAGATGACGGAGAAGGCGGTGAAGATCAACGAGCAGCTGGCCCGCAAGGGCAAGGAGCTCCATGAGGTCTCCCGGGAGGAGTTCGACGAGATCGCCCACCGCGTCGGCCTGCGCCGGCCGGATGGCGGGGAACGGAACTGATCCCCGCCAAATTCACCTTTGCGTCGGCCGACCCGGGCTTCCTACTCTGGCCCCGATGTCGAAGCCGGCCTTGGGACGCGGTTTGGGCGCGCTGCTGGGCGGCGCGTCGCCGACGGCATCCCCCCGTCCCGCCGGACCGGTCACCGCCCCCTCCCCCGGAACCCAGCCCCCCCGGGGTGTGCGCGAGGTGGCGCTCGACGAGATCGTCCCCAGCCCGCTCCAGCCCCGGAAGGAGTTTCCCCCGGAAGCCCTCCAGGAGCTGTGCGACTCGATCCGGGAACAGGGGATCGTCCAGCCGTTGATCGTCCGCCCGGCCGGCGGCCGGCTGGAGCTCATCGCCGGCGAGCGCCGATGGCGTGCGGCACGGCAGGCGGGCCTCACCCGCGTACCGGTGGTGGAACGGGCCGCCACCGACCGCGAGGTCCTCGAGCTGGCCCTGATCGAGAACCTCCAGCGCGAGAATCTCAGTCCGCTGGAGGAGGCCCGCGGCTACCAGCAGCTCCAGGCCCAGTTCGACCTC
The DNA here is from genome assembly GCA_964525755.1 of uncultured Verrucomicrobiota bacterium. Classification (GTDB taxonomy): domain Bacteria; phylum Verrucomicrobiota; class Verrucomicrobiia; order Limisphaerales; family UBA9464; genus UBA6176. The sequence goes on from CAZGIK010000039.1 coordinate 31,788, forward strand.
ACCCAGGAGGACGTCGCCCGCAAGGTGGGCCGCAGCCGGGTGGCGGTGGCCAACGCCCTCCGGCTCCTTCGCCTCCCCGATCCCGTCCAGTCGCTCATCGGATCCGGCCGGCTCGGCGTGGGCCACGCCAAGGTCATCCTCGGGCTGGCAGAACCCGACCGCCAGCAGGCCGCGGCGGACGAGGTGGTCGCCGGCGACCTGAGCGTGCGCCAGACGGAGGAGCTGGTTGCCCGCTGGAATGCCCCCCGCCCGGCGACGGCGCCCCCCGCCGGGGTGGCGCCCCAGACCCCGCGACGCGACCCGCACGTGGCCGACCTCGAGAACCGCCTCCGCGAACGGCTGGCCTCCCGGGTCGCCCTCCGGTACCGGGCCGGCAAGGGCTCGCTGGAGATCCGGTTCGCGTCCGACGACGAGCTCAACCGCCTGCTCGACCTGCTGGGCGTGCGGGTCGACTGACCGCGTCGGCCGCCCCCGCAGCCCGGCATCCCGACACTTTACCAAGTCCCATGCATCAATCCCCCGAGTTCCGCCACCGAACCGCCGAGCGCCTGGACGCCGTCGCCGGGCGGGTTCCCAGCCTCAAGGCCTTCGTCGGTCTCGACGGGTTCGTCGACGAGATCCTGCACGTGGTGGACAAGCGCCACGACGCCAACCGGTACGACCGGGTGCCGACCATCGCCGACTACGCGCGACGGATCGCCGCCGCGGCCGGGCGCAGCACCAACATCGAGCTGGTCAACGTGCTGACCAAGCTGGGCGGCAATGGCCCGATCATGGGCAACGCCCTCGCCCGCCTCGGCCTGTCGGTCACCTACGTCGGCTCCCTCGGATGGCCCGCCATCCACCCGGTCTTCGAACCCTTCGCCACCCGGGCCGACGTCAGCTCGATCTGCGAGCCGGGCCTGACCGACGCCCTCGAGTTCGAGGACGGCAAGCTGATGGTCGGCAAGCACTACACGCTGAAGCAGGTGACCTGGGAGAACCTGGTCCAGCGCTACGGCCGGGCGAAGTTCGAGGCCCAGTTCCGCACGGCCGACCTGGTGGCCTTCGTGAACTGGACCATGCTTCCCCACATGTCGGAGATCTGGTCCGCCATCCACGAGGAGCTGATGCCCCACGTGTCCGGGCCGCGCCGCCGCATCTTCTTCGACCTGGCCGACCCGGAAAAGCGGGTCCCCGCCGACATCTCGGAGGCCATCGAGCTGATCACCCGGTTCCAGTCCCGTTTCGACGTCATCCTGGGGTTGAACGAGAAGGAGGCCTGCGAGATCGCGGAGGTGCTGGGGCTGGATGCCTCGGCCAAGGACTGGGAGGCGCTGGCGGCGCTGACGGTCGAGATCCAGCGCCGGATCCCGGTCGAGACCGTCGTGGTCCATCCGGTGGCCTACGCGCTGGCGGTGTCCGACGGCCGGGCCGAAGTGGTCGAGGGCCCGGTCTGCCGGCGTCCAAAGATCACCACCGGCGCCGGCGACCACTTCAACAGCGGTTTCTGCCTCGGGAAGCTGCTCGGGCTGGACAACGCCGAGAGCGTCCTGTGCGGCGTGGCCACCAGCGGCCACTATGTCCGCACCGGCGAAAGCCCCGCCCCGTCCGACCTGTCCACCCTGATGCGCCAGTGGCCCGGCGCCTGATCCCATGGTCCTGCCCGTCGTGAAATACGGCGACCCGGTCCTCCGCCGCAAAGGCGCGCCGGTGGCCGATGTCACCCCGGAGATCCGTCGACTGGTCGCGGACATGTTCGAGACCATGTACGACAGCCAGGGCGTGGGCCTCGCCGCCCAGCAGGTCGGGCACGCCCTGCAGATCACGGTGATCGACACCCGGGAGGTCACCGACCGGCCGTCCCGGCTGTGGGTCGACGGGCAGGAAGCCGACCCCGCGTCGCTCATGCCGCTCGCCCTGATCAACCCGGTGGTGCGTCCGGAGGGAACACCCGAACCGGGCCCCGAGGGCTGCCTCAGCTTTCCCGGCATCTACGGCGAGATCGTCCGCCCGGCCGAGGTGGAGGTGGAGGCGGTCGACCTCGATGGACGCCCGGTCCGGTTCCGCGCCGCCGGCCTGCTCGGTCGCGCGGTCCAGCACGAGGTCGACCACCTGAACGGCATCCTGTTCATCGACCGGATGACCTCCGGCGTCCGGGCCGAGGTCCAGCCGGAGGTCGAGGACCTGATGGCGCGGACCCGGGCGAAGCTGGCCCGACGCTGATTCACCCGGCGAGGGCGATCAGGTAGCGCTGCAGCCGGTCCGCCTCGGCGACTTCCCGCCGCTGGCGGTGGACCCGGTGCAGGTTGGCGATCATCCGCTGGACGATCCTCCGCGGGGTGATGGGCGCCAGCAGTCCGTCCTCGTACTCCACCGCCGTCTCCTTCAGGCGCCGGACACAGTCGATCCGCGACAGCAGCCGGCCCTGGTGGAAGACGTCGACGTAGTACTCCTCCCGCGGGGACTGGTAGCGGCAGAGGAAATGTCCCGGCATGCCGATGCCCCGCACCGGGAGGCCGAGGCGCCGGGTGATGGCGAGGTAGACGAGGCTCAACCCGATCGGGATGCCGATGCGGCGGTCCATGATCCGGTTGAGGTAGCTGTTCTCCGGGTTGTCATAGTCCTCGCCGCTGCCCCGGAACCCAAGTTCCGCGAAGAGCACGGCGTGGACGGTCTCCAGCACCGCCCGCCCGGTGGGATCGGCGGGGATCCGCTCCCGGATCCGCCCCGTCCAATCGTCGAGCTGCGCCTCGTAGGCGGCGACGCGGACCTCCGGATGGCGGGTCTCGACGAAACGCCAGACCGCCTCCTCCAGGTCGAACTGCTCCCCGTGGCCGAGGATGAAGGCGAGGAACCGGATGTCGGCCGCCTCGCGCTCCCGCTCGTCGAGCAGCTGCCGGACCCGTCGGCGCACGCAGGGGTCGGCATCGAGACGATGATCCGCCAGCCAGTCCAGCCCCCCCTCGCCGCCCTCGCGCAGCCGGTCGCGGATGACCCGCGCCACCGCCGGGTCGTCGTCCGCCAGCAGGGTGAGCAAGGCCCGGCGCCGGGCAGGCGACGGCAGGGCCGGTTCGGGAGCGCTCATCCTTGCCAATTCCCTATCACCCCCCCGCCCCGCCGCCAAGCGCGTTGGAGACCCGGACCGCACTCCGGCACGGCCGGGGACAACCGACCCCGGCCACCCCGGGACCGGGGGACCTCCGCCCGGACATCACGCAGCCTTGGACTGGGCACCAAACGCCCGTTGCGAACCCGGGCAACCGCACGCAAGGGAGAGCATGAGGTTTATAAAAGCCGCTCTGGCTGCGTTTCTCTGGCTTGCCGGGTTGACGGTCCAACCCGTGACCCGGGCTCAGGTTTCAGGTCAGTATCTTCCGCCCGGACCCGCGGATCCGACCCGGCCCAACTGGAGCGGGGCGCACCGCGACCTTCCATGGTGGTTCCAGGACGCGGCGGGTCCCTCCGACGCATACGACACCTCGCTGGTCTGGGCCGTCCGGTACAATTCCGGCGGGGCTTCGGGGTACGAGGCGGGGATCGTCAGCCCCCCGGGGCCCCTCGGCAACCAGGGGGTCCAGAGCGACAATCCCGACCGCACTTGGGTGAGCGGGACCAGCTACCCGTTCACGGTCAGCTACACGTGGACCGGTTCGGACATCTCGGGGACCGGCGCGGCCTCCATCACCATCGGGGGGAGCACGTCGACCGCGCCCACGGCCTTTGTCAACGACCGGGTGGCGGCGTTTGTCAACGGCACGGCACCCGCACTGGGAGGGGTGGGTCCCGGCGGATCCTACGCCGAACCCCACTCCCAGCAGGATCTCCTGCTCCGTCTGGCGACGGTGATCCCCGGCGGTGCGGGGCAGTCCATGTCCATGACCGTGACCGATCTCGCGATCGCGATCAACGGCGGTGCCCCTCAGTCCATGGTCTACGAGTCGGGGGGCACGCAGACGTCCCTGACGGTCACCGGCGCGGCGGGGGACCCGGTGCGATCGGTCGGATTCCTGCTCTTCGACAATCTGCTCACCGACTACCGCGACGATTTCGTCCTGACCGGAACCCTGATTCCCCTCGTGGCCGGGTCGTCCCTGCCGAACACGTCGCAGAGCCGCCTTTTGTTCGAGGTGAAGCTCGGGGACTACGACCTCTATCCCGAGCCGGCCGTGCCCATCCCGGAACCGTCAACCTGGGGAGCCGCGTTGTTGGTCCTCGCCGCGGCGACGGGACTCCGGATCGGTCGGTCGCGGTGATGACCGGGTCTCCCCTTCGTTCCTTGGTTGTTCCCCTGCCCGGCAGGAGCCTCGCGCCACCGTTGCCGCCGAACTCCCTCGGGCGGTGGCGCGAGCGTCCCCGCGAGCCCGCTCCCCCCGCATTGGCATCCCCCGTTCCTCAGCTATCCGTTGGGGGTCGCATCCGACGCCCCATGACCGCCGCCCCTGAATCCGCATCCGGCCCCGCCGGGTGGCATTTCGACAATTCCTACGCCCGGCTCCCGGCCGCATTCCATTCCCGGGTCCGACCGACCCCGGTGTCGGAACCCCGCCTGCTGCTCCTCAACGCTCCGCTGGCGCGGGAACTGGGACTGGATCCCGGGGTCCTGTCCGCCCCCGATGCGGAGCCCTGGTTCACCGGGAACACGCTTCCCGCAGGCGCCGACCCGATCGCCCAGGCCTACGCCGGACACCAGTTCGGGAACTTCACCCGCCTCGGCGACGGGCGGGCCATCCTCCTCGGCGAACAGATCACGCCCGACGGACGCCGTGCGGACATCCAGCTGAAGGGTCCCGGCCCGACCCCCTACTCGCGCCGCGGCGACGGCCGCGCCGCCCTCGGGCCCATGCTCCGGGAGTACCTGGTCAGCGAGGCGATGCACGCCCTGGGGATCCCCACCACCCGCAGCCTGGCGGTGGCGGTCACAGGCGAGCCCGTGTTCCGCGAGCAACCCCTCCGGGGCGCCGTCCTCACCCGCGTCGCCGCCAGCCACATCCGCGTCGGCACCTTCGAGTACTTCGCCGCCCTGGGCGACCCCGGGGCGCTCCGGGTCCTGGTGGAGCACACCGTGGCCCGCCATCTCCCCGACCGGGCGCCCGACGCCAACCCCGCCGCCGCGCTGCTCGCCGACGCCGTGGAGCGGCAGGCATCGCTGGTCGCCCACTGGCTGCGGGTGGGATTCGTCCACGGGGTCATGAACACCGACAACGTCGCCCTCTCCGGCGAGACCATCGACTACGGCCCCTGCGCGTTCCTCGACGCCTACGATCCCGGTGCGGTGTTCAGCTCGATCGACCACCAGGGCCGTTACGCCTTCGGCAACCAGCCCCAGATCGCCGCGTGGAACCTGGCACGCCTCGCCGAGGCCCTGCTGCCGGTGCTCGGCGACCCGCCGGAGGCCGCCCTGGAGACGGCCCGGGAGATCACCGGCAGGTTCCCCGTCCGGTTCCGGGAACACTGGCACGCCCAGCTGCGGTCCAAGCTCGGCCTCTCCACCGAGGAACCGGAGGACACGGCCCTCGGCGAGGAACTGCTGCGGTGGATGCACCGGACGCGCGCGGACTACACGGCGACGTTCCGCGGTCTGGGACGGGCGCTCACCGGCCCGGTCGATCCCGGGGTGGATCCGGAGATCGTCGCCTGGCACGGGCGGTGGCGGGAACGGGTCGGCCGGGAGCCCGGGTTCCCCACGGCGGTTGCCGACCGGATGCGCCGCGCGAACCCGGCCGTGATCCCGAGGAACCACGTGGTGGAGGCCGCCCTGGAAGCGGCCGCCGGGCCGGGTGACCTCACGGCGTTCCATCGGGTCCTGAAGGCTGTGCAGAGCCCCTACGACGCGGCGGGCCAACCCGACGAACTGCTCAATCCGCCGCCGCCGGGCACCCCCCGGTGCCGCACGTTCTGCGGGACGTGATCCGGACCCGCCGCGCGGTCAGACCCGCCCGCGCAGCTCGCGGACGGCCGCCTCGCGCCCGACCGGATCCGGGGTGTTGAACCGCAGCAGCAGGGGACGCCACTCCGGATCCAGCTCGGGGTCCTCATGTCCATGGACCACCAGGAGCAGGGCTGCCAGATGGAACGCCTCCAAGCCGTCGCGACGTTCCACCTCGCGCCAAAGCACCGGGAGGAGCTCGGGAGGGACCCCCTCCCGGAGGAGGTCGAGGACAGGCCCCAGCCCGTCACCGATCCGGGCCGTGGCCAGGGCGTCGGAAAGGAACCGCAGCCGGTCATCGGCGGGCACCGCCTCCGGGGCATGCCACAGCACCGCGGTCCGAACCCGGACATCTCCGCCCGCAAACGCCTCGCGGAGGGCTTCCGCCGCCGAACCGGAACCGCGCGCCGCGAACGCCGCGAGCGCCTCCACGTCCCGCGCGTCCCTCGGGGAATGCCGCCGGACCGCCGCCTCCATCACGGCCAGTTCATCCGCCGACGCCCCCTCGAGCAGGTCGAGGTCATGGCCGTCGCCGTCATGCCAGCGGTCGAATTCCATCCGGAACCCGTCACGAAACCGGTCGACGCGCGACCTCCGGTCCCCCGCCGGTTCGCGCCCCGCCGCATCCCCCGCTTCGGTCGACGCCATCAGCTCCCCTCCCCGGCGCCGGCCTGCAGGCGGAACCGGTACGACATCCGGTCCTCCGGCCACGGACTGTCCCCGGGCCTCGGCCGGGGCAGCCAGTCGCTCCAGCGGTCGAGGGACTCCGCGGGATCCGTCGGCAGGGGAACGATGAATTCTGCCGGTTCCCCGAGCGGTGGGGTGACGGAGATCGTTGCCTGACCGCGTCGGGTGAACAACTCGACCGCACCCGGAAGGATCCAGCGCCCGTCCTGGTTGCGGACATCCTCCAATTTGAGCAGGACGGACCGGGCGGTACGCCGGGTGCCGCCGACCACGGATCCCAGGTGAAGACGCACCGCCGTCTCCGCCGGGGGCGGATTCGTGCCGGCCGGGAGACGGAACTCAACCTCCAACCGGACCGGACGACCGCCCACCGTGGGCGGGATGTCCGCGAAGAGGCGCGCACCGGCCGCACCGGCGGCCAGCAGGCCCGCCATGGTCGCCGCCCCGACCCCGAGTGCCCGGACAATCGGCAGGTTGCCATCCCCGACAAGGGAACGGGCAATCACCAGACCGACGAAGCCCCCAACCAGGCCGCCCCCGAGGGCGAGATGGATGACGAAGAATCCGGACCCTCCCTCGAAGCCGGAGATCCGGTGCCACCGGACACACGCCGAGCCGAGCACGCCGGCACCGACAAGACCCATGGCGCCGGTGACGCCGGCGACAAGGAAGGAGGCAAGCCAAGGGTTCATCGGGCGCCGCCCCATGCGGGGCGGCGCCCTCGAACCTGCTCCACGGCGCCGGCGGCGCCCATCGGACTCCGGTCGGATGCCGACCCGGCCCTCACTCCGGGCGGTAGCCCCGCCACATCCACACCAACGTGTCCGCGAGCGTGTGCCGGAAGACCTTGCCGTCGCAGTGCCCGGTGTCGCGGCTGAACACGTACCGGTAGTGGTAACCCTTGGCCTTCAGCGCCGCCGCCGTCCGCTCGTTGGCCATCACCCAGTTGTGGTACGTCTCCTCCGGGTCGTTCGCCCGGAGGTCGCGCTCCGAGACATGGGTGAAGATGCGCAGGGGCTTCCGTTCGGTGGTCTCGATCAGCTTCATCCCGGAGTGGTACTCCCAGGCCCCGAGGGGAAACGCCTTCTCCTCCGGGGCATCATCGTCCTGCTGGTCCACGAAGGTCCCGGAGTAGGTGATGATCCGCCGGAACAGGTCGGGCCGGAACCACCCCATGCTCAACGCCGCCGCGCCACCCGAACTGCACCCCATCACGGCGCGTCCCCACGGGTCGGCGGTGAAGGCCAGGTTTGGGTACGCCCCGCGGATCCCCGGATCCCGCAAGACGGCCGTGAGCACCTCCTCCTGGATGAACCGGGCCAGGCGGTCGGACATCGTGTCGTACTCCAGTCCGCGCTGGCTGTTCTTGCCATCGTTGCCGCCGTTCTCCACCGCGATGGCGATGAACGCCGTGAGGCGGCGCGCCGGGTCGGGCGACACGGTCAGGTTGTCGAGGGCGTTGCGGACGAGGTCGAGTTATCCCGGGCCGTCGTGGATGACCAGCAGCGGCGCCCGATCCCCATCGCGGTAGGCGGCGGGCACGTAGACGAAGACCCGACGTTCCTTCCGCACCGGCTTCCGACCCGGCTCGAGCGTCGGATCGTCCCCGCGAAAGATCCGGCTGTCGGCCAGCTTCAGCGGGAACTCGAACTGGCGGCCCTTCGGATTGCCCCGGTCGGAAAGGTCGGGATCCAGCCGGTACTCCGGGCCGACGACATGGTTGCCATCGCCCTCGGCGCTCCCGCCGCCGTCGGGATCGGTTGCCTGGGCCTGGAGCGGCCGGCAGACCGCCAGACAGAGCGGGAGCAGCGCGGCGAGGAGGATGGGACGGAACGGATGCATGGGGCTCATGGGACGTCGGAATGGGACACCGGATCGGTTCGCCGGACCCACGGAAATACCAGCAAAACCACACTCAGAGCGCGATCGACCAAATCGCGGGGCCGCTTTTCACGGGAACTGCTTGGGGGATCAAGACCGGGCGAGGATTCCCGAATCTGCGGCGTGATCCAAGCACTCGCGGCAAACCCGCGGGGCGATACCGCAAAAACCTCCAGTACAGCGCGCGACCTGACGGCGGGCGGAATTGCCTCAGCCGTCATCCCCCAACTCGGGGACGGGACGCCCGCATCTTCCCCCTATGACCTCCTCACAAACACCTCACCGCAGCACCCATCAGCATCCCCTGCACGCCCTCAGAACAATCCCGTTCACGAGGGTACCGAGGATGCAGGCGTCACAACCGCCCAACACGGTCCAGAACGTCGATGAGCCCGACATTGACGCAGCGACACACAAAAACCTCCGATTACGAGCGGGAACCAATGAACCGGCGAATCCTGCCAAGTGGCACCCGGCACTCCGGGCCGTCGGGACGCGAGACCGCAGCCCCCAATCAATGATCAGTCCGCTGATCCAACCGATACGACACCCTGTACCGTTTCCACCCCCAACACCCACATCTTACAGCCACGCAGCCACAGCCCCCATTTCAGCCCCTGACAGATACACCTCCCTCCTATCCCATTCATAATCCGTATACCACTCTGCTGCTTCGGTTTACACATCCCATTAGCGCCACCGAACGACAGCACACCAGCTTGGTGCGCTTCCTGCACCACTTCACGAGAAATGCGAGCGCGTAGTTAAAATCCAAGTCACCAACCATACCATACCCCTGACACTCAGACTCCTCCGGCGACTCCGCGCCAAGCCAATCGCCTCACTGAACACCCTGCAGGCCTGAATCCGGCCTCGATGGCCGCCACTCCATTCTCTGAGAAGTGCACCCACCGAGAACGGGAGCCGAGATCCCTTCACCAAGAGTCACCTGACCACAAACTAACGATGCTGTACGACACTCTAGGGGTATTCCGAAAATCCCTCGAACCAGCGGAACTGGACCTCTCCCGTCACCACGTCGCATTCGCGGTGCCGCGCTGGTACGGTTCAATGAATGATGCCGTGACGGCTTCTCTTCGGCAGGCTCCAGATTTGATGATAATTGAATTGACGGACGCTTTGGATCCATTTGCAGAAGAGATCTCCCTGCTAAGGACTTCTTGCCCACCAGCCCCCCTCATTCTCGCCGACCCCTTCGCCTCGCGGTCGAGACTCAGGCATGTTGTCAACAACAATTGGGGATCCTACTTTCCGACTCCTCTTCAGCCCGCTGAAATCATCGCATCATTCTTACGCCGGCGGACCCCTCGGCATTTGCGTGAGCGGCCCGCCAGCTCGGAGTTGCCACCTGGCAGCGCACCAACTGCCAATGGTCGATGGTCGAAGCAGCACTCAGGTCCAGTCCCGGAGCCTACCACCCCACTCACCCGGACCGAGACACTCGTACTGAAGTTGGCGGCAGAAGGCAACAACTGCATGAAGATCGCTGGGATCATGGGCATCAGTGTCAGAACCGTCTATGTCCATACCCGAAGCATCTATCGCAAGCTACAAGTCCACTCACTGGTCGAAGCCCTTGCCCGCTTCTCACAGCTTCAGCACGACAACGAGCCTGCCATTTATAGGTAACGAGAACCAAGATACCGCTACCCGGAAACACCTCACACAGCCGCGCCGCACGCTTCACGCTCATGGTTCGACCGAACCAACTCCCGCCAAGATCCGTGCCTAGTACTCGCTGGGTTCGATACGACAGGCAGCATTCAACTACCTCCCCAACCGCTCTCGGCCCACCGGATCACTCCATGGACCAGCTGTTAGGCTATCTGAAGGCTATTACCTGCTCGCTCCTCTACATAGCATCTGCTTTGATTGTACATCCACAAACACCGTCCCGTCTGATCCTGCCGAACGACATCCTGGCCATCCGGGTGGTCAACGAGCCGGACCTCACC
>CAZGIK010000040.1:0-40308 GCA_964525755.1 uncultured Verrucomicrobiota bacterium
GCGGAAGAATCTGCTGCGCCGCCACTTCCCTCCCGACGGCATGGGTCCGGCTGAGCGGGTTCAACCGGTCAGCGCCTCTTCCAGTCGACGGCATTGCGCCTCCGAATGGGCGCTGCTGAGGGCGAAGCGGAAAAAACCCTGACACGCCTTGTCGCAGGGATACTGGATGAACGTCGGGTGGATCGCCCGGGCGATCAGTCGCCGCCGGAGCCGTCGCCGGTCGGACTCATCGCCGGGCACCACCACGAAGGCGGCACCGGGACCGATCCGGTCGAGGCGCCCGGCGGCCACCAGCGCCCCCTGGATCCGGGTGCTGCGCCGGACCAGACGCCGGCGGGGAGCCGCCGAGGCCGGACCCGTGAGCCAGGCAAGGGCCGTCCGCGCCGCCGCGGCCATCGGCGGCGCAAGGGGCGTGGATCCGGCGTACAGGCGTCCGTCGGACCGGATGGACTCCACCAGCCCGGCGGGTCCGGCCACGTATCCCCCATAGGCCCCGGCCGCCTTGCTCAGCGTGCCCAGTTGGACGACCCGGGTCCGGTCGATCGGAAGCCCCTCCAACACGCCCCGGCCGCGGGCGCCCAGCACGCCGAATCCGTGCGCGTCGTCGACCACGAACCACGTATCCGACGGCAGGGCGGCCTGCAGTTCCGCCAGCGGTGCCACCCGTCCGTCGAGGGCGAACAGCCCGTCGGTGAACACCGCCACCGGACCCGATCCGCGGGTGCGACGGACCCGGCGTCGGGCGTCGGCCGCATCCCCGGCCGCGTAGGGGATCACCGGGACACCGGCCATCCGGGCGGCCTGGAACAGGCAGGCATGGGAGCCGGCGTCGATCAGGATCGCCGCGACCTGGCCCGACAGGGCCTCGGCGACATGGAATCCGGGGAGCGTGCCGTTGGCGGTGAGGGCGACGGCGGGTACGTCGAGGAACCGGGCGAGGTCCGCCTCGAGCGCGAGGTGGTCGGGGAGGTTGCCGGTGGTCCGGCGCGAGGCGGCCACGTTCACCGGTCCCCGGGCGAGGGTGCGTGCGGCGGCGCGTCGGACCGATGGTTTCCAGGCGAGGCGGAAGTAGTCGCAGCCTCCGAAGTAGGCACGGCGGTGCCCGTCCACCTCCACCTCGGTGGCATTCACCCAGTGCAGCGGTTCCGGGAGAGCGTCGACCACGGCCAAAGCCTATCCGACGCGCCGGGTGCTGTCCGCGGCCGAGTCGGTGATTGGAACGAACGGACCATGCGCGCGCGGCGGGTCAGTGCTCGGCGGCCCGGTAGACCGAGGTGACGATCGCCTCCTTGGCCTTCCAGACGAGGGTCATGGTGAGGGCGAGGGGGACGAGGGCGAGGACGATCACCAGCCACTGCCGGGAAGGTTCCAGCTGCGCCAGCAGCAGCGCGGCATCGGCGGGGAGCCGCGGTCCGAGGACCGCCGCCGCCGCCTCGGCCAGGACCAGGACGGCAAGGGCGAGGATCAGCACCCGGTTGAGGCGGGTGAACAGGCGGGTGTCGGCCCGCAGGACCTCGTCCGGCAGCATGGCGGCGAGGCGGGCGAGGACGTGGTTCAGGGCCAGCATGAAGGCGACCGCGCCGAGCACCAGCAGGAGCACGCTCTGGGCGAACATCGGCTCGTCGGGCGCCAGGTTCCACCAGTGGGCGAAGGGGAGGAGGGCGAGCAGGAGGAGGTTGAAGATCGAGGCGCGGTCGAGGGCGAGGGTCCAGACCCGCTCCTGGGGCTGGAAGCGGACGAGGGAGCGCAGGCCGAACAGCACCACCCCGAGGGCGGCGGTCGGGGCGAGGACGGCCGACACGGTGTTCAGCACGAGGTGTCCGCCGGGCGGCAGCGGGAGCGGCAGGGCGGCAAGACCACCCAGCGCCCGCCAGCCGTCGCCCATCGCCATCCGCGCGGCCGTGAGCAGGGCCACCGGGAGGCCCCAGAACACGGCGGACAGCCCGCGCACCGCGCGCGCGAGCGAGGGCAGGAGCGGCGGCGCGCTCAATGGATCGAGAGGTAGGTGTAGTCCCGGAGGCCCCGCTCGTAGTCGTCCAGCAACCGCATCGCCTCGCTCGGCTTGAGCCGGTCGGACTTGATGGCCGCATCCACCTGCGCCTTCATCCGGCGCTTCAACTCGTTCACGTCGTACTGCACCTCGGTGAGCGAGTCGCTGATGGTGTCGCCCTCGATCACCTCCTCGACGTAGTAGCCCGAGGGCTCGTCGGGCTCGAGGAACACATGCACCTCGTTGACCCGTCCGAAGAGGTTGTGCAGGTCGCCCATGATGTCCTGGTAGGCGCCCATGAGGAAGAACCCCAGGTAGTACGGTTCCTGGACCCCGCCGGCGCCATGCCGCAGCGGATGCAGCGGGAGCGTGTCCCGGACGTCGCGCAGGTCGACGAACTTGTTGATCTGCCCGTCGGAATCGCAGGTGATGTCCACCAGCGTCCCCTCGCGCGCCGGCTTCTCCAGCAGGCGATGGATCGGCATGATGGGGAACAGCTGGCCGAGGGCCCAGTGGTCCAGCAGGGACTGGAACACCGAGAAATTGCACAGGTACTGGTCGCCGAGGGAGTCCTCCAGATGGCGGATCTCCTCGGGGATGTAGCTCTGTCCGCGGAACGACTGCACCACCGCCTCGCTGATCTCCCAGTAGAGCGACTCGATCTTGGCCTTGTCGGGCAGCTCGAGCACGCCGAGGGTGAACATCTGGTGGGCATCCTCCTTGCGCTCCAGGGCGTCGTGCCACGCCTCGAGCTTGTTCAGCTTGGCGAGGTTCTCCCGGATGTAGAACAGCTCCTTCACCAGGCGGTGCTCGTCGTCGCCGTAGGTCAGCGCCGCCTCCTGCCGGGTCTTCTCAATGGTCCCGAACACCTCCACCACCAGCACGCTGTGGTGCGCCACCAGGGCCCGGCCGCTCTCGGAGATGATGTCCGGATGCGGCACCCCCTCCGCGTTGCAGACGTCGGCGACGTAATAGATGATGTCGTTCGTGTACTCCTGCAGCGAGTAGTTGGTGGACGAGTCGAAGGCGCTGCGGGAACCGTCGTAGTCGACCCCGAGGCCGCCGCCGACGTCCACGTACTGGATGGGGAAGCCCATCTTGTGGAGCTTGGCGTAGAAGCGGGCGGCTTCCTGGACGGCTTTCTTGACCGTGAGGATGTCGGGGACCTGGGAGCCGATGTGGAAATGGAGCAGCTGGAAGGCGTCGACGAGGTCCTCCTTGCGGAGCAGCTCGGTGGCGGCGAGGAGGTCGGCGGTGCTGAGTCCGAACTTGGCGTTCTCGCCCCCGCTTTCCGCCCACTTGCCGGCGCCCTTGCTGAGGAGGCGGGCGCGGATGCCGACCATGGGACGGACGCCCACCTGCCGGGAGACGGCGATGATCTGGCGGAGCTCCTCGAGCTTCTCCACCACCATGATGACCTTCTTGCCCAGCTTGATCCCCTGGAGGGCGAGCTTGATGAAGGCGGCGTCCTTGTAGCCGTTGCAGACGATGAGCGAGCCCGGCTGGTCCTGGAGGGCCATGCCGGCGAACAGCTCGGGCTTGCTGCCCACCTCCAGTCCGAAGTGGAAGGGGCGTCCGGCGTCGAGGATCTCCTCCACCACCTCGCGGAGCTGGTTGACCTTGATGGGGAACACCCCGCGGTAGGTGCCCTTGTAGGCGAACTCGGCGATCGACCGCTGGAAGGCGCCGTTCAGCGCCTCGACCCGGTGGCGGAGGATGTCCTGGAAGCGGATCAGCAGGGGGAACTTCAGGTTCCGGGCCTTGGCCTCCTCCACCAGGTCGGTCAGGGCCACCTCGGCCCCCTGGTCCTGCAGCGGCCGGGCCACCACGTTGCCATCCGGGTTGATGTCGAAGTACCGGGCACCCCACCGGTCGATGTTGTAGAGGCTCCGGGCGGACGCGATGTCCCACGGAGGGTTGCCGGCGGCAGGAAGGTCGCTCATTTCGGTCGGTTACGCGCGGCGACTGTACGGGATTGCCGCGGAATGGGAAGGGCGGGCCGGGCCGGGATTGGTGCGCGCGGGAGGACTTGAACCTCCACTCCCGAAGGAACCAGATCCTAAGTCTGGCGCGTCTGCCATTTCGCCACGCGCGCGCTGGCGTCCGGTCTCCGGACCGTGCCGCGCCCGGCCGGTCCCGTCACGGGTTTTGTATCCCGCTCACCGCCCCGCCGCGGCGCGGGAAGGGCGTCGGTGGACGGGACCGGATCGGTGGGTTCGGACGGTGACCGGCCGGCACCCCGAACGTAGCTCATGGCGAGGTTTCGGATCATGCGCTGGTAGCTGCCCCCGTACCGCTTTGCCTCGTGCTTGAACCACTCGACCGCCTCCCGGTCGAGATCAAGTGTCACCTTGACGGTTTCGGGTCGGTTGTCCCGGGCCAGTTCCGAGGGGGGCGGGAGAAAGTCCGGAATCCGCCGCAGGCGGCCGATGATCTCACCCTGGTCGTCGTCACGTCTTGTGGACCTGTTCATAAAGCTTTCGTCCTTTTCGCCAGCGGCCGGCGCCGATGATGCGGATCCGTTCGCCCCGGAGCGTGAAGCGAACTGTGGCCACCGATCCGTCCGCGAGCGCACCGATGCAGAAGTAGCGCGGTTCAACGTCGCTGTGGGCCTCGTCGACTGCCAGGACCCGACGTGGGTCGAGGAAGGCGGCGGTGGCCTCCGGAAACGAGATCCCGTGGCGGGCGAAGTTCTCGGCCGCCTTCGGTTCATCCCACTCGAAACGCCCGGCCTGCACCCCGGGACTATGGCTCACTCAGCCGTACAGTACACCCATATCATACCCTGGGTCGGGGTCGGATCGCACGGGATCGAGGTCAGTCCGCAGAGTCGGGCCGGACCGGCCCTGCCGGGGCGGGAGGAGGATCGGTGGATGCCATGGCATCCCGATCCCCCCCCGCAGGGCTCTCAATCCCCCGCCTTCGGGTCCAGCGCGTCGCGGAGGCCGTCGCCGAGGTAGTTCAATGCCATCAGCGTTCCCGCCAGCAACCCGGCGGGGAATACCAGCAGCCACCAGCGGATCCGCAGCGGATTCAACTGCTGCGCGCCGTCGGCGATCAGCGTGCCCAGGCTGGCTTGCGGGGGACGGATCCCCAGGCCGAGGAAGCTCAGGAACGACTCGTACAGGATCACGGCGGGAACCGTCAGCGTGAGGTACACGATCACCACCCCGGCGATGTTCGGGAGGATGTGGCGGAGGAGGATCCGGACATGCCCGGCGCCGAGCGACTGGCTGGCGAGGACGAACGGCCGGTGCCGCAGGGAGAGGACCTGGCCGCGCACGATCCGGGCCATGTTCAGCCACGCGACCGCCCCGATCGACACGAAGAGCAGCAGGAGCCGTCCCGCCGGCAGGAGCGCCGGGGCCACCCGGTCCAGCCAGCGGGTCAGCGGATCCTCGGCCAGGGTGAGCATCAGCATCACGAACACGATGTTCGGCAGGGAGTACAGGATGTCGACGATCCGCATCAGGATGCCGTCGACCCGCCCGCCGACGTACGCCGCGACCATGCCCCAGCAGACGCCGATGACGAGGCTGACGCCCGCGCCGACGGTCCCGACGAGCAGGGAGATGCGGGTGCCGGCCAGCAGGCGGGCGAGGAGGTCGCGGCCGTGGATGTCGGTGCCGCACCAGTGGGTGGAGCCCGGGGGGGCGAACTGGAGCTCTCCGTTGGCCGAGGGATCGAACGGTAGCAGCCAGGGCCCGGCGACCGCGGCAAGGAGGACCAGGGCGAGGAACGCCGCCGCGACCACCGCGGGACGGTTCCGTCGCAGCCGGCGCCAGGCGCGCTGGTTGGGGCTGAGGGCGGCGTCAGTCATAACGCACCCGGGGATCCAGCGCCGCGTAGGCCACGTCCACCGCCAGGTTCAGCACCAGCAGCAGCGCCGAGTACAGGATCACCATCCCCACCATCATCGTGTAGTCGCGGCTGAAGAAGCTGTTCACGAAGAACACCCCGGTGCCGGGGATCTGGAAGATGTTCTCGACGATGAACGAGCCCGTGAGGAGGTCGGCCAGCATGGGACCGGCGTAGGACACCACCGGGAGGACGGCGGTGCGGAGGGCGTGTCGGGTGAGGACGGTGAACTCACCCAGTCCCTTGGCGCGGGCGGTCTGGATGTACTCGCTCTGGAGCGCCTGGGTCATTCCCTCTCGGAGCAGCCGGGCAACCCGGGCGGCGAAGAACAGGCCGAGCGCGACCATGGGCAGCACGGCCTGGATGGGACGTCCCCACAGCCCGACCGGAAACCATCCGAGGCGCAGCCCGAAGACCAGTACCAGGACGGGTCCGACGACGAAGGCCGGGACGCAGATGCCGATGAGGACGAGGAAGCTGGTGCCCCAGTCGGGCCAGCGGCCGCGGTGGACGGCCGCGAGGAAGCCGGCGGGGATTCCCAGGCCGAGGGCGACGCCGAAGGCGAGGAGTCCCAGGGTCAACGAGACGGGCAGCGTCTGGGCCAGGATGTCGTTCACCCCGTGGTTGCGGTACTTGAGCGACGGGCCGAGATCACCCCGGGCGAGCGACCCGAGGTAGCGCAGGTACTGCCGGCCGAGGGACTCGTCGAGGTGGTACTTGGCCCGCAGCGCGGCCTCCACCTCCTTCGAGGCCGGGGCCCGCTCCCGGTCGAACGGCCCGCCGGGCGCGGTCCGTATCAGGAAGAACGCCAGCGTCGCCACCGCCAGCACCAGCGGCGGGATCACCAGCAGCCTCCGGAGCAGGTGGTTCATCGGCGCCGCGCCTCCTTCCGGTACACCGCCGACACCGGATGCTCGTCGAGCAGGTTGGGGAACACCCCGCCGATGCGGTTGGTGTCGACGGCGTAGAACCCGACGTAGGTGTAGAGGCAGAGGATGGGCACCTCCTCGCGGACCACCAGGGTCTCGGCCCGGCGGAGGAGGTCGAAGCGCCGGTCGCGGTCCGGCGTGGCGTTGGCCTCGGCCAGCAGCCGGTCGTACTCCGGGTTCATCCAGCCGGTCCGGTTGTTCCCGCTCTTGCTGATGAACAGGTCCAGGAAGGTGTTCGGGTCGTTGTAATCCCCCACCCACGAACCCCGCATCACATCGTAGTTCAGCTTCGACATCTCCACGAGGTAGGTCTTCCACTCCAGCGGCCGGATCTCCATGCGGAGGCCGAGTTCCTCGCGCAGGACGGCCTGGAGCTCCACGGCGATCTGCTCATGGGTGCGGGTGCCGACGTTGAACTTGTACTCGAACACCGGGAACCCCCGCCCCTCGGGGAACCCCGCCTCGGCCAGCAGCCGACGGGCCTCGTCGGGATCGTACCCGAGTCCCTCGGCGGGCCGGTAGCCCGCGGTGCCGTCGGGCACCAGCGAGGCGGACGGCGTCTCACCCATGCGGGTGATCCGGTCGACGATCCGCCGCCGGTCCACCACCAGGCTGATCGCCTTGCGCACCCGGACGTCGTCGAAGGGCTTCCGGGTGCAGTTGAACCGGATGAAATAGGTGCCGAGGTAGTCGAACCGGTGGAAGTCGGGCCGGTCGCCCAGGGCGTCGCCGAGATCGACCGGGATCATGCTCTTGTCGACCAGCCAGTCGACCTCGCCGGTGAGGTAGAGATTGAGGGCGGTGTTGGGGGAGTCGCCGGAGAGGATGTCGATGACCTCGGTGCGGACGTTGGCGGCGTCCCAGTAGTGGGGGTTGCGCCGGATCCGGATCCGGTCGTTCACCCGCCAGCGCTCCAGCACGTACGGTCCGCTGCACGGCATGCCGGGCGCCCGCACCCACTGGTCGCCGTACTGCTCAACCGTCCGCCGGGGGATCACGGCGAAGATCCGGGACGCGAGGAGGTCGAGGAAGAAGGGCGTCGGCTCGTTCAACTCGACCCGCAGGGTGTGGGGACCGGTCGCCTCCACACCCAGCCGGGTGACATCGCGCTCCGTCCCCGTGTTGATGGCCTCGCCGTTGCGGACGTAGAAGAACTGGCTGGCGTAGTCGGCCGCCGTCAGGGGGTCGACCGCCCGACGCCATGACCAGACGAAGTCCCCGGCGGTGATCGGCTCGCCGTCGGACCACCGGGCCTCGGGCCGGAGGTGGAAGGTGTAGGTGCGTCCGTCGTCGGACAGTTCCCACGACCGGGCCAGTCCCGGCATGGCGGTGGCGTTGGTGGGATTGAACCGGGTCAGGCCCTCGAACAGGGCCGAGGCGATCCGTCCGTCGGCCTGGCCGGTGAGGACCTGGGGGTCGATGGTCTCGGGTTCCGACCCGTTGTGGATGACCAGGTCGGCGGGCGGCAGCGGACGGCATCCGGCCAGGAGCGCGGCGGCGAGGGCGAGGAGCGGGAGGAGGAGCGGCAGCGGGGTGGGCAAAGAAAAAGCCCCCGTCGACACGACGGGGGCGGATCGGGGGGCGCGGGGAGCGGAGGCCCGGCGCATGCGGCTCCAGGGGCTAGTTGCCGGAGGGGGCGACCGGGGTTTCGGTGGCCGGCGCGGGCGCCGGGGTCTCAGCGGCCGCGGCCGGCTCGGTGGCGGCCGGGGCGGGAAGCCCGAGACCGGTGCCGGTCGCGGGAAGCGTGGTGGCCGCCGCCGCCGGGGCCCCCTTGACCTGCTGCTCGATCACCTCGGACTGGGCCCGGACATTGCGGGCGGTCAGCACCGAGATCACCAGGCAGAGCAGGAGGAATCCGGTGGCGCACCACCGGGTCATGATCGTCAGGGCCGTCCCGGAACCGGCACCGAAGATCGCCGCGGCCTGGTCGGCACCGAATGCCGCCCCCATGCCGGCCTCCTTCTTGGGAAGCTGGATCAGGATCAGGAGGCCCAGGAAGAGGGCGATCACCACGAGGATGAGCGTGAGCAGGGCGATGAGGAGTCCCATGGGAAAAAGGGGTGCGAGGGGTTCAGATCGAGTTGCGGACGATGTCGGCGAAGCTCTTGGCCTCCAGCGAGGCGCCGCCGACGAGGGCGCCGTCGATGTCCGGCTGTCCCATCAGTTCACGGGCATTGGCGGCCTTGACGCTGCCGCCGTACTGGATGCGGACCCGTCGGGCCACGGCCTCGCCGTGGAGTTCGGTCAGGACACCGCGGATGAAGGCATGCACCGCCTGGGCCTGTTCGCTGGTGGCGGTCTTGCCGGTGCCGATGGCCCACACCGGTTCGTAGGCGAGGACGGTGGTCTCCACCTGCTCGGCGGTCAGGCCGGCGAGGCTGCCGCGGACCTGGGTGCCCACGACCTTCTCGGTGATGCCGGCCTCGCGTTCCTGCAGGGTCTCGCCGATGCAGACGATGGGGACGAGGTTGGCGGCGTGGGCGGCGGCGGCCTTGCGGGCCACGAGGGCGTCGGATTCCGCCTGGTACTGGCGCCGCTCACTGTGGCCGAGGATCACGTAGCGGACGCTCAGGTCGCGCAGCAACCCGGCGGCGATCTCGCCGGTGAAGGCCCCATAGCCGGATTCACCCATGTTCTGGGCGCCGAGACGGAGGTTCGAGTCGAGGATCTCCCGCGAAACGGCGTCGAGGGCGGTGAACGGGGGGCAGACCACCAGGTCCACCTCCTTGACGGCGGCAAGGTCGCGCTTCAGGTCGGCGACCAGCGCAAGCGCCTCGGCCACCGTCTTGTTGCATTTCCAGTTACCGGCAATGATCAGTCTGCGGGCCTTATCCATGCCAAAGGACGGCGAGCCTACCGGCGCGGTCCGGGGCGTCAAAGGGGTTTTTGGGCTTCCGGACCGGGCTACGGACCGTACACCTCGATCCGCAGCCAGCCGGCCGGTTCCCCGGGAATGGCGGGAACCGGGTGCGCAAACCGCAGGATGTCGACCGCACCTTCCGGCGCTGCCGGACCGATCGGGGCCAGCAGGACCGGGTCCGCCTCCAGGGCCCCGAGCGTGGCGGCGGCGAGGATCCGGACCCCGAAGCCTTCCGGTAGGTCGCGCCGGACCGGAACCGTGAGCACGAGGTACGGCCGATCGTCCCCCGGTTGACCGGCCTCGGCGCCGGTCCGGACCGCGACCGACGGCAGCCCGGTCCCGTTCCATGCGGAGGGCGGATGGCCGTGCACGAACTTCCGCAGATTGCTGATGCCATCGCCGAAGGGACGGGCCGACGCCGGCCGGTCCGGCTCCGCCAGCGGCACCGCCCAGAGGTCGTACGCGGACGGCTCCGGGCCGGGATCGAAGGTTCCCACGGCGAACCCGTGTTCCCAAATGGAACTCAGTTCCCCGGTGCCCAGCAGGGGGAAATGGTTCCCGGAGACGAAGGCCACGTACCGGCCGTCGCCCGGGAGGAACGGCCCGGAGAAGTACCCCACGTTCTCCCCGCCGTGGAACGGTCGGGTTGCCAGCGAGATCGAGGCCGACCCGTCCATTCCAAGGTCGACCCGGAAGAGGTCGAACGGGTTGATGTCGACCGAGCGGGGCGGATCGGTGGGTTCCGGGACGTGGTTCGATCCCCGGGACCCGAACGCCGCCACCCGCCCGTCGCGGCTCAGGGCCAGGGCGGTCGCCACATAGGCGGCATTCCCCGGTGACCCGTCGACCGTCTGCGAGACCAGCCAGACCTCGCCGGTTGTCATGTCCTTCGCGTACAGGTCGGCACCGAACGGGTTGTTCCGTCCCTCGATCAGCACGGGACCGCCGCCGATGCCGACGAAGTTCCCGCTGAACAGGATCCGGTTCCCGGTGCCATCGGAACGCGGGCTCGCGAAGTTTCCCTCGGCGATCTCCCCGGCGGGGTTCCGACACACCACGTCGATGTGTCCCGTGTGGATGTTGCGGCGGTAGGTCCAGAACAGGACCTGGCCGCCGTTGGCGACGCGATCCGGGTGGACGTTGGCCGACTCGGTGCTGAATAGGACCCACTGGCCGTCGGCGCTGAAGTCGAACTCGGTCCATGGGGAGGCCAGTCCCACGCCGGTGTTCAGCCCCTTTCCGTCGAACGCCACCGAGGCGACTTCGAGGGTGGCGTCCGCGCTGTCGTACACGTAGACCGCGGCACGGTTCGGTGCGGGCAGGGCGGCGGTGTCGGCCACCAGGGTCCGGGCGGTGGAAACGAAGGCCACATGGCGCCCGTCGGCACTCAGGATCGGGGTACGCGACGTCCCCGGGGCCCCCGGGTTCAGCAGCCGGGTCTCGCCGGTCCCGGTGTCCCGCCAGTAGACGTTCAGGCTGGCGGTGTGCCAGGCCACATAACGGCCGTCGTCGCTCATCGATCCGTCGACCACCGCGCTCGCGTCGGTGTCGGACGACGGGTTCGACGCCACCAGCCGGAGCGTGCCGGCCTGGAGGTCGCGGACGTACAACCCGTTCGCCGGGATGCCCGGCGTGGTGCCGGAAGGGGGAGGGCCGGACCGGAACAGGACACGTTGCCCGTCGCCCGAAAGATCGAGGACCCAGCTGTCCTGGGAATGCAGCTGGCCGTTGGCGTCGCCGGTGAGGAGCCGGACGTCCGACCGGGAGGCGGGTGCGGCGAGCAGCAGGAGGCCGGTCCAGAGGGCCGGGGCTCGGAACAGGGCGGGGATCATGGGGGGGCGGGTCCGGCAGGGCCGGGTTCGGCTGTGGTCCCCATCAACCCTGATCCGGGGCTTCCGGGCAATCCCGGAAACCCCGGTCACCAGAGCCGGATGCCGTGCTCCACCCAGACGCCGTCGGCGAGGACGTTCCGGCGGGGCCGGAGGTCGACCGGACCGCTGCCGCCTTCCACGGTGAGGACGGCCGGTGGGGCCGGCTCCGTGGGGAGGGGCGCCAGTGGATTGAACAGGTCCGCCACCCCGCGCCAGCCGGGACGGCGGCGCAGGTGACGGAAGGCCGCCCGGCTCTCCTCCACGGTCTCCGGGCGTCCGCCGGCGTCCATCCGGGCCGCCACCGCATCCCGGTTGATGTTGTCCCCGAGGACTCCGGACTGGAAGTCCCTCCGGGCCAGCCCGAGCACCACCTCCTGGGCCGGGATCTCCATCGAGGGATCCTCCGCCACCACCGTCGCGGCGGGCGGCGTCTCGGCCAGCTGGACCGCCGGGACTGGCACCTGTGGTGCCGGACCGACCGCCGCCGGCTCGGCGGCCCGGAGCGCGGACCATCCGGCGACGGCCAGGGCCAGGGCGAGCAGCGGACGCGGGGGGGTGGAGGGTTTCATGGGATGGACTCCGGGTCGCGGTTCACGGGAACCAGGGGTTGTGTCGCGCCTCCTGCCCGACCGTGGTCAGAGGGCCGTGGCCCGGGCAGATCAGGGTGTCGGGTGGCAGGGTGAAAATGTGCTCCCGGATCTGGCGGCGCGCCAGCTCCAAGTGTTCCCGGGCGCCCCCGATGGACCCGGCGAACACGGCATCGCCCACCACGGCCACCAGGGGGGCGTCGTCGGGCCAGTTGCCGATGACATACGTGACCCCGTCGGCCGCGTGTCCCGGGGTGGGCCGATGGGTGATGCGCAGGCCGCCCACCGCGACGCATTCCTGGGGGCGGAGGCGCTGGTCGACCGGGGCGTTGGGGGAGCCGGAGTGGACGCGGATCCGGGGCCAGCGGGCGCGGAGGGCGGCGAGGCCGGCCACATGGTCGGCGTGGGAGTGGGTGATGAACACGTGCCCGGGCTGGAGGCCGTTCCCGTCGATCAGCTCCAGGATCGGGTCCGCGGTGAACCCGGTGTCGAACACCGCCGCCTCGCGGGTGGCCTCGTCCCAGACCAGGAACGCGTTCACGGTCATGTCGTCGCCCGAGGTGGCGACGACCCGCAGTTCGCGCCACCGGCCGATGTCCACCGGGGCGGGCCGCCACCCGTCGTGCTGTGCCCGCAGGCGGAGGCCGTCCAGCGTGAGACGTCGGCCGAGGTCCTCCCAGCGCAGTCCCGCGGGAGCCCGCCCGGTGGCTTCCAGGGCGGCGTAGTCCGCCTCCGGGATCCCGGCGGCCACGGCGGCCTCGGCCGGGGTGGTTCGGGTCGAGGTGCGCGCCTTGCCGAGGATGTCGCCGATCGAGTCTTCGAGGTTCATCAGGTGGGTGACCCTACCTGTGCCGGGTCGGACCGGCAACCCGGGTGCCGGCGGGCGGATCCGGATCTGCGCCATCGGAGAACGCCTCGCCATGGCGAGGCATCGGCCACCTGACAAGGTGGCCGATCCCGGCTCCACAGGGGTGACAGGCTCCTTCCGGCTCCACAGGGGTGCTTGGCGGCGAAGCGATCCGGGGCCCACAGTCGGGCCGACGTGACACGCCGCCTCCGCCACCGGGAACTGCTGCTCACGCTGAAGTACTCGACCATCGAGGCGTGTTTCAGCGTGCCGATGCTGAACCTCACGATGCCGAGCTTCCCGTTCGTCATCGCCTTTGCCGTGGCGGCCCTCGACTGGAGCCCGGCCGCGGTGGGCCTGATGGCCGCCCTGCCGCACGCCTGCAACTTCGTCCAGCCGCCCCTCACGACCTTCCTCCGTGCGCGGCTCTCCCTTCACCGCATCATCCGGATCGGGTTCCTGCTCTCGGCACTTCCCTGGGGGCTGGTCGCGCTGCTGCCGTTCCTCGACCGGGCGCGGGATGCGCTCTTCGCCGGGATCCTGGTCGTGGCCACCCTGGCGAACAGCGTCGCCGGCGTGGCGTGGTCGAGCGCGATCGCCGAGGTGGTCCCGCCGGCCATCGCCGGGACGTACTTCGGCCGACGCAACCTGTTGTTCGGGTTCTGGACCCTGGTGACGGTGCTGGCGGTGGGGCAGTGGGCCGATGCCGGGGGCAACTCGCTGAGGACCTTCGGATGGATCTTCGCCGCCGCCGGCCTGGCCCGCCTTGCCGGGTACTTCTTCCTCACCCGGATGCATTTCCCGGAGGCGGTGATGCGTCCCGATCCGGTTCCGCCGTCGGCTTCCGAGTACCGGGCGCCGCTGGCCGACGCCAACTACCTCCGCCTCGCGTTGTACGTCGGCCTGTTCGGCCTGTTCCTCAATCTCGGGCAGCCGTTCTACCCGATGTTCCTCCTGCAGGTCCTGGAGCGGGGGGTGGGGGACATCGTGCTGCTGGGGACGTTGGGGAGCTTGGGAGCGGTGCTGACCCTGCGGGGATGGGGTCTCCTGACCGACCGCTACGGGAGCCGTCCGGTGATGTCGGTGGCGGCGCTGGTCTGGGGGGTGTTCGGGATGGCCGGCTGGGCGGTGGCCGGTCCCGGACTGCACGGGCACCTGTACCTGATGTACCTCGTGGTCGGGGGGGCGACGGCGGGTTTCCAGCTCTGCCAGTTCAACCTGATGCTCAAGCTGGCCCCGGCCCGCAAGGCGCCCCACGTGGCGGTGTTCGTTGCCCTGACCAGCCTGCTGACCGGCCTGGGTCCGCCGCTGGGCGGATGGATCCTGCGTCGACTCCCGGACCGGGTGGGCAGCCTCTTCGGCACCCCGGTGCTCGACTACCATGTGTTGTTCGCCGGCTCGATGTTCGCCTGCCTGCTGCTGGCCCGCCTGCTCGAGACCGTTCGCGAACCCGGCGGGGGCGGGGCGGAGGCGGTGTGGCGCACGATGCGTCGGATGCACGCCTTCAACCCCCTCCTCACCCTCACCACCGCCGCCCAGCTCGTCTTCACCCCGCGCGGCCTCCTCGGCCTGAGCCGGAAGTCCGTCCGCACCCTGCGCCGACAGGCCCGTCGGCTGGGCGACGTGGGGGGCGAAATCCTCCGGGGCGGACGCCAGGTCCTCGGTCGGACCGGCTCCGGGACGCGTCGGCAACCTTGAGACTGCCCCGCCTCCGGGCGAGACTCCCGTCATGCCCAGTTCCAGCCCCGCCCCGCGGAAACCGCGTCATCGGATCCGGATCCGTGAGGCGACCCGTGACGACATCCCCGCCCTGGTCGAGCTGAACCGGGCCGCCTACCCGGTGCTTGCGGGGGAGAATGTGGTGTGGGCCGAGCCGCACCTCCGAAGCCACCAGCGGGTCTTTCCGCAGGGCCAGCTGGTCGCCGAGCTGGGTGGAAAGGTCGTCGGGGCGGTGTCCACCCTGGTCGTGAACCTCGGACGCGACCCGCTGCGGTTCCATACCTGGGCGGGCATCACCGACGGCGGGTTCTTCACCAACCACGATCCCGAGGGCGACACCCTGTACGGGGCCGACGTCTACGTGCATCCCGACATGCGTGGCAAGGGGGTGGGGCACGCGTTGTACGAGGCCCGACGGCAGTTGTGCCGCCGCCTCAACAAACGCCGCATCCTCGCCGGCGGCCGCCTGTGGAACTACCACGAGCACGCGGACCGCATGAGCCCGGAGGAGTACGCGCAGCGGGTGGTGTCGGGCGAGCTGCACGACCTGGTCCTCTCCTTCCAGGTCCACGAGGGATTCGTCCTCCGGGGCGTCATGCCCAACTACCTGCGCGATCCCAAGAGCCGGAACCACGCGAGCCTCATCGAGTGGCTCAACCCGGACCACCGCCCGGTCACCTCCAGCCGACGCAAGATCCGCGTGGGATGCGTCCAGTACCAGATGCGGAAGGTCGCCTCCTTCGACGACTTCGCCCGTCAGGTGACGTACTTCGTCGACATCGCCGCCGACTACCGGGCCGATTTCGTCCTGTTCCCCGAGCTGTTCACCGTGCAGCTGCTGTCGCAGACCGATGCCGTGACGCCGCAGGAGGGCATGCGGCAGCTGGCCGGGTACACCCGGCAGCTGGTCGACCTGCTGTCCGGTCTCGCCCGGCGCTACGGGGTGACGATCATCGGCGGCAGCCATCCGGTGCGGCAGGGACGGGAACTCCACAACGTCGCCCATGTCTGCCTGCCCGACGGCCAGGTGGTGGCGCAGCCCAAGCTGCACATCACGCCGAACGAGCGGCGCTGGTGGGGCATCAGCGGGGGGAACACCCTCCGGCCGATCGACACCCCGAAGGTCCGGGTGGGCGTGCTGATCTGCTACGACGTCGAGTTCCCCGAGGCATCGCGCCATCTGGCCGACAACGGGGCGGAGATCATCTTCGTGCCCTTCTGCACCGACAACCGTCAGGGGTACCTCCGGGTCCGCCACTGCGCCCAGGCCCGCGCCATCGAGAACCAGGTGTACGTCGCCCTGGCCGGCAACGTCGGCAACCTGCCGGATGTCTCGAACATGGACATCCAGTACGGGCAGGCCGCGGTGCTGACCCCCTCGGACTTCGCCTTCGCCCGCGACGGCATCGCCGCCGAGGCGGATTCCAACGAGGAGACCCTCCTGGTGTGCGACCTGGACCTCGATGCCCTGCACGAGAGCCGGCACGGGGGCACGGTGACCCCGCGGCTGGACCGTCGGGCGGACCTCTTCCAGCTGGTGGCCCACCTGCCGGATGCGGCCCCGGGAACGGGCGCCGCGGTGGGACCTCTGGGCGACCAGCCGGACGGTTCGGACGACGTCCCGGGCGGATCGGATGACTCCCGGTGAGAGCGTCCGTCGGGAGGGGATGGAACTTTCCCGGACTGATCCGGGTGCTAGGCTCCGGCCGCATCCGCTGGCCGACCCCATGAACTCCCGACTCCTCCTCCTGCTCTTCCCGGTGCTTTTCCTCGGTTCCGGGTGCATCCATCACCAGACCACGTCCTACCGCGACGAGGCCCGGGTGCCGGTGACGTTCGAGAACGACGAGGCCGGCCGGGTGTTCTACGAGGCATTGAGCCGGGTGCCGTCGCGGGGCGCCTCCCGGGAGGGAAGCACCAAGCTGCACATCCCGGTGGTGTTCAGCTACGAGGAGACGGTGCGGACCGGCGACAACCAGCGGTTCAACGACGCGGTGCGCCGGTGTGACACCGACCAGGACGGTCGGGTGACCGTGACCGAGGCCCGGATCTTCGCCGGGTCGATCCACTGACCGCAGCCCATGGGTGTCGCCGAGATCCTGGGGTTGGTGGCGGTCCTGCTGGCGATGCTGGTCGGCCTGGCGGGGGCGGTGCTGCCGGCGTTGCCCGGGCCGCCGGTGATCTTCGTCGCCGCCCTCGGGCACAAGCTGGTCTTCGGCGACCGCAGCGTCTCCTGGTGGATCCTCGGGGTGATGCTGCTGATGATGCTGGTGTCGCTGCTCCTCGACTTCATCGCCTCGTCCTACGGCGCCCGGCACCTGGGGGCCACCTGGCGCGGGGTCGTGGGCGCGGCCGTGGGGGCGATGCTGGGACTGTTCTGGTTCCCGGTGGGCCTCATCCTCTTCCCGGTGGCCGGCGCCGTGCTGTGCGAGATGGCCGGCGGCCGGGCCTGGCGCGAGGCGGGCCGGGCGGGCGCCGGGGCGGCCATCGGCATGCTCGCCGGCGCCGTCGGCAAGGTGGCCTTCTGCCTCGGAATGATCGGCCTCTTCCTCCTGAACGTCCTGTTCACCCTGTTCCGGACCTGACGGTCACTCCCAGAACGGGTTCAGCACGGTGTGCCTCCCGGCGCGCCGGCTCTGGGCGATGGCCTGGGTGACATGTTCCTTGGCCAGTTGCACCGCGTGGGGCAGCCGGCATCCCAGGGCGAGGTAGCCGGCGATCGCCGCCGAATAGGTGCAGCCCGTCCCGTGGGTGGCCACGCCCCGGACAAACGGGGCCGAGAGCCACAGCTCGGTCCGCCCATCCCAGAACACATCCACCGCCTCGGTCACCCCCCGCAGGTGGCCCCCCTTGAGCAGCACCGGGACCCCGAACCGTTCCTGCAACGCCCGGGCCGCCGGGCGCAGGTCGTCGACGCCCGACGGGGCCGACCCCAGCAGGACCCCGGCCTCGTCGAGGTTGGGCGTGATGACGGCCGCCCGGGGCAGGAGCCGTTCCCTCAGCGCCCGCTCCGCCGCCGGCTGGAGCAGCCGGGCCCCGCTGGTCGCCACCATCACCGGATCCACCACCGGCGCCGGCAGGCCCGGGGTTCCGAGGAAATCCGCCACCGCCCGGATGATCGCCGCGTTGAACAGCATCCCGGTCTTGATGGCCCGCGGACGGAGTCCGTCGAACACCGCCTCGATCTGGGCCCGGACAAACCCCGGTGGCGCGGCGTGCACGGCGGTGACGGCCGACGGGTTCTGGGCCGTGAGGCAGGTGATGGCGGTGGTGCCGTGGACCCCGATGGCGGCGAAGGTCTTGAGGTCCGCCTGCACCCCGGCGCCGCCGCCGGAGTCGGATCCGGCGATGGTCAGGGCGATGGGCAGGCGCGGACGGGTCGACATGCCGGTCACCGTGCCGCAGCCGATCGGCCGGGGAAACGAAGAATCCGGACCGCGTCGATGCGGCGCCCTGTCGATGCGGTGCCCTTGCCCGCGGGCGCCCGTCCGGGCGAGGATCCCCCCGCCATGCCCCGCCGCCCGACTGTCCGCCGTCCCGAACGTTGCGCCCGCCTCCGGATGGGCGTGGCCGGGATCCTCGCCGGGCTCGTCCTTTCGGGATGCGCCCTGCCCCGTCCGGGTGCCGGGGCGGACGGGGCGATCCCGGATTCCCCCGTGGAGGGTCCGCAGGTCGAGCCCCTGGGGGGACTGGTGGGGCGGGTGATCTCGGTCCGGGCCGACCTCCGGTTCGTGGTGGTCGACTTCGGCCTCAACCGCCTTCCCGGCCCCGGCACACCGCTTGAGGTGGAGCGGGACGGATCGGTGGTGGGACGCCTGCGGGCGGGTCGGGACGCCCGGGGTGGAATCCTCGTGGCCGACTGGGTCGAGGGCGAGGCGGCCGCCGGCGACCGGGTGCGCATTCCCCGTCGGCGCGACGTCGAAGCGCAGTAGGAGCCTGACCGGAAACTCCGAGGGGTCCTGTTTTCTCGGAAACGGCCCGGGGGCGAGGCGGGAGGAGGGAGTCCCGCGGCCGCGGGATGGCCGAGAAACGGGAGGCAAGCCAGCGGGCCGTTTCCGCGAAAACCCTTCGGGCGGCGGCCCTTTTGCCGGTGGGCCGCGTTGGCTCGGCCGTCACAGCCCACCACGGGGATGCTCCGGCCTCCCCGCCTTGCCCACCGCCAAAATGCCTCGCCGCAGGACCCCTCGAAGTTTCCGGTCAGGCTCAAAAAATTCGCCCATTGACCCGGTTTCCCCGCGCCCGATACGGTCCCCCGCTCCGGACGCAACCTCTTATTATGATCGGAACCATTCGCAGGCACTCCGCGCTCCTCTGGTGGGTGATCGTGGTGGTGGTGATCGTCTCCTTCGTCTTCTTCTTCTCGCCCAACCAGCCCGACATCCGCGACATGCTGGGTGGCGACGGCGCGGGGGGGCTGAGGATCGATGGCCGGATGATCCGGCCCGAGGAACGGACCATCGCCTACCAGCAGGCCCGGCTGTCGTCCCTGCTCCGCGGACAGCGGGGACAGGTCGACGAGTCCCGCGAGGCGGCCCAGATCCTTTTCCTCCGCGACAAGATGCGCCAGCTGGGCATCGCCCCGGGCGACAAGGCGGTGGCGGCGTTCATCCAGGAGAACCTCAAGGATCCCCAGACCGGCCAGTCGCAGTACGAGAACGTCATCCAGGCGGTCGAGGCGGCCGGGTTCACCAAGGGCGACTACTTCGACTACGTCCGCTACCAGATCGGCCTCGACCAGATGGCCCGCGTGCTCGGGGTGGCCGGTCGGCTGGTGACGCCGCAGGCGGCCGAGGCCGAGTTCCGTCGGGAGAACCGCCAGGCGGTCGCCAGCGCGGTGTTCTTCAGCAGCTCGAACCACCTCGCCGCGGTGCAGGTCACGCCGGAAGGCCTGGGCCAGTTCTTCACCAACCGGGCCGCCAGCTACCGGACCCCCGAGCGCAAGCAGTTGGCGTACATCAAGTTCGCCACCACCAACTACGCCGGGGCGGCCACCGCCGAGCTGGCCAAGGATCCGGCGGGCGATGCGGAGCTGGAGCGGATCTACACCGAGCGGGGACCCGATGCCTTCCGCGACGACCAGGGCCAGCCGATGAGCAAGGAGGCGGCCATCGCCCGGCTCAAGTCCGACCGCGAGCGTTTCGCCGCCCTTTCCCTGGCCCAGCGGGATGCGGTGGCGTTCTACAACGACCTGGCGCAGGGCGACCTGTCCTACGGCAGCTTCGAGCGGCTGGCGGCCGACCGGAACCTGGCGGTGGGGCAGAGCCAGCCGTTTGCCGCCTTCGAGCGGGCGCCGGAGCTCGCCGAGGTGCCGTCGCTCCAGCAGGTGATGACCCGGATCGACCCCACCCAGCCCTTCTCCGAGCCCCTGCCGGGCAACGACGGCATCTACCTCGTCGCCCTCCGCCAGGTGATCCCGTCGGAAATCCCCCCGCTCGATGCCCTCCGGGTCCGGGTGACCGAGGACTACCGCCGGTCGCTGGCGCTGGACGCCGCCCGGGCTGCCGGGGTCGCCTTCCACGCCATGGTGACGAACGGCCTGGCTGCCGGTCAGACCTTCGCCCAGGTGGCCGAGGCGGCCCAGGCCACGGTGGTGGACCTGCCCCCGTTCAGCCTTTCCATGAACTCGGTGGCCGATCTCCCCCCGCAGGCCGACCTCACCACCCTGAAGAACGCCGCCTTCGCGCTTGAACCGGGTGCGGTGAGCGGGTTTGTGGCGGGGCGTGACGGCGGGCTGGTCCTGTTCCTCAAGGAGTACCGGGACCTGGCCGACGAACTGGTCCAGGCCGGGCTCGCTGCCTTCCTCGACGAGCAGCGCCAGCAGGGCGGCTTCCAGTCGTTCAGCACCTGGTTCGGAACCGCCTTCGCGCGGAGCG
This sequence comes from uncultured Verrucomicrobiota bacterium, assembly GCA_964525755.1. GTDB lineage: Bacteria > Verrucomicrobiota > Verrucomicrobiia > Limisphaerales > UBA9464 > UBA6176. Next base: position 20,535 of record CAZGIK010000040.1, read on the forward strand.
GACTGGCCCCCGAAGCGGGCGCCGCCGCCGGCGAATGATCCGTCGGGCGCCGACCGGATCCACGGCCGCCTCAGGTGTTGGCTCTCACCGCCGGGTCGACGTCGCCTTGGGGGCCTTCGGCGCCTTGGGGAGCTTCGGACGGTTGGCGATCCCCGCGTGGATGACCTCGAGGACCCGACGGCGTTCGGGGCCGGTGAGGGGCAGGCGCGGTGCCCGGGTCCATTCACGACCCAGTCCGCATTCCTGGACGGCCAGCTTGATGTACTGGACGAACTTCGGGTGGACGTCGAGGTGGAGCAGGGGGCTGAACCAGCGGTACATCTGGCGGGCCTCCTCCCAACGTCCCTCCCGGGTGAGTTCCCAGAAATGCTGGTTCTCGGCCGGGAACGCGATGCCGGTGCCGGCGACCCAGCCGTCGATCCCGAGGATCGCCGCCTCCAGGGCAAGGTCATCGACCCCGGTGAAGATCGCATACCGTCCCCCCACCGCGTTGTGCAGGTCGGTGATCCGCCGCGGGTCGCCCGAGCTTTCCTTGAGCGCGACCAGGTTCTTCTCCGTGGCCAGTTCCGCGAACAGCGCAGGCGTCAGGTCGTGCCCGTAGCTGATCGGGTTGTTGTAGACCATGATCGGCAGGCCGGTCGACCGGGCCACCGTCCGGAAATGATGCAGCGACTCCCGCGGATCGGGTGACTTGTAGATCATCGGCGGCATCAGCATGCAGCCGTCGGCCCCCATCCGTTCCAGGTCGCGCACATAGCGGACGGCGGCGGACAGCGAGGACTCGGCCACGCCCGACAGCACCGGCACCCGCCCGGCGACGACCCCGATCATCGCCTCCATGACCACCCGCTTCTCGTCGGCCTCGAGCGACTGGTTCTCCCCGAGGGACCCGAGAAGGATCAGCCCGGAGATGCCCGAGCGGATCAGGGCCTCGGCATGGGCCGCGGTGCCGTCGAGGTCGATCGACCCGTCGCGGTGCATCTGGGTCGTGATGGCGGGGAAGACCCCGGTCCAGTATGGCTTCATCGGCGTGGAGGTTGGGTTCTTCCTCACTTCGGGTCGAGATTCACCGCCAACTGCTCGGCAGTGACCGTGGACGGGATCCCGTCGGCTGGAACCTCCCCGCCGGCGATCCACACCAGGCCGTTGAGGACGACCTTGCGGAAGTTGTCATCGGACCAGTTCCGATGGGCGTGGCCGCCGGTGAACCCGAAGCCGCGCCCGCCACCGGGCCGTTCCAGCACCCACATCAGGTGCTGCGGCTCGCCCTTGGCCACGGCGGCCCGGACCCAGGGATTGCCCGAATGGGGGCCGTCCGGGCGGGACAGGGTGTCGGCGGGGGGCACGGCGCTCAGGATGGGGGTGACGCCGGCGAGGTCGGGGGTGAACCGCATGTGGTAGTACCACTCGTCGTGCACGGCGAACGGTCGGACCCCGCGGGCCACCGGGTGGTCGGGAAACCGGTCGAACCGGGCGGTCCAGTGCGGGTTCACGCTCCAGAACGTCTCGAAGTACCCGCCGGTCCAACGGAGCATGGCCAGCCCCGGATCGCCCTTGGGCACCTCGACACCGTAGTGCGCCGCACCGATCCCCACGCCCTTGCGGGCCAGTTCGTCGAGCAGCTGCAGCCGCTCCGGACGGATCGCCGGGTGGCCGTCGCCCCCGTCGGCGTAGAGCAGGATGGCATCGGCCTCCCGCAACACGGAGACGTCCGCGGGCCATCCGTTGCTGACCACCGTGGCGTGGTATCCGGGAAGGCGGTTCAGGCAGTCGGCCAGCAGCAGGCAGCCGGCCCGGAACTCGTGGTCGCCCCGCCCATGGCTCGGGCGGCCCGCACACAGCACGATCTCGCGGTCGGCGGCCGATGCCTCTCCTCCCGGGATCAGGAGACCGGCCAGCAGGAGCAGGAGGGGACGAAGGGTGCGGTGCATGGGCCGAGTCTGGAAGCCGCCCCGATCCCGGGCAACCGTCCAGTGCAACTCGGGGGGCCGCGGCTTTGACGGGGTCGCCTCATGGCGGCAGGGTGGGGACATGAGCATCGGACGTCTGGCGGGAGGACTGCTGCTGTCGGTCTGCGTGGGAGGGGTGGTTGCCCGGGCGATTCCGCCCGAGCGGCTGCCGGCACCCGACCTGAAGCTGCCGCTTCAACCGGGGGGCTTCGGCTACCGGCTGGTCGACGCGCTGCCGGGGCTGACGTTCGACCAGCCCCTGGCGCTGGTGACCCCGCCGGGCGAGACCAACCGGTTGTTCGTGGTCGAGAAGACCGGACGCATCCAGGTGGTGACCAACCTCGCCGCCCCCACCAAGACCGTCTTCCTGAACGTCACCGCCGGTCTCCTCACCAGTTCCGAGCAGGGCCTGCTCGGCCTGGCCTTCCATCCCGACTACGCCGCCAACGGCCGCTTCTTCGTCTTCCGCACCCCCCGCACCGGCCCGACGGCAACCCTCGCCGCGTACAACGTCCTGAGCGAGTTCCGGGTCGATCCCATGGATCCGAACCGGGCCGACCCGGCCTCGGAGATCCCGATCTTCCGGCAGCGCGACGAGGCGTCGAACCACAACGGGGGCGACCTGCACTTCGGGCCCGACGGCTACCTGTACGTGGCGCTGGGGGATGAGGGGGCGGGGAACGACGCCTACAACAACAGCCAGCGGATCGATCGCGAACTCTTCGCCGGTGTCCTCCGGATCGACGTCGACAAACGCCCCGGGTCGTTGCCGCCCAACCGGAACGAGTCGAGCGCTGCCGAGGTGTTCGCCTATACCACCAACTATGCGGTCCCGTCGGACAACCCCTTCGTGGGCGCCACGACCTTCAACGGCCGGCCGGTGGATCCGGCGCGGGTCCGGACCGAGTTCTGGGCCGTGGGATTGCGCAACCCGTGGCGGATGTCGTTCGACCGCGCCACGGGGGAGCTGTGGATCGGGGACGTGGGGCAGGACCGGCAGGAGATGGTCTTCGTTTCCCGGTCGGGGGCGAACCACGGCTGGGCCTACCGGGAGGGGACGCTGGCCGGGCCCAAGTGGAACCAGGCACCGCCCGGATTCCTCACCCACCCGGACTTCCATCACGTGCCGCCGCTGTTCGGATACGGCCATGGGTCGGGTCCCACCCAGGGCAATTCCATCACCGGCGGCCTCGTCTACCGGGGCGACCGGCTGGGCCAGCTCTTCGGCGCCTACGTGTTCGCCGACTACGTCAGCGGCAACGTCTGGGCCCTGCGTCGGGGCGGGGCCGGTCCGGTGGTGACCCGCCTGACCGGCAGCTCCGGCATCGCCGGGTTCGGCACGGATCCGTCCAACGGCGACCTCCTCGCCGCCAATCTCAACAACGGCCGGATCCTCCGCCTGACCTACAACGACACCTTCTCCGGCGAGCCCCTCCCGCCCACCCTCGCCGACACCGGGGCATTCACCGACCTGGACTCCCTCACCCCCGCCCCGGGCCTGGTCCCCTACGAGATCAACCTCCCGTTCTGGTCGGACAACGCCCTCAAGCGCCGCTGGTTCAGCATCCCGGACGGCACGACCATCGGGTTCACCCCCGACGACTCCTGGACCACCCCGGTGGGCACGGTCTGGGTGAAGCATTTCGACCTGGAGACGGTGAAGGGCGATCCCGCCTCGGTCCGTCGGCTGGAGACCCGCTTCCTCGTGCGGAACACCGCCGGGGTCTACGGCGTGACCTACCGCTGGCAGCCGGACGGCACCGCCACCCTGGTCCCCGAGGAGGGCGAGGTGGAGGACATCGAGGTGCGCGAGGACGACATGGTGTGGATCCAGCGCTGGGAGTATCCGAGCCGGGCGGCCTGTGTGCTGTGCCACAATCCGGCGGCCGGCGGATCGCTCAGCTTCAGCACCGCCCAGCTCCACCGGGAGGTCACCCGGCCCGACGGCACCGTGGTGTCACAGCTTGAAGCGCTCCGGACGGCCGGCTACCTCCCCCCCGGGGAACCGTCCGGCCCGCTCCGACCCCACGCGCGACCCCACGACGAGTCGGCCAGCCTCGAGTCCCGCGCCCGCAGCTACCTCATGGCCAACTGCGCGTCCTGCCATCGGCCCGGCGGCCCGGGCGGGGGACGGTTCGACACCCGGCTGCACATCCCCACCGCGCTGACCGGCCTGCTGGATGCCGACACCCCGCCGGGCCCCGGACCGGGACCGCGTCGGGCGCTCATCACCCCGGGCAATCCGGGCGATTCCCGCCTCCTCCACCGGATGTCCATCCGGGGCCCCGCCCAGATGCCGCCGATCGCCTCCAGCCTGCCCGATCCCGAGGGGGTCGACCTGCTCACCCGGTGGATCCAGGCCCTCGGCAGCCGGGTGGCCTATGCCGACTGGCTGGCCGCGGAGCTGGGTCCGATCGCCGATCCCACCCGGCCGCTCCAGTACGACACGGACGGGGACGGCGCCCCGGACTTCCTCGAGTACCTCGCCGACACCCGCGCCGCCGACCCGGCGTCGACCTGGCGACCGGTCCTGCGGAATGCGCCGGACGGTCCGCGGATCGGCTTCCGCCAGCCGGCCAATGTCGCCTACCGCATCCACACCACCGATGATCCGGTCGGCGGCCGGTGGACCCCCTGGGCGCCGCCCGGCGGGGTGCTGGACTTCCCGGCTGCGGGACGCGACGTCGAGATCCTCCTCCCGGCGGGCGACGCGACGCGGTTCCATCGGGTGGAACTCCTCACCCCATGAGGCGCACCCTGCGGGTCCTCGTGGCCGTGCTGGCGATCCATCCCGCCGTGCGGCCGGACGCGGGCGAACCCGCGGGCTTCGTCCGCCCGCCCCTGGTCCTCGCCGCGCCGGAGCCCACGCCGGACGGCGTCCGTCTCGGGTGGACCGTTCCCGGCGACGGCTGGCGGTTCGGAATCGAGTCCCGGGATGACCTCGCCTCCGGCGCCTGGTTGCCCGCGACCGACGTGACGCTGGAGGGGCGGGTCTGGACCGATCCGCGGCCGATCGGGGGCAGCCGGTGGTATCGCGTCCGGACCGGCCTGCCCGAGGTGGCCCGCGGGGAGGTGCTGGAGGTGACCGAGGTCACCCGCTTCAGCCGGCTCCTGCTCCGCGCCATCTTCCTGGGCGCCGGCATCGACGTCGACCCGCGCTTCGACGTGCGCTTCCTCCGGGTCGTCTACCGCACGGTCGATCCGTACGGCCTGCCCACCACCGCCTCGGGCGGCCTGGCGGTCCCGGCCGGTGCCGACGCCGACCTGCCCCTCGTGAGCTACCAGCACGGGACGGTGCTGGAGCGCACCGACGTCCCGTCGGCCGTCAACACCGAGGGTCTGGTCGGGCTGGCGTTTGCCGCCGACGGGTACGTGGCCGCGATGCCGGACTATCTCGGGCTGGGTGTGTCGCCGGGGTTCCACCCGTACCACCTGGCCCGCAGCGCGGCCACGTCGGTGGTCGACCTGTTGCGGGCGGCCCGCGGGGTGTGTGCCGGGGAGGGGGTGGGGCTCGACGGGCGGCTTTTCCTGATCGGGTACTCCCAGGGGGGGCATGCGACGGCGGCGGCGCATCGGGAACTGGATGCGCGGCATGCCGACGAGTTCACGGTGACCGCCGCGGCGCCGATGGCCGGGGCCCTCGACCTGTCCGGCACCGCGCTCGATGATGCCCTGTCCGACCGGATCCCGCCCAACCCGTACTACTTCGCCTACATCCTCGCGGCCTACGTGGAGTACTACCGCTTCGTCCCCTCGCTGGCGTCGGTCCTGCGGCCGCCCTACGACACCCGGGTGCCGCCCCTGCTCGACGGCGCCACGCCGTCCGGGACCGTCAACGCCGCCCTCCCCGCCACGCCCCGGGACGCGCTCGCACCCGATTTCCTGTCGGCGGTCGCGGACGATCCCGCGCATCCCCTGCGGATCGCCCTCCGGGAGAACGATCTCCTCGATTGGGCGCCCCGGGCGCCGGTTCGGATCTTCCACTGTGCCGGCGACCGGGATGTGCCCCCGCGGCATTCGGTGGTGGCGGTGGAGCGGTGGCGGGCGGCCGGGGCGGCGGCGGTCGAGTTGTTCGACCCGGCCCCGTTCGCCTCCCATGGCGCCTGCGCGGTGCCCTCGATGCTCGCCGCCAAGGCCTGGTTCGATGAACTGCGGGCAGCCGCCCCCGGGAGCCGTCCCGCCTCCCCGGATCCGTAGCCGCCGCCGATCGGCGGCCGGTCCGCTCCCATTCCCTGGTTCCCCCTGCGGGGTCCTGGCGGACCCCGTCGGACTCACCCGCTGACGCGGGTTCATCCCTCCACGGCCCGAGGGGCGCCCGGCGCACTGGAGGGGCGAGCCTGCGAGCCCGATCGGTCCCATCAGGGGCCGACGCCCAATGCCCGTAGCCGCCGCCGATCGGCGGCCGGTCCGCTCCCATTCCCCCTCGACCCTGCGGGGTCCTGGCGGACCCCATCGGACTCACCCGCTGACGCGGGTTCATCCCTCCACGTCACGGGGGCCACTCGTGGCGATGCTCGCACCACGGAAGGGGGGCGTTGGTTCGGGGTTTGCCTCGGCAGGCGCGACTCCTCCACGCTGCCGCCCGTGACCGGCGTCATCGCCAAGATCGAGGAAAACGCCCGACGCCGCCTGGTGCTGCCCCCGCTGAGCCGGCCGGCCGACGAACTCCCGCGCTATCGCCACTTCCTGAAGGTGGAGACCGGGCGCCTGAAGATCCTCCACAAGGGCGGCGCCTCCGGCCTCGAGGTGTGCCAGGCCCGGGCGGCCATGATGGATGTGCTGATCCGGTACATCTGGGACGCGGTCATCCGCGGACACCCGGGCGGCGTCCGAAGCCGTCCCCGGATCACCCTCGTGGCCTACGGCGGATACGGACGGGGTGAACTGGCGCCGTTCAGCGATGTCGACCTCCTGTTCCTCCACGACATCGGCAAGGAAGCCGGCGAGGAACGTCGGAAGACCCTCGCCGAGTGGACCGGCGGCCTGTTGTACACGCTCTGGGACATCGGCCTGAAGGTGGGCCATGCCGTCCGGTCGATCCCCGAATGCCTCCAGGTGGCGGGGGCCGACATGCAGGCCCTCACGGCGCTGCTGGAGGCGCGGCGGATCACCGGCGACGAGGGATTGTTCGACCGGTTCCGCGACCGGTTCGAGGCCCGGTGCGTTCGCGGCCACGAGGCGGAGTACATCCGGATGCGGATGGAGGACCAGCGCACCCGCCGGGCCAAGCACGGCAACTCCCCCGCGCTGCAGGAACCCAACGTGAAGAACGGGGTGGGCGGCCTGCGCGACTTCCAGAACCTGCTCTGGATGGCCTGGTTCAAGCACCGGACCCGCTCGCTGGAGGAACTCCAGTCACGGGACTTCCTGGGGTCGGGCGAACGCCGCCAGCTCGAGGCCGCCCACGACTTCCTGCTCCGCACCCGTACCGAACTCCATCTCGCGGCCGACCGGGCGCTCGACGTGCTGGCGGCCAACGTGAAGCCCCGGGTGGCATCGGGTCTGGGCTACGCCGACCGTTCGCCCCGGATCCGGGTGGAGAAGTTCATGCGGGACTACTACACCCACGCCCGCAACATCTTCCTCATCACCCGCACGCTGGAGCAGCGGATGGCCCTCCTGGAGGAGGCGCCCCGGCCGCGGTCCGGCCGGCGACGCCCCGGCGATGCCCCCCCGGGCCCCCAGTTCGACGGGTTCCGGGTGGTCGACGGCCAGTTGTTGCAGGTCTATCGCACCGCCCTGAGCGACGATCCCCGCCGGTTCCTCCGGGCGTTCCTCCATTGCCAGAAACGCGGACTGCGGCTGCATCCGGACCTCGCCCAGCTCATGCGCCAGCAGGTGGCGCTGGTGGACCGGGGGTTCCTGTCGGATCCCCACAACCACACCACCTTCCTCGAGATCCTGAACCAGCCCGGCAACGTGGCGCCGGCCCTGCGGGCGATGCACGAGGTGGGGTTCCTCGGCAAGTTCCTGCCCGAGTTCGGCCGGCTCACCAACCTGGTGCAGCACGAGTTCTACCACCAGTACGCGGTCGACGAGCACACCCTGACGTGCATCGAGAAGCTCGACGCGGTGTGGTCGGCCACCGAGGCCCCGCAGCGCAACTACACCGCGCTGCTGCGCGGGGTGGAGCGTCCGTTCGTGCTGCACCTGGCGCTGCTGCTGCACGACTGCGGCAAGGCGCTGGACAAGGGCCGCCACGAGCTGGTGGGCGGCGAACTGGCCCTGCGCGCGGCCCGCCGCCTGCGGCTCGACGGCGCCACCACCCACACCCTCCGCCTCCTCATCGAGCTGCACCTCGCCATGGTCCAGATCTCCCAGCGCCGCGACCTCGAGGACAGCGAGGTCATCCAGGAGTTCGCCGCCGCGATCCAGTCGCGTGAACAGCTCGACCTCCTGACCCTCCACACGTACGCCGACTCGATGGGGACGAGCGACACGCTGTGGAACGGCTTCAAGGATTCCCTGCTCTGGAGCCTGCACCACAAGACCGCCGCCCTGCTGTCGGGCGGCACCGAGTTCCTCCGCGCGGAGGAACGCCGGCGCGAGCTCCTCCGCGAGGAGGTCCGGGGACAGCTGCCGAAGACGTTCGGTGCCGACGAGATCGAGGCCCATTTCGCCGGGCTGCCCGACCGCTATTTCCGGATCCATTCCGCGCGGGAGATCGCCCGGGACCTGACGCTGGCGCACCAGTTCATGTACCTCCAGCTGACCGAGGCCGACCGGGCGCTGGAGCCGGTGATCGCCTGGCACGACGAGCGGGACCGCGGCTGCTCGTCGGTCCACGTGTGCACCTGGGACCGCGCCGGCCTCTTCAGCAAGATCGCCGGCAGCCTCACCGCCTCGAGCCTCAACATCCACGGCGCCCAGATCTTCACCCGGGCCGACGGGATCGTCCTCGACACGTTCGACGTGACCGACGCCCGGACCGGGGCCCTGCCCGGGCCGGAGGCGCGAACCCGGTTCGACCGGCTGCTGGACCAGGTGCTGACGGGGGACGTCGACCTCGCCCGGGCGATGGCGAAGGCGCCGCAGTACCAGGCGCTGTGGTACGGGGCGGGCGGGGAGCGGATGGCGCCCCGGGTGCGGTTCGACCACAAGACCCTGCCCAACCGGACGATCATCGACGTGGAGGCGGAGGACCGGGTGGGGCTGCTGTACGCCCTCTCGGTGGCCCTGAACCGCCTCCGGCTCAACCTGGTGCTGGCCAAGGTGGTGACCGAGAAGGGGGCGGCGCTGGACACGTTCTACGTCACCGAGCTGGACGGGAAGAAGGTGAAGCCCGGGGGCGACCGTGAGGCGCAGATCGCCCGACGCCTGCGGGAGGCCGCCGAGGCGGATCCGGTCGCCCGCTAGCCCGGACTTCTCACCACCTTTCTGCTGCGGCCAGCCCGGATCCGTCCCGCCCGGGAGCCCCTTCATCCCGTCGGATTCCCCCTTCGTCACAGATCGGTCGAGGGACCGGATCCCGCGTCTAGGGTGGCCACAGTCCGGCTGCGCAACCCACCGGGGTTCGGGTCGGGAAACGAAACCAAAAACACCCAAGATCCCATGAAGCACTCCCTCATCCTCCCCGCAGTGGCCCTGATGGTCGCCGCGATCTCGATCCCGACCCTGGCCGACGACGGCCGGCCCGGTCGCGGCCCCGGCGGACCCCGGGGCGACCGCGGGCATCGGGCCGGTCCTCCGGCCGAGATCCTCGGGCGCTTCGACGCCAACGGCGACGGGCGCCTCGACCCGGACGAGCGGGCCGCGATCCACGCCGCGATCGAATCCGGCGAGATCGAGCCGCCGGCCCATCGCGGACCCGGTGGACATCGCATGCCCCCGCCCCATGTCATCGCCCGGTTCGACCTCGACGGCGACGGCGAGCTGGACGAATCCGAGCGTGAGGCGGCCCGGTCCGCCCGCGAGTCTGCCGGCCCGGGTGCCCGTGGACCCCGGGGGCATCGGGCCGGTCCGCCGGCCGGGATCCTCGAGCGTTTCGACGCCAATGGCGACGGGCGCCTCGACCCGGACGAGCGGGCCGCGATCCACGCCGCGATCGAATCCGGCGAGATCGAGCCGCCGGCCCATCGCGGACCCCGCGGACCGCGGGGTAACGGTCCGGGTGAGGGCGAGGCTCCCGAGGCCCCGCGGGGTCCGAAGGTGATCGGCGGAAAGCGCCGGTGAGCCGACAGGCCTCCGGGGGGGGTGATGAAATCCCATCATTCCCCCCCTGGGGACCGGGGGATTCACCAGCCTCTTTTCCCTTCCGGCCACCCGGCCTGATTCCCCATCGTCCCCCCGACCGATGACCCCGGCCTGGACCTCATTTCTTCGGGTGGGCCTGATCAGCCTCCTCGTGTGGGGCGTGTTGGGCGCCCTCGTGGCGGCCCAGCTGGTGGTGGGAGGGGGCTTCGACTGGGCCGATGCGGCGGCCCTCGCGGCGCGGGACTGGATCCCCTGGGCGATCCTCTCACCCTTCCTCTTCACCGCCGCCGCCCGCTGGCCCCTCGAACGGACCGCGTGGCTGCGCCGCCTGCCCATCCACCTCGTGGGTGCGGTGCTCGTCGGGATCCTCGTTGAAACCCTGGCCCGCGGGCTGGGACCGGATCCCGGTGAACGCTTCCGTGAGCAGCGGCGGCGTTGGATCGAGACCCAGCCGGACCAGCCCCCGGGCCCGATGCCCCCCGGCCGGCCGCCGGGTCCGGGAGGACCGTGGCGACGCGGCGGCGGGGGGCCGCCGCCGGGAGCCGGTCGCGGGATCCTGTCGGGCCGCATCCAGTGGAACCTCGCCGTGTACGGCGTGGTGGTGAGCATCGCCCATGCCGCCCTGTTCCAACGCCGTTCCCAGGAGCGCGAGCGGCGTGGACTCGAACTGGCCGCCGGGCTGGCCGAGGCCCGGGTCCGCGCCCTGCGCATGCAGCTCCAGCCCCATTTCCTGTTCAACACCCTCAACGCCATCTCCACCCTCGTGCACCAGGATGCCGACCGGGCCGACGAGATGCTCGGCAATCTCAGCGAGTTCCTCCGCATGACCCTCGAGCAGGGCGATCGGCCGACCCAGCCGCTGGCGCGGGAGCTGGAGTTTGTCGACCGCTACCTGGCGATCGAACAGGTGCGGTTCGGCGACCGGCTCCGGGTGGAGCGCGAGGTCGATCCGGACACGCTCTCCGCCGAGGTGCCCACCCTGATCCTTCAACCCCTGGTGGAGAACGCCGTCCGGCACGGGCTCGAGCCGCGCAGCGGACCGGGTCGGATCCGGATCACCGCCCGCCGGGCCGCCGGTTCGGTGGATCTCGAGGTGGCCGACGACGGCACCGGGGTCCCGTCGGGCGGCCCCACCCGGGAGGGGGTGGGCCTCGGCAACACCCGGGCGCGGCTCTCGGAGATGTACGGCGACGGCGCCCGGATGGAGGTCGGACCCGACCACCCCCGCGGAACCCGGGTCCGGCTCCGCCTGCCGGACGGAAAGGCGACGGCATGAAGCTGCGGGTGGTGATCGTCGACGACGAGCCGCTGGCCCGCGACCGCGTGCGCAGCCTCCTGGCGAAGGAACCCGACGTGGAGGTGGTGGGCGAGTGTGGCGACGGGGAGCAGGCGGTGGAGGTGATCCGGACCCTGCGGCCCGACCTGGTCTTCCTCGACATCCAGATGCCGGGGGCCGACGGCTTCGAGGTCCTGCGTCGTCTGGCACCCGGGCCCCTGCCGTTGGTGGTGTTCGTCACGGCGTTCGACCAGCACGCCGTCCGCGCCTTCGAGGCCCGGGCGCTCGACTACCTGCTGAAGCCCTTCAAGCAGTCGCGGTTCCGCGAGACCCTGCAGCGGGTGCGGGAGCGCCGGGGCGCCGGGGCGTCCGACGACCTCCCCGCCCGCCTGGCCGCCCTCCTCGACGCGCAACCGGCGCGGCCGCCGACCCTGACCCGTCTGGTGGTGCGGACCGGGGAGCGGACCGTGCTGGTGCCGACCGCCGGGATCGACTTTGTCGAGGCGGCGGGGAACTACGCCGTGGTGCACGTGGGACGCACCACCCACATCGTCCGGGAGACGATGGCGGCCCTGGAGGAGCAGCTGCCCCCTGGGTTCCTGCGGATCAGCCGTTCGACCATCGTGAACCTCGACCGCGTGCGCGAACTCCAGGCCATGGCCGCCGGGGAGCATGTGGTCGTGCTGGCCGACGGGCGGACCCTGCCGATGACCCGCGGACTGCGGGAGGTGGAGGAACGGTTGAAGTTCTCCTGACCGCCGGAATCCCCTGTCCGGAAATATTCAGCCCTTCGCCCTTCGCTCCCCGGAGCCTGCGGCTTGCCCGGAGGTTCCGGGCATGGTTAATCAGCCGGACCTCCATTCGACGTCATGATCCGCGCCCACCGAACCCAGCCCGTCCCGTGGCGTCCGCTCGCCGGCGCGCTGTGTCTGCTCCTCGCCGCCACCCTGTCGCCCCGGGCCGCCGCCGAGGGGTTCGCCGCCCCGGCGATCCGGCATCCGGACCTGTCGGAGGGGGAACTGCTGCTGGGCGAACTGAACTGCGTCTCATGCCACGCAGCCGACCCGGCCGTCGCCTCCCGCCTCGCCTCCCGCGGCGCCCCGGGGCTCGGTCGGCAGGGCCTGCGCCTCACCCCGCAGTGGCTCGCCCGATGGCTGGCCGAGCCGGCCTCCACCGACGGGTCGGCCATGCCCGATCCGCTCCACGGCCTGGCTCCGGTCGACCGCGCGGCGGCGGTCGACGGACTGGTCCATTACCTCGTCTCGATCCAGCCGGAGGGTCCGGCCGATGCGGCGGGCGCCGACCCGGCCCGCCTCAACCTGGGGCGTGAGCTGTACCATCAGGTCGGGTGCGTGGCGTGCCACGGTCCCCAGGAACGCCGGGGCGACCTCACCCCCGAGGCATGGGACCGGGCCCGGGCCGGCGTGGCCCCCTTCCGCGATCTCGCCCGCAAGTACCCGGTCACCGAGCTGGCCGCCTTCCTCCGCGACCCCGTCCGCCACCGCCCCGGCGGACGCATGCCGGCCTCCGGCCTGAACGCCAACGAGGCCCTCGCCGTCGCCACCTACCTCCTCCGCGACCAGGTCCCCGCCCTGACCGGCACCGGACGTCCCCTCCGCACCATCCCGGGCTTCAAGTGGGAGTATTTCGAGGGGAACTTCAACGGGGTGGCCTCGCTGGACCGGATGAAGCCGGTGGCCGAGGGCGAGGCGGACACCTTCGAGACCCGGTTGCACCGTCGCGAGGGGGGCTTCGCACTCCGGTTCACCGGGGTGATCGAGGTCCCGTCGGCCGGCGAGTACACCTTCTGGCTGAACTCCGACGACGGCTCGGCCCTGGACATCGATGGACGTCGGGTGGTCCTCAACGACGGGGACCATGCCCCGGTGGAACGCTCGGGCCGGGTGCGGCTCGACGCCGGGCCGCACACGTTCGAGCTGCGGTTCTACCAGAACGGCGGCGGCTGGGAGCTGGGCGTCCGATGGGCCGGGCCGGGCTTCGACAGGCAGCCGGTGCCGGCGGCGGCCCTCAAGCGGTACGGCGAGCCGATGGAGCCGCTGGATTCCATCGGGTTCGCCGTGGATCCGGCCCGCGCCGCCCGCGGACGGGAATGGTTCGGACGCCTCGCCTGCGCCGCCTGCCATCAGGTGGACGATCCCGCCGGCAAGCCGGCGACCGGACGGGCCGCCCCGGCCCTCGCCGCCCTCGCCACCCGGGCCACGTCCGGATGCCTGGCCGACACCCCCCCCGCCGGCGTGCCGCGGTTCCATCTCACGTCGGAACAACGCACCGCCCTGCGCACGGCGGTCGCCCGGGCGGCCGACCTCGCCGTCCCGCTCGATCCCGCCCGGGCCATCCGCCACACCTTCACCCGGCTCCAATGCCATGCCTGCCATGCCCGCGACGGCGTGGGCGGGCCCGAGGCGACCGGGCGCGATCCCTGGTTCACCCTGGTGGGCGAGGCGGATCTGGGCGACGAGGGCCGGCTGCCGGCGCATCTCGACGCCGTGGGCGGCAAGCTGCGGAAGGAGTGGCTGACGCGGGTGCTGGCCGAGGGCACCAAGGTGCGCCCGTACATGGCCACCCGGATGCCGGTGTTCGGCGGGTCCAATGTGGGACACCTCCCCGGCCTGCTGGAGGCGGCCGATGTCCGGCCCGATGCCCGGCCCGAGCCCGAGTCCACCCCGCGCGATGCCAAGTTCGGGCATCGGCTGGTGGGACGCGACGGCCTGAGCTGCGTGGCCTGCCACACCTTTGCCGGGTACGGGTCGCTCGGGATTCCGGGGCTGGCGCTCGACCGGATGCACGAGCGGCTGCGGTACGACTGGTTCCGTCGCTACCTGCCCGATCCGGCGGCCCTGCGGCCCGGGACCCGCATGCCGAGCTTCTGGCCGGGCGGGCAGGCGGTGAACACCGAGCTGCTCGACGGCGACACCGACGCCCAGATCCGCAGCCTGTTCGCCTGGATGAAGGACGGGGCGAAGGCCGACGTCCCCGCGGGCCTGATCCGCGCGCGGCAGGAGCTCGTCGCGGAGACCGAGCCGGTCCTGTACCGGAACTTCATCGAGGGCGCCGGGCCGCGCGCCATCGGGGTGGGCTATCCCGAGCACGCCAACCTCGCGTTCGACGCCAACCAGATGCGGCTCGCGCTCGCATGGCAGGGGGCATTCATCGACATGTCCCGTCATGCGACCGACCGCGGGGTGGGCTTCGAGCCGCCGCTGGGCGACCGGGTGATCCGGTTCCCCGACGGCCCCGCCTTCGCCGTGCTGCCCGCGGCCGATGCCCCCTGGCCCGCCGCCACGGCGCGGCCGGCCGGCCAGCGGTTCCTCGGCTACCGCCTCGACGCGGCCCGACGCCCGGTGTTCCGGTACGCCATCGGTTCCCTCGAGGTGCAGGACGCCCCCGTGCCGCGGGTCGACGAGGTCGACATCATCCTCGACCGCACGCTGACCTTCACCGGTCCCGCCCCGGAAGGGCGGCTGTGGTTCCGCGCGGCGGCCGGGGAGATCCGGCCCCAGGCGGACGGATCGTTCCTCGTCGACGGCCAGTTCCGGATCCGCTGCCTGGGCGGCGGTCCGGCCGTGGTGGTCGGACGCGAACTGCGGGTGCCGGTCGACCCCACCCGTCCCCTCAACGTGCAGATCACCTGGTAGACGGCCTCAAGGCTTCCCCCCATGCGCACCCCCCATTCCCTCCCCGTTGCCACCGCCCTCGGCGCGGGCCTCCTGCTGGCCCTCGCCGCGCCGGGCGTGTCCGCCGCCACCCAGGCGGAACGCGAGGCCGAGTACTACCGGATCCACTCCGTGCCGATTCCCGAGGGGATCGTCCTCGAGGCCGGGGCCATCCAGTGCTTCGGCGACCGCCGGGTCGCCGTCTCCACCCGCCTGGGGGAGATCTGGTTCGTCGACGGCGCGTATGGCGATCCGCCCACGGCCGACGGCGTCCGGTTCACCCGCTTCGCCCACGGCCTCCACGAGGTGCTGGGCCTGACCACCCGCGGGGACGGCTGGTGGTACGCCACCCAGCGGGGCGAGGTGACCCGGATCCGGGACTCCGACGGCGATGACCGGGCCGACGAGTTCGTCACCCATGCCGACGGATGGGGCATCACCGGCGACTACCACGAGTATGCGTTCGGGTCGAAGTTCGACCGCGACGGCAACATCTGGGTGGTCCTGTGCCTGACGGGATCGTTCACCAGCGAGACCGAGTTCCGCGGGTGGGGGATGAAGGTGACCCCGTCGGGCGAGACCCTACCGATGGTCAGCGGCATCCGCTCGCCGGGCGGGATCGCCACGAACCATGTGGGCGAGCTGTTCTACACCGACAACCAGGGTCCGTGGAACGGCACCTGCTGGCTCAAGCACCTCAAGCCGGGCGGGTTCGTCGGCAATCCCTCGGGCAACAAGTGGTACTCCCTCGCCCCGCACCTCGGGGAGCGCCCGGCCGATCCGCAGAGCAACAGCCGGGTCCTGACCGAATGGGGCAAGGTCCGGGGCTTCGTGCCGCCGGCGGTGGGATTCCCGTACAACAAGATGGGACAGAGCGCGAGTGGCATCCAGAACGACGGCACCGGCGGCCGGTTCGGCCCGTTCACCAACCAGCTCTTCGTGGGCGACCAGACCTGGAGCACCGTCATGCGGGTCCAGCTGGAGGAGGTGGACGGCGTGTACCAGGGCGCCTGCTTCCCGTTCCGCGAGGGCTTCGCGTCGGGAACCCTGAGCCTCGAGTTCGCACCCGACGGCTCCCTGTTCGTGGGGGGCAGCGACCGCGGATGGGGCGCACGGGGCGGTCGGCCCTTTGCCCTGCAACGGCTCGAATGGACCGGACGCACCCCCTTCGAGGTCCACGAGATGCGGGCGCGGCCCGACGGCTTCGAACTCGTGTTCACCGAGCCGGTGGATCCCGCGTCGGCCGGCCGGACCGATGCCTACACCCTGGAGACCTACACCTACCTGTACCGGGCGGACTACGGATCGCCCGAGGTCGACCGCACCCGTCCCGGGATCCGGTCGGCCACCGTGTCGCCCGACCGCCGTTCGGTGCGCCTGCGGTTCGACCCGGTGCCGGGGCACATCCACGAGCTGCACCTGCCCGGGGTGCGGAACGCCGCGGGGCAGCCGCTGCTCCACGACGCCGCGTACTACACGCTCAACGTGGTGCCGTCGTCGTGATCGGGGACCGCATCACGTGACCGACGCCACCAGGGACACGTCGGGCCAGGTGAAGCGGAAGACCGCCCCCTTGCCCGGACTCGATTCGAGGGTGAGCCGTCCGCCGCGGGCCTCGACGATCCGCTTCACCAGGGCCAGACCGATGCCCGAGCCCATGCCGTCGTCCCCCGGCTCGAGCCGCTGGAACATCTGGAAGATCCGCTCGTGGTAGCGGGGGTCGATGCCCGGGCCCTCGTCGCCGACCTCGAACTCCCAGGCATCCGCCCGCCGGTGGGCCGCCACCCAGACCCGGCCGCGCGGCTTGTCCATGAACTTGATGGCGTTGTCCAGGAGGTTCTGGAACACCTGACGGAGCTGCTCCCGGATGCCATGCACCTCGGGGAGGGTGGCGGGGATCCGGAGCACCACGCTGGGCGGCGGCGCCAGCAGCTCGATCACCTGGCTGAGGACGTCGTTCAGGTCGACCGTCCGCTCCGCCTCCCGGACCTGGCCGATCCGGCTGTAGGCCAGGATGCCGTCGATCATCTGGTGCATCTGGAGGACGCGGAGCTGGAGCAGCATGAACATCTCCACCCCCTCCTTGCCCAGGCGGTCGCCGTGGTCGCGGGCCAGCCACTCGGCCAGGCGGCTCACGCCGCGCAGCGGGGCCTTGAGGTCGTGCGAGACCACATGGGCGTACTGGGCCAGCTCCTTGTTGGCGGCCTCCAGCTGGGCGGTGCGGGCGCGCACCCGGCGCTCCAGCTCGTCGTTCGCGTTGCGCAACGCCTCCGCCGCGCGCCGGGCCTCGGTCACATCCTCCGTCACCCCCATCGCCGTCCGCACCCCGCCGTCGCCCGCGGCGGCGAAGGCGATCCGGGTCCGGACCCACCGCTCGGCCGAGGTCCCCGTGTTCACCCGGAACTCGACCGTCACGTCGTGGCCGTGCCGCACCCCGCTCTCCCACTGGGGCAGAATCGCCTCGCGGTCGGCCGGATGCACCATCTGCCACCACACGCCCCGCGGACGCCGCACGTGGGGCATCTGGGCGATCTCCCGCCAGCGGTCGCTCACATAGGTCAGGCGACCCTGCGCGTCGGCCTGGAACACCCCCACCGGCAGGTGGGTGGTGAGGAGCTGGAACAGCTCCGCGCTGCGTCGGAACGCCGCCAGGGCCTCCCGTTCCTCGGAGACATTGCGGAAGATGCCCCGCAGCAGCACCACCTGCCCCCCCTCGCTCCGGGTGCTGGTGGTTCCCTCCACCGGCACCTCCCGGCCGTCGCGGGTCAGGAACGTGAGGTGGACCTCCCCGCGCTCGTCGGTCACCGGCGTCCCCCGCAGCCACGCCTGGCAGGCGGCATGATGGTGCCGGTGCGTGACATCGAACACCGACAGGTGCGCCACTTCGTCGATGGTGTACCCGAGGGTCTGCCGCCAGGCCTGGTTCCCGAACAGGATCCGGCCCGCCGGGTCCACGATCAGGATCAGGTCGTGCGCATGCTCGAACAGCTCGCGAAACCGCTCCTCGGTCGCGTTGAGGCCCGGCCACGCGTCGAAGGCCGAGGCCACCGCCCCCCAGGCCTCACGCTGACTGCGGGTCTCGTCGCTCATGCCGGTTCACCCTCCTCCCCACGGGCCCGGGCCCGTCAGAAGGAAAGGGCGTAGGAGGCGGAAATCAGGTGGACGTCGAGCTCGTACCGCCCGAGGAAGGCCGGGTTCTGGTTCACCGTCACCACGCGGTCGTCATAGAACACGCGGGCATACGCCGCCTGCAGCCGGTGACGCCCATGCCGGTAGCGGATCCCCACCGTCACGGCGTTCTGTCCGGAATCGGGGATGATCGGGGACAGGGTGAACTCGGGGACGGGCGACTGGAACCGCTGGTAGCTCAGGCTGCCGCTCCAGCGTTCGGAGAACCGCCAGGTGCCGCCGATGCCGAGGGTGAACGTGTCCTTCCACGCCTGCGGGATCGAGGTCGCCACCCCCGGCAGGGCCAGCGGCACGTTGATGTCCAACGACTGGAACCGGGAGAACTCCACCCACTCGGCGTTCGCCTCGACCGTCAACCGCTCGCCGATCGCCACCCCGTACCCCAGTCCGACGATGTTCGGAAAGCGCATCTCGGTGGTGAAGGGCACCGACTGGAACCCGAGGCCGCCCGTGGGCAGCGGCACCCCGCTCACCCCGAAGTTCCCTTCGTGGTCCACGTCCATCGCCGTCCGCCAGGTGGCCGCCAGCCGGTGGCCCGGGACAACCTCCCAGGTGACCGCAAAGTTCGCCCCCAGCCCCACCCCGTCGCCCTTGGCCCCGAACTGCCCGTCGGGCAGCCCGGCAATGCCCGTGGCGAGGGCCCAGGGGTAGTGCTGACGGAACTGCAGCTCCGACCACATCACGTTCACCCCGGCAGCCACGGACAGGGTGTCGCAGACCCGGAACGCGACGGTCGGGTTGACGTTCAGCGTGCGCAGCTCGGTGAAGTGGGGGGCGGTGTAGCGGAACGCGGGGGAATCACCCCAGTCGATCGCCAGGCCATAGGGCACGGTGAGACCCAGGCCCGCGAACACCCGGTCGCCCCAGACCGGACCGGCGATGAACGCGTGCGGGAGGATCTGCCACGGGTCCCGGGTCGAGGCGGTGCCGGCCGGGCCGACGAACCCGGCCTGGTAGTGGACGAAGGTGGGCTCGACGGAGACCTCCCATTCCTGGAGGCCGGTGAGGTTGGCCGGGTTGTGGGCGACGGCCGACGCGTCGTCGATGAACGCGATCCTCCCCCCGGAGCTGCCTAGGCCGGCGGTGCCGATCGTCGGGCTGCGGAAGCCCTCGGCATGGAGTGGGCCGCCGGGGCCGACGAGGGCGAGGGCGGCGAGGAGGGGCGGGAGCGCGGAGCGCCGCGCTGGGCGTGGGTCGAGGTCCATGGCGTTGGGTCGCAACCCGGCCTTTGTGCGCCCCGTGCTAGACCACCGCAAGCGCGAAGGGGGGGACGGGACGGGATCCGAGGACGAGGACGAGGGGACCGGCGGATTCATCATCCGCCGCCACATTCCGTTTCCGGAGGGCCTCGCTCCGTCGAGGCCGGGGGCCCCGGGGTCCGGGAATGCCACCGGACCCGAGTACGAGGACGAGTACGGGTACGACCGCGTGGCGTCCTCCGGGGCTCGTACGCGTACTCAGCCCCGCAGGGGCGGTACTCGTCCTCGAAGGGA
>CAZGIK010000041.1:0-38477 GCA_964525755.1 uncultured Verrucomicrobiota bacterium
GAGCCCGATCGGTCCCGCCAGGGACCGACGCCCTCCGCCCGTAGCCGACGCCGATCGGCGGCCGGTCCGGCTTCGCTTAGCTCAACGCTGCGGGGTCCTGGCGGACCCCGTCGGACTCGCCCGCTGAGGCGGGCTCATCCCTCCACGGCCCGAGGGGCCGCACCGGCGCGGCGCGCTCCGGACGAGCTGAATCCCCCCGGGTCCGTTCCCTTGCCCCGCCGACCTCCCCGGGGGATGGTCGGCCCATGCACGCGCGCCCGTCCCGGAACCCCGGATGCATCGCCGCCCTCGGCGGCCTCTCCCTGTTCCTTGCGTTCCCGAACGCCGTGGCGCAGGAGGTCTCCGCCGAGCCCGCCCCCGAGGCCCTCGCCGCCCGGCAACGCCTCCGACCCGCCCCCGGCCTCGAGGTCCGACTCTGGGCGGGGGAACCGCTGGTGGAAAACCTCACCAGCGTCGACTTCGACGCCCGGGGACGTGCGTATGTCGTCGAGACCGGCCGCCGCCGCACCAGCGTGTTCGACGTCCGGAACCTCCAGCCCTGGCTGGGCGACGACTTCGCCCTGCGCACCGTTGCCGACCGGGAAGCCCTCCTGACCCGACTGCTCACCCCGGGCGAGCCCGGCCATGAGGAGTTCGTCCGCGCGGTCACCAAGTCCGGGTTCGGCGACTTCAACGGCGACGGCGCGGTTGATGCCCGGGACTTGTCGGTCGAGTCCGAGCGGATCCGGCTGGCGTGGGATGCCGACGGGGACGGGCGGGCGGATCGTTCGCGGGTCTTTGCCGACGGCTTCAACAGCCCGGTGAGCGGGGTGGCGGCCGGGGTGCTGGCGCGGGGGGAGGATGTCTGGTTCGCCTGCATCCCGGACCTCTGGCGCCTGCCCGCGGCACCGGTTGAAGCCGGCCGCAAGACACCGGACGGACCGGTGCCGCGGGAGCGCCTGCTGACCGGGTTCGGCGTGCACATCGCCTTCGGCGGACACGACCTTCACGGGCTCATCAAGGGACCCGACGGACGCCTGTACTTCAGCATCGCCGACCGCGGGAGCTGGGTGACCAACCGGGAGGACCGGGTGATCGCCCTGCCGGACACCGGGGCGGTGTTCCGATGCGAACCCGACGGTTCCCGCCTGGAGGTCGTGGCCCGCGGGCTGCGGAACCCGCAGGAGCTGGCGTTCGACGACGCCGGCAACCTGTGGACCGGCGACAACAACGGGGACGGAGGCGACAAGGCCCGCTGGACCCTGGTCCTGGAGGGGGCGGACTACGGCTGGACGATCGGCTGGCAATGGTTGCCGAAGATGGGCGCCTGGAATGCCGAACGCCTGTGGCATACCCGGGGCGGAAACACCGCGGCGTCCATCGTGCCGCCCGTCGCCCACATCGGACACGGCCCCGCCGGCATCGCCCACTACCCGGGGACCGGCCTTGGCCCCCGGTTCCGGGACCACTTCTTCATGGCGGATTTCCCGGGCGGCATCCGGGCATTCCGGGTGGAACCCGACGGGGCCTTCTTCCGGGTCGTCCCTCCCGAGGGGGTCGAGGGCGCCGGATGGATGGAGGACAACTCGGCGGCCAATCCGGTGGGCAAGGTCCTCTGGGACCTGTACCCGGTGGACGTCGTGTTCCCGCCGTTCGGCGGGTTGATCGTGGCCGACTGGGTCCGCGGCTGGGAGAAGACCGGGCAGGGTCGGCTCTGGCATGTGGTGGATCCGGCGGGACCGGATGCCGCCGCGGTGGCCGAGGTGCGGGCCCTCCTGGCCACCGGCATGGGCGGTCTCTCGCGGAAGGGGGTCGCGGCGTTGCTTGGTCACCCCGACCAACGGGTGCGCCTGGAGGCCCAATGGGATCTGGCCGGACGCGGACCGGGGGCGATCGACGAGTTCCGCGATGTGGCGCTCGATGCCGCGGCCGATCCGCTGGCGCGTCGACACGCCCTCTGGGGCATCGGGCAGATCGTCCGGGGGCATCCCGACCGGGATTTCGTCCGCGACCTGGAGCGGCTCCTCGTCCTGCTGCAGGACGACGACCTCGAGGTGCGGGTCGGGGTGGCGCGGCTGTTCGGCGAGTCGGGCCTGACCGTGGCCCATCCGGGACTGCTCGAACTCATCGCCGGCCATCCGCCCCGCGTCGCCGCCCAGGCCCTGCTGGCCTACCGGGACCTGTTCCGCGGCTTCGAACCGGGCCGGACCGGCCGGCAGCTCCGCTACCGCATTCCCCTGCGCGAACGCCTCGCGTCGGCCGTTCCCGACATGTTCCAGCACCGACTGCCCATCACCCGACCGGCGGGCATGGTCGAATGGCCGGTCGGGGCCATCACCCGGCGCCTCGACGCCCCGGACGGTGCCGATCCGGTCCTGCGCCATGCCGCCGCCACCGCCCTGGCACAGGTCGGACGGGTGGCGCTGGGATCGGGCCCGGGAACCTTCCGGCAGAACTCCGGCGGGATGCCCGGACACAAGAACCCGAATGTCCGGCTCGCCTGGCTGCTGGCCGAACGGGAACTCGCCGATCCCCGGGTGGAGTCGTTCCTGGCCGATGCCCATCCGGTGCTGGTCCTCGAGGCCGCCCGCGCCATCCACGATGTGCCGATCCCCGATGCCCTGCCCGCCCTGGCCGCCCGGATCGCGCCGGGGGCGCTCGACGGGGTCGAATGGCCGGAGGAGGGCGCCGCGATGCCGCCGTTCACCCCGGAGGAGTGGCGGACCTGGGTCCTGCGCCGGGCCGCCAATGCGGCCTTCCGCCTCGGGGGCGAGGAACAGGCCCTGGCCCTGGCGGACATGGCCGCCCGCGACGACGTGCCGGTGGAGGTGCGTCGGGAGGCCCTCGAGGCCCTGGGCAACTGGGCCGAGCCGCCCGCCCGCGACCGCGTGGTGGGCCTCCACCGTCCGCTCACCCCGCGGCCCCCGGAACCCGCCCGGGCCGCCCTGACCCGCCATTGGGACCGCCTCGCCGGCGTGGTCACCCCCGGCCCGGTGGTGCGGGCCGCCCTCGACGCCGCCACCCGACTCGGGGTCGAGGGCATCCCCGACACCCTCGTGCGCCTCGCGACCCATCCCGATCCGGAGGTCCGCGCCGAGGTGACCCGACGCCGTGAGGCCGGCGAAGTTGTCGCGCTGGAGGAGCTGTTGCGTCGGCTGGGCGATCCCGCCACCGGGCTCGCCCGGCAGCAGGCCGCGCTGGCCGACCTCGCGGGAAGGCCGGGTGCCGAGGCGTCCACGGCGCTGGGTGCCTGGATGGACCGGCTCCTGGCCGGCAGCGTGCCGCCCGCCCTCCAGCTCGACGTCCTCAACGCCGCCGCCCGACGGGAAGAACCCGCCCTGCGCGAACGGCTCGACCGGTACCGGTCCGCCCTGCCGTCCGACGACCCCCTCGCCCGGTACCGGGTCACGCTGGCCGGGGGCGATCCGGTGCGCGGTCGGCACCTGTTCGCCGGACGCGCCGACTGGGGCTGTCAGCGCTGCCACAAGCTCGACGGCGAGGGGGGCGACGTGGGACCCGACCTCGCCGGGATCGGCTCCCGTCGGACGGTCGAGTACCTGCTGGAGTCCATCGTGGTTCCCAACCGCCAGATGGCCCCCGGATACGAGACGGTGATCCTGACACTGGACGACGGCCGGTTCGTCAGCGGGACCATCGCCGGTGAGACCGCCGACACCGTCACCCTGAACACCGCCGAGGACGGCCGGGTGGCGGTCCCGTCGCGCACCATCGTGGAACGGGAACGAGGGTTGTCGGCGATGCCCGAGGGGCTGGTCGAGCTGATGACGCTGGATGAACTGCGCGACGTGCTGGCCGCGCTCGGGGCGGACGACCGCTGACCTCCGGATGCTGCTCGCCTTCCACAAGCCGTACGGCGTGCTCAGCCAGTTCACGTCCGACGGTTCCCCGAACCGGACGCTGGCGGAGTTCGGCTTCCCGCCCCGGGTCTATCCGCTGGGCCGGCTCGATGCCGATTCCGAGGGGTTGCTGTTGTTGTCCGACGAGCCCGGGCTCAACACCCGGCTGCTCGACCCGCGGAACGCCCACTGGCGGACCTACTGGGTGCAGGTCGAGCGCGAGCCGGGTCCGGAGGCGCTGGCCCGGCTGTCGGCCGGGGTGACGGTGCAGGGGCGCGGCACCCGGCCCGCGCGGGCGTGGCGACTGGATCCGCAGCCTGCGGTTCCGCCCCGGGATCCCCCGATCCGGTTCCGCAAGACCGTTCCCGACACCTGGATCGCCCTGGAACTGGCCGAGGGAAGGAACCGTCAGGTGCGTCGGATGACCGCGGCGGTGGGGCATCCGACCCTCCGGCTGATGCGGGTGGGGATCGGGCGTTTCGACCTGGGCGACCTCCCCCCCGGCCGCTGGCGCGAACTGGGCCCGCCCGAGCGCGCGGCCGTCCTGGGGGGGTGAAGGAGAAGACGGCCCTGCTCCACGAGGGCCTGAGGGCGCTGCTCCTCACCTCCGCCTTCGGGGTCCGCGATCCCGTCAGTGGCCCTGCCGGGCGGCATTCCCGGGCCCGGTTCGGGGTTGAATGTCGCGGATTCGGGGGCAGTCTGACGCTGTTCACGCCAGCGGCGGACCCGGCCGGGCCGGATCCGGGCCGTTGGCGACGTGTCGTCACCACAGATCCATGCAAACCAGCTCGACTCCCATCGTCCGCGGCATCGGCCGCGCGCTGGCGCTGACCACCCTCCTCACGGTGGCCGCCCAGGCGCAGGAAAAGATCCGCGAGGAATTACTCCAGAAGGACTTCCCGTTCCAGGGCGCCTGCATCAACGCCGAGTTCCCCGCGAACAACATCGCCATGAAGGGCCTGGCGATCCGCGTGGGCAATGACGCCGCCATGCTCTTCGACACCGACCTCCTCCGCATGGCGGCCGGCTGGACGGGCGGGTACATCAACACCCGCGGCGTGGTCTTCGACGGATCCCACGGAAACCACCCGGCCATGGTCGGCACCCAGAAGTTCGGCACCCCGCAGATCCCGGGGGTGGCCGGACCCGACGCCGAGTACGTCGACCGCCGGAGCGAGCCGTTCGGCCCGGTGTCCACCGACCTCGGGCGCTGGGACGGGCTCTATGTCCACGGCATGGACGTGGTCCTGGCCTACACGGTCCGGGGAACCCAGGTGTACGAGCAGCCGGGGAGCGTCGCCGCCGGCGGGGAGGTCGGATTCACCCGCACCTTCCGGATCGAACCGCCCCTGATCGGGCGCATCTTCAAATCGCGTCGGGTGCCCGAGGCTTTCACCGTGATGCTGGCCGATGTCCCCGGGGCCAAGGAGTCGGTCGAGAACGGGGCCGTCCGCCTGCAGGGGGCCGATGGCTCGGTGACCCTGGTGGCCGCGACGGATCTGCCGGCGGGAACCGGTCTCATGGTGAAGGACGGCCGCGTCAGCCTCCTGATTCCCGAGGGAGTCCGCGCCGGGACCTTCAAGGTGACCCTGTGGAACGGTCCGGAGACGGCGGCCGGCGGTTTCGCCGCCCTCAAGGCCGGCGCCCCGAAGATGGTGGATTTCAAGGCCGGCGGCCCGCGTCGCTGGACCGAGACCGTCAAGGTCGAGGGGCAACTCGAGACCAGCGCCACCCCGGACGGCGCCTACATCACCGATTCCATCACCTCCCCGGAGAAGAACCCCTGGAACCGCCGCGTCCGGTTCGGCGGATTCGACTTCTTCCCCGACGGCCGACGGGCGGCATTCTGCACCCACGACGGCGACATCTGGATCGTCTCGGGCATCGACGACCAGCTGAAGAACCTCGAGTGGACCCGGTTCGCGTCGGGCCTGTACGAGCCCCTGGGCCTGGTGATCGACGGTGAGACGATCTACGTGTCGGCCCGTGACGGCATCCTCCGGTTCCGGGACTTCAACGGCGACGGCGAGGCCGACTTCTACGAGAACTTCAACAACGAGGTGATGTCGACCGAGGGCTTCCACGAGTTCGTGTTCGACCTCCACCGGGATGCGGCCGGGAACTTCTACTTCGCCAAGGCCAACCCGGTGAACGGTGGCGGGCGCGGCTTTGGCGACCAGCAGCGCTCCCAGGGCAACGGGACGGTCTGTTCCCACGCCGGCTGCCTCTTCCGGGTCAGCCCCGATGGCAAGAAGTTCGAGGTCATCGCCCGCGGCTTCCGCGCACCGAACGGCATCGGCGTCCGGGCCGACGGCCAGGTGACCACGTCCGACAACGAGGGCACCTGGGTGCCGACCACCCCGATCAACTGGGTCGACGGCAAGGCGTTCCACGGGGTGATCAACAACCTGACCCCCGACGATGTCGCGGCGAAGTACGTCCCGCCCATCATGTGGCTTTCGCACTCCGACTATGACAACTCCGGCGGCGGCCAGGTCTGGGTCACCAGCGACAAGTGGGGACCTTTCCAGGGCGAGATGCTGCACGAGTCCTATGGCAAGTCGTCGCTCTACCTGGTGATGCGGCAGGACATCTCGGACAACCGCCAGCAGGCGGCCGTGGTCCGGTTCCCGCTCAAGTTCACCTCGTCGGTGATGCGCGCGCGATTCCATCCCCACGACGGCCAGCTGTACGTCGCGGGCCTGAGCGAGTGGCAGTCCAATGCCGCCCGGATCACCGGGTTCGACCGCGTGCGGTACACCGGCAAGCCGGTCTACTCGGTGCGCGGGGTCAAGGTCGTGCCGGGCGGGGTCCAGCTGACCTTCACCCAGCCCCTCGATCCCGCCTCGGCCGGGGACGTGGAGAACTGGAGCGGCAAGCGCTGGAACTACATTCGGAGCGAGAACTACGGGTCGCCCGAGGTGAACATCAAGGACGAGAAGAAGCGCGGCCGTGAGACCATCGACATCACCGCCGCCAAGGTCTCGGCCGACGGCCTGAGCGTCACGCTGACGATCGCCGACCTGCAGCCTGCGATGGGTCAGAACATCAAGTTCGACATCAAGGCCAAGGACGGCACCCCGATCGCCCAGGAGATCCAGCAGACGATCCACGAGGTCGCCGCGGTGAACTGAGGACGGTCCGTTTTCGGCCCCGTCCTTCGAGCAGGCGCCCGGGCTCCGGCCCGGGCGCTTTTCGTTTTCACCGCGCGGCGCTCAGGAACCGGCGAAGGCCGTGCTTCCTGTTCCGCCCGCCGACGCGGGCTCATCCCTCCCCGGCCCGACGGGCGCCCGGCGCGAAGGGGCGAGCCTGCGAGCCCGATCGGTCCCGCAAGGGACCGACACCCTCCGTCCGTAGCCGCCGCCGATCGGCGGCCGGTCCGGCTTCGCTCCGCCCAACCCTGCGGGGTCCTGGCGGACCCCGACGGACTCGCCCGCCGACGCGGGCTCATCCCTCCACGGCCCGAGGGGCAGTGGGCAGGCCTCGACGGAGCGAGGCGCTCCGGAGGACGGCCGGGAGGCGGGGCGGCGTGCAGCCGGCTCGGCAGGAGCCTCGCGCCACCGCTACGTCCGGCGGCGGTCCCAGCGCGGTGGCGCGAGCGTCCCCGCGAGCCACTCAGGAAGGGCCAAGGGATGGCTGTGCGGGAACTGCTGCCGGGGATTGGTTTCCGTGGCCTTCCCGCGCCATCCTCCGGTGACCTTCCGATGGATGCCTTGCGACATCACCTGGCCACACTCCTGGTCGTCGGCCTGCCGGTCGTGGCGGGGTATTGGCTCCTGATCCATCCACTGGCCGGGTTCTGGCGTCGGATCGGTCCCGCAGCCGCGCTGGGCATGGTCCTGGCCGCGCTGGCCGGCGGGGTGGCCGTCCTTCTCCCGTTCCGGCATTTCCTGCACGGACGGGACCTGGGCCATGCCTGGCCGGCGCAGGCGGCGGGCTGGATCCTCGTCGGGTTGGCCGGATGGATGCGGATCCGGATCGGACGCCACTTCAGCCTCTCCACGCTGGTCGGGTGGCGGGAACTGTCGGAATCCGGGTCGACCCGGACGGGGCTCGTCACCGACGGAGTGCACGCCCGGGTCCGGCACCCGCGGTACGTCCAGCTCCTGGTGGCGTTCGCCGGCTGGTCCCTGGTGGCCCATCATGCCGGATCGTACCTGGCGGTGGCCCTGTGGGTCCCGGCCACCTGGGCGATCGTCCTCCTGGAGGAACGGGAACTGCACCGCCGGTTCGGGGCCGAGTACGCCGCCTACTGCCGCCGGGTGCCCCGGTTCATCCCGCGACGGGCTCCGGCCGACGTTCCGACGGTGCGGACATGATGCGCCACGAGGCGCGTCAGCGGGCCGGACACCAGCGGTCGATCCCCCGGGCGGGATCCCATGTCGCCTCCAAGCGCAACGCCTCCGCATGGCCGTCGGCGAGCGCATGGACCATGGGGCCTCCGTGGCGGCCGGTGGCCAGCTCCGGGGGGGATCCCCCGGACCAGAAATGGGCCATGATGTGGTCGACCGACCCCGTCACCTCCCCCAGGACGATGGTGGACGTCGGACGCGGCACGTCGGCGCGCCGACGCCAGGTGGCGGGGGCGCCCGGGTACTCGTCGTATTCCGGATCCAGCTCGAAGTAGACGTTCAACCCGTAGGACCAGCCGTTGGTCCGGCGATCGGCCGGGCAACGGAACACGCCGCGTTCCGCGGGATTCCGCGGGGTCCGGCCAAGACCGAGGTAGGGGCGGAGCGCGATGCCCCACGGGAGGGCGCCATGGGCGAAGGCCGAGTGCTGGCTGCGGGGGTACTGGTCGCCGAAGTCGTCGGCATACATCTGCATCGCCATCCCGACCTGGCGCAGGTTGCCCAGGCAGGCGGTGCGGGTCGCCAGGCGTCGGGCGCGCGCGAGCGCGGGGAGCAGCAGCCCGGCGAGGACGGCGATGATCGCCACCACCACCAGAAGTTCGATCAGGGTGAAGCCCGGGACCCGGCGACGCCCACGCGCCCCGGATCCCGGCTGGATCGGCTGAACCGGTCCCTTCACGGGCGGTCAGGGTTGTTCCACCGGCTGGAGCCGGAAGAACCGCTGTCCCATGGCGGGCGGAACCAGCAGGGTGAGCCGTCCCTCGATCAGGACCGGCTCCCGATGCACGTGCATCCAGGGCCCCGCCGGGTTGTCGGCCACCTCGACCCGATACGCGTTGGGCGTGGCCGGCCACGACACAGCCACCGTGAGGGCAATGTCCAGCGTGGGCTCCACCGCCCCGCCCCGAACCGTCCAGGTCAGCTTGAACGGCGTCGGATCCACCCCCGCCACCGGAGTGCCATCGGCCAGGTTCACCAGGAACGCCTCGTAGCCCGCCTCGTGAGGCCCACTGCCCACCGGTGCCGCGTACGCGGGATGGAACATGATCAGGTTCCATTCCAACCGATCCGAACTCCCCGCCGTGCCGAACATCGGCTCCCAAGCCTTGGGATCGGTCGCTCGATAACGATAGACCTCCAGATTCGGGGTGGCTGTGAGTTGTCGGATCCACACCCCGGTTCCCGGCGGCAGCGGGTCGCTTTCGCTGCCGATGACGAATCCGTACTGCCGGTTGAAGGCCAGTCCGGCGCTGCTGCGGCCGAGGGCGGCGTGCCAGGGGTCGGCGGGGTCGAAGTCGGAGGTCTCATCCATCTGCGAGAGGGCGACCAGTTCGGGGACCCCGGGGTCCACATGGACGTGCAGATGGCCGTGCTCGGCGTGGTATTCGATGCCCACATGGACCATGGGCCCCTGCATGGGGACGCTGGTAAGGGTCTGGGCGGCCAGTCGGGTGGCAGTCAGGAGGGTGGACAGGACGGACAGGACTCGGACGGTTTTCATACTGTGAATGATTGAAGGACAATGTGTTGTGAAGGGGCCTCAAGGCGCACGGGCCCTAGCCTGTGCGACGACCGGCCGGGTCGTTCCAAGGGGAACCGACACCGGGCCCCGGTGGCCGGTCGGATTCAGCGGAGGGAGGGGTGGGGGCTGAGGACGGCGGCACGAACCGACCGGGGCAGGGCCCGGTGGACGCGTCGAACCGTCGTCACGCCGCGAGGCGACGCGGCGGCGGGACCGGCGGTGCCTGGGGGCGGGCGCCCGGGAGACGGGCGGCGAAGTGGACGAGGGGCGCCAGGCGCGGGGCCTCGAAGGCGGCGACCGTTCCGGACCAGCCGCGGGCCTCCAGTTGGCGGAGGTCGATGGTGGCCGCCTCCGGGGAGGTCTCCGTGGAGCGGCTGGAAGCGACCAGGCGGCAGACCCGACAGGGACTGTGTCCGCTGAACGTGCTCTTCAGCGCCTCGCCGACCGGCTGGCTGCGCACCCGGCTGAGGAACATGCCGGCCCAGGCGGCCCCCTGGAGGACGGGCCAGTGGAACCCGACCGCCAGGGTCAGGGTTCCGATCAACAGCCAGTGGTGGAGGGCCCGACGCATCGGCACGGCGACCATCGGCACGGGGCACGGGGGCGTCAAGGCGGGGCAGGGCGGCAGAACGGGGTTGCGTCGGATGGCGGCGCGCGCCGAGGGTGGTCGGGATGCAGGGGCGACGCATCCGGAACGGTTGGATGGGGGTGTGCGGCCTGATCCTGGCCCTGGCGGGGTGGATGGCGACGGGTTGTCGTCGTCCCGCGCCCCCGGCGGACCCCCGGGTCATCGTCGCCCGGGTGGGCACGGGGGTGATCACGCTGGAGGAGTACGAATCCGAGCTCCGGCGGCTCGGCGGTGGGGACAACCCGCGGCAGCGCGAGGTGGTGCTCGACGATCTGATCCGCATCGAGTTGCTCGCCCAGCAGGCCCGCGCCAGCGGGTTCGAGGACTCCCCGGCGATGCGGCTGCGGCTGCGGCGTTATCTCGCCCGCGCCTACGAGGAGGAACGGCTGCGGGCCGATCCTCCCCCGCCCCTTCCGGACGATGCCGCGGAGAGATACCATCGGGAACATCCCGATGAGTTCCGGGTCGAAGGGAAGATCCGGCTGGCCGGGGTGCTGGTGCGGGTGCCGGCCAAGGCCGATGCCGATGCCCGGCACCGGATGGAGGAACGCGCCGCCGCGGTGCGGGCCGAGGCCGAGGCGCTGGGGGATACGGTTTCGGGCCTTGGGGACGTGGCCCGACGGCATTCGGAGGACACCGCCACCCGTTATCGCGGGGGGGACCAGGGCTGGCTGACCGAGGCGCAGGTTCGCGACCGGTGGAAGGCCGGAGCCGATGCCCTTCTGGCACTGGACACCCCGGGGGCGGTCGCACCGCTGGTGGAGGATGCCGAGGGCATCTGGGTGCTCCGGCTCATGGAACGGCAGCCGGCCGGGGTCCGGCCGTGGACCGATCCGGTCGCCCGGGAGTTGGCGACCCATCGGGCGGCCCGGGCGTGGGAGGTCCGGGTGGCGGCCGAGCGGGATGCCCGGCTGCGGGAAGGTGTCCGCGTGGAGGTGGACCGCTCGGTCCTTCCCCCGGCGCCTCCCCCGCCGGAGTCCGTCCCACCCGCGCCGCCCTCGCAGCCCGGAAGCTGAAATCTGTCCGGAGTTTCCGGACAGCTCTGAACCTCATCTGGTCCTTCCGGCTTTTCGGCTTGAGGCCCCGCCGTCCCGAGGAGTACCAAACCGGAGGTACTCGATTCTCTCCCCTTCCACAGCCGGCGTTTGGCAGCCTTGTGAGTTGTGCGCCGCCGGTTCTTCGCCTCCCCCTTTCCTCCCGGAATGCCACCGCGTCGATCGGTGGGCGTGGTGGTCCGGCCGGGGCGGTCTCCTGTACGGGTCCGGCGTTGTCGGGCCGATCGATCGTCGAGTGAGGTATCCAATGACAATCAAGCAAAGTGACGTCCGGCCACCGGTTGGCGGATGGGTGGGACGTGGGCTGGGGCTGGCCTGGCTGGCCGTGATGCTGGCCTGGATGCCGGGCCGGGCGCTGGCCGCCGAGACGGTGACCCAGACCATTGCCCTGAG
Organism: uncultured Verrucomicrobiota bacterium; assembly: GCA_964525755.1. GTDB lineage: Bacteria > Verrucomicrobiota > Verrucomicrobiia > Limisphaerales > UBA9464 > UBA6176. The sequence goes on from CAZGIK010000041.1 coordinate 11,787, forward strand.
GGCCGGCTGGAACTCCGTCTACCTTGAGGTCAGCCCCACCAACCCCGCCCCGGCCGCCGTCTTTGCCGGCCTTCCGGTCAAGGCCGTGTGGACACCGCAATCCCGCCGGACGTCGGTGGATTTCATCTCCGATCCGAACGAGCCGGTCTGGAACCGGGCCGAATGGCTGGTCCACGTGCCGACCAACCGGGTGGAATCCCTCGACAACAACCTGTTCGCCATCCCCGGCGGACGGGCCTACCTGGTGGAAGCCACCGCCGCCGCCACCCTGCGGGTGACCGGCACCCCGTTCTTCCGGGCGATGCCGTGGGTGTCCGACGCGTACAACCTCCGGGGTTTCCCCGTGGACCCGGGCGCCCCGCCCACCTTCCGCGACTTCTTCGGACCTTCGCCGGCCCACTTCGACAACGGGCCGGCCGGGCTGACCGAGATTCATCGGCTGGCGAATGACGGCCGGTGGGTCCGGGTGGCGCCGACCGACCTGATGGAGGCCGGGCGGGCCTACTGGGTGTTCTCGCGCGGTGCCTCGGACTATCAGGGACCGTTGGGCCTGGATCTGGAGGGGGCGGACGGGCTGGAGTTCGCCGGCTTCCTGCCGGACATGCCGGTGCGCCTTTCCAATCACGCCGCCGCGGCGCGGAACGTGACCGTTTCCGAGTCGGGCCGGACCCAGGCGGCGACCGCCCTGACCCGTCCCGTGTCCGATCCCGAGGCCGGGATCGTCTGGCAGCCGCTGCCGGCGATCCTGCAGGTCGGGCTGGGTGCCGCCGCCAACGAGACCCTGCGGATCGGCATCCGTCGGGCGGCGATCACCGGGGCGCAGTATGCGTCGGTGGTGGAGATTCGGGACAATGCGGGCACCCGATACCTCCTGCCCGTGACCGCCCAGACCATTGCCGCCACCGCCGGGGCCGGCGGCAGCCGCGGTGCGGCCCTCCAGGCGGGGGCACCGGTCCTCCAGGCCGGCCTCTGGCTGGGAACCATCTCCATGAACCGGGTCAGCGAGGTCCACTCGGGGAACCTGGTCGTCCGGACCAACAGCTCCGGTTACCAGGCCGGGGGCGGCACCAGCACCGATACCGGGGAGAGTGAGCCGCTGTTCGTCGAGCGCACCGGGGTCAGCGACACCCCCACCCCCACCCGGGCCGAGTTCCAGCTCCGGGCGCTGATCCATGTCGACTCCGCCGGCCAGGCCCGGCTGCTGCGGGAGGTCTATGTGATGTGGCGGGACGGGACCACGGTGACCCGTCCGGACGGGCTTCAGGAGACGGACAAGCCCGGGCGGTACGTGCTGGTCACGGACGAGGCCCGGCTGGCCGAGTTCGAGGGGGCGACGGTCAAGGACGGGACCCGGGTGGGACGCCGGCTGAGCACCGCCGGGTTCGATTTCCCGGTGGCCACGACAGACGCCAATTTCCTTCCGCTGACCGGCCGGGTGGCGGGCGGCACGAACGTCACGGGCACCATCAACCTCGGGGCCCGGGCGCGGACCAACCCGTTCCGGCACAAGTACCATCCCGACCATGACAACCTCGCGGCGAACTTCGTCGACTACCGCGAGGAGGCCTTCCCGGTGACCCGGGCCTTCCGCTTCAACTTTGCCGCCACCGACCCGCAGGGGTCGGGTGCCGCCGACTACGGGTACAGCGAACTGGCCGGGACCTACCGTGAGACCGTCACGGGCCTCCATCGCCGCCCGATCGTGGCCGAAGGGACGTTCCGTCTCCGGCGCGTCAGCCAGATCCCCGACCTCAACCCGCCCGCCCAGCCCTAAGGACCGCCATGCAGACGCTCCTCCTTTCCCTCTCCGCCCGCCTCCGGTCCGCCGGGGCTTCGCTGCGTCCCGTCCTCTGGATCGCCGGACTGCTCCTCCTCGCCGCACCGGCACAGGCCCAGGTCAGCGCCCCCGGCACGGTCAATTCGCCGGAAGACGTGTCGACCAGTTTCCAGTTCAGCATCAGCGGCTGGGGCTTCACCTACAACAACGTCAACGTGTCGGTGGTCAGTGGCACGGTCCTGCAGGCGATCTCCCTCACCCAACCGCCGTTTGGTCAGACCGGCTTCCGCCTGAACTACACCCCGCGTGCCAACGTCAGCGGCTCGGCGACGGTCCGGATCGCCGCGACCGGCATCTTCGGATCCAGTTCCAGCCGGAACGTGACCATCAACATCACCCCGGTGAACGATGCGCCGACCCTGACGGTCATCAACCAGACCATCAACGAGGACACCGTCCTCAACACCTCGATCCAGGTGGGCGACATCGACACGCCGCTGAGTTCGGTGACGGTGACGGTGACGTCGAGCAACCAGGCCCTGGTTCCCAACGCGTCCATCAGCATCTCGGGCACCGGTGCCAGCCGCAGCCTGACGGTCGTCCCCGCCCTGCATCAGTCGGGAACCAGCACCCTCACCGTGACCGCCAACGACGGCGCCCTCAGCACGGTGCGTACGTTTGTGCTGACGGTGAACGAGGTGCCCGACCCGCCGGTGGCCGAGAACCGGACGGGTATCCGGTTCAACGGCGGCCTGGATTCGATGACCGCCGGGTCGGGTCTTGCGGCGGGGTCGCCGGTCCACACCGTCGAGACCTGGGTGCGTCCCACCGCGGCACCGGCCACCCGGTCGTGGCTCCTCCAGATCGGTGCGCCGGGGGCCGGATCCCATCACTGGCTGCTCGTGCCGTCCTCGCCCAGCGAGGTGACCCTCCAGTTCGGCGTCTGGTCCCGCAGTCCGCAGGTCACCGGGGTGTCGATCCCCATCGGACGCTGGACCCACCTGGCGAGCACGTGGGATGGGACGACCTACGGGGTGTATCGCAACGGCGTCCTGGTGGCGGAGGTGGTTCCCGAGGGCGGCATGAACCTGTCGGCCAGCCCCGGCCTCGCTGTGGCGCAGGCCCAGGTGGCCTCGGAATCGGGCTTCGTCGGGGAACTCGACGAACTCCGGATCTGGACCCGGGTTCTCAGCCGCGATGAGATCCAGCGCGGATCGCGGGTGTCGTTGACCGGCCGCGAGGACGGTCTGCTCGACTACTGGCGGTTCGACGAGCCTTCGGAATCCATCGCCTTCGACTCCGCCACCGCCGGCGGACGACTGAACGGGGTCCTTCGGGGGGCACCCTCCCGGGTCCTCCGGACCACGGTTCCCGCCGAGGGCCTGTCCGGGGAGTATTTCGCCGGGACCGCCTTCAACACCTATGTCGCCACCCGGGTCGACCCGGTGGTGGATTTCGACTGGGCGCTGGGCGTGCCGCATCCGCAACTGGGCGCGGAGAATTTCAGTGTCCGGTGGCGGGGCCGGCTCCATCCGCCCGCCACGGGCACGTACACCTTCAGCACCGTGACCGACGACGGTGCCCGTCTCTGGGTCGACGACCAGTTGCTGGTGGATCAGTGGATTCCCCAGGGTGCCACGAAGCACAGCGGCACGATCGACCTGGTGGCCAACCAGCCGGTGGACATCGTCATGGAGTACTTCGAGCAGGGCGGCGCCGCGGTGGCCCGGCTGCTCTGGGAAGGCCCGGGCATCGCCGAGGCGCCCATCCCCGCCAACCGGCTCGTGCCCCCCCAGGATCCCATCGGTGAATGGGGCCGGTGGTCGGTCAGCGAGGGATCCTCGAACTCCGAGATCTTCCTCACGGCGTTCGATGTCGAGTTCTACCTCGGCCAGACGGCCACGGCCCCCAACTTCCAGATCCTTTCGGGGCCGGCGAACGGGACGGTGACGCCGCTCAGCGGCAACTGGAACCAGGCGGTTCAGAACCCGGTGCGGTACACGCCGAACGCCCTGTACAACGGAACGGACGAGTTCACCTACGAGCTGACCGATTCCCAGGGGCAGAAGGCGGTGGGCACCATCCGGATCGATGTCTCCCCGCGGAACGACCCGCCCTCGGCGACGCCCATCGCCAGCCTCGTCATCGAGGAGGGCACCTCGACCGGCCCCTTGGCGTTCACCCTGTCCGACCCCGAGCAGGCGCCGTCGGAACTCTCCCTGACCGGGTTCAGCTCGGACCGCCGGCTCGTCCCCGACGCCAACATCGTCTTCGGCGGCAGCGGGGCCGCGCGGACGGTCACGATCACCCCGGCAGCCGGGGAAATCGGCACGGCCACCATCAACGTGATCATCAGCGACGGCCAGAGCGAGTTCTCGGAGGGCACGCTCACGTTCAAGGTCCGGGTGGATCCGAGGCCCGCCTACTCGCTGATCGACCTCGGCGCGATCGGCCTGCGCAACTTCAGCTTCGGCGCCGGCATCAATGACCGCGGCTGGGCTGTCGGACGGATCCAGTCCCAGGAATCCGACGCCCACGCCCTGCTGAACCGGGGCCTGGCGGGCACCGGGGTGCCCGAGGACATCCATCCGTCCGGATTCGCCAGCAGCCGGGCGCTCGCCATCAATGACGAGAACACCGTCACCGGCTGGATGCTGTCGGCGCCCGGCGCCGCGAGGCAGGCGTTCCTCTGGAACAGCGGGGTGAACACGGCCGTGAACCTCTCCGGCATCTCGGGCGCCAGCGACGCCATCGGCACCGCCCTGAACGCCCTCGGCGACCTGGCCGGCACCTACCGGAATCTCGCCGGCCAGCGCCGGGCTTTCCGCCGCCTCGCCGCGGGAACGCTCCTCGATCTTCCCACGCTGGGGGGAGCCTCGGTGGAGGCATTCGGGATCAATGACCTGGCCGAGGTGGTGGGCGGCAGCCTGCTGAACACCGGTGCGGAACGGGCCTTCCTCCACCGCACCCCGGGCGGCATCATCAACCTGGGCACCCTCACGGGGGACGAGGCGTCCCGCGCCCTGGCGATCAACAACGACGGCGTCGTGGTCGGGTTCTCCCAGCGCGGGCTGTCGGCCAACAGCCCCCGGAGGGCCTTCCGCTACTTCAACGGGTCCATGACCCCGCTGGGGGAGGCGTTCCTCACCGGCGGCACCACGTCGGAAGCCGCCGCTGTGAACGCCTTCGGGCAGGTGGTGGGCACGGCCAACCGGAAGTTCGCCGATGGCAACACCGAGAACCGCGCCTTCCTGTTCACGGCGGGCCGGATGCGGGACCTGAACGACCTCATCCACGACTCGCGCGGACAGACCTTTGCCCAGAGCAACTGGAAGCTGCAGGAGGCCCATGCCATCAACCGCAACGGCAACATCGTGGGCACCGGCCTCAAGGACGGCCGCCCGCGGGCGTTCCTCGCCGTGCCGGCCTGGGTGATCGGCCGCCAGATCGCCCGTCCCGAGGGCGCCGTGGAGCGCCTCCCGGAGATCGAGATCCTGTCGGGCAACTCCGACGACTCGCCGCTGAATTCCTTCTACTGGTCCCGCTTCGAGAAGAAGCTCTACGCCATCCGGCCGGTCGCCGCCCGCCTCAAGTGGTACACCTCGGACCTCGACGTCACCGGGACCGGCACGAACCTGACCGTCATCACCGACCGGATCGTGGTCGAGGGGGTGAACGTGTGGCCCCAGGACCCCGTCATCCACGTCGCCGGCTCGCCGGCGCAGGTCGAGCCCCAGGGGATTCCGTTCGGTTACGGATTCCAGACCATCCTCCACGAGACCACCGGCGGGCGGGCGATGGTCGACCCGACCTCGAAGACGTTCACCAGCACCGGCACCGGCCACTCGGTCCTCTTCTATCTCCGCACCGGCGTCGGGGTGCCGCCCAATGAGGCCACCCAGCCGCCGCACTTCGACGTGGTCCTGACCGTGCCGTGGAACGATCCGGCCCACCTGCGCGAGCGGGAGGCCGTGGTCGGCCAGGTGCTCGGCGACACGGGCCACCAGGAGTACCTCGGGCGCCAGGGCCATGTGTTCTTCCAGAACGCGTTCTACGACGGCGCCGGCACCGACCGCGCCCATGACCGCCCCAGCCGCCTCGGCCCGATCATCCCGGTCAACCGCGACACCGACCGGGTCGAGGACGACCTGGTGGTCGTCTGGTACCGCTTCAACACCATCGGCGCCGCCTGGCCCTCGGTGCCGGTCCGCTACTCGGTCCAGTGGCCGGCCGACGCCGTGGTCTCCCGGATCGTCATCGCCAGCCAGCGGGGGTCGGGCGGTCTGGACCCGGAGGTCTATCCCGATGCCCGGGTCTACAACCAGCCCGACGCGACCCAGCCGGGCTTCAATCCCAATGAGGAGCATGCCTTCCTCAGCGCGGCGATCGGCGAGAGTGGCGACGCCCTCTTCGCCCTGCGGAACGACCTGAACCGCCGGGTCACCCCCGCCGCGTCGGAACCCTACGCCCTCCTGAAGCATCGCGACCCGGCCACCCGCGAATGGCGGATCCAGGTGTACCAGGTCGTCGCCGAGGACCCTGCGAACAACGAGACCTTCCGCTACACCGCCACGGCCGGAACCGAGATCCAGCCGCCCTATCCCATGTCGCGGCTGCCCCTGTGCGATGCGTCCTACGGATCGGCAGGACCCTACTGGGAGGACTACCGCGGGATCATGTACGCCCGGGCCGCAGGTCCGCTCGGCACCGACACCCAGATCCACGTCCGCTGGTTCTATCCGCTGCAGCCCGGCTTCTATTTCGACCTCGACCGGGACGGTGAACCCGACCAGCCCGAGGGGGCCTGTGTCGCCTGGCTGGACCGGACCCCGGCCGGAACCCTGGTGGGGCCCAACGCCGGCGCGGCGGTTGCCGGACGGCCGATCGCCACGGTGTACGACACCTCCTGGCCCGAGACCCCGGTGCTCCAGATCGGCGAGACGCTGATGGACTCCAAGAACGGGCTGCCCGCGGTGCGCAACATGGCGTCGCTGGAGATCATCTACGACGACCTCCAGTCCGAATGGAATCCGCTCGACCTGACCAACATCCGGGACCTGCTCGAATACTACCGGAGGTTCCCTGCCGCCACCCTCGCCCGGCTGTACGACCCGCTCAGCGCCCGGGTGTACCGGCTGCAGGCCGGGGAGCGCATCCCCGGGTCGCTGAACCGGAGCAACCGGAATGGGCGGGAGTACTTCGACGACGTCCCGCCGGCGCTCCGCCCCCGGTTGTCGTATGACCCCATCAACCGTTGGCTGCAGTTCGAGGGTGTCCTCGACGGCACCGGGGTCGGCGAACCGCTGCTCATGCCGAACGTCCTGAGCACCCGGGAGCGCGACCGCCTCATGGGCATGCTCCCCGCCGGTGACGTCGACTACGCCGGCTGGACCAACATCGTCGGGAAGCTGTTCGAGCTGACCCGCAACCCGAACCAGGTCGACCTGTACCCCCGCGACGGGCGGCCCGACGTGTCGACGGATCCGGTCCATCCGCAGCTGAATCCCAACCCGGGTCTCCGGATCGGCCTCACCACCGAATCGGGCCGGGTGCGGATGGAGCGCCTGGGCGACGGACCGAAGGCCCTGACCGCGGCCCTGGCCAGTGTGCCCCCGGCGGAGACCGATCCCGGGTTCGCCCTGTCGCTGGCGAACCCCGACGGTCGGGTCGAGTTCCCCGCCATCACCCTGCTCACCGGCTCCGAGCTGACCCTGGAGGCCTGGGTGTTCCCGACCGCCCTGACCGCCACGGTCAACCAGACCGTCCTCCAGCAGGGCGAGGGATTCCTGCCCGACTGGTTCCTCGGCTTCCGCAACAGTGGTACCGCGATCGGCTTCGGCCTCCAGGCCGGCCCCAGCTACGAGGAGCTCACCGCCCCGATCAACCCCACCCAGCTGGCCAACCGCTGGGTGCACATCGCCGCCACCTACGATGGCGAGACCAAGCGCCTGTACATCGACGGCAACCTCGTCGCCTCGGCCCCCAAGACCGGCACCATGGGGGTGTCGGGCACCACCGCGTTCCTCGGCTCGGCGCCGGGGGGCGTGAACCGCTTCGTCGGGCGCGTCGACGAGGTCCGCTTCTGGAACATTCCCCGCTCGCAGGGCCTCCTGCAGCGCGACCGGTCGAAGCGGCTCTTCGACGACGTCGACGGCCTGGTGCGGTACTACCGGTGTGACCAGGCCTCCGGCCGGGTGCTGGAGGACGACACCGGAGGCGACCAGGACGGCCGGCTCATCGGCGCGTCCTCGTTCGTGGAATCCACCGCGCCGACCGGCATCCGCCCGCGCTACATGACGCTGGTGGAGAACAACGACGCCGACCTCGGCGGCCTCAAGATCAACCTCCACATCATCCGCGTGGAGGACGGTCCGTTCACCGGCGACCTCAAGGTCCTCTCGCCCGAGAACGTGTTCGACCAGCGGCTCACGCTCCGTCATTCCAGCGACTTCGGGGCCGATCCCGACCAGGTGGTCTTCGAGTGGTACATGAAGCCCGACGTCGCCGGGTTCGATCCCACCGACCTGCCCCGGGTCGGCGCGGACGGAAGCATCTCCGACCCGCGCGGCTGGGTGCGGTACACCGCCTACACCCCGGTCAACGGACGCGGGGTGAACGACATCACCATCGGCGACGGTGACCTGAGCGGCCTGCTGGTGATGAGCGACAACTGGTTCGTCTGCCGGCTGCAGGGGTATCGGGTGGGCGTCCACCCGGCGACCACCTGGAGCGGGTGGATCGGCGACCCGACCGGCGGGGCCACCCCGCGGGCGATGCTGGCCGAGGGCTTCGTGAAGCGGGTCATCCGCGGACTCAATCCGTTCGACCAGCGGGTCCGGGATTTCCACGCCAACCCGGCCGCCACCTACGCCAGCATGATCCTCCAGGCCGGCCAGCGGTATGAGGGCGACATCGCCTTCAGCCCGAGCGCCGACAACCTGAACTCGATCGGCCTGATCGAGGCCTACACCACCGTCCTCAACCAGGCCAAGAAGCTGAGCATCGCCGGGTCGCCCCCGGTCGACTTCAACCCGGCCAACAACGCCCTGCTCCTCGCCGCCAGCCGGATCGCCGACTTCTACATGCTGCTCGGCAACGAGGCCTACGCCGACGCCCAGGACCCGACAATCGGGTTCGGCACCTCGAGCCTCGAGTACGGCGCCCTGGCGCCGTCGATCTTCGCCTTCCAGAACCAGCTCGACTCGCTGCTCTCCGAGGAGCTGTCGCTGCTCCGGGGACGCGATGACACCGCGGCCGGCGTGGCGGCGCGGCCGATCTACAACCGCATGTTCTGGAACTTCACCCTCGGCGAGGGCGAGGTGGCGTATCAGCAGACCTACAACATCTCCGACCAGGACTTCGACGGCGATGTGGACGAGTTCGACGCGCGGATCCTCTACCCGCAGGGGCACGGGGACGCCTGGGGTCATTACCTCACCGCGCTGACCACCTACTACGACCTGCTCCGGAACACGAACTTCACCTGGGTCCCGCGCACCGAGCGGGTCCTGGTGGCGCAGGCGCCGGTGGAGGTGGACTTCCTCGACGAACGCAAGTTCGCCACCGCGGCCGCCGCGATCGCCCGCACCGGACGCGAGATCGTCGACCTCACCTACCGCGAGCAGTACGTGGATGATCCCGCCGGCCAGTGGCAGGGGTATCGCGACACCGATGCCGACCGGGCATGGGGCGTGGACGACTGGGCCCGGCGCGGCGTCCAGGGGGCCTATTTCAACTGGCTGGTCGGGAATGCCATCCTGCCCGACGTCGACGAGGATCCGACCCACACCGGGATCCGGAAGATCGACCGCCAGACCGTCCGGGAACTCGGCGAGATCGCCGACGCAGCCCTCACCATCCAGACGACGATGGACCAGGCCGACTCGGGGCTGAGTCCCATCGGACTGGCCCGCGGCGTGGTGCCGTTCGACATCGACCCGTCGGAGATCCCGGTGGAGGGCCTGCTCTTCGGGCGCACCCACTATGAGCAGGTGCGCGACCGGGCCCAGAAGGCCCTCGACAACGCGCTGCGGGTCTTCAACGAGGCCAACCGCGCCACCCAGCTCCTGCGGCAGAACCAGGATTCGATCGACGACCTCACCCGGAACGTCCGGGAGGAGGAACTCGCCTTCAAGAACCGCCTCATCGAGATCTTCGGCTATCCTTACGCCGGGGACATCGGCGCGGGACGGACCTACCCGAGCGGCTACGACGGACCCGACCTGTACCGCTACATGTACATCGACCTGGTCGAGATCACCGGCGAGCGCTTCCCGCCGTCGACCAACTACACCGCGTTCTTCAAGCCGGTCGAGGGCAAGCCGGGCGAGTTCAGCTTCTACACCGGGGACCGCCAGAAGAGCATCAGCGACACCGGCACCCTGGAGACGTCGATCCTGACCATCGACTATCCCGTGTCCGCCGGCAGCTACGGCTATGCCGCCACGACGGCCATGGGCAAGCGGCGGGCCCTCGGCGAGGTGCAGTTCGCCCTCGGCGACATCGTCCGGGCCCATGCCGACCTCAAGGTGGCGCTGCAGGACTACGACGGCCTGAACCAGGACATCCGGGACGCCCTCGAGCTCCTCCAGATGCGGCACAACCTGAACCGGGATCGGGTCATCGCCCTGTCCACCCAGCTCGGGACCGTCACCTCGATCAACATCGGCATCACCGTCGCCAAGGTGGTGGAACTGGCCGCCCGCCGGACCTCCTCGATCATCGAGGGAATGACCGCGGTCACCACCGAGTCCCTGCCCAAGGTCCTCGGCTTCTCCAACGACGCCACGTCGCCGGCCCGCGGCGGAATCAAGGCGGCCGGTACCATCATCGGCACCGTCGCCGACATCGTGGGCGATGTGTCCGAGGGGGTCCAGGAGGGGCTCAGCCTCTCCAAGGAGACCGTCGGACTCAGCACCGACCTCGCCATCACCACCCTCTCCCAGAACTTCGAGGTGCAGCAGGCGGTGAAGGAGATCGAGGCCATGGTCCGCAACGAGGCGGCCACCCGGATCAAGGTCTACCAGCAGATGGAGGTCATCCGCGACCTGGTCGGCCGCTACCAGCGGCACCTCGCCGAGGGCGCCCAGGTCCAGGAACAGCTGGCCCGGTTCCGTCGCAACACCGCGGCCGACGTCACCGATGCCCGCTACCAGGACATGACCTTCCGCATCTTCCGGAACGACGCCCTGCGGAAGTACCGGTCGCAGTTCGACCTCGCCGCCCGCTACGTCTACCTCGCCGCCTCGGCCTACGACTACGAGTCGAACCTCCTCGGCGACGACAACCGGGCCGGACGTGACTTCCTCACCGACATCGTCCGCCAGCGGTCGCTGGGGCAGATCCAGGACGGGGAGCCGGTGATCGGCACCGCCGGTCTCGCCGACGCCCTGGGGCGCCTGGACGCCAACTACGAGGTCATCAAGACCCAGTTCGGCCTCAACAACCCGGCGGTCGAGACCACCCGATTCTCGCTCCGGCACGAACTCTTCCGCATGCGGGACGAAAACCCCGAGGACCCGGATGATCCGTCGGATGTGGAATGGCGCCGACTGCTCGGCCGCCGGGATCCCCTCAACGGTTACGGGGTCCAGCGCATGGACGATCTCTGGTCCATCCCGGAGTTCCGACGCTACTGCCGTCCCTTCGCCCCGGAGAGCGCCGGTCCGCAGCCGGGCCTGGTGATCCGGTTCCCGTCGACCGTGACCTTCGGCCTGAACTTCTTCGGATGGCCCCTCGGCGGCGGGGACAGCAGCTACGACTCGAGCCGGTTCTCGACCCGGGTGCGGTCGGCGGGTGTCTGGTTCCAGAACTACGACGGCCATGGGCTGTCGCAGACCCCGCGGATGTACTTGGTGCCGGTGGGCATGGATGTCCTGCGGTCGCCCGACGGCGACAACTTCGCCACCCGCGAGTGGCGGGTGATCGACCAGGCGCTGCCGGTGCCGTTTCCGCTCGGGGCGAACACGCTCCGGGATCCCCTGTGGATCCCGCAGAACGATTCCCTCGGGGGCAGCTTCGCCTCGGTCCGGCGCCACGCCGCCATGCGGGCCTACCACGACGACGGATTCGTCGAGCCCGACTCCCTCACGACCGACACCCGGCTGATCGGACGTTCGGTGTGGAACACCGACTGGATGATGATCATCCCGGGCGGGACCTTCCTCGCCGATCCGGACGAGGGCCTCGACACCTTCATCCGGTCCAACACGGACATCCTGTTCCTCCTCCAGAGCTACAGCTACTCGGGGAACTGAACCACCGACCTCCCATCCGCCCATGAAACTCCCGATCCCCCTCTCCGCCCGGTGGTCCAACCTGCGGGTCGCCTCCGGGATGGCCCTCCTGGCGCTCGCCCTCACGGTGCGGGCCGGCCTGCCCGAGCCCGACACCGTGTTCTATGGCGCGGTGGCCATCGACGGCGCGTTCATCACCGCCGCCCAGTCCGACGTCCAGGTGGAGCTGCGCCACACGCCCGACGGCCCTCCGGTGGCGGTCTATCGGATGGGCGACAAGGCCTCCGCCGGGGACCGGTACGTCCTCCGGGCCGCCGTCGAATCGGCCGCCCCCGTCATCAACCCGGCCGCCGTGCCCGTGGGCGCCACCGTCCACCTCGTGGTCACCCGCAACGGGGTCGTCCGCGATGCCGCCAGCCGCGTCATCGGGCCCCGCGGCAGCTTCGTGGAGGTGAACTTCGGCGACGTCGACAGCGACGGCGACGGGATGTCGGACAGCTTCGAACGCCAGTACTTCGGCAGCGCCACCGGGGGCAACCCCAACCTGGACACCGACGGGGACGGCCGGCCGAACCTGCGGGAGTTCCTCCAGGGGACCAATCCGCTGGTGCCGGACGGGCAGCATCCTGCCGACATCCAGCCGGCCGACTGGGCGCTCAACATCCAGGAGGTCACCGAGTACGCCCTGGCCTGGAAGCTCGGCCAGGCGTGGTCGATCGAGCCGCGGACCATCCCGATGAGCTACGTCACCCGGGCGAGCGCCTTGTGGGTGGCGGGTGAGTCGTACCTGTTCGACAACGACCCGCCGGTCGGGGCGCCGTTGTGGTGGGTGAGCGGACCGGCCCCGGCCGGGACCGGCGGCACGGCGGCGGTGGCCGCGGCCGGCTCAGACGGCGAAGCGGATGCCCCGGCCGCCCTGTCGGACGACCTGTCCGAGAAGGAACGGCTCCGGGCCCGGCTGCTGGCCGATGCCCGCTCCGCCGCCGGCAGCCGCCCGTCCCCGCTCACCAGCCGGTCGGCCGCCCCGGCGTCCGGTGGCGCGGTGCCCGTGGAACGTCAGCTCCCCCAGCGTTTCGCCCAGCACCAGCCGTTCGTCGTCACGGTCGTCGTCCACCCCGCCCCGGGCACCCGCGCGTATGCCATCGAGGAAAGCCTCCCCACGGGCTGGCTGGTCCGCCATGTCAGCGCCGAGGGCCGGGTCGATGCCGGACAGGGTCGGATCAAGTGGGGCCCGTTCTTCGGATCGACCTCCCGCACGCTCACCTACGAGCTGACCCCCATGGATGAACCGGCGGTGGTCGACTTCGCCGGGGCGGCATCGTTCGACGGGTCGGATGTCGACGCCTCCGGCCGCCTCCGCATCTACGGGCCGGGAGCCGTGATCCCGTCGACCCTCCGCGTCGCCCGCCACGCCGTCAGCCCGGACCTCGTCATCGACCTGGAAGGCGAACCCGGCACCACCCCGCTGGTGCAGGCCAGCGCCGACCTGGTGGAGTGGGTCGACCTCGACCCGATCCCGCTCGATGCCAACGGCCGCGGCCGGGTGTACGTCCCCGCGGGTGAGGACGCGCGGTTCTTCCGGCTCCAGCCGGCACCGTGACCGGGGTCTGGACCCGGGCCATGTTCATGATCGGATGCCGAACATCCCGGGCCGCCCGGACCGCCTTCCGATGGGCCGCGGCCACCCTCGCGCTGATGGCCGGCGCGGCCCTGCAGGCCTCGACCCTGGTCCGGTCGCTGCCGGAGTTCTACCGGGCCGGCCAGCCGGTCGACGTGCTGCTCGCCGCCCGCCCGGATGGCGGCGTGGAGGCGTACGGTGTCGAGGAACATCTGCCGCCCGGATGGAACGCCGAGGCCATCTCCCATGACGGCGTGCTGGACCCGGCGGCGGGACGGGTCCGATGGGGTCCGTTCTTCGACGGCGCCGCCCGCGACCTGACGTTCCGCGTCGTGGTTCCGGCCGGGTCGACCGGCGCCCGGTCGTTCGCCGGGGTGGGCCAGTTCGCCGGTGTCCGGGTTCCAACCGCCGGCCCCTCCGGGATCACCTCCACGCCCAGCGCCCTCACCGGCACGCTGCCGGCCGAGGTGGTGCCGGGCACCGGGTTCGACGTGTTCCTCGCCGCCGCACCGGCCGAGGGGATCGTCGCCTACTCGGTCTCCGACACCGTGCCGACCGGTTGGACTGTCTCCCAGGTCAGCCACGGCGGCGTGTTCGACGCCGCGGGGGGGAGCGTCAAGTGGGGGCCTTTCACCGACGGCAACCCGCGGACACTCCAGTACCGGGTGGATGTGCCGGCCGCCGCCACCGGCGATTTCGGGTTCTCCGGCCGCGGTGTCTTCGACCAGACCGGGGTGGAGGTCCGCGGGCAGCGCACCGTCCGGGCCCGCGATCACCGCCTCCGACGGACCGTGGCGTCGGAGTACCTGCCCGGCGTGCCGTTCGACGTCGCCCTGCGGGTCGAACCGCTCCCGACCACCACCGTGTTCTCCGTGGAGGAACAGCTCCCCGTCGGTTGGGTTGCGGTGTCGGTCTCCGGCACGGGCGCGTTCGATCCGGCGACGGGCCGGATCAAGTGGGGCCCCTTCCAGGGGGCGACCCCCACGGATCTCACCTACCGCGTCGCCCCGCCCCCGGACGCGTCCGACGCGGCCCGGTTGACGGGCCTCGGCGTGTTCGACTCCCGCCGGATCACGGCGACCGGTCCCGACCGGGTGACCGCCATTCGCAGCTCGGTGGTCCGGTCCCTTCCCCCCCGGTTCCAGCCGGGAAGCCACCTGACCGTCAGTCTGCTGGTCAGCCCCCTGCCCCTGAGCTCGGTGTGGGCGGTCGAGGAAGCGGTTCCGACCGGCTGGTCCGTCGACCAGATCACCGCAGGCGGGGTGTTCGACGCCGCCCGGGGACGGGTCAAGTGGCGCGAGTTCGATGTCGCCGGGAGCCGGATCCTCTCGTACCGGCTCCTTCCGCCGGCGGGAGCCGTCGGCGATTTCCGCTTCGACGGCCTCGGCGTGTTCGACCTGGAGACGGTTCCGACCGAAGGCCCGGCGGTGACCACCTCGGGCAGCCGGGTCGGGCGCGAGGTGGCAACCGGATTCCGTCCGGGATCGCCCCTGGTGCTGGTCCTGAACGTCGATCCGGTCGCCGGTACCGTGGCGCAAAGCGTTGAGGAAGCGGTGCCCGCCGGATGGACCTTGGAGAACGTCGACCAGGGCGGCGTGCTGGACCCGGTGCTCGGTCGGGTGAAGTGGGGTCCGTTCACCGACGGACTCCCGAGGCGGCTCACCCTCACCCTGAGGGCCCCGGTCTCCGGCCCGGCCACCGTCGGGCTGTCCGGGCTGGGCAATTTCGACGGGATCGCGGTCGTGACCGGCGGACCTTCGGAATTGGTCCGCGTGGACAACCGGGCGCCGGTGGCTTTCGACGATGAGGTCGAGCGTCCCCCGGGCTCGGGTGCCCGAACCCGGGTGGAAACCCTCTTGGCCAATGATGCGGACGCCGACAGCCCCGGGCTGACCTTGGTGCTGCCCGACCCGTCCACCGAACGGGGGGGAACGGTCCGGATCGAGGACGGGTGGGTGGTGTACGAACCGCCGTCGGGCGGGGATCCGGTCGAGGACAGCTATCTCTACTTCGCGGATGACGGGCAGGGCGGACGCGATCTGGCCCGGGTGACCGTGCGGGTGGGATCGGGTCCCGGCGAACCGGCCACGCTCCTGACGCCGGAATGGGATGGCACGGTCTGGGTGGTCCGGTTCACCGGGACGCCCGGGGCGAGCTACGAGATCCAGTCGATCCCGCTGCTGGGCGATCCCTCCGGATGGACGCCGCTGGCCACCGTCGTGGCGGGTCCGGACGGGCGGGGTGAGTATCGGGATGCCACGGCGCCGACCGGTTTCCGCCTCTACCGGGCTGTCCAACGGGGTGGGAGCCCCGGCGGCGAGCCGGCCACGCTCCTGACGCCGGAATGGGATGGCTCCGCCTGGATCGTGCGGTTCATCGGAACGCCCGGTGCGAACTACCGGATCGAGTCGGCTCCGGTGCTGGCGGGCCCCGCAGGATGGACGCCGTTGGCGACGGTCGTGGTGGGGCCGGGCGGGCAGGGGATGTATCGGGACACTTCGCCCGCGGCCGCCTTCCGCCTCTATCGGGCGGTGGGCCTGGGGGGCGGCACGGCGCCGGCCCCCACGCTCCAGCCGCCGGAGCGCGATGGCGCGGCCTGGGTGATCCGGTTCGAAGGACTGGCCGGCCGTACCTACCGCGTCCAGGGAGCCGATTCCCTGGGTTCCCCGGTCGAATGGACCCCCCTGGGAACCGTGGTGGCCGGGGACGGGGGCGCCGGCACCTTCCGGGACACCTCCCCGCCGCCGGGCGTCCGACTCTACCGACTCGAGCTGCTCCCGTGAGCGCCCGTTCGGTCGATTACCCGTCCGCGGGTCGGATTGGGCTTTGCCCGGAGCCCGGGGTCCGCTAACCCGGGGGTCACATGGCAGAATCCTGGGAATACCGGGGGGGTGATCGTCCCGATCGCCGTCCCCCATCGCGCGGACCGGCGTTCGGACGGGGACCCCGTCCGGGTCCGCGTCCGGGTCCACGTCCCGGGCCGCGCCCGGCCGGGCGGACGTCCGCGGAGGCGCCTCCCGGGAGCGACCAGTGGACCGCTCCCTGGGTCCAGCTGAAGACCTTCAGCTACCACCCCACCCTCTACCCGGCGATGGTCGGCGCGGTCAGCCCGGACGCGAAGGCCGGGGACTGGGTGCACGTGTACGACCGGGGCGGGCGTCCGTTCGGATCGGGCCTGTTCCATCCCACCGCCCGGGTGCCGGTGCGGATGTTCCATCACGGCGATGAGTCGCCGGGCGAGGAGTACCTCGACCTGCTCCTCGACCGGGCCCTGGACCTCCGGCTCGACCACCTCCGCCTTCCCGAAGTCACCGAGGCCTTCCGGGTGGTGCATTCCGATGGCGACGGGCTCTCGGGGCTGATCGTCGACCGGTTTGCCGATGTCCTGAGCGTGCAGGTCCACAGCCTCGGCATCTGGCAGCGCCTGCCCCGGTTGCTGGCGACGATGCACGCCCGGCTGGGCACCCGACGCACCCGCATCGAGATCGACCCGTCGGTGGCGCGCATGGAGGGGATCGACCCGCGGGCGGTGCCGTCGGATCCGGTCACCACCGTGCGCTTCCGGGAGCACGGCATCCGCTACGAGGTCGATTTCGCCACCGGCCACAAGACCGGGTTCTTCTGCGACCAGCGGGACAACCGGCGTCGGCTGGCCGACTGGACCGCCGGACGCCGGGTGCTGGACCTGTGCTGCTACACGGGCGGGTTCTCGATATCGGCCGTGGTCACCGGGAAGGCGGCCGAGGTGACGGCGGTCGACTTGGACGAGGACGCCATCGCCCAGGCGCGTCGCAACGCGAACCTGAACCAGGCGCGGATCGACTGGGTGCATTGCGACGCCTTCTCGTACGCCCGCCAGATGCGGAAGGACGGGAAGCGGTTCGACGTGGTGATCCTCGATCCGCCCAAGCTGATCGACGGACGCGACGAGGAGGAGCGGGCCGAGGGGCTCACCCGGTACGAGGACCTCAACAGCCTTGGGGTGGTGATCGTCGAGCCGGGCGGCCTGCTGGTGACCTGTTCGTGTTCGGGTCAGCTCGATGCGGGCGAGTTCGAGCGTCTGGTGATCCGCAGTGCCCATCGGGTGGGGCGCAAGCTCCAGTTCCTCGACCGGACCGGTCCCGGCTGGGATCACCCGGTGATGTCCAACTGCCCGGAGAGCCGCTACCTGAAGGTCCTCTGGGCCCGGGTGTTCTGAGGGCCGAAGACAACCGCGCGCCGGACGCGTTCGCATGCAAACCAAACCCCTCGGCAGATTTCTTCTGGCAGCGGCCGTGTTCTGCGGCCTTTGGCTGGGATCAGGAGCCCAACCCGTCCCGCCATCCGTCCCGACCCATGCGCCGACCCGGCAGGAAGTGCACGCCGCCATCGGGCGTGGCCTTGCCTTCCTTCAGACAGCCCAGAATTCAAATGGCTGGTGGTCCACGCCCGATCAACCGGCGGTCACCGCGTTGGTCCTGACGGCCATGAACCTGGAGCCAACCCGACGGCTTCAACGCAGCCGCACCTCGGAGATGAACCGGGGCTTTGATTACCTCCTCTCCTGCGTGAAACCGGATGGCTCCATCCAGAGATCCGGGTTGGCGAACTACAACACGTCCCTGTCGGTGATGGCGTTGACCACGGCCGCCGACACGAACTTCCTGCCGGTGATCCTGAAGGCTCGCGAGTTCATCGCCAGCACCCAGGTGGACATGGGCGTCAAAGGGACAAACGACACGCCGTTTGATGGCGGGGTGGGCTACGGCAGCAAGTACGACCACTCCGACATGAACAACACGCTGGCGGCCATCGAGGCGATGCGGGCTTCCGAGGCTCTTTTCCGGAAGGGTGTTCCCGGCTCCGACGCGCCCGTGCCGGACCTGGACTGGCAGGCGGTGGCGCATTTCCTCCAGAACTGCCAGAACCTGCCGGTCACCAACACGGCGGACTGGGTGTCGGACGACCCGAAGGATCGTGGTGGCTTCGTCTATTACCCCGGCCACAGCATGGCCGGAGGAGCCACCCATTCGCACACGGGCAAGGTGGCCCTGCGGAGCTACGGCAGCATGAGCTATGGCGGATTGCTGAGCTACATCTACGCGAGGTTGGACAAGGAGGATCCGCGGGTCGTCGCGGTGATGGACTGGCTCCGGTCGAACTACTCCCTGGAGGAGAACCCCGGGATGGGGCGACAGGGATTCTTCTATTACCTGCATTTGCTGACCAAGGCGCTGACCATCGCCGACGAGGATCGTCTGACGCTGGCAGATGGCACGGAAGTGGCCTGGCGGGATCAGGTCGCCGCCCGCTTGCTCGAGCTTCAGAGAGACGACGGCTCGTGGATGAATCCCGAACCGCGGTGGTGGGAGGCGGATCCCGTGCTCGTCACGTCCTACGCCGTGATGACACTGGAAATGCTGGAGTGGAGGATGCCTTGATCCGGATCCATCAGGAGCACGGAAGGAAGCCGGCGGGTCTCCTGGGGTGGTGGACGGCCCTGGCGATGCCTTGCGTTGCGCTATGGGCCTCCGGGCCCGCCTCCGGGGTCCTTTCCGCCAACCAGCCGGAATCCGGCGGGGGCGCCACGAACGCCGCCCTTCAGGCCGCCTTGCCGCCCCTCACGTTTCCCGGGGTGGTGATCAACATCCAAGAGCGGTGCGTGGACGTGGAAAGTTCCGTCTGCCTCCATCGGGGAGCGCTGGAGTTGGTGGCCTGCACCCGGGGAACCAAGGAGCACGAGTCCATCGTCGCAATGGAGGCCAGGCCGATGCACCTGCACGCGGCGCTCCTGCTGCTGGGCGCCAAGCCGGGTAGTCCGGCGACGCGCCAGCAACTCGGGGATCAGGCCGGGCGCTGGATTGACGTTCCACCCAGCGGCGGGCCGGTGGACGTGTTCCTGCTGCTCAAGGACAAGGAGGGGAGGATGGTCGAGCACCCCATCAGCGATTTCATCGCCCCCTCCAGGAAGAGGTCCGATGACTCCGTCGCCGCGGACCAGGAGGCCGGGTTCCCGACCCACACCTTCCTCTTTGCCGGTTCCGTCCTGCATGGAGACGGGCCGGGGCCGCGTCGCTACCTGAGCGAAGAGAGCGGAAACGTGATCTCGCTCGCGACCTTCGGCGACGAACTGCTGTGCCTGCCGGCGATTCACAGCCAGGCCAACGACGCGCTCCAGTGGCAGGTGGATTCCACCCACCTTCCGGCCGTTGGTTCGAACGTCACCCTGCGACTTCGCCCGCAACGTCCGCCCGCCGCGAAAGCCGCACAACCCAACCCATCCCCCGCGGGAAACGGCATGTAGAAGCCCGTCGCCACGATGGCAGGATTCGGACAGCGCAATCGGTCTGACCTATGACGACTCGTCTCTTCACGATCTTCCTCCTGGCACTTCTGTCGGCGCCAGCTGTCGCCGTTGCCGCGGCCAAGGGGCAGCCCTTGAAGATCCCCGACTTCACCCAGGGGCACGCCATTCCGGCGGGCGCCCGGCATGACTGGAACCTCGGCCCCACGGGGCTGCGCGGGTGGATGTTCTGCGACCAGATGGTGACCACCGATGCGCGGCAGATTTCCGTCACCCAAGTGGAGAAGGGTTCTCCCGCCGAGGCCGCGTTCCTCGTCGGTGACGTGATCCTCGGCGTCGGCGGCAAGCCGTTCTCCCACGACCCGCGCACCGAGTTCGGCAGGGCCATCACGGTCGCCGAATCGGCGGCGGGCGGGGGAAAACTGGCGGTGACCCGCTGGCGGGCGGGTCGGGCGGAGGAGGTCGTCGTCAACCTCCCGCTGCTCGGCAGCTACGGCCCCACCGCACCCTACGACTGCCCGAAGTCCAGCCGCATTCTCGAGCAGGGGTGCCGGGCGCTGGCCGCGAAGATGGCGGGATCCCGGCATGGGGAGGATCCCATCGTGCGTTCCCTCAATGCGCTCGCGTTGCTGGCCAGCGGAGATCCCGCCTGGCTCCCGCTGGTCCGGCAGGAGGCCCGGTGGGCGGCGGACTACTCGTCCCGCTCGATGCAGACCTGGCATTACGGCTACGTCATGATCCTGCTCTCCGAGTATGTGCTGGCGACCGGCGACCCGTCCGTCATGCCCGGCCTGCGGCGTCTCGCCTTGGAAGCCGCCAGGGGACAGAGCGCGGTCGGGTCGTGGGGCCATGGATTCGCGAGACCCGACGGCCGCCTCGGCGGCTACGGGATGATGAATTCGCCGGGGGTGCCGCTGACCATCGGCCTGGTGCTGGCGCGCGAGGCCGGTGTGAAGGACCCGGAACTGACCCGCGCCATCGAGCTCAGCGCGCGCCTGTTGCGGTTCTACATCGGCAAGGGGGCGATTCCCTACGGCGACCATCACCCGTGGATCGAGACCCACGAGGACAACGGCAAGTGCGGAATGACCGCCGTCCTGTTCAACCTGCTGGGCGAAGCCGACGGCGCGGAGTTCTTCTCCCGCATGAGCCTCGCCTCCCACGGACCGGAGCGCGACACCGGACACACCGGCAACTTCTTCAACATGCTCTGGGCCATGCCGGGCGTCGCCCAGTCCGGGCCCCAGGCCACGGGAGCCTGGATGCAGGAGTTTGGCGGCTGGTATTTCGACCTCGCCCGCCGATGGGACGGCACGTTCTCCCATCAGGGTCCGCCCGAGCCGGACCCCGACAGCTACGACGGTTGGGACGGCACGGGTGCCTACCTGCTGGCGTACGCGATGCCGCTGAAGAAGCTCCACCTGACCGGCAGGCGTCCGGGCGTCACCCCGCAGCTGGACGCCGCGGCGGCGAAAGGCCTCATCCAGGATGGCCGTGGGTGGGACAACAAGGACCGCCACGGCGCCTACGACAACCTCGGCACGGAGGAGCTGTTGGAGCGTCTCGGCAGCTGGTCTCCCGTGGTCCGCGAGCGGGCCGCAATGGCCTTGGGGCGGCGCCAGGACGTCTCCGTCCCACCCCTGGCACGAATGCTGGAGGCGCCCGCGCTGTATTCCCGTTACGGTGCCTGCCAGGCTGTGATCGCCCTGCGCGGGCGGGGCGCTCCCGCCGTTGAACCGCTGCGGAACGCCCTGTCGGACCCGGACCTCTGGCTGCGCATCAAGGCCGCCGAGGCGCTCGCCGCCATCGGCGCACCGGCCATGAAGGCGGTGCCCCAACTGCTCGAACTGCTGGCCCAGGTGAACCCGCAGGGCGATCCGCGCGGCATGCAGCAGCGCTATCTGTCCTTCGCCCTCTTCGATCGCGGCGGGATGCTGAGCCGGTCGCTGGAGGGCGTGGATCGCGAGGCGCTCTACCAGGCGGTGCGGGCCGGCCTGAAGAACCAGGACGGTCGCGCCCGGGGCAGCCTCGGCTCGGTCTATCTGCAGCTCTCCGCCGAGGAGATCAGGCCGTTGTTGCCCGCCATCCATCAGGCGATCATCGAACCCGCGCCGAGCGGGGAGATGTTCGCCGATTCGATCCGCGTGGAGGGGCTGCGCCTCCTGGCCAGACACCGGATCGAGGAAGGCATCCGCGCCTGCGTGAACTACACCCGCGACCAGAATCCCTGGGCGAGCGAGCATCGGACCCCGGAACTGATGGAGATCCTCCTCGGCTACGGGACCCACGCCAAGTCGGTCGTTCCGGAGTTGGCCCGGATCGCCGACTACTTTGAGAAGGACGAAAAGGACTTTCCCAGGGAGCTCAAGCTCCGGAAGGCCAAGTGCGTCCGCGATACGATCCAGGCCATCGAGGCCGCGACGGACACCCCGGAACTCAGCCGACTCCCATGAACCCAGTGAAACAGATCGCCACGTCACTCCTCAGCGCCCTTTTCGTCGCGGCCATCGCCGAGGCGAAGCCGCTCAAGGTCTTCATCCTCGCCGGCCAGTCGAACATGGAGGGACACGCGCGGGTCGAGACCTTTGACTACATCGGAAAGGATCCGCTGACGGCACCCATCCTCAGGGAGATGCGCAACCCCGATGGAACCCCGCGAGTATGCGACAAGGTCTGGATGTCCTATCTGACCGGCCCGTATGATGGCAGCGCCAATGGCGAGGGGCTGGGAAGGTTGACGGCCGGATTCGGCGCACGAGACGGCCATCCGACCCGGCCAGGCGGCAAGATCGGGCCGGAGTTCACCTTCGGAATCTACATGGAGAAGGGGTTGGACGAGCCCATTCTGATCATCAAGACCGCCTGGGGCGGCAGGTCGCTCAACACGGAATTCCGTCCGCCCAGTGCCGGTCCATACAAGCTGCCCAAGGCGACTCAGGACGAGTGGGACAAGCATCCACAAGGCGCCCACGGGATTCCGAAAGCCGAGGACCGGAAGGCGTGGCGGGACAAAAAGGATGCCGCCACCGGTGTGTTCTACAGGATGATGATCGAGCACGTCAAAAAGGTGCTGGCCGATCCCAAGCGGGTCTGCCCTGCCTACGATCCCAAGGAGGGATACGAACTGGCCGGTTTCGTCTGGCTGCAGGGCTTCAACGACCTGGTGGACGGGACGACTTATCCGGGCCCCGACAAACCCGGGAGATTCGACGAATATTCAGACCTGCTGGCCAGGTTCATTCGCGATGTTCGCAAGGACTTGTCCGCCCCGGGAATGTCATTTGTCATCGGCGTGCTGGGAGTCGGCGGTGAGGGCGACAACGAGGTCTTCCGAAAAGCCATGGCCGCGCCGGCCGACCTGCCCGAGTTCAAGGGCAATGTGGTCGCGGTTCCGACTGCTCCCTACTGGGATGATGACATTGCCGCCGCAGAACCCCGGAAGGGCGAGTATGACAACATCGTCGGCACGGCTCATCGACTGAAGAAGGACGGAACCTTCGACAGGGAATGGAAATGGGAGAACTACTGGAAGCCGGTCGGCAAACCGCTGCCGGATGAACGGTCCTGGCGCTTCGTGACGGTGGATGCCACCGAGGCGAAGGACAAGTTGGAGGAATACACCGACAGGCGATTCCGCGACATCACGCTGCCAGCCGGGATGGAGAACTGGTTCATGCCCGACTTCGATGACAGCCAGTGGACGGAAGGCAGGGCCCCCATCGGCAAGGGCGTCTGGAAGCACAGCGGAGTCACCCTGGACAAATTCCCCTCCACATGGGGAGAGGGCGAATTCCTGCTCATGCGCACAACGTTTGAAGTTGAGGACCTGGACTGCCATTCCTACCGCATCGCGATCCTGGCGAGGCAGGGGTTCCATGTGTATCTGAACGGACACAAGATCCACACCTACATCTGGTGGCAGGACTCTCCGCGTTACGGTTCCATCGTCCTCAACGACGAACAGGTCAGGCATTTGAAGAAGGGAAGGAACGTGTTGGCGGCCTATGCCAATGACCAGTATTCCAGAACCTCCGCGGAACGTTATGCGGCGATGGATCTGCGGATTGAGTGCATCACCAGGGCAGACCAGGAGAAGCTCGACCTCGCCCTGGAGGAGGTCCTTTCGCCCAAGGATCGGGAGGCCCTCAAGGGGGCTTCCAATGGCGGGTATCACTATTTTGGAAGCGCGAAAATCTTCGCGCTGATGGGCAAGGCCTTTGCCGAGGCAAACCTGCGGATGCTGCGCGTCCCGGGCACACCGTGATGAATCGATCCATTCTGGGACTCGCCGGGATCCTTCTGATGGGCTGGGCCGCCGGCGCCGCGGAGACACCGCGGCCGGTTGCACGCGAGGCCAAGGCCGCCATCGGCGGCCCGGCCGGCGAAGCGACGGAGCCCCGGGTTCCATCGGGCCCCACGGACGCTTCCCTGCTGACCTTGGACCGCCTCTTTGCCTCCGACGAGTTCCGTGAGGAACGGCTCGCTCCCCTGCGTTGGAGCCGGCGCACGTCGGATTACTTCACACTGGAAACTCCGGACGCGGGCGGCCCGGGGCGTGATCTGGTACGCCACGACCCGGCCACCGGACGGCGGGAGACGGTCGTGCCCGCCAGTGCGTTCATCCCGGAGGGAAAGGCCGAGCCGCTGGACGTCGAGGCGTTCGAGTTCTCGGCCGATGAATCGAGACTGCTGCTCTCCACGGACAGCCGGCGCGTCTGGCGGCGCAACACGCGCGGCAACTACTGGGTGCTGGACCTCGGCACCCGCGCGCTCCGCCGGCTCGGGGGCGACGCCGCGCCGTCCACGCTCATGTTCGCCAAGTTCTCGCCCGACGCCTCGCGGGTGGCCTACGTGCGGGAGAACAATCTTTATGTCCAGGAACTGCGACGGCTGCGCATCACGGCCGTCACCACCGACGGTTCGCCCACGCGCATCAACGGCACGGCGGACTGGGTGAACGAGGAGGAACTGGACATCCGCGACGGCTTCCGTTGGAGCCCGGACGGACGCTCCCTCGCGTTCTGGCAGTTCGACACCCGCGGCGTCCGCCGGTTCCAGCTCCTCGACAACACCGCGGGGAGTTATCCGAAGATCACGTCCTTCCCGTATCCCAAGGTGGGCGAGACGAACTCGGCCACGCGACTGGGCGTGGTTGCCGCCACCGGAGGCCGCGTGCGCTGGCTTCGGATTCCGGGCGACCCGCGCGAGCATTACCTTCCCCACCTGGAATGGACGCCCGACGGCGCGCACCTCCTCCTTCAGCAGTTCAACCGTCTCCAGAACACGAATCTCGTGATGGTGGCCGATCCCGGGAACGGCGCGACGCGGGTGGCGCTGCGCGAGACGGACGCCGCGTGGGTGGACAATCTGAACCCGTTTCGTTGGACGGATCCGACGGGAGGGTTCGTCTGGCTGAGCGAACGCGACGGCTGGCGGCACGCCTACCGCGCCGACCTGGCCGGGGCCGGGCTTGCCCGCATCACGGGCGGCGATTTCGACGTGATCGGGATCGAGGCCCAGGACAACGCCGGCGGCTGGCTCTACTACGCCGCGTCGCCGGGCGATCCCACCCGGCGATACCTCTACCGGACACGGCTGGCCGGCGGTCCGGCCGAGCGACTCTCACCCGGGGGACAGCCCGGTTGGCACACCTACGACATTTCGCCGGATTGCCGATGGGCGGTGCACACCTGGTCCACGTTCACCACGCCGCCGGTGGTGGAACTGGTCAGCCTGCCGGACCACCAGGTGGTTCGGGTGCTGGCCGATAACCGGAAGCTGCGCGGGAAGCTGTCCGCGCTGGAGCGGCCCGCGACCGGGTTCCTGAAGCTCGACCTCGGCGCGGGACTTTCCCTCGACGCCTGGTACATCAAGCCGCCGGAGCTGGATCCAGCCGGGAAGCATCCGCTGTTGATCCACGTGTACGGCGAGCCGGCCGGGCAGACCGTGAAGGACGCGTGGAACGGGGTCCGCGGGCTGTGGCACTGGATGCTCGCCCAACAGGGCTACCTGGTGGCCAGCGTGGACAATCGGGGCACGGCCACACCCCGCGGACGCGACTGGCGGCGGAGCATTTATCGGCAGATCGGCATCCTCGCGACGCACGACCAGGCCGCCGCCGTGCGCGCGATGCTTCAACTCTGGCCGGAGGCGGACGGCGGGCGCGTGGGCGTCTGGGGCTGGAGCGGCGGCGGCAGCATGAGCCTGAACGCCCTCTTCCGGTATCCCGACCTCTATTCCACCGCGATCGCCGTGGCCCCGAACCCGGACCAGTTGCTCTACGACACGATCTACCAGGAGCGCTACATGGGGTTGCCGGACGACAACGCCGAGGGCTACCGCGACGGGTCGCCACTGACCCATGCGCGGCACCTGCGGGGCAACCTCCTCCTCGTCCACGGCACCGGCGACGACAACGGCCACTACCAGGGCACGGAAATGCTGATGAACGAGCTCATCGCCCGGAACAAACCGTTCACGGTCATGCCATATCCCGGCCGCTCGCACGGCATTTCCGAGGGCACCAACACCGTTCGGCACTTCTACGGCACGCTGACCCGCTACCTGCACGGGCACTTGCCGACGGGACCCGGCCCGGGAAACGACCCAGAATGAAGGCCGTCCTGCCCCATTGCGCCCGGGCCCCTCGGGCCGTGGAGGGATGAGCCCGCGTCAGCGGGCGAGTCCGACGGGGTCCGTCAGGACCCCGCATTGGGGTGGGGAGCTTTGGGGCGTCGGTCCCTGGCGGGACCGATCGGGCTCGCAGGCTCGCCCCTCC
>CAZGIK010000042.1:0-38176 GCA_964525755.1 uncultured Verrucomicrobiota bacterium
AACCCTACCTCACCCCGCCGCCCATCGACTAGTGGTGCACGGCGTGACGCTTACATTTTTGTGGCGAATCTCCATGATCTGCTTCTTCCGAACGCCGATCCCTTCGAGTGCTCCCTTCCGGAGGGGGCAGGGACCGGTCCCAGCAGATCCGTCGGAATTGGCCCAGGCTTTCGTGCAGCCTTTCGGCGAAACCCTGCTTCCGGAGTCAGCCTTCCGGGTTGTCCGGACCTTCCGCAACTGGCTGGCTGGAAGGCTTCGGGGAGGCTGAGAAGTAGACCTTCTGGGCCATCGAGGCCGAATGTTCGTTGCGAAGGTGTCCGTAGACCTTCATGGCAAGCGCTCCGCCATCCTTGTGGCCCAACCATCGGCTGACTGTGGGGATGTCCACTCCGCTCTCGATGCAGCGGGTGGCGAACAGGTGCCGGAGATCGTGATGGGTCAGATGGGCCATCCCCAAGGCCCTCGTGGCCCGTCGCATTGACGCCGCGGCTTCGCCCACCTTCATCACCCGGGTGTCTGCCGGTTCCTCAGGATGGTCGGCACGGAGAGACTGAAGGAAGGTGAGCATCTCCGGGATCATCGGAACCGTCCTGACCTCCGAGTTCTTCGTGCCATTCCCGGGTTCACCCCGGACGGTGATTTCGCGGCGCTCGAAGTTGCAGTCGTCCCAGGTGATGTGCCGGGCTTCACCGATCCGGAATCCCCCGTAGGCGAGGAAGCGCACCAGATGGGCGCAGTTCCTGGAGTCGCGTCCGCCGGCCGATTCCATGGTCGAGACGAACTCCTCGAAACGGCTGTGCTCCGGGAGTTTGAGTCGCTTCGGGCGAGCGCCGACCCGGCGGATGTCGGCAGCCGGGTTGTCGTACCGGATGCCCTGCTCGATCGCGATGTGGAACGCCCGACGGAGCACGGCGACCGTGTTGTTGAACGCGGCCGGACTGGCGGACTTCCCGAAGCGGGCTGCCCAATTGAGGCAGTTCGACTTGGAGATCGACCGGACGTCCAACTGGTCGAGTTCCGGCCAACTCTTCCGGAGGGCGACGATCCGTTGCTCGTAGTAGCTCTTGCTCCGGGGCTTCAGCCGGAGATCCCCCTGGATCCGGGCGAGGAGCTGACGGATCGCCTCGCCGAACACCATCTTCCCCTGGCTGGCGGATGCGGTCGATTCGGCCGCGTGGCGGAGGGATCGTTCGAGGTCGGCCAGGCGGAGCTTGGCGACGGACAGGACCTTGGTCTTCAGGCTGCGCCGGTGGAGCTTCCCGTCGACCCGGACCCGGGCGAAGTAGGTCTTGGTTGGCTCGTAGCGGAGCAGGTTGGCGAAGGGGGCCTTGGTCCACTTGCCGTCCTCACCGGACTCCTCCGGCGAGGGCTTTTTCGGTCGGGCGGCCATGCCATCAGTATCCAACGGGAGTATCAGATGGTCAACTTCGGGCGTGCTACAGCTTGTGTAAGTGCTTGTGGGAGTTGGTGCACCGGGCAGGACTTGAACCTGCAACCCTCTGATCCGAAGTCAGATGCTCTATCCAATTGAGCTACCGGTGCCGCCGGGACGGTTGAACCATGCCGTCGGTCGGACGGGAAGGGGATTCTTGCGACGTGAATCGGACTCGCCCCACCCGGTCGGGCCCGGCCAGAGTCGGCGCGTGGACACGCAGTTCAAGATCCTCGACCCCGACCGGCTGGATGCCTGGCGGGGTGCGCTGCGGTCGTCGGGACGTCGGCTGGTCGTGACCAACGGCTGTTTCGACCTGCTCCACGCCGGGCACGTGGCCTACCTGGAGGCGGCCCGTTCGCTCGGCGACGCGCTGCTGGTGGGGCTCAACGGCGACGCCAGCGTGCGGGCCCTGAAGGGCGCGGGACGTCCGCTCAATCCCGAGGCCGACCGCGCCCGGGTGCTGGCAGCGCTGGCGTGCGTGGATGCCGTGTGCGTGTTTCCCGAGGTGCGGGCGGAACGTTTCCTGGGGGCGGCGGCGCCGGACGTCTACGTGAAGGGCGGCGACTACACCCTCGGGACCCTCGACCCGAACGAGCGCGCGGCGGTCGAGGCGGCCGGGGCGCGGATCGCCTTCATTCCCCTCCTGGCCGGCCGTTCCACCACCGGCCTGGTGGCCGGGTTGCAACGCGGCTGATCTCCCCCGAGCCCCACCGACTTTCCCATGATGTCCGATTCCCCCGAACCCCCCGCCCAGCCGCCCGCGGCGGAGGCGCCCTCCCGGTTGCCGAACACCCTGGTCCGCCAGCTCAAGGCCCGCGCCCAGAAGCTGGAGCCGGTCCTGAAGGTCGGCCACGCCGGGTTGAGCGACGCATTCCTCCGCAGCCTCGAGGAGGCCCTGGTCCAGCACGAGCTGGTGAAGGTGAAGTTCACCGACCTCAAGGACCGGAAGGACGAGCTGTCCGCCCGCATGGCCGCGGCGACCTCCAGCCATCTCGTCTGGCGGATCGGCCATACCGCGGTGCTGTTCCGACGGCGTCCGTCGACCGTCGACACGATGGCTTCCCAAAGCGGCGGCAGTGTCTAACGTCCGCGGCCATGTCGTCGCCGGTCCGCGTCCGCTTCGCCCCGTCCCCCACCGGGTATCTCCACATCGGAGGTGCCCGGACCGCGCTGTTCAACTGGCTGTTCGCCCGGCACCACGGCGGGACGTTCGTCCTTCGGATCGAGGACACCGACACCGCCCGAAACAGCCAGGAGGCGATCGACGTGATCCTCTCCGGGCTCCGATGGCTCGGGCTGGACTGGGATGAGGGTCCGCTGACGGGAGATCCGGACGGGCCGGGGAAGGGGGATTACGGTCCCTACTTCCAGAGCCGGCGGTCGGAGAACTATCGGCGTCGGATCGCCGAGTTGCGGGATCGCGGGATGGCCTACGACCGGGACGGCGCGGTGTACTTCCGGATGACCCGCGAGCCGATCGTCATCCCCGACCTGATCGTCGGCGAGGTGAACCGTCCGCTGACCGACCGCGAGGAGGCCGATCCCGACTGGGTGCTGGTGCGGAGCGACGGGCAATCGGTGTTCCACCTGGTGAACGTGGTGGACGACCTTGAGATGGGGATCACCCATGTGATCCGGGGGGAGGACCACCTGAGCAACACGGCGAAGCACATCGCGCTGTTCCGTGCCCTGGGTGCCGAGCCGCCGGCCTATGCGCACATCCCGCTGATCCTGAACCCCGACGGTTCCAAGATGAGCAAGCGGGACCGCGGGGCGCACGTGACCCACTACGAGGCGGACGGGTTCACCCCCGAGGCGGTGGTGAACTACCTGTCCCTGCTGGGCTGGTCGCCGGCCGATGGACAGGAGTTGCTGACGGTGGCCGAGCTGGTGGCGCGGTTCACCCTGGACCGGGTCAACCGGAGTCCGGCGCGGTTCGACGAGAAGAAACTCGAGGCGCTGCATTTCGAGCACACCCGGCGCATGGATCCCGAGCGTTTCACCGCGTTGGGGCGGGTGCATCTGGAGCGGGCGGGGCTGCGTCCGGCGGAGTTCCCCCCGGAATACGTGGCGGCGGCGCTGGAAACCGCGCGGGACAAGGGGCGCCTGTTCAAGGATCTGGCGGGGTTTGTCGGGTTCTACTTCCTGTCGGACGACGCGGTGCCGGTGGCCCCCGAGGCCGCGGCCAAGGCGCTCACCCCGGCTGCGGCGCCCGTGCTGGAGCGACTGGCGGTGGCCTTTGCCGGGCTGGGGACATTCGACGCGGCCTCGCTCGAGGCGGCCCTGAAGGCCCTGGCGGCCGAGCTGGGCGTGAAGGCCGGGGCGTTGGTGCAGCCCTGCCGGGTGGCCTGCACCGGCAGCCTGGTCGGTCCCAGCCTGTACCACCTCCTCGAGGTGCTGGGCCCCGAACGGGTCGGCCGTCGCCTCGCCCGCGGCCGGGAGTTGGCGACCGGTCAGTCGATGTAGCGCCGGGTGATGTCGCCGTAGGCGTCGATCCGGCGGTCCCGCAGGAAGGGCCAATGGGTGCGGGTGACATCGACCTTTGCCAGGTCGACGTCGACGAGGAGGTTTTCCGGGCGGTCGACGGAAGCCTTGGCGAGGATCTGGCCGCTGGTGCCGGCGACGAAGGATTGTCCCCAGAACTCGATGCCGTCCCCGCCGACCGGCCGTTCCAGGCCGATCCGGTTCACCGCTGCCACGTAGCAGCCGTTGGCCACGGCGTGGGAGCGCTGGATGGTCTCCCAGGCGCCGTGCTGGTTGACGCCGTACTCGGACTTCTCCGACGGGTGCCAGCCGATGGCGGTCGGGTAGAACAGGATCTCGGCGCCCTGGAGGGCGGTGAGGCGGGCGGCCTCGGGATACCACTGGTCCCAGCACACGAGCACGCCGATCCGTCCGTGGCGGGTGTCCCAGGTGCGGAAGCCGAGGTCACCGGGGGTGAAGTAGAACTTCTCGTAGTACAGGGGGTCGTCCGGGATGTGCATCTTCCGGTACCGGCCCAGCAGGGAGCCGTCGGCGTCGATCACCACGGCGGTGTTGTGGTACAGGCCGCCGGCTCGGTGTTCGAAGAGCGAGGCGACGATCACGACCCCGTGCTTGCGGGCCAGGCGTTGGAAGGCCTGGGTGCTGGGGCCCGGGATCCGTTCGGCGAGTCCGAACAGCGCATGGTCCTCGCTCTGGCAGAAGTACTGGGAGCGGAACAGCTCCTGGGTGCAGAGGATCCGGGCGCCGTCCTTGGCGGCGGCCTCGGCGGCGCGGAGGCAGGTGTGGAGGTTCTCCTTCGGGTCGGGCGTGCACGCGTGCTGGAGCAGTCCGAGCGTGACCCGGCGGCCGGTCTTCGGGGCTTTGGCTTTCATCGGAAATCGGCGGTCGATGGACGGGAAGGGGAGGCGGATGGCTGTCGGGCCCGGCGGTCAGGCATCGGGTGCGGACGGCCGGAACCGTGCCTTGAGTCGGTCGAGCATGGCGGCGGGTCGTTTCCGGGCGGGGGCCGGCGTCCGGAGGGTGCCGCCCGGGCCGCGGTCGGCGGCGGTGCGTCGCGTGGAGGCCCGGGTCGCCCCCGTGTTCCGCGGGCCGCGCGCCGTGGACCCGCCCGTGCCGCCGGGCGACGCAGCGACGCGCAGGGTGCCCCCGGGGCCGGCCCCGCCGGTCGGGGCCGCCTCCCGGGGGAACAGCTCCCGGAGGAAGCGCCCGAGAGTCTCGTTCGTCGGGCCGTAGCCCCGGTGGTAGATGAGGAACTCCAGCTCGTAGAGGAGTTCGTCGGCCGACTGGAACCGTTCCGCCGGGTCGCGGGCGAGGACCCGGCGCAGGAGGGCATCGAGCCGCGGCTCGATCTCCGGGTTGAGGGCGGGGAAGTCGGGCAGTTCGGCGCGGATCACGTTGCGCTGGGAATCCTCGGGGGTGGCGCCCTTGAAGATGTTGCGGCCCACGAGCAACTCGGCGAGGACGACGCCGGCGGAGAAGAGGTCGGACCGGCGGTCGGTGATCTGGAAGTCCGCCTGTTCCGGGCTCATGTACTCCGGCTTGCCGGCCACCTCCTCGCCCTCGCGGGAGGTCAGGAACCCGCGGGCCTTGGCGATGCCGAAATCGGTGAGCTTCACGTCGCCCTCGAACGCCATCATGACGTTCTTCGGGCTCACGTCGCGGTGGACGATGCCCAGCGGGGCGCCGGTGGTGTCGGTCTTGGCGTGGGCGTAGGCGAGGCCGCGGGCGACGCGGCTGATGATGAACACGGCGAGTTCGAGGGGCAGTCGCCGGCGCCGGGTCCGGAGGCGGTCGAGGAACTGTTCCAGGTTCACCCCGCGGATCAGTTCCATGCTGATGTAGCAGGCGCCGGCGGTTTCCCCGAGGTGGTACGTCTGGACGATGTTGGTGTGGATGAGGTCCGCGACGAGGCGGGCCTCGCCGATGAAGTTCTCGATGAACTCGGGCTGCTGGGCGAAGCGGTCGCGGATGACCTTGATGGCCACCCGCTTGACGAAGCCCCGGGCGCCCTCCTGTTCGGCCTCGTAGACGATGCCCATGCCGCCCTCGTGGAGGCGACGGAGGATCCGGTAACGGAACTCGGAGGAGATGATGCGGGGTTCGGCCACCGAGGGCGATCGTGGGCGTCGACCGTGCCAAGTCAAGGCGACCGGTTCGTGTGGGCGGAAACGCGGTTTTTGTTCGGAATCCTGGGAGTTTTTCCTTGCCGGTGCCCTGCCCGCTGGTTGAATCCCGCCAAGTTGGCTCCGTTCCAACTCCCGTTACTCAACCTCAATCCAATCCCATACACATGGCCAAAGCACTGACCAAATCCCAGCTGGCTGCCGCGATTGCCGACAAGGCTGAGCTGCCCAAGAAGAAGGCGGTCGAGATTCTCGATCTGATTGCCGCGCTGGCCTACAAGCACGCGAAGAACAGCTTCACCCTCCCGGGCCTGGGCAAGCTGGTTTTGGTCCACCGCAAGGCGCGCGAGGGTCGCAACCCCGCCACCGGCGAGAAGATCAAGATTCCGGCCAAGAAGGTCGTGAAGTTCCGCGTGGCCAAGGCCGCGAAGGAAGCGATCCTCGGCAGCAAGTAATCCGGCGATCCCCTCGAACGGCACCCCGGTCCGCCGGGGTGCCTTTTGCTTTCCATCCCCCGCACATCCGCCGCCGGAAGCCCGGCCGCCATCCGCGGCGCCCCTTGCGGGACGGGTCTCCCCGGATGTCATTCCCCGCATGAAGATCGGCATCGTCGGCTGCGGCGCCCTCGGCAGCTACTACGGGGCCTGCCTCCACCGGGCCGGCCACGAAACCCATTTCCTCCTCCGATCCGACCACGAGTCCGTCCGGTCCGACGGCGTCCGGGTCCGCAGCGCCGCGGGGGACTTCACCGTCCGTCCCCATGCGGCCCGGGAGCCGGGGGAGATCGGCGTGTGCGACCTGGTGGTGATCGGGCTCAAGGCCACGGCGAACCACCGGTTCCCGGAACTCATCCCGCCGCTGGTCGGACCGGACACGATGGTCCTGACGCTCCAGAACGGGCTCGGCAACGAGGAGGCCCTGGCGCGGTTGTTGTCGCCGGGGCAGGTGCTGGGCGGGCTCTGTTTCGTCTGCCTCAACCGCATTGCCCCCGGGGAGATCATCCACATCGCCCATGGCCGGATCGTGCTCGGCGAGTTCACCGGACCGGTTCGCGAGCGGACCCGCGAGGTGGCGGCCGCCTTCGAGGCCGGGGGGGTGCCTTGCACCCTGACCGACAGCCTGGCGCGGGCGCACTGGGAGAAGCTGGTGTGGAACATTCCGTTCAACGGCCTGGGCGTGGCGGGTTGTGTGGGGCGTGGGGCCCTCGAGGCGGGGGCGATCCCTCCGGGCATCCGTCCGGGCCCGTGCCTGCCCACCGATCGCCTGCTGGCCGACCCGGGCTGGCTGGAGTGGGTGCGCGGGCTCATGGACGAGGTGATCGCGGCGGCCCGCGCGCTCGGGCATCCGGTGGACCCGGGCTGGGCCGATGTCCAGATCGCCCGCACCCGCGAGATGGACAGCTATCGGGCGTCGACGCTGGTGGATTTCGAGCAGGGCAGGGAACTGGAACTGGACGCGCTGTTCCTCGAGCCGCTGCGGCAGGCCCGGTCGGCCGGCGTGGCCACCCCACGGCTCGAGGCGCTGTGCCGGGTTCTCCGGCTTCTGGCCGGGGAGCCGGTGTGACGCGGTGGCGACCCGTTGCAGCGACTGGATGCTTGCGAACCGGTCGGACCCGCCTATGGTCGGCGCGCTTCCGGGGTCGGTAGCTCAGTGGTAGAGCAGTGGCCTTTTAAGCCATTGGTCGTGGGTTCGACCCCCACCCGACCCACCATCCCGCCTGTCGGGAGTCTTTCGGCGTGACAGCGCCGCCGGCCGGAAGGTAAGCAGCACGTCGCTTCTGCGACCCCATCGTCTAGAGGCCTAGGACACCGCCCTTTCACGGCAGTAACCGGGGTTCGAATCCCCGTGGGGTCGCCATCCTCCCCCGACACCGCTCCGGGGTGTCCGGGGGTGGGGCGGAAAACCGGGTCAAGGAAACCGGGTCAAGCTAGCGCTTGCCAAACCCCGCCCCATTTCTAGGCTTCCCGCTCTTTTGCTACGCCCATGCCTGACCTGACCACTTTCTGCCTGCTGGCCTTCGCCCCGCCGCCCGGCAACGACCCGAACGCCCAGAAGGCGTCGGCCTTCATGCAGTTCGGGATGATCGCCGTCATGATGGTGATCTTCTGGGTGCTCCTCATCCGTCCGCAGCAGAAGAAGGCGCGCGAGCAGGCGGCCCTGCTCAAGACCCTCAAGCGCGGCGACAAGGTCACCACGGCGGCGGGGATCGTCGGCGTGGTCTCCCACGTGGACGAGGCCACCGTCACGCTGCGGTCCGGCGACACCAAGCTTGAGGTGACCAAGAACTCGGTCACCGAGATCACCGAGCGCGCCCCCGGCGGCGCTGCCTGATACCCCATTTCCTGCCCAACATGAACCGCAGTCATTTCTGGAAGGCCCTGTTCGTGGTGTTCGTCGCCATCTGGGCGGCCACCGAGGTCTATCCGCCCAAGGCCCGCAACCTGATCGACCAGTTCGACCAGGGCGTCACCCAGGCGCCCGACGCGACCCTGGAAGGCATCCTGGCCCGCGCCCGTGAACTGGAGGCCCAGCTTCCCGGCAACACCTACTCCAACCTGCTGTCGGCCATCGGGACGAACGACATCACCCGGTACTTCCCGACGAACTACCTCTCGCAGGCGGTGGGAATGAACCCGACCCGGGTGATCCTGAACCGGGTGCAGCGCGATGCGGCCGGTCGGTTCAAGCTGGGGATCGACCTGCAGGGCGGCACCGCCTTCCTGCTGGAGCTCGACACGAGCCGGGTGGGCTCGAACACGGTCATGCAGGCCATCGGCGAGAGCGGCCTGGTGGACCAGGCGGTCGAGGTGATCCGTCGGCGCGTCGATTCGCTGGGTGTTTCCGAGCCGGTGATCCAGCCGGCCGGCGACAACCGGATCCTGGTGCAGCTCCCGGGCCTGTCGGAGTCCGACAAGGAAAGCGCCCGGCTGCAGATCCAGAAGGCGGCGTTCCTCGAGTTCAAGATGGTCGATCCCGACCTCGCCCAGCACCTGGCCACCGGCCTGATCCCGGCCGGCTACGAGCGGAAGGTCAGCATCCGCAAGAACAAGCGCACCGGGGAGCAGTACTCCGAGGTGCTGCTGGTCAAGCGGGCGGCGGAGATGACCGGCGAGCAGATCGAGCGGGCGGGGGTCTCGATGAACCCGATGACCGGCCAGCCGGAGATCCTGTTCAGCCTGAAGTCCGACGGGGCCCGCCGGTTCGCCGAGGTCACCTCGCGCAGCGTCGGCCAGCGGCTGGCGATCGTGCTCGACGGCGAGGTGCTCAGCGCCCCGACGATCAACAGCCCGATCACGGGTGGCAGCGGGCAGATCACGGGCGACTTCGACCTGAAGGAGGCCTACGACCTGGCCGCGGCGCTGGAGAACCCCCTTCGCACCCCCCTGCAGATCGTCGAGGAACGCGGTGTGGACCCCTCGCTCGGGCGCGACTCGGTCGAGAGCGGCATCAAGGCCTCGCTGTACGGCATCATCGCCGTGGCCGCCTTCATGCTGGTCTACTACATGTTCGCCGGCGTGGTGGCGAACATCGCCCTCGTCCTGAACATGCTCCTGCTGCTCGGGGTGATGTGCTCGCTGGACGTCACCTACACCCTGCCGGGCATCGCCGGCATCGTGCTGACGGTGGGCATGGCGGTGGACGCCAACGTGCTGATCTATGAGCGCATCCGAGAGGAGCTGCGGGCGGGCAAGTCGGTCCGGGGCGCGGTGGCCGCCGGGTACGACAAGGCCTTCAGCACCATTCTGGATTCCAACCTGACCACCCTCATCACCTCGATCCTCCTGATCATCCTCGGGACCGGTCCGATCAAGGGCTTCGGCGTGGCGCTGTCGATCGGCATCGCCGTCTCGATGTTCACCGCGCTGGTGGTGACCCGGCTGGTGTTCGACACCTGGCTGGCGACCGGCGAGCGGAAGTCGCTTCCGATGCTGCACCTGATCCGCGGGGCGAAGATCGACTTCCTGCGCTTCGCCAAGCCGGCGTTCGTCCTCTCCTGGATCCTGATCCTCGCCGGGTGCGCCTACGGCCTGTTCGGACGTGGACGCGACATGCTGGGCATCGAGTTCGCGGGGGGTGACAACCTCGTCCTGCGGTTCGAGCAGAAGGTTCCGGTGGATGAGATCCGGAAGTCGGTCGATGGGCTGCGGATCGGCGAGTCGATCATCCAGTACCAGCGCGATCTCTCGAGCGGCAAGGAGACCCTGCGGGTGTCGACCGCGGCCGACGAGGTGGCGGCCCGCGAGGGGCGTCCGGGCAACGGCGCCAAGGTGGAGACGGCCCTGGAGACGGCCTTCCCGCAGGCGAAATTCGAGCGGGTGGCCTTGGACACCGTCGGACCCACGGTGGGCTTCGAGATCCAGAAATCGGCCATCATCGCGTCGCTCCTGGCCCTGTTCGGCATCCTCGTCTACGTGGCGTTCCGCTACGAGTTCAGCTTCGCCGTGGGTGCGGTGCTGGCGGTCATGCACGACGTCCTGATGACCGTGGGCGTCTACTGCCTCACCGGCCTGTTCAGCGACGGGCGCCAGTTCAACGCCACGTTCGTCGCCGGCCTGATGACCATCATCGGGTTCTCCATCAACGACACCATCGTCATCTTCGACCGGATCCGCGAGGACCTGAAGCTCGGCAAGCGGGGGTCGTTCAAGGAGATCATCAACACGGCGCTCAACGAGACCCTGAGCCGGACGATCATCACCTCGGGGACGACGCTCATCGCCACCGTGATCCTGTACGTGTTCGGCGGCGGGCCGATCAACGACTTCGCCTTCACCTTCCTGGTGGGCATCATCACCGGCACCTACTCCACCATCTACATCGCCAGCGCGCTGGTGCTGTGGTGGCACAAGGGGGAGCGTCCGAAGATCGGCACGCCGGTGAATCCCTCGAATGTGGCCGTGGTTGACGAGGCGGCGGAAGCCGCCCGGGCCTGATCCGGCGTCCTTGACGGTCCGCGGGCGGTTGGTACTCTCCGCCGCTCCGCGGGTCCCGCGAATCCATTTCTTTCTGACATGAAGCGTACCTACCAGCCTTCCAAGATCCGGCGCGTCCGCCAGCATGGCTTCCGTGCCCGGATGGCCACCAAGAGCGGCCGGGCCATCCTCAGCAACCGACGCCGCACCGGCCGCAAGCGGCTCACCCCGGTGTGAGCCGGGTTCCCGCGTGAGCGCCCGGCTGACCCTTCCCCGGGCCCGCAGAATCCGCCGGGGTGGCGATTTCCGTCGGCTCAAGGCCGACGGCGACCGTCTTGCCAGCGGTAGTCTGGTCCTCAACTGGGGGCCGTGTCCTCCGGGGCAGGGCCCCCGTCTCGGGGTGATCACCTCCCGGAGCGTGGGGCCGGCGGTGGATCGCAACCGGGCGCGACGGCTCATCCGTGAGGCCTTCCGACATCACCAGCACGAACTCCTACGGCCCGTGGACCTGATCCTGATCGCCCGCCAGAGCATCCGCACCGCCCGATTGGCGGACGTGGAGCGCCACTTGCTGCGCGGGCTGCGTCAGGCCCGCCTGGTCAACCCCGGTCCTCCCCCCGCGCCTTGAACGGATTCCTCCGCGCCGTCGTCCTCGGGTTGCTCCACCTGTATCGCTACGGGGTGTCCCCGGTCCGCAACGCCCTCCTCGGGACCCCGGGCTGCTGCCGGTTCACCCCCACCTGTTCCGCGTACGCCGTCGAGGCGGTCCGTCGCCATGGCGTCGCCGCCGGCGGACGTCTCGCGGTCCGTCGCCTGTGCCGATGCCACCCGTGGGGGGGCGCCGGTGCCGATCCGGTTCCCCCGCTCATCGAATTGCCGCAAGCCTGACCACGCATGGATCGGAAAGGGATCAGCATTCTCGCCGTCGCCTTCGGGCTTCTCCTCCTGCTTCCGTGGATGTCGCGGAAGATCTTTCCGCCGACCCCGGGCGCTCCGCGTCCGACCAACGGGGTGGTGATGGTGGGGGGGACGAACAGTCCGGCGCCCGACCCCGAGGCGCCGCCGAGCCTGGGGCCGGCCGACCCCGTCACGCTGTCGACGAACCTTGTCGCTGCGCGCGGCCCGGAGCGGACGCTCGAGCTGGAGAACAAGGCGGTGCGGTTCGTTTTCACGTCGCATGGCGGCGGGTTGCGTCGGGTGGAACTGTCCGACTTCAAGGCCTTTGTTCCTCGCCGGGGCACCCCGGTGCCGGACCCGGATGCGTTGCTGAGCCTGAACGACGGGGCGCCGCTGCCGGTGCTCGCCTTCCGGGACGCCGCGGCCCTGGAGGGGAACGGCGAGTACGAGTTGACCCGGTCCGACGGCGGCGTGCGGGCGGTCAAGGCCCTGCCGAACGGGCTGCGGATCGTCCGCGAGTTCTCCCTCTCGACCAACGACCACCTGCTGAACGCCGTCGTCCGGGTCGAGAACACCGGGGGCCAGACGCTGATCCTGCCCGAGCATGAGATCCTCGTCGGGACTGCGACCCCGATGAACGCCCACGACCCGGGCGACCTGATGACGGTCGACTGGTACGACGGCGACTCGTCGAAGCAGCAGGGCGGGTGGGTGCCGACGCCGGGG
This sequence comes from uncultured Verrucomicrobiota bacterium, assembly GCA_964525755.1. Classification (GTDB taxonomy): domain Bacteria; phylum Verrucomicrobiota; class Verrucomicrobiia; order Limisphaerales; family UBA9464; genus UBA6176. The sequence goes on from CAZGIK010000042.1 coordinate 12,579, forward strand.
ATGTTCTGTTCGCCCGGGGGTTCCCGCACCGAGTATGTGGCGGGGGAGAAGGACGTGGTCTGGGCGGCGGTTTCCAGCCAGTTCTTCACCCTGATGGCGCTGCCCGACGCGCCGGCGCTTCAGGTGCGGGCCCGTCGGGTCTCCCTCCCCGCGCCGGACACCGCGGCCCTGGCGGCGGACCGTCGACGGGTGGTCAATCCCGCGGGCATCGAGACCGCCCTGGCGTTCGATGGTGTCCCGGTCAATCCGGGGCAGCACTACGAACGCCGCTTCACCCTGTATGCCGGGCCGAAGGAATACTTCGACCTGTCCCGTCTGCAGCCCGAGTTCGACCGGGTGATGGGCTACGGGTTCTTCGGGTTCTTCGCCAAGCCCCTCCTGCTCGGCATGAACTTCCTGCACAACGTCGCCCGGCTCCCGTACGGCTGGTGCATCGTGGCCATCACCGTCCTCATCCGGATCTTCTTCTGGCCGCTCACCGCCGTGAGCACTCGGTCGATGAAGCGGATGCAGGAGCTGGGGCCCCAGCTCCAGGCGATCCGGGAGAAGTACAAGGAAGATCCCCGCAAGCTGAACGAGAAGACGATGCAGTTCATGAAGGAGAGCGGATACAACCCGCTTTCCGGGTGCCTGCCGATGCTGGTCCAGATCCCGGTGTTCATCGGGTTCTTCACCATGCTCCGGTCGGCCATCGAGCTGCGGGGGGCCTCGTTCTTCTGGTGCCAGGACCTGTCCGCGGCGGACACCCTGTGGGTCATTCCCGGTCTGGGCTGGCTGCCGTTCCTCGGCGTCTCCGGGGTGGGGCTGCCGCTCAACCTGATGCCGCTCCTGTACGTCGCCACGGCCCTGTGGCAGACCCACCTGACGCCGGTGTCGCCGCAGATGGATCCGGCGCAGCAGAAGCTGATGCGCTGGATGCCGCTGATGTTCCTGGCGTTGTTCTACAACTACTCCGCCGGCCTGACCCTGTACTGGACCGTGCAGAACCTGCTGTCGATCCTCCAGACCCGCCTGACCCGCACCCAGCCGATCCCCGCCAAGGCGGCCGCCATCCCGGCGGGCGGTCCCGGCGGACGGCGTCGGCCCGGGCGCTGATCCCTTTCCATGAGCACGCCCCAACCCAGCGCGACCCTCGAAGAGATGCTGAAGCTGCTGGGCTTCAGCGACGTGATCCTGAGCGAGACCCTGCTCGAGGACACCCTCGTGATCGACATCCAGACCTCGGACTCCGGCCGGCTGATCGGCCGGTCGGGTGCGGTCCTGGCGGATCTCCAGTACCTGCTGAACCGCATGCTGTTCCGCGGGGACGATTCCGCCCCGCGGGTGATGCTCGACGTGGGGGGCTACCGGTTGGCCGCCCGGGAGGCGCTCGTGCAGCGGGCGCGCGAGGCGGCCGAGAAGGTCCGGCGCTCGGGGGACATCATCGAGCTGGAACCGCCCATGACCGCCTACGACCGGCGCATCGTCCACCAGGCCCTGCGGGAGGATTCCGACGTCGAGACGCACAGCGTCGAGGTGGAGGGTTCGGACATGAAAGTCGTCCTGCTCCGTCCCCGTCGGAAGCCGGCGTCCTGAGAGCCTGACCGGAAACTCCGCGGGGTCACGGCCAGCGGTAGGCCGGGGGGCTTTCCGGTCCGGGAAGCCGGATCCATGCGTTGTGGCGCAGCAGGCGGTAGTCCGGTGACAACGCCGCGAAATCCGGCACATCCAGCAGCGTCACGAACTCCTCCCGGCCGTCGAGGCGTGCATCCAGCCGGATGGAGAGGCGGTCGGGTTCGAAGCGCCGGACCAACTCCCGGGCGTACCGGTAGTAGAGATAGGGATCGCCTGAGATCCGCATCCGGGCGGACGTGAAGTACTCGGGATTGAAGATCACCGTGCCCTCGTGCCGGACCGGTCGGTGGACGAAGAACGATTCCACCTCCCGGCCGTTCTCGAGGATCGCGCAGCGGATGTCCGAGTCGGGTGCGGGCCCGCCGGCCTCCGGTCTCCAGTTGCGCCGGACCTGGAAGATCCACGTCCGGTCGCCCCGGTCCACCGTGGCCTGGAAGCGGACCGAGTGGCGGGCGTCGAACATGAACATCCCGAGGTAGCGCCCCTCGCCGGTCAGGCGGGCGTCGCCGGGGATCCCCCAGTGGACCAGCCCGGCGGCCAGCGACAGGCCGAGGACGGCGAGGGTGGGAAGGTGGCGCGGGGCGAACCGGTATCCGTCCAGCAGGGGCCGGTCGAATCCGCGGAATGCCACCGCCACCAGGGGGAGCATCAGCGTGGTGTACCAGAACCCGACGATGACCCCGGAGTAGAGGTGGAAGACCGCCAGGGCGGCAAAGCTGAACCGGCGGAGGAGCGTCCATCGGGTGAACCAGGCGAGCGGCCCGAGGAACTCGAGGGCCACCACCGCGAGGCACCCGGCGATGACCACGCCGTCGACCTTGGGCAGGAGGGGCAGGCGTTCGGGGAGCGAGTTGAAGTACTCGCCGTGCAGCCACGAGGGGCTCAGCTTCACCAGTCCGGAGAGCAGGTAGGCGACCGCGAGGGCGGCCCGGAACGCCCTGAGGCTGCCCCGCGAGACGAGGAAGACGAGGGTGAAGAACAGGTGGAAGTGGTGGTAGTTGGTGAACAGGCGGAAGTCGGCCAGGTAGAACCAGAGCTTGTTGGCGAACAGCCATGCGAGGAGCCAGGGAACGATCCGGCTGGCCCGGGAATGGAAGAGGGAGAACAGTCCGGCCAGCGCCACCAGGCCCTGGAGGTAGAGCCAGGTCCGGGCCTGGAAATGGTCGAGGAACACCAGCCACGGGAATCCCTCCAGAAGCGGTGCCGGCGCCTGGTTGAAGACCTCGTTCCCCAGCGTGGACAGCGGCACCGCCCGCTCCCGCCAGTGGTGGAAGGTCATGTGGAAGTAGAGGAACAGGGCGCCACAGAGGGTCCTGATCCACGGGTCCCGGTCGACGGGATGTGCGTCGGCCCCCGGCGGGGGCTGAGGGTCCGACACGGCGACGGCGGGCATGGGCGGATCGTACCGGCGCGGGCGCCCCGGAACCGGCTACCGGGCCAACTCGTAGGCGTAGCCCTTCAGGTACTCGGTCTCCGGGATGGACGGCAGCACCGGGTGGTCGGGTGACTGGGTGTAGGTGGCCACCCGGCGCAGGACCCGTCGGGCGTCGAATGCCGCCGCGCGGATCACCTCCTCGAAGAGGCGGGCGTCCACGTGGTGCGAGCAGCAGAACGTGGCGAGCATCCCGCCGGGCTTCAGCAGGCGCAGGGCACGGAGGTGGATCTCCTTGTAGCCGCGGAGGGCGTCGGGAATGGAGGCGCGATTCCGGGTGAAGGACGGGGGATCGAGGATGATGACGTCAAAGGCCTCGCGGGGGGCGGGGGGTTCCTCGACGGGGCGGGAGGGCCCGGCGTGGGCCTTGAGCCAGTCGAAGACATTGGCCACCTCGAAGCGCGTGCGGTCGGCGACACCGTTCCGGGTCGCATTGGCCACCGCGTGCGACACCGCCTCGGCACTCTGGTCGAGGCCCAGCACCGAGGCCGCGCCGGCCCGGGCGGCGTGCAGGGAGAAGCCGCCGAGGAAGCTGAAGCAGTCCAGCACCGACGCCCCGGCGCAGCGTTCGGCGACCCGCTGGTAGTTCACCTGCTGGTCGAGATAGAGCCCCGTCTTGTGCCAGCCCTCGCCCGGGAGGACGAACTCCAGCCCGTTCAGCCGGGCCATCAGGGCGTCCGGCGCCTTCCCCCACAGCACCCCGGAAGCCTCCGGCAGGCCCTCGAACTTGCGCGAGGCCATCTCGTTCCGTTCCAGGATGGCCCGCGGCGACAGCAGGTCCCGCAGGATCCCGACGATCTCCGCCTTGCGCTGGTCCATCCCGAGCGACGAGGTCTGCAGCACGAGCACGTCCTCGTAGCAGTCGACGATCAGCCCGGAGAGGAAGTCGCTCTCGGCGTTGACCACCCGGTACGAGGTGGCGCCGGGCATGTGGCGACGCCGGACGTCCAGGGCCGCCCCGATCCGGGCCCGGAGGAACGCGGCATCGATCTCCACGCGCTCGGCCGATAGCATCCGGACCCGGATCTTCGACCGGGAATTGTGGAAGCCCATGCCGAGGAAGCGCTGCCGGTGGTCCTTCACCTGGACGACGTCCCCGTCCCCGGCCGGCCGGGAGATCTTCAGGATGGCCCCCTCGTAGATCCACGGATGGCCGGACAGGACCCGGTCGGCCTCGCCGGGCTTCAGGATGACGGTGGGCGGGGCGGAGGTGGGGACAGGGGCGTCGGGCATGGCGGATGGCGGGGTGTCCCGGCCGCATCGACGGCCGGGACCGGACATCGAATCACGGGGGACGTCCGGTGCCCATCGAAAACCTGCGGAGACCGGACAGGTCGCGGTCGGCGTGATAGCTTCGCCACATGGTTCTCGCGGACGGTCCGCACGAGGTGATTCCCGGTGTCCTGGCCTGGGCGGCCTTCTCGCCGGCCCACAAGGTGGAGCTGCGCAGCCATGCGGTGGCCACCGGGGAGGGATGGCTGGTGCTGGATCCCATCCCGCTGGCGGCCGGCTGGCCGGATGCGCTGGGCCCGGTCCGGGCGGTGATCCTCACCAACGGCAACCATGGGCGGGCTGCCGATGCATGGTCGGCCCGGGGCATCCCGGTCTGGGCGCCGGCCGGAGTGGAGATCGATGACGCCCGGGTCACCCGCCGGCATGGGGAGGCGGACGGGTTCCCGCCCGACGCCCTTCCGGTCGCCCTCCCCGGGGGCGCTCCCGGGGAGACCGCCTGGTGGTTTCCACGACTCTCGCTGGTGGCGTTTGGCGATGCGGTCGTCAATCTGGAGGGGAGGGGACTCGAGCTGTTGCCCGACAGGTACTGCACCGATCCGGTCGGTCTCCGTCGGTCCATCCGCACCCGGCTTCCGGAGCGGTTTGCGAACGCCGTCTTTGCCCATGGCACGCCCCTGGTCGGTGATGCGGACCGGCGGCTGACCGGTCTGGTCGGGTAGCCGGACGGCGGCTCGCGGGGACGCTCGTGCCACCGCTGTGTGGGGGGGCCGCTGAACCCGGTGGCGCGAGGCTCCTGCCGGGCGGCTGGATGCCGCGTCGCGCCTGCTTGATGGAAGTCGTCAGGCCGCCGTCACGGACGGCTCTTATGGCAGGTGTTCGCGGACCAGCCGGCGGGCCAGTTCGACCAGCGGACGGTCCTGCACCAGGTCGCCGAACCGCAGGTCGGGCAGGCCGCTCTGCGCCCGGCCCAGGAACTCCCCCGGGCCGCGCAGGCGGAGGTCCGCCTCGGCCAGGGCGAACCCGTCTTCGGTCTTCGCGAGGATCTGCAGGCGTTCCCGGGCGGCGTCGGTCCGCGCCCGGGCCACGAGGATGCAGTGCGAGGCGTGGACGCCGCGTCCGATCCGCCCGCGGAGCTGGTGCAGCTGGGCGAGGCCGAACTGCTCGGCGTTCTCGATCAGCATCACCGAGGCGTTCGGAACATCCACCCCCACCTCGATCACGCTCGTCGCCACCAGCACCCGGATGCGGCCGCGTCGGAACCCGTCCATCACCGCCTCCTTCTCCTCCGGCTTCAGCCGCCCGTGCAGCAGGCCCACGGCATGGGGGGAGAGGGCCTCGGCCACCCGACGATGCTCGCGGGTGACCGCCTTCACCTCGTCGGGTCCGGCCGTCTCCCCCGCCTCCTCCCCGGCGTCGACCCGGGGGTAGACGACATACGCCTGCCGGCCGGCGGCCAGTTCCCCGGCGATGAACGTCCACACCTTCGGGAGGGCCTCGGGTGTTCGCAGGTGGGTCCGGAGCACCCCGCGTCCCGCCGGCCGCTCATCCAGCACGCTCAGGTCGAGGTTGCCGTACCAGGTGAGCCCGAGCGTCCGGGGGATCGGCGTGGCGGTCATCACCAGGAGGTGCGGATGCCGTCCCTTGCGCAGGAGGGATTCCCTCTGGCCGACGCCGAACTTGTGCTGTTCGTCGATGATCACCAGCCCGAGGCGGTCGGGCTGGAATCCGTCGGACAGCAGGGCGTGGGTGCCGACGACGACGGTGGGCGGGGAGCCGAAGCGCGGTCCGCCGGCGTCGGTCTTCACCGCCCCGGTACGCAGCTCCACCGCCACCCCGAGCGGGCCGAGCCAGCGTCGGAACGCCTGGTGCAACTGCTCGGCGAGGATCTCCGTGGGGGCCATGAGCAGGACATGGTGGTCGCTCTCGAGCGTCATCAGCGCCGCCGCCGCGGCCACCACCGTCTTGCCGCTGCCCACGTCCCCCTGCAGCAGGCGTCGCATGGGAACGCTGCCGCCCAGGTCCGACCGGATCTCGCGCAGGACCCGGGCCTGGGCATCGGTCAGCCGGAACCCCAGCGCCGCAAGGAACGGCTTCATCAGGCGATTGTCCCCCTGGCACGGGAGGGCCCGGGCGTGGCGCTCGAGGTTGAGGCGGCGCCGGCGGATCTCCAACTGGAGGGCGATGAACTCGTCGAGGGCCAGCCGGGCGCGGGCGGCCCGGGCATCGGCGGGCTCGCCGGGAAAATGCAGGTCGTGAACCGCCTGCGGCCGCCCGGGCAGGGGAACCAGCGGACGGTCGTCGGTCGACAATCCGAGCTCCGGCTGGGTCGGATCCCCGGGGGCCTCGTCGAGGACGGCCGACGGCACGATCGGCCGGCCGGCCGGGACCAGGTCGGGATCCGGTGGTTCGATCCGGGTCCCGTGCTCGCGCCAGGCCCGGTCCATCAGGATCCGGAACACCCGCTGGGTGAGGCCTTCGGTCGACGGGTACACGGGCACCACCCGGCCCACGTGGAGGGTGCGGTCGTCCCCGTTCTCGATCCGCTCGGTCTCCGGATGGTCGATTGCCAGCGGGCGCACCGACCGGACCTTGCCGTGGACCAGCAGTTCCTCCCCCACGGCGAACATCCGCTCCATGAACGGCAGGTTCCACCACCGGCAATGGAGCCGTCCGGTGCCATCCTCGAGGATCAGCTCGAACACCGAGCCGCGTCGGAACCGCCGCGTCCCCGCCGCCACCACCCGGGCGCACACCGTCGCCGTGGCGTCCCGGGTGAGGGCGGCGATCGGGGCGAGGTGTCGACGGTCCTCGTAGCGGCGGGGCCGATGGAGGAGGAGATCGCCCACGGTCGCCAGTCCGAGGCGGGCCAGCAGGGCGGCGCGGTCCGGCCCGATCCCCCGGAGGAACTGAAGGGGGGTGTCCAGCCCGGCGGCGTCGGGCCGGCGGTCAGCGGGGACGGAATCCGCCGACATAGAGCCCGAACAGGCGCTGGTGGGCCTCGACACAATACCGGTCGGTCATGCTGGCCACGTAGTCGCAGACCGTCCGGTGCAGGCCGTCGCGACGGACCCGGGCCGGGGTGCCGGGGCCCATCTCGTCGGGATGCGCCAGGTAGTAGTTGAACACCTCGGCCAGCATCCGGGTGGCCCGGTTGTTCGGCTCGGCCACCTCGGGATGGTAGTAGAGGTTCCGGTACAGGTACTTCCGGAGCTGGAGGTTCTGTCGACGCTGTCCCGGGCTGTACCGCACCAGGCTGCGGCGGCAGCGGCGGACGGCATCCGCGCTGTCCACCGCGGCCCGGGCGACGGCGGCCTCGGTGGTGCGGACGACATCCGTCACCTGGCGGTCGATGATCTCGCGGATGGTGTAGTAGCGGCGGCTTTCCGCCGGGAGACGCCCGAACTCCTTTTCCACCGCCGCCGCGGCGAGCGCCCAGACCTCCACGTCGGCCAGGAGGCGTTTCTCGTCGAGCAGGTTCGATTCGAGGCCGTCGTCGAGGTCGTGGCTGTAGTAGGTGATCTCGTCGGAAAGGTTGGCGATCTGGGCCTCGAGGGAGGGCTGGACGTGGTCGAACGTCTCGCCGCCCGGCGGGGTGTCGAATCCGGTCTGGTGCTTGGCCAGTCCCTCGCGCACCTCCCAGCTGAGGTTGAGTCCGGAGAAGCGCGGGTACTTGCGCTCGAGTTGTTCCACCACCCGGAGGCTCTGCCGGTTGTGGTCGAATCCGCCGTTCCCGCGCATCAGGCGGTCGAGCACCATCTCCCCCTTGTGGCCGAAGGGGGAGTGGCCGAGGTCGTGGGCCAGGGCGATGGTCTCGGTCAGGTCCTCGTTCAGTCGCAGGGCCCGGGCGATGTTCCGCGAGATGGCCGCCACCTCCATGGTGTGGGTGAGGCGGGTGCGGAGATGGTCGCCGGTGCCGTTGAGGAAGACCTGGGTCTTGTACTCCAGCCGACGGAACGCGCGGCTGTGGATGACCCGGTCGCGGTCGCGCTGGAACTGGGTGCGCCAGACCGGCGGGGGTTCCCGGTGGATGCGCCCCCGGGTCTCGGCGGAGAGCTGGGCGTAGGGGGCGAGCACGTCGCGTTCCCTCTGTTCAAGTTCCTCGCGCGTGACGGGCATCCGTCGGCAAAGGTGGGCACACGACCCCGCCTCGGCAAGCCGGGGAAGCAAAAGGGAGTGGGGAGGAACCGGAGGGCAACGCCCGCGGAGCCGGCGGAAATCCCGGGCGGGAAGCGCTGCCCGGGGGCGGGGTCAGGGAGTGGGCGACCCGCTGAAGTTCATCAGCACCATCACCAGCACGCCGAGGATCACCACGCCGAGGACGATGCCAACCGCGAGGAAGATCTTGTTCACGTTGTTCGACTTCTTGGCGAAGCCGGACTCCTTGCCGATCACCATCGTCTGGCCCTCGCCCAGCTTCACCGTCTGGCGTTGCTGCTCGGCCTGCTTCTTGCCCGTCTCATGGCGCATCTCCACCTGCCCAAGGCGGAGGATCTGGCCGGGCTTGAGGGCGACCTCGGCATCGGGCTTGAGCTGGGTGCTGCCGATGAACGAGCCGTTCGTCGATCCGAGGTCCTTGACGATGATGTCGTCCCCCTTGAGCCACACCTCGCAGTGGTGGCTGCTGACCGACGGCTCGGTCAGGCAAAACTTGTTGTCCTCGACCCGACCGATGGACGTCTTTTCCGTCGTCACGTCGATGGTGCGGCCCGTGAAGCCTTCGGAAATGACGACCAGTTTCGGCATAGGTTGAACGCGACGGAGTAAACCCGCCGAACCAAAGGTGGGTCAATTGCTTAAATCATCCGCGGCGCTCGACCAGTGTACGGAACTCGTCAAACAGCACCGTGCTGTCGTGCGGCCCGGGTGATGCCTCGGGATGGTACTGCACCGAGAACGCGGGGAGCTTCCGGTGGCGCAGGCCCTCGACCGTCTGGTCGTTGAGGTTGATGCGGTTCACCATGACGTCCGACGGCAGCGAGTCGGCATCGACCGCGAAGCCATGGTTCTGGGAGGTGATCTCGACGCGACCGGACTCGAGGTCCTTGACCGGCTGGTTGCCGCCGCGGTGGCCGAACTTGAGCTTGAAGGTGCGTCCACCGAAGGCCTGTCCGAGGATCTGGTGGCCGAGGCAGATGCCGAACACCGGCATCCCGCCCTCCACCAGCTCCCGCACCGCCTGAACGCAGTACCCGAGCGTGGCCGGGTCGCCCGGGCCGTTCGACAGGAACACCCCGGCGGGCTTGTGGCGCAGGACCTCGGCCGACGGCGTGGAGGCGGGCACCACCTGGACCCGGAACCCCTTCTGCCGGAGCCGGCGCAGGATGTTGTACTTGATCCCGAAATCGTAGGCGACGATGGGGATGTCCGCCGGGGGGAGGGGATGGCGGACGGTGCGCGGGTCGGCCGGATTGTGCTCCTGGGTGATGGAGAAGTCCGCGCTGGCGGTGTCGTCCGGATCCCAGGCGAAGGCCTCCTTGTGGGTGACCTCGCGGACGAAGTCCCGCCCCTCCATCGTTCCCCATTCGCGCGCCCGGGCCACGGCGTCGTCGGCCGAAAGGTCCTCGGTGGTGAGCACCCCGGGCATGGCCCCCAGCACGCGCAGCTTCTTCACGAGGGCGCGGGTGTCGATCCCCTGGATCCCGGGAATGCCGCCCTCGGCGAGGTAGGCGTCGAGGGAGAGGTCGGCGCGCCAGTTGCTCACCACCGGGCTCAGTTCGCGGATGACGAATCCGGCGGCGTGGGCGCGCCAGGACTCGACGTCCTGCCGGTTGACCCCGTAGTTGCCGATGAGGGGATAGGTCATGGTGACGATCTGCCCGCGGTAGGACGGATCGGTGAGGATCTCCTGGTAGCCCGTCATCGAGGTGTTGAAGCACACCTCCCCGACGGTGGTGGCGCGGGCACCGAAGGCGGTGCCCCGGTAGACGGTTCCATCGGCAAGGGCAAGGAGGGCGGGGCGGCTCATGATCGGGACCGGAAGTCTTCCGGGCGGTGCGCCCGGATCAAATTGGCGCGGAGTATGGGCCCCGACTTTCGGGGGTCAACGGACAATCCGGCCCCCGCGCCCGCCGGGCGCATCTTGACGCTGCCCGCCGCAGCGCGGGGATCAGTCCGCGAGGCGTTCCAGGGCCAGGTCCAACTCCCGCTTCGTGATCCCCCACCAGCCCACCCGGGCGCCGGACTGCTCGATGCGTCGACGTCCCACGCGGCTGAGGAGCATCTGGGGGACGATTCCCGCGCCCGGGGCGAGGGCGAGAACGGCGAGGAAGGCGGCGCCCCAGGACGCGAGGGCCCGCGCGGTCCAGAGCGAGGCAGCCCCACCGGCCAGGGCGAACGGGGTGAGGATCTGCCAGGTGACCCGGTAGGGGCCGACCGCCAGCAGTTCGATGAACACCAGGCCCAGCGCGGCCAGGTGCAGGTTGCGCACCCGGCACAGCCAGCGGTGGGCGCTGGCCAGTCGAAGCAGCTTCTGGGCGGAGTCGGATGCCATTCGGAGGGACGGCCGATCAAACCCCGCCGCCCCCGCCCCCCGTCAACGGGAATCGCCCCCCCCAACGGGAACGGCCCTCAGCCGGAACCATGCCGTCGGATCGGTCGTGTCGGCTGGATCTTCTTCCGCAGGTCCTTCGTCGTTCGCTCGTTGTCCCGCGGCCGCGTGGACGCCTCGCTCACTCCTCGTCCTGCGGAAGAATCTGCTGCGCCGCCACTTCCCTCCCGACTGCATGGGTCCGGCTCAGGCCCGCCGTCCGGGGAACACTTCCCAAATCCGCGCGGAACCGTACCTTCCGGGCCGATGCGACCCGAGTCCCTCGAATTCCTGGAAACCCTGGTGAACACCCCGAGCCCGGTCGGCCATGAGGTGCGCGGCCTGCGGGTGTGGCGCGACCATGTCCGGCCCTTTGCCGACGAGACCTGGTCCGACGCCTACGGCAACTGCGTGGCGGTGCTGAACAAGGGCGGGGGTCCGCGGCTGATGCTGGCGGCGCATGCCGACGAGATCGCGCTCGCGGTGAACTACGTCACCGACGAGGGGTTCCTCCATGTGCGGCGGACCGGCGGGGTCGACCCGGCGATCACCAAGGCCCAGCGGATCACGATCCACACCCGCAACGGCCCGGTCACCGGGGTGGTGGGCAACGTGGCGCCCCACCTGATGAAGGCCGAGGGCGATCCCAAGCCGCCCAAGATCCAGGACCTGTTCATCGACATCGGCGTGTCCAGCCGGGACGAGGCCATGAAGCTGGTCCGGGTGGGCGACCCGATCACCCTGAACGACCGGTTCGAACTCCTCCGCAACGACCTGGCCGTGGCCCGGGCGTTCGACAACCGCATCGGCACCTGGGCGGTGGCCGAGGCCCTGCGGCTCCTCCATCCCGTGGCCTCGGAACTCGGTGCCGAGGTCTGCGCCGTGGCGAACGTCCAGGAGGAGACCGGCCTGCTGGGCGCCCGCCAGATCGCCTACTCGCTCCATCCGGACGTCGCCCTGGTGGTCGACGTGACCCATGCCACCGACTACCCGACGATCGACAAGCGGCAGCACGGGGACATCCGCCTGGGGGCGGGTCCGGCGCTCACGCATGGCGGATGCAATCATCCGGCGGTGGTGGCCCGGCTCGAGGCGGTGGCGGCGGCGGCGGGAATCCCCCTCCAGCACGAGGCCATGAGCGCGACCAGCGGCACCGACACGGACGCGATCTTCTGGACCCGGGGCGGCATCCCGAGCGCCCTCGTCAGCCTGCCGAACCGGTACATGCATTCCCCGGTGGAGATGGTGAACCTCCGCGACCTGGAACGGATTCCCGAGCTGCTGGCCGGGTTCGCACGGTCGCTCCGGCGGGACGAGGCGTTCCGGGTCTCGCTCGACTGACACCCCCGTCGCCGCCCCCGCCCCGCCCCCCGTGCCGCCGTCCGCCGGATCCATCCGACCGCTGATCGGCGCCCTGCTGTTCCTGCAGGGGCGGTCCTTCCTGAACCTGCTCCGGCTGCGGATCCGTCGGCTGCGCCAACCCCGGTACTTCATCGGGGCGCTGGTGGGGGTGGCGTACTTCGGATGGTATTTCGGCGGGGCGCTGCTCCTGCCGATCCGGCACCGGTCGCCGGCCGACTGGACGGTGTCGGGTCCGGAGGACCGCTGGTACTGGGAGGGGGTGACGGCGTGCGGGTTGCTGGTGTGGCTGGCGCTGGGGTGGCTGCTGCCGGGGCGGAGGGCGGCCCTGTCGTTCACCGAGACCGAGCTCACCTACCTCCTGCCGGCCCCGGTGACGCGTCGGCAGCTGATCCACTACAAGCTGGTGCGTTCCCAGGCCGGCCTGCTGTTCGCCTCCTTCCTGTTCACCCTCCTCTCCGGGCGCCTCCTGCGCGGGGTCGAGGGGTTGCTGCACCTGGCCGGCTGGTGGCTGGTGTTGTTCACCCTGAACCTCCACGCCCTCGGCGCCTCGTTCACCATGACCCGGTGGCTCGACCGGGGGCTCTCGGCGGGGCGTCGACGGCTCCTGGTGGGCGTGCTCCTGGCCGGGGTGGCGGGGGTGGTGGCGGTGGGATGGCACCGGGCCGCGCCGGCGTCGCCGGTGGCGACCGACCTCGCCGGGCTCCGGGCCTGGACGGCCGAGCTCATGGCGACCCCGGCGGCGGGCGTGGTGCTGGCGCCGTTCCGATGGGTGGTGCGGCCGTGGTTCGCGGTGGACGTCCCCGGCTTCCTCCGGGCGCTTCCCCCGGTGGTCCTCCTGCTCGGCCTGCTCTACGGGTGGGTGATGCGGTCGGAGGTGGCGTTCGAGGAGGCAACCCTCGACCTCGCCCGGCGCCGCAGCCAGATCATCGACTCCGCCCGCTCGGGCCAGTCCCCGGTGCTGCGCGCCCCGCGGCGTTCCCGTCCGCCCTTCCGCCTCGCCCCCCGGGGCTTCGCCCCGGTGGCGCTGCTGTGGAAGAACCTCATCGCCGCCGGGTCCATGTGGTCCCCGCGGATGTTCCTCCTGTCCGCGGTGTGGGTGTCGGCGCTCTCGGCCGTGCTGGCATCGGCCGGCCGGGCCGGTCATGGCGGCAATTTTCTCCAGCTGGCATGGATCGTGGGGCTGACCCTGCTGGTGCTCTCGCTGACGCTCGGGACGCAGCTCTTCCGGCAGGATTTCCGCAACGACATGACCTATGCCGACCAGCTGCGGCTGGTGCCGCTGCCGCCGTGGCAGGTGGTGCTCGGGGAGATGGCCACCCCGGCGGCCATCCTGACCGTCCTGCAGTGGCTCCTGCTGATCTTTGTGGGGACGCTGACCACCCAGGTGCCGATGGTGGCCGAGGCGCTTCCGCTCCGGCTGGTGGTGGCGATCGGCCTGGCGGCCGGGCTGGTCTGTCCGCTGTTCAACCTCGTCTCCCTCGTGGTGCCGAATGCCGCCGTGCTCCTCTTCCCGGCGTGGGTGCGTCCGATCCGTGACCAGACCGCGGGCTTCGAGGTGATGGGTCAGCGGCTGGTGTTCCTGCTGGGGCAGTCGGTGGTGATGCTCGTGGCGGTCCTGCCGGCGAGCGTCCTCGGGGGCATGGCCTTCGTGTCCGGCTACCTGGCCTCGGGACCCGTGGCCGCCACCCTGGCGGCATCGGCCGGCGCCGGGATCATCCTCGCCATCGAGGCCGCGCTCGGCGTGTGGTGGCTCGGCCGACGCTTCACCGCGCTCGACCTCAGCGCCGACGGCTGACAGCGCCCGGGCGGCGGCGTCGTTCGCGGCAGTTGTCATCCGGACCGGCCCTGCGTCAGGGTTTCCCCCAGCCATGGACCCGTCCGCCGTCTCCCCCCCGCCCGACTCGGTGAGCGAACTTCTCCTCGCCAACGCGCGCCGGCAGGGGGACGCGGCGGCGGTGGTGGGTGTCGACGGCCTCCGTCTGGGTCATGATGCGCTGGCCCGGTCGGTGGCGGCCTTTGCGGCCGGGCTGCGGTCGATGGGCATCGGACGTGCGGACCGCGTGGCAATTGTCCTGCCCGACGGTCCGGAGCTGGCGGTGGCGTTCCTGGGAACCGTGGCGGCGGCGGTGGCCGCGCCGCTGAACCCCGCGTACGGGGTCGAGGACCTGGAGTTCCACCTGGGCGACCTGCAGGCGGCGGCCGTGGTGACCGGGCCGGGGGCCGACGGTCCGGTCCGCGCCGCGGCCCTGCGGCGCGGGGTGCCGGTGATCGCCGTTCCGCCGCTGGGGGCAGGGGAGGGCGGATGGCCCAGTTTCGGGACCGCGGCGCCGGGGGCATCGGTTTCCCCGGACCCGGTGGACCCCGCGGCGGTGGCGCTGATCCTGCACACCTCCGGCACGACGGCCCGTCCGAAGCAGGTGCCCCTGAGTCACGGCAACCTGATGGCCTCCGCCACGGCGGTGGCGACCGTCCTCGGTCTCCGACCCGCCGACCGCTGCCTGGCGATCATGCCGTTGTTCCACATCCACGGGCTGGTCGCCTCGCTGCTCGCCCCCCTGGCGGGCGGCGGATCGATCGTCGCCACGCCCGGGTTCCGGGCCGGGGAATTCGCCGGCTGGCTGCGGTCGACGGCCCCGACGTGGTACACCGCGGTGCCGACGCTGCATCAGGCCATCCTGGGCCGGGCGGCGGCGGATCCCGGGGTGTTCGCGGGGCATGGACTCCGGTTGATCCGCTCGTCCTCGGCCGCCCTGCCTCCGGTGGTCCTCGGGGAGCTGGAACGGGTGTTCGGGATCCCGGTGGTCGAGTCCTACGGGATGACCGAGGCGGCCCATCAGATGGCCAGCAACCCGCTCCCACCCGGGGTCCGCAAGCCGGGGTCGGTCGGACGCGCCGCCGGGCCCGAGATCGCGATCGCCGGCCCGGACGGCACGTTCCTGGGCGCCGGGGCGGCGGGCGAGGTGGTCATCCGTGGGCCCGGAGTGACCGCGGGCTATGTGGCGAACCCGGAGGCCAACGCGACGGCGTTCCGCGACGGATGGTTCCGCACGGGGGACGAGGGGTATCTCGACGCCGACGGCTACCTGTTCCTGACCGGGCGTCTCAAGGAGATGATCAACCGGGGCGGCGAGAAGGTGGCCCCGCGCGAGGTGGACGAGGCCCTGCTGGAACATCCGGATGTGGCGCAGGCGGTGGCGTTCGGCGTGCCGCATCCGACGCTGGGCGAGGACCTGTCCGCGGCCGTGGTGCTGCGGGAGGGGCGGTCGGCCGACGAATCCGCCCTGCGGGCGTATCTCATCGGACGCCTTCCCCCGTTCAAGGTTCCCACCCGCATCGTCCCGGTGGGGTCCATCCCCAAGGGGCCCACCGGGAAGATCCAGCGGATCGGCCTGCACCGGCGCATGGAGTCCGAGCTGGCGGAGGTGCAGGAGGCGCCGGTCGGGGAGTGGGAGACGGAGCTGGCGGGGTTCTTCCGGGAGGCCCTGGGGGGAGGTGTCGTCGTGGGGCGTCACACCAACTTCTTCGCCGCGGGCGGGGACTCGCTCCGCGCCGCGGCCCTCGCGGCGCGTGTGGCCGGGCATCTGGGGTGCGAACTGCCCGAGGGACTCGTCTTCCGCCACCCGACCCCGGCCCAGCTCGCCGCCCACCTGGCGGCCGACGCGGACTCCCTCGAGGCGCTGGCCGGCCGGTTGGATCTTCTCGATCCGGAGGAGGTGGAGCGGCTGCTCTCGGAGGCGGAGGACGGACGGCCATGACCCCGGGCTCGGACCTCGCCGACGGGTCCCCGTCGCGGGACCGGCGCGACCGTCTCCGGGCCCTCGGGGCCGCCGGCCGGGCCCGTCTCGTCGCCCGGCTCGGGGATCGGCGGGAGGAGCGGATCCCCGGGGCCGAGGCGGTGATCCGGTCGCTGGCAGGGTGTGGCATCCGCTGGATCGCCGGGGTGTCGGGCACCCCGGTCGACGCCCTGTTCGACCATGCGGCCCGGCTGGGGATGCGGCCCATCGGGATGCGCACCCAGGCCGGCGCGGCCTTCCTGGCCGGCGCCGCCGGGTGGTGGTCGGGTCGGCTGGAAGGGGCGGTGGTGGTGTCGGCGGGCCCGGCGGTGGCCAATACCCTTACCGGCCTGCTGGTCGCACGGGACAACGGCTGGCCCCTGCTGGTCCTCGGCGGGTCCCGGTCGCTCGCCGCCCGCGGCACCGGCCAGTTCCAGGAATGGCACGCGCCGGACACCCTGGGGACCGTCGCCAAGTGGACGGCCACCGCCCGGACGGCCTCGGAGATCCCGGGGCTGATCCGTGCCGCCGTCGGGATGTGCCTCCGCGGCCGGCCGGGCCCGGTGTACATCGACCTGCCGGAGGACGTCCTCCGGGGGACGATCGTGCCCGAGGCCGGCCCGGCGCCGGTCGGGGCGGACGTTGCCGATGGGCCGGCGCCGACGGTGGATGTCCGGGCGGTGGTGGATGAATTGGGCACGGCGCGAAGGCCGGTCCTGGTCCTGGGCGAGGGATGCCGTTGGACGGCGGATCTCGCCGACCTCCGGAGCTGGATCCAGGCGTGCGGCCTGCCGGTGGCCTGCCTCGGCGCCCTGCGCGGAATCCTTCCCGACGGGCATCCGCTGGCGGTCCAGCGGATCCGTTCCGAGGTGCTGGCCCGCGCCGACTGCGTCCTGGTGGTGGGGGCCCGGATCGACTGGCGGCTGCGGTTCGGGGCTGAGCGGCATCCGGACGCGCGGTGGATCCGGGTGGATTGGGACGCCGGCGCCGGGGAGGTGATTCCCCCGGGAGGACGAGGGGGCGACGCCGATCCCGGGTGGTTCCTCGGCGCGCTGCAGCGCGAATGGGGTGCGCGGTCCCCGACGACAGACCGCCCGTGGGAAGATTGGCGGGCCGAGATCGCCGAACGGTCGGGTCGTCGTCGGGCGGTACCGGCCGTCCCGGCCGGGAGTCCGGTCGGACCCCTGGCCCTGGCCGCGGCGGTCGATGCGGTGCGACGCGCGCTGCCGCCGGGGGCCACGGTGGTGCTCGACGGCAACCTGACGCTGGAGACGGGGCGTCGTCGGCTGGAGGCTTCCCTGCCGCTGCGCTGGATGGAGCCCGGCTGGAACGGATGCATGGGGGGCGGCCTTCTCCAGGGGATGGCGGCCTGCCTGACCCGGCCCGGTGAACCGGTGGTGGTGCTGACGGGCGACTTCAGCCTGGGCCTGTCGCTGGTCGAGCTCGAGACCGCGGCGCGGCACGGGCTCCGGCCCTGCGTGGTCGTGATCCACAATGGAGGCAACACCGGCGGGTTCCGTCAGCGCGACCGGTTGCCGGCCGGCCATCCGGAACGGGTGCACGCGTATCTCCCCGAGGTCCGCCATGACCAGATGGCCGCGGCGCTCGGATGGGACGCCCGACGGATCGAGTCGGCCGGGGAACTTGCGGACACCCTCCGCGCCGCCATCGAATCCGGGAAACCCTGCCTGCTCGACGTCGTGGTCGACCCGTTCTCGGGCGTCCCCGAGTCCCCCGGCGACCCGGAGGAAGGCCGGTGAGCCCGTCGGGTCCCGATCCCGTGGGCCGTGCGGTCGACCCGGAGGCGCTTCGCCGCCGGCTGGCATCGCTGGATCCGGCCGCGCGGAGGCGGCTGGCCGGACGGCTCGTGGCGGGTCCCCGGCCGGTCCCGCCCGTTCCGCCGGACGATTGGCGGCCGACGGGATCCGTCGACCCGGACGGTCGCCTCTCCCTCCCGGCATCGCCCGGGCAGGAGCAGATGCATCTCGCCCATGAGGCGGCTCCCGATTCGCCCGCCTACAACATCCCCGTGGCGCTCCGGATCCGCGGTGCGTGGGAAGGCGATGAACCGGATCGGGTGCTGGCCGGACTCATGGCGCGGCATGATTCCCTGCGGACCGGGCTGTGTCGGGAGGCGGGCCGGGTGTGGCAGCGGATTCATCCGGTTTCGGCCGATGCGCGGTGCGCGGTGCCCTGGGTGGCGGGAGGCCCGCCCGGAAGCGGTGGGGGCGGGGTGTCGGTGCGCGAATGGCTGGAGGCGATCGCCCGGGCCCCGTTCCGCATGGACGGCTCCCTCCTGTGGCGCGCGGCGGTGGTGCGGGCGGAGGGGGAGGATCCGGTGCTCCTCCTCGTCTTCCACCATGCGGTGATGGACGGGATGTCGCGGGCCGTGCTGATGCGCGAGTTCCTCGCCGGCTGGGCCTGCCTCCGGGGCGGTCCGGGGCCGGGGGATGTCGGCCCCGCCCCGTCGGTGGCGCGTTGGGCGGCGTGGCAGGCGGGGCGCTGGGAGGACGGCCGGGATGCGGCGGCGATGGCCCACTGGCGACGGGAACTGGCCGACGTCGGGGATCCGCCCGACGTGGGGCTCCTCGCACCGCCGGTCCGTGCCGTCGGGGAGGCTGCCCGGTTGGCGCGCGACTGGGACGACGGGCGCCGGGCGGCGGTCGATGCGGTGGCGTCCCGCGCGGGTGTCACCCGGTTCACCGTCCTGCAGGCCGCGCTGGCGGTGGTGTTGCACCGGTGCCTGGGTCTGCCCCGGGTGTTGACCGGCACCCCGGTGGCCGCCCGCAGCCGGGCCGGACTGGCCGGGGCGGTGGGGTACGTGGTGAACCTCGTCCCGCTCGTCGCCGACCTTTCGGATGATCCGACCGTGGCCGACCTCCTGCGCCGGATCCATGCCGCCACCGGGCGGGCGCTGGAACATGCCGAACTGCCGTACCATCGGCTGGTCCGCGGCCTGGGGCGAAGCCCGGGCAGCGGCCCCCTCATCACCGTCGCCTTCCAGGTGCGGGACGAACCTGCGTTCGACCTCCCCGTGCCGGGCCTCCGGCTGGAACGGGTCGAGGTCGATCGCGGCCGGGCC
Organism: uncultured Verrucomicrobiota bacterium; assembly: GCA_964525755.1. GTDB lineage: Bacteria > Verrucomicrobiota > Verrucomicrobiia > Limisphaerales > UBA9464 > UBA6176. The sequence continues at coordinate 31,601 of CAZGIK010000042.1, forward strand.
CCGTTCGACCTCTCGGTGGCCGTCCATCCGGTGGCATCCGGTCTCCGGGTCGAGGTGGAGCGCGATGGCGACCGGGTCGGGGCCCCGGGTGTCGCGACGCTCCTCGATGCCTGGGAGTCGGTCCTCGATGCCATGGCCGCCGACCCCGCGGCGCGGGTCTCGGCGCTGGCGCTTGTCGGGGATCCGACCGTGGCCGTCCTCGCCGCCCGCGGTCGGGGCGATCCGGTGCCCGCGGGGGATCCCGACGTGGTCCGGGTCTTTCTCGACCAGGCGCGCCGGACGCCCGATGCGCTGGCGGTGGAGGGACCGGGCGTCGCGTGGACCTACGCCGTGCTGGAGCGCCGGTCGGCGGCGCTGGCGGCGCGGTTGTGCCGGGCCGGGGTGAGGCCGGGCGACCGGGTCGGCGTGCTCCTGGAGCGTTCACCCGACGTGGCCTGCGCCTTCCTCGCCATCCTTCGCGCGGGCGCGGCGTACGTGCCGCTCGACCCGTCCCATCCCCCGGAACGCATCGCCCTGCAGCGGGCCGACGCGGGGATCCGTCGGGTGATCGCCCGGGCGGGGGCCGTCGGCGTTCCCCCGGGGGACGGGTTGGATCCGGACCCCGGCGACGGCCCGCCCGGGGAGGTGCCCGCGGGACCGGACTCGGCCGGGGATGCGGCGTACGTGATGTACACCTCCGGCACGACCGGCCGGCCCAACGGGGTGGAGGTCCCGCACCGGGCGATCGTGCGTCTCGTCGTTGGGGCGGGGTACGTGACGCTCGGCCCGGGCGAGGTCCTGCTGCAGCTGGCGCCGCTGGCGTTCGATGCGTCGACCTTCGAGATCTGGGGGGCGCTCCTCACCGGGGGACGGCTCGTGTTCCCGTCGCCCGGCCCCGTGGGCCTTCAGGAGTTGCGTGCCCTCATCCGGGATTCCGGCATCACCACCCTCTGGCTGACCGCCGGCTACTTCCGGGTCGTGGTCGATGCCGATCCCGGACTCCTCCGTCCGCTCCGGCAGTTGCTGTCCGGCGGGGATGTCCTGCCGGTGCCGCAGGTGCGTCGGGTGCTGTCCGAGGTTCCCGGCCTGCGCCTCGTGAACGGGTATGGCCCGACCGAGAACACCACCTTCACCTGCTGTCATGCGGTGGGGGAACCGCCGGGCGACGGCGACACGGTGCCCCTCGGGAGACCGGTGCGGGGAACGGACGTCTGGGTGGTCGATGCCCACGGGCACCTCGTGCCGGACGGGTTCCCGGGGGAGCTGTGGGTGTCGGGTGCCGGCCTGGCCCGGGGATACGTCGGCAACCCCGACCTGACGCGGGAACGGTTTGTCGACAGGGGCCGATGGCCGGGCGCCCCGGCCCGCCTGTACCGGACCGGCGACCGCGTGCGGTGGCGGTCGGGCGGGGTGCTGGAGTTCCTGGGGCGGATGGATCAGCAGCTGAAGATCCGGGGATTCCGGGTGGAGCCCGGCGAGGTGGAGGCGGTGCTGGCGGGACTCGAGGGTGTGGGGGCGGCTGCGGTGGTCGGGGTGCGGGGCGACGGGGGGGAGGCGGAACTCCGGGCGTTTGTCGTGCCCCGGGATCCGGATGCCGACGCGTTGCCGGAGCGGTGGCGGAAGGAATTGGCGGGACGCCTGCCGGCGTTCCTGGTTCCCGCCCGGATCGAGTGCGTCCGCGAGCTGCCCCTCAACCCGAACGGGAAGGTCGACCGGGCCCGCCTGGCCGCCCTGCCGAGGGAGGACGGTGATGGCGAGGCGTCCGGTGCCCCGGCGCTGTCGACCCAGGCCCGCCTGTGGTGGCTCCAGATGGCCGATCCGGTCCGGGGCCCCAACCACGTGTGGCTCGGGTGGCGGATCCGGGGAGCGGTCGACATCGGGATCCTCCGCGAGGCGCTGGAGGACCTGGGTCGATGGCATGAGGTGCTCCGGACCGGCTACCGGATGTCGGGCGCCGGTCTGATGCAGCAGGTGCTGGCTTCGGCCGGACCCGGGCTGCGATGCGCCGACCTGTCCGGCCTGCCGGCGACCGAACGGGAGGCCGCTTGGGAGGCGATGGCACTCGGGTCGGACCGGGAGTGTTTCGACCTGGAGGCCGGTCCGGTGTGGCGGGCCCACTGGTGGCGTCTGGCCGACGGCGAGGGAATCCTCGGGCTGCTGTTCCATCACGTTGCGGTGGACGAGGCCTCCCTCGACCTCCTGGCCCGCCAGCTGTGGGATGCGTACGCCGCGCGAGTTGAGGGTCGGGTGCCCGCCCGCCCGGAGACCGGTCCGGTGCCCCGCCAGGTGGCGATGGCGGAGCAGCGGACCCTGGCGTCGCCCCGGGCCGTCGAGGCCCTCCGGGCGTGGCGGACCGCGCTGGATGGCGTCAGCCCGCGGGTCCCGTTTCCGGTGGAGTCAATGCCCCGCGATCCGGCGGGGGACGGGTTGTGTGGCCGGGTGGTGCGTCGGGTGGACCCGGAGGTCGGGGCCGCCTTGGCCGCGCTGGCGCGGGAGGAGGGGACGACCGGGTTCACGGTGTTGGTCGCGGCCCTCCAGATCCATCTCCAGGAATGTCTTGGCTTGGGGAACTTCGCGGTGGCCTTCCCGCTCACGCTGCGGGACGGGCCGGGGTTGGCCCGAGCGGTGGGACCGCTGATCAACACCGTGCCCCTGGTCGTGCGGCCTCCCGTGGGTTCCTTCCGACAGACCCTGCGTGCGGTGCGGTCGGAACTGCTCGACGCGTACCGTCGCGGCTTCATCCCGCTGGACCGGATTGTCCGCGCCCTCAACCCGGTGCGGCAGGCCGGGATCCCCCCGTGGTCGGAGATCCTCATCGCCCCCCGGACGGGTGCCCCGGACCTCCCGACGGTTCCCGGGCTGGTGCCTGTCGCGCTCGACTTCCCGCGGGCGCGACCCAAGGCGGGGCTCACCTTCATGGTGAGCCCGGAGGCCGGTGGATGGCGTCTGGAGCTGGAGCACGATGCCGGGCGGTTCGATGCGGCCTGGGTCGGACGGTTGCTGGAGGGATGCGTCCGCCTGCTCGAGGAAGGGGCTCTGGATCCCGACCGGGTGCGATGGGCCGCGGAGGAGGGTGTCCGGGAGGAACCGATCCCGTTGCGCGACGGGACGGGTCCGGCGGAGGAGGAGGGTGTCCCCTCCGAGGCGGTCGCCCGGGTCTGGTGCCGCCACCTGCCGGCCGCGCGGGCGGATCGGGACGAGGATTTCCTCCGCCTCGGGGGGGATTCCCTCGGGGCGATGCGATTGCTGGAGGAACTCCGGCACGCGACCGGCGTGGAGGTGTCCCTGGCCGATTTCCTCCGGTGTCCCACCCTGGGCACCCTCCTCGCCGGGGTCCCCGGGGTGACGGATGTGTCCGGCACCATCCCGGCTCCCGGAACCTCGGAGTCGCGGGATGCGTCGGGGAGTGAACCCGGGGACGATCCCGTGACGGCCGCGTGGTGCGGGCTGGTGGCCGGCGCCACCGGCACCGACGACGAGGACTTCTTCGCGGCCGGCGGCGACTCGCTGCGGGTGGTGCAGTTGCTGGAACGGGTCCGTGTCGACACGGGGGTCGTGGTGCCGATCGGAACCTTCCTCGCCGACCCGACCCTTGGGGCACTCCGTCGACAGGTGGCGGGGCTGGGAAGCGGGGTGGTGGCGGCGACGGTCGGACGTGTGGAATCCGTCGGCTGGGAGTGCCGGGTGAGTCCGCTGGGAGCAGGTGCCGGTGGACCGGTGTTCGCGGTGGTGCCGGGCGGACTGGGCGACCTGGCCTCGCTGGTCCCGGGATCGCGACTGGTCCGGGCGCTGGGGGTTCCCTGCACGGCGTTGGGGGTGCACCTGGAGGGGGCGGAGGAGCCGGGATGCCGGGAGCTGGTCGACGCCGCCGTGGACGGTCTGGTCCGGGTGGCCGGTGGACGGGAGGTGGTGCTTTTCGGGCACTGCCTCGGGGGACGCTTCGCCTGGGAGATCGCCGCCGCGATGGCGGCGCGCCGGATGCCCGTGTCGCGGTTGATCCTGTTCGACGCCCCCGGGCCCATCGGGCGATGGGACCGGTGGTTGCGGGGATCCCCGACCGGACGGCGGGTGGCGATGCTCGGCTGGGACCTCTGGACCCTGCCCCGGGAGCAGCGGAGGGAGGCCTGGCGCGGCCTGCGGCAGCGGTTGGTGGCGCGGGTGACCGGTCGGGTCGACGCGGCGCTGGCCGACGCCCATGCGCGTCAGTTGGGGCGGATCCGCGGCGAGGGCGAGCCGTACATCCGGACCCTCAGCCGGATGCGGCCGGGGGGGCTCGACGTGCCCCTCTCGGTGGGGCGGAGCCGCGACATGTCACCGCGCCGGGTGGTCCGGCCCTGGGTCCGCCGGGCCGTCGGACCGGCGCGTGTGGCCGCCCTTGCGACCCGTTACGGCACCAGCACCACCGACGACCTCGGCGTCCTCGCCGCGTGGGTGGACGGCGAGTTGAAATCCCCGCCCGGATCCCCGGACAGGCCGTGACGTCCGGAGGCTGTCCGGAAGCACCGGGCAGGGGGAGATTTAGAGCCTGTCCGGAAACTCCGAGGGGTCCTGTTTTCGCGGAAATGGCCCGGGGGCGAGGCGCGAGGAGGGAGCATCCCCTTCATGGAGCTGTGACCGACGAGCAACGAAGCCAGCGGGCCGTTTCCGCGAGAACCCTCCGGGCGGCGGCCCTTTTGGCGGTGGGCGGCGTTGGGTCGGCCGTCATCCCGCGGCCGCGGGACGGGGATGCTCCGGCCTCCCCGCCTTGCCCACCGCCAAAATGCCTCGCCGCAGGACCCCTCGGAGTTTCCGGACAGGCTCTTAACCGCAAAGAACGCAGAGAACTCAAAAGGACGCGGCGCCGATAGGGAGTGCGGCGGGACGCGGCTCGCGGGGACGCTCGCGCCACCGCATAAGGGCTTCGCGGCAGAAGCGGTGGCGCGAGGCTCCTGCCGAGCCGCCCGGCTGCCGCCCCACCCCCGGCGCCCGTAGCCGCGGCCGATAGGCCGCCGGTCTCCCCCATGGCTCCCATCCCCTCGGGGTCGGGGTCGGAATCGGAATCGACCTCCCCACTTTCCTTCCCGTCACCGCCCTCTTCCGGAGCGCCGAGCTCCTGCGAGGCGGGGGGGTACGTCGGGGAGAACTCATTCTCATCCGCAGATTTCACCGATCTCCGCAGATGCCGGGAGGCTCCCGAGCAGGGGAGGGAGAACGACAACAAAGGGTGCGAAGGGACGAAGATCAGGGATGTCTTCTCTCGATCGGGGCCCTGCTGCCCGCTGCATGCGGTTCCCCGTAGCCGCGGCCGATAGGCCGCCGGTCTGTGATTCCCTGGAGCTCCGCCGCCCATGGCCGTCCGTGTTCCTCCGCGCCTCAGCGCCTCCGCGGGAAAAAAGTCTCTTCCTCCCAAACTTCCCTCTGAACATCAGGGACGCCGGGCGTCCGACGAACAGGGTCGACGCGGTGGGGACCACGAAGTACACGTACGCCAACGGCCTGCTGGCGACCGAGGACGGTCCGTGGGCCAACGACACCGTGGCCTGGGATTACAACACCGCCCGGAAGCGCAGTGCCCTGCGGCTGCAGCAGACCGCAAGCCACTGGTGGACCAACAGCTACGCGTGGGACACGTCCCATCGGCTGGTCGACTGGTACCCGACGTCGACCGAACGGTTTGTTTACGACGGGATGCTGCTGGTGCAGGAGCGGAACACGTCGGCCCCGACGGTCAGCTACACCCGGGGGGTGGACCTGTCCGGCAGTCTGGACGGGGCCGGTGGGATCGGCGGCCTCCTCGCCCGGAGCCACGGGTTCAGTACCGGAAGCGGGACGTGGAGCACGCACAGCGCGTACCATGCGGACGGGAACGGGAACGTGACGGGGTTGTACAGCACGTCGACCGGCTCGCAGGTGGGATGGTACCGCTACGACGCGTTCGGGCGACTGCTGCAGAGCTCGGGAACGCTGGCGAGTGCCAACCGGATGCGGTTCAGCAGCAAGCCGTGGATGGCGCCCGGGGTGGATGCCAGCGCGGGCCTGTACTACTACGGGTATCGGTTCTACGACCCGAACACCCAGAGGTGGGTGAACAGGGATCCCAACCATGAGGCGGGATTCAGTGCATCTGGAACGCGAACTCCTGTGATGCGATCGAGGGAGATGCTAAACATCTACGGATTCGTGCTTAACAATCCATTGTCACAAGTTGATGGATTGGGGCTGGCTATTACCGAGGAAGAATGTGCCCAGTTTCGGATTGACTGCATGAAGCGTACAGCTAGAGAGGTGGTTGGGAGTGGGGCTGTATCACTGGGGAAGAACGCATGTAAGACGGGTATTGGAGCGGCAGTTGGGAGCTTAATTGGGAAAGCGCAAATAAAGTGGATCTCCATCGCTGGGACACTGTACAGCCTCTATGACTTAGGAACGCGAATTGGTGATGGTTTCGCTGACTCAAAGGTATGCGGGGCGCTCTACGATAGATGCATTGAGGTCGCCTCGGAAGGCTGAATGCAATAGTTACAGTTTATCACTACTGAGCATCGCTGTAATGGGTAACACCCTTTCACAAAGAGAGATCGGCTTGCTTCCAGAAGGCGCGCACGAGGGTTGGCCGTG